>DVJE01000035.1 GCA_018716975.1 Candidatus Gallacutalibacter stercoravium | reverse complement strand
AAGCACAATACAAAAGTATCGTCTTTGCCCTGCACTTGCTTTTTACGAATGCGCACCACCGGTTTGGTGCACAAATACCCTTGTTGGGTTACCGCTTTTTCCAACAGCGGCAAATGCGTTGGAAAATCATCAATTAAAAATTTTCTTTCGATTTCCATTTTTCCCTTCCTTTCATTGATCCATTCCAAAGCAGGCACCAAAATATGCCACCTTATTCTTTTTTAGTCTTTCGTCATCGCGCCAATACTACTCTTGTTTTATACAACTGTTGCAAGGCTTACCATAGAAAGAGATACAAGCTTTGTACTCTTTGATTGCGAAGCCTGCAAAAAATTAAAAATGAGGAGATGAATATAAAATGCAGCCACAAACCAAAGAGACTTTAAGTGCCGCAGGAATCAATATAAACGACGGTTTGGAACGTTTTATGGGGAACGAAGCACTGCTGACGCGCTTTTTAAAACGGTTTTTAGAAGATTCCAATTATCGCACCCTTTTACATGCCGTTTCAGCCGGAGATCAGAAACAGGCAATGGCCGCTTCCCATACCCTAAAAGGTATATGCGGAAACCTTTCAATGACGGCATTATTTGATTTACTAACACAACAGGTACAGCTGCTACGGGCGGGCGACTGGGCAAGCGCCTGCTCTTTGATGCCGCAAATTTCCGCTTCATATCAAATGGCGGTAGAGGCCATAAAAAATATCTAAACAATAAAATAGCCTTTGCAAAAGCCACTTTGGAGCCCTCTGCCGTTTTCTGTTCTAGGCTGAACTTCAAGCGCCGTCTCCAGCAACTAAGTTTTACGATAAAAACTCTATGGAAGGTACTATTCCCCTCCATAGAGTTTTTTATTGGCGCCCTATCCATAACTAGGCAGTGCACCGCATTCATCAGTATCCTTTTGCCACACCGTTGGGCAGCCGCCGCTCACACCGTTTTAATGACCCGGCAGCCTTCTTGCTGCGCGGTGCACACAAAAACCTCTTGCAACTCTTTTTGTAACTGCATTGCGCAAGCCTGGGCTTGTTCCTCAAGCGCAAAAACACCAAATACCGTGGGGCCGCTTCCGCTCATACAGGCGCCCAACGCCCCTGCGCGCAGCATTTCTGCCTTAATCTTCTGGATCGATTCCAGTTGCAAAACCTGCTCAAAATCATTACAAACCGCCGCCGCCACAGAAGACAGGTCCCCTTGCTGCAAGGCGGCCAGCACTGCGCCGGTACCAAAGGCGCTGCAAAACCCTTCCTTGTCGCTTTGCCGGTAGGCTTCTTGCGTTGATACTGAAACCCCGGGCTTGGCCAACACCAGACTGCAAGCCGGCAACGGGGGAGCCGCTGTCAGCTCAGTGCCTATCCCCTGGGCTATCATCGTGCCCCCCAGTAAGCAAAAGGGTACATCTGCCCCTAACGCAGCTCCCAGCTGCGCCAGCTGTTGCACATGAAACGGCATACCCGCCATGTGGTTTAACCCCACTAGCACCGCAGCAGCATCTGTGCTACCACCCGCCAAACCGGCCGCCACCGGTATGCGTTTTTGAATATCGATCTTCACTGAAAAAGGCGTAACTTCCTCTTGCGCAAAGAAGAGCTGCGCGGCCCGATAAGCAATATTCCCTTCATCACACGGCAAATCCGGCCGACTGCACCACAGTTGAACGCTTCCCTCTGGTACGGTTGTTAGCGTAACCGTGTCGCTTAAGCTAACCGACTGCATCAGCATGCGCACCGTATGGTATCCGTCGGCGCGTCTGCCTAAAATATCCAACGTTAGGTTGATTTTGGCCGGCGCGTTTACCGTAACCTGCATATCTCAAACCTCCCGCCTAAAGGATCAAGCGCGCGATTGAATAAACCGCTCAATGCGCACCAAGGCCTCGGTCAAATGCTTAACAGAATAAGAATAAGACACGCGCACAAAACCCTCACCGCTGTCGCCAAAGGCATTGCCCGGCACAACCGCCACCCGCTCGCTCATTAACAGTTGTTCGCAAAATTCTTCAGAAGACAACCCTACGCTTTTGATGCAGGGAAAAACGTAAAAAGCCCCCTGGGGTTCAAAACAGCTTAACCCCATTCGACGAAAACCATCCACCACCAACCGGCGGCGCATATCGTATTGCTTGCGCATATAGGCAATATCCTCATCCCCGTTGCGCAGCGCCTCGATAGCGGCATATTGAGCAGTAGTAGGCGCGCTCATAATCGCATATTGGTGCAGCTTAGTCATTTGCGATAAGATAGGCGCAGGCCCCAAAGCATAGCCTAAGCGCCAACCGGTCATGGCATAGGTTTTTGAAAAACCATTTACCACAATGGTGCGCTCCCGCATGCCGCTAATCTCTGCTATAGAAACCGGCGGCTCATCGCCATAGGTTAGCTCGCTGTAGATCTCGTCGGATAACACCAACAAGTTATGCTTTTTGATAACCGGCGCAATTTCCTCCAGATGCCGCCGGCGCATAACCGCCCCAGTAGGATTATTGGGGAACGGAAGAATCAGCAGTTTGGTCTTGGGGGTAATATGTTCTTCCAGCTCTTGCGCCGTCAAGCGAAACTCATTGCATGCTTTTGTTTCAATAATTTTTGCCACTCCATGGGCCATCTGTACCATAGGCACATAGCACACAAAACTCGGCTGAACCACCAACACCTCGTCGCCGGGGTTTATCAAAGTTCTAACGCACAAGTCAATGGCCTCTGAGCCGCCTACCGTTACCAAAACCTCTTGTTCCGGCTGATACTCCACATGGAACCTACGGGAAAAATACCGGCATATTTCCCGCCTTAGCTCCATAAAGCCGCGGTTGGGCGTATACCAGGTTTTTCCCTTCTCCAACGAATCAATACCCGCCTGGCGCACATGCCAAGGGGTTGTAAAATCCGGCTCGCCGATGCTAAGCGAGATGACGTTTTCCATTTCATTGGCTATATCGAAAAATCGCCGGATACCCGACGGTTTCACCTCTTGTATTTGATCATTTAACAGGCGCTGATAATCGATCACAGCAGCATGGTCCCCCTTTCGTCGTGCTCACTGTCATCGCAAAGCACCACGCCGCCATCTTTGTAGCGCGTAAGAATAAAATGCGTGGCGGTAGACAGCACAGAATCCAGAGTAGACAACCTTTTAGACACAAACATAGCAATATCCTGAATGGTGGCCCCCTTGACCATCACCGCCAAGTCATATGCGCCCGCCATTAAATAAACGCTTTCTACCTCTTCAAACATCATCACGCGCTTGGCGATTTCATCAAAGCCGGTTTCACGTTTGGGCGTAACCTTCAATTCAATCAAGGCGGATACGGTCTTGCTGGGCGCCTTATCCCAATCGATTAGAGCCTTATAGCCCTTTATCACGCCACTTTTCTCGTAATTTTCAATCGCCGCGGTTACTTCTTCTTGCGTTGTATCCAGCATTGCTGCCAGCTGGGCGGGGGTTAGCCGCGCATTCTCATTTAATAGTTCTAATAATTCCTTCATGACAGTCACTCCTTTATAAATGATAGACGGCGACGAGCCGGTCAGGTGATGGGCAGTAAATGTGGTTCTCTTTGCTCATACACACAGAAATGGTCAAACCCGGCTTTTTGCGCCAATGCAAGCCCTTCTTCAATGCCTGCGCCAACATCGGCCCAGCGATGGGCATCGGAACCCAGGGTAATATACTTGCCCCCCAGCTCATGAAACCGCTTGACGATATCAATATCCGGCAGGGTCTTCCCGATCGCTTGGCGCAATCCTGACGTATTAATTTCTAACGCCTTACCTTTGGCCACCAAACGAGACAAAATCACATCGATTTTAGGGGCAAAACGGCTTAAATCAATGGTTAACCCGCTGCCGACCATGTAGCGCAACGGGTAGGTCAAATGTGCCAACGAATCAAAATGCCCCCAGTCTGTTACGCGAATTAGCTCATCAAAATATTCTTCCAACAGTTGATAAGCGGATTCTTCGTCTGTATATTCCATAAAATAAAAATCCTGACGGCCGCGCAATGCATGCACAGAAGCTAAAACAAAGTCAAAATCGCAAGCATGCAAAACCGTTTGCGCAGCCTCTTCGTCGTGCAGAGGCTGCCCCAGCTCTACACCGGCATATACCCTCAGCCTACCGCGAAACACTGCTTGGGCTTTACAGGCTTCAAAGTATGACTGCACGACAGAACGATCATATTCCTCCTGCTCGTATACCTCACATTCGCAGTGATCGGTAACAGTTAGAGCGTATAAGCCCAAAGAAGCCGCTTGTTCGCACAGCATGGTCGCCGGATCTACCCCGTCGCGTGAACTATCTGTGTGGGTGTGGCTGTCGGATATATAGCGGTACCGCATGGTTGACAATCTTCCTTTCTTAAATGATAACCAAGCCTATCCGAAAATGACCGAAAGGCCTATCTTTTTCATTATATAATAAAAAATTAATAAACAATTTTACTTATATAAAATATGTAAGAAAGTGCGCCCAAGCGAGAAGAATGAGCACAATCCTCATCTTCCGTCGAAACACGAATGAACAGAGTAAGGACGGTTTTATGCACATTATACCATACAGCTTACCGAAATCCTAGCGTTTTGCACCCCAAAAAACAGCGGGAATATGGCCACAAACGCCATAAAATTTGGTATTATTATCGCATGTACCCTATGTTGCAAAGCGCTATAAAACAGGTATATCATCTCCCCATTATCTAGAAATTCTTCGCCGGCTTTGCCTATGGCTGCCGGTTATCACAAGCCTACTGTTGCATATTTACTTGCTACCGGCCAAACGGTCCCCTTTGACTGGGGAAACTTTGATAACAGTATTGTTTCTGTGATGCAAACTGTCTGAAATGAACAGCGTAACTACAAATGAAGAACAGCTTGCATGCCAGACCCCACTAATATATAACCGGATGCAATAAAAGCTCTTGACAGACTTGAGCTTCCTAGCCATAATCTAAATTGGCGTTAATGATTCGGTGTTTTTGCCCAATGGCTTGGGTTGGCTGTCAGGCGCCGCAGGGCTGCCGCCTTGTTCGCTTACACCGGATTGTTCACAAAGTTTAGGGGCTTATTATAAATCATACTTTATAATAGATTACTGAAAAAACAGGAGGTTCTCTCATGCGAGCAGTTATTACGGTTATTGGAAAAGATATGGTGGGAATTTTGGCGCGGGTATCTGCCGAGTGTGCCCAAGCCGACGTAAACATTTTGGAGGTTACCCAATCGATTTTACAAGAAATGTTTGTTATGATCATGATGGTTGATATTTCGAAAGCCAATATCCCCTTTGATCAGCTGGTCAACCGCTTGGTCACCTTGGGCGATGAGCAGGGGCTAAAAATTCATGTGATGCACGAGGACATTTTTAACTCCATGCACCGCATCTAATCTAAGCGCAATACGAACCACCCGGAAAGGATGAAAAACGCATGATAAATTCCCATGATATATTAGAAACCATTACCATGATCGATGACGAACATCTAGACGTTCGCACGATTACAATGGGGATATCTTTGTTGGATTGCGCCGACAGTGATATCAACAAAGCTTGCGATAAAATATATGATAAAATATGCCGGTATGCTGCCAATCTGGTAAAAACAGGAGAAGCCATTAGCACAGAATACGGCATCCCCATTATCCACAAAAGGATTGCCGTTACCCCCATTGCTATGATAGCTGCCGCTTCTCCCACCAAAAATCCCGTGAAGTTTGCCCAAACCTTGGAACGGGCGGCGCAAACCGTTGGCGTCAATTTCATTGGCGGTTACTCCGCCTTGGTTCACAAAGGCTTTGCGCCCGGCGATTATGCTTTAATTCAAAGTATCCCCGAAGCGCTAAGCGTTACCGAGCATGTTTGTTCCTCAGTGAACATCGGCTCTACTAAAGCCGGCATCAATATGGATGCCGTGGCCATGATGGGCAAAATCGTGCGCAAAACGGCCGAACAAACAGCGGATCAAGAATGCATTGGCGCCGCTAAACTTGTGGTATTTTGTAACGCACCAGAGGATAATCCTTTTATGGCCGGAGCATTCCATGGGCCCGGCGAGCCGGACTGCGTAATCAACGTTGGGGTTTCGGGCCCCGGCGTGGTGCGGGCGGCTTTGGCAAAAGCGGGCAATTGTAACATCACCGAAGTGGCCGATATTGTTAAGAAAACCGCCTTTAAAGTAACCAGAATGGGGCAGCTGGTGGCGCAAGAGGCCTCTCGCCGCCTATGTGTTCCCTTTGGTATTATTGATCTATCATTAGCGCCCACCCCCGCTATCGGCGACTCTGTGGCCCATATTTTGGAAGAAATGGGTTTAGAACAGTGCGGCGCCTATGGCACCACTGCGGCACTGGCTTTGCTAAACGACGCAGTAAAAAAAGGCGGCGTTATGGCGTCCTCCCATGTGGGCGGCCTTTCCGGCGCCTTTATACCGGTAACAGAAGATGCGGGTATGATAGCGGCGGCCCGCAGCGGCACCTTAACCATGGAAAAGCTTGAAGCCATGACGGCGGTTTGCTCCGTTGGCCTTGATATGATAGTCATCCCAGGCGACACCTCTGCCGAAGTAATATCGGGCATTATTGCCGACGAAGCTGCCATTGGAATGGTTAACTCCAAAACAACGGCGGTGCGTGTTATTCCGGCTATTGGCAAAAAGGCAGGCGAAGAACTTAATTTTGGCGGTTTGTTGGGAGAAGGACCGGTTATGCCTATTAATCAAAAGTCCCCCGCTAAGTTTATCCATCGTGGCGGCCGCATTCCTGCGCCCTTACAAAGCCTAAAGAATTAGTCGATTTACACATTTATTAAATTGATATACCGGAATCTTATACAGAATATCTATTGTCAGCTTGAAAAGAAAGGAATATAATCTAGAGCGTTAGCAATACAATAATTGTTTGGCAAGGCGCTTTAAGGCGCCTTGCCAGAAGAAAAACAGCAGAAAAAACGATCGATTCCGTTGCTTTTTCTCCGTTTTCTTTACCCGGAGGTGCATGGCTATGCAAAACATGATTCAACAAATTGTGGAAATGGATCAGAAAGCGCAGCTAATAACAGAAGAAGCGCAGCGCGAAAAAGTGCAGTCGCAGCAAGAAATTCTAGAAAAGAAGAAACAAATTCGTGAGGATTTTTTAGCGCAAGCACGAAAACGCATTCAATTAAATGAAAAAACTGAGCGGGAGCAGGCAAACATCGCTTTTGCGCAAACCCAAGCAAAGCACGAAGAGGCCAGCCGCCAATTAGATGCCCTTTACGCCCAAAACGGCGCGCAATGGGTAGATACTATTGTTAAGCGGGCACTGGAGGAATAACACAATGCTTTCTTCCCTCTCTTCCAACGTCATATTGGCAAAAGCGCGGGCTATGTATGGCAAACGCTTAAAAACGAAAGATTATCAGGCTCTTTTGGGTTGCGGTACCGTGGGCGAGGTTGCCGCTTATTTAAAGCAGAATACCGTCTACCGCGATATCTTAACCGGCGTTAACGAACACAATGTTCACCGCGGCCAGTTGGAAACTTTGCTGCGGCAAAAGTTCTTTTACGACGCCTCTTCCATTTGCCGGTATGAATTATCATCCGGCGAGCATTTTGCCGCTTATCTCATTCAAAGCCTTGAAATAGAACAGATTATGCACAGCCTGATGCTGCTCTCTTTGGGACGGCCGAAAGATTATCTGTTCGCGATGCCGGTATTTTTGGAAAAGCACACGCAAATTAATCTTTCTGCTTTAGCTGATATGCGCAATTTTGACGACTTTTTAGCGGCGGTTGCTCATTCCCCCTACCGTAAATTGTTGGAACCCTTTCGCCCCCATGATGGTGAGCCGGTTAATTTAACGGTGTTGGAAAATGCCTTATATACCTATTTATATCGCAACAGCTTTCAAATTATTGAACAGCATACCAAAGGGCGAACCAAAGCTGAAGTGCGTGAGATTTTTAACGATTATCTAGACTTAACCAATTACTCCCGTATCGTGCGTTTAAAGCAATACTACCACGCCGAACCGGATTACATCCGTTCGTTATTGTTGCCGTTCGGCACCTTCTCTCAAGAGCAAATCAACGCGATGTTGGCCGCTCCTAATGTGCGCCAAGTAAACGCTGTATTCCGATCGCTGCCGTTGGGTAAGCGGATTGCCCAAATGGAATACAATTACGCAGACGAACTGCCCATGCGTATGCTTTATAAAGAGGGCCGGCACGATATCCGTTTTTCGGTGCATCCTCCGGTTGTTATGCTTTCTTATATTTTTCTAAATGAGATTGAGCAGCATAATATCACCTGTGTGATTGAGGGGATACGCTACCAGGTTCCCGAAGAAGAAACAAAAAAGCTATTAATTTATAAAGCTGAATCATAAGGGGGAAGGAGTTGATGGTACCGTGGCTGTTTCGGCAGTCAAAATCGCCAATATTATCGGCGTTATGTCTCAGTTGGATAACGTGATCGGCATTTGCGGTCATTCCCATATTTTCCATCCAGAAGAGGCATTATCTTTTTATTCCGATACCCACAATTTTTCTTTAATTTATGAAGAAAATCCCTATGAAAAGCCGCTGCATGCATTAACGGATACGTTAACATTAGCGGGCAAGCCCTTTGATCTGGTAGATACTGAAAAAGGGCAATTGAGCAAAGAAGAAGCAATTTCTTATGTCAGTTCCTTTACGGAGGAAATGGGCGCTTTGCTGAATAAGCGCACTGCTTTAAAGCAAGAACTAGACAAATATCGAAAATCTGTTGTAGAAATGAGCCATTTTTTAGGGCTGCAATTGGATCTTCATGAGATTTTTGCCTGCAAATTCATCAAGGTCCGTTTTGGCCGTATCCCAAAAGAAAGCTATGAGAAGCTGGAATCCTACCGTGATAATCCCTACCTGATGTTTTTCCAGTGTACTAGCGACAAAACCCACTATTGGGGCGTTTACTTTGCCCCAATCGATTACGCTGATGAGATCGATCGCATTTTTTCCGGCTTGTATTTTGAGCGGTTGCGGGTTCCCAAGGTGGATACTACGCCTGAAGAAACGGTTAGTACCCTACAGCAACAAATAGCCGCCACAACCGAGGCTTGCAACGATATTCAGAAGGACATCGACGCCTTGTGGGATCGGGAAAAGGAAAAATGTTTACAGGTTTATTCGCTGCTCGAAGAGCTAGACACTTATTTCGGTATGCGGCGTTACGCGGCGCGTTACAACAACAGCTTTGTGCTGACCGGCTGGATTTTAGCCGACGAAGAAAAAAGCCTGGCCGATCAGCTGAATCAGGTGGAGGGCATTGAGTTTTCTATTGATCCGGTTGAGGACGCGCTAAAGCACGAGCCGCCTGTAAAGCTGAAAAACAAGCGTATTTTCCGGCCGTTTGAATTCTTTGTGGATATGTACGGATTGCCTCAGTATAACGAGGTGGATCCCACCCCCTTTGTGGCCATCACCTACACCATCCTTTTTGGCATTATGTTTGGCGATTTGGGGCAAGGGCTGGTGCTTTCTGTTGTTGGGTACCTGATGTGGCGCTTAAAAGGCATGAAGCTGGGTAAAATTTTGATTCCCTGCGGCATCAGTTCGGCCATATTCGGCTTGTTCTTTGGCTCAGTATTCGGTTTAGAAAACGCCTTGGATCCATTATATAAGTTGCTGTTTAATATGGATGAAAAGCCAATTGAGGTTATGCAGCCACAAACCACCACCATGATCATTCTTTCTGCGGTGGGCATCGGCATCTTGCTGGTGATGATTGCAATGCTTATCAATATTTATTCGTCATTTAAGCAGCGAAATTACGAAAAAGCTATATTTGGTGCCAACGGCATTTGCGGTTTTATCTTTTATGTTTCTTTAATCGCCGGTATCCTGGGCATGGTCACGGGGCATTCGTTGTTTAATCTCCCCTATGTTTTGTGCTTGCTTATCCTTCCCCTTTTGTGCATCTTAATGCGCGAACCTTTGGGTAAGCTGGCAGCCCATGATCCTGATTGGAAGCCGGAAAGCTGGGGCGGCTACGTGGTACAGAATATCTTTGAGCTGATTGAAGTGCTGTTAAGCTACGTAACCAATACCATGTCGTTTTTGCGTGTGGGCGCCTTTGTGTTAGTGCACGCCGGCATGATGCTTATGGTATTTACATTGGCCAATTTGTTTGGTTCCTTTGGCTATGTGGTCACCGCCGTTATCGGCAATATTATTGTAATGGCCATGGAAGGGCTTTTGGTTGGCATCCAAGTGCTTAGGCTCGAGTTTTACGAGATGTTCAGCCGGTTCTTTGAAGGCGGCGGCCGGCCGTTTACCCCAGTTTTGGTCGAAAAACATTAAATTCGCTTTCTTTTTAAGTTTACCATTAAAAGTATTATTTGGAGGTCTGAAATTATGGAAATCTTTTTTATGCTTTTGCCTATCGTCTTTCTCATCGGCTCCGTTATCGTGGCGATTCGTGCTGTGAAAAGAGGCACAAAACGCAGCCGCGCGGTGGCTATGCAGATGTTATCTTTCTTACTGGTATGTGTCGTAAGTTTTGCAGTTCCTATGATTGCCTCTGCTGCCTCTACTGATGATGCCGCTGAACCCACTGCTACCGCTACAGAAGAAGCACAGCAAGAAGATTCTGCTTCTGCTACCAGCGATAGCTCAACGGGCATGGGCCTTCTGGCAGCCGGCTTGGTAACCGGTCTTTCCGGTATCGGCGGCGGTATTGCTGTTGCCGCCTCTGCCCCCGCCGCTATTGGCGCTACTTCTGAAGATCCCAAAAACTTTGGTAAATCTCTAATCTTTGTGGCCCTGGCAGAAGGTATTGCTATTTACGGCTTGCTGGTGTCCATCTTGATTCTGTTCGTTAAGATTCCCTAAGCGGATTTTGTCTTTTTCGGAAAGGAATACACCATTGGCGGTGCATGGAAAAGAATATGCGATTTTACTTAATTAGCGATAATACCGATACCCTAGTTGGGATGCGTCTAGCTGGAATAACGGGGGTTTTGGTGCACGAAAAAGAAGAAGTGCAACAGGCACTAACCGACGCCATGGATAAAGACGACATCGCTGTTATTTTAATGACAGAGCGTTTGGTTAGCCTGTGCCCTGAGCTTATTTACGACTTAAAGTTAAACCGGCAACGTCCCTTAATTGTAGAAATCCCCGATCGGCATGGAAATGGCCGTGCTAAAGATTCTATTACAAAATATGTGCGCGATGCGATTGGGGTAAAAATTTAGCCAAATATCATTACGCAGGGCAAGGCCGCAACGCCGTTGGTTATGCGGCCTTGTTTAATCGTTAAAATGATTTGGCATGAAACAGGAGGCCTACCATGCCTGTTAGCGATCAGAAAAGCAGTAAGTTTTTAGAGGCTATTAACAAATATGCGCAAGAGCAGCGCATGAAAATTGAAGATGAAGTAGCACAATTTAAAAAGCAGGAATTGGATAAAGCCGAGATGGAAAGCTTAAAAAGCGCCTATCAGCTCATTCAGCATGAAATGGCTGAAATGCGGCTTGCCATCAGTACCGAGCTATCCCATAAAGAAACCGAAAGCCGGCGCAAACTGTTTGCTAAGCGCGAGCAGATTATGGAAGAAGTTTTTGCGCAAGCGGCTAAAAAGATAGAAGCGTTTGTACAAACAGAGCAATACTTGCCTTTGCTGCAAAAGTATGCTGCAAACCTTGCCGGGGTTTTAACCGCCCCGGATACGGTGCTCTATTTACGCCCTGCGGATATGCAGTACGCGCAGCAGGTAAGCAGCGCCTTTGGTGCTCCCTGTTCTATAAAAGAAGATACCGGCATTCGTTTGGGCGGTATTCGCGGCGCCAACGAAAGCATGGGGCTCGTGGCCGATGAGACACTGGATTCTAAACTTGCGCAGCAAAAAGAATGGTTTCTCTCCCACTCCGGCCTGTCGGTTGAATAACTTTGCAGTCCGCTTATCGAATTTTACGCTTCTAGATATAGAAGTAACCGCTGCATGGAAAGGCGTGGTTTTCTAATGGAGAAAACAAAAGATGTAATATATGGCATAAACGGGCCTGTCGTTACGGTGCAAAACAGCCATACTTTTTCCATGATGGAAATGGTATACGTCGGGCACGCACATTTGGTGGGTGAAGTAATCGGTATCACCGATAAAGCCACTACCATACAGGTATACGAAGAAACCACCGGCTTAACCCCTGGTGAGCCGGTTTATGGAACCGGTTCACCTATGGATGTTACTTTGGGGCCCGGGATCCTGGATAATATTTTTGACGGCATTGAACGCCCTTTGCAAGAAATTGCTAAGCAGACCGACTCTGCTTTTATATCCCGCGGCTCTAATGTGTCGTCGTTGGATACGCAACGCCAATGGGATGTAACCGTAACTGTTAAAGTGGGCGACTTTTTGCAACCGGGCCAAGTTTACGCTCAATGCCCGGAAACGGCCATTATCACCCATAAGTGTATGGTTCCCCCAAGCTTAAGCGGAAAGGTGATAGAAGCCAAGCCCAACGGTTCTTACCGGATTAACGACACGGTGGTAGTACTTCAGGATGACGCCGGCCACCGGCATGAATTAAGCCTGTGCCAACGGTGGCCCATCCGTATTCCGCGCCCGGTAAAACGCCGTTTACCCGTCAACGTGCCCTTGATTACCGGCCAACGGGTAATCGACACCCTCTTTCCTATCTCTAAAGGCGGCGCGGCCGCTATCCCCGGCGGGTTTGGTACCGGCAAAACTATGACGCAGCATCAGCTGGCCAAGTGGTGCGACGCCGATATTATTGTGTATGTCGGATGCGGTGAACGCGGCAATGAAATGAGCCAGGTTTTGGAAGAATTTTCAGAGTTGATCGACCCCAAATCCGGCCGGCCTATGACCGACCGCACCACCTTGATTGCCAATACCTCCAACATGCCGGTGGCTGCCCGTGAAGCTTCTATCTATACCGGCATTACGCTGGCGGAGTATTACCGCGATATGGGGTATCATGTGGCCATCATGGCCGACTCCACCTCTCGTTGGGCAGAGGCGTTGCGCGAGATTTCCGGCCGTTTGGAAGAAATGCCCGCAGAAGAGGGATTTCCGGCCTATTTGCCGTCGCGGTTATCCGAGTTCTATGAGCGCGCCGGGCGAGTTGACGCTCTGAGCGGCCAAGAAGGATCGGTTACCATCATCGGTGCAGTTTCACCGCAGGGCTCCGACTTTTCAGAGCCGGTTACCCAAAACACCAAGCGGTTCACCCGCTGTTTCTGGGCGCTGGATAAATCGCTGGCCTATTCCCGCCATTATCCTGCCATCAACTGGATGACAAGCTACAGCGAGTATTTTACCGATTTGGATAAATGGTATGTGGATTCTTTGGGCCCTGAATTTGTGCGCTACCGCCAGCAAATCAATAATATTCTGCACGAAGAAAACGACTTAATGGAAATCGTAAAGCTCATTGGCGCCGATGTTTTACCCGATGATCAAAAGCTTGTGATTGAAATCGCCCGGGTTATTCGGGTTGGCTTTTTGCAGCAGAATGCTTTTCATGCAGACGACACCTATGTTCCGCTGGAAAAACAAAAGCGCATGATGCAGGTTATTTTGCACCTGTATCAGTCAGCTAAGCAACTGGTTGCGGCGGCCGTTCCCATTTCGCGCATTTCCGAACTGGGCCTGTTTGATAAGCTTACAAAAATGAAATATGATATTCCAAACAACAAATTAGAGCTGTTTGATGACTATATCAAAGAAATCGACGATTCCATGGCTTCTTTACTGGCTCCCGCCGGCAAGTAACGGGATCGCAAAAAGAAAGGAGTAACCTATATGATTCTTGATTATGTCGGCGTAAAAGAAATAAACGGCTCGCTGATTGTATTGGATAACGTGGATAACGTCGCTTACGATGAAATGGTAGAAATACAGCTGGACGATGGTTCCCGTAGGCAGGGCCGTATTGTACAGATAGAGGGCAAGCGGGTTGTTGTTCAGGTGTTTGAAGGCACTCGTTCCATTTCGCTGGACAATACGCGCAGCCATTTTTTAGGGCACCCGATGGAACTGGCTTTGGCGCCCGAAATCTTGGGCCGCACTTTTGACGGGGCCGGCCGGCCGATAGACGGTTTGGGAGAGATCTTTCCGCAAAAAAAGATGGATATCAACGGTACTCCCATTAATCCAGTATCCCGCGTATATCCGAAAAACTACATTAACACCGGCATTTCTACGATTGATACGCTTTCAACCCTGATTCGCGGCCAAAAGCTGCCTATCTTTTCGGGTTCCGGTATGAAGCATAATGAATTGGCCGTTCAAATCGTTCGGCAGGCGACCATTGCAGATGAAGATAGCCCCTTCTGTATTGTATTTGCCGCCATGGGTGTGAAAAACGATGTGGCTGATTATTTTCGCCGCAGCTTTGACGAATCCGGCGCGCTACAGCGGGTGGTTATGTTTTTAAATCTGTCTAACGATCCGATTATCGAGCGCACGCTTACTCCCCGCTGTGCTTTAACCGCCGCCGAATATTTGGCTTTTGAATGCAATATGCATGTTTTGGTTATTATGACCGACATGACCTCTTATGCCGAAGCCTTGCGGGAGTTTAGCTCTTCCAAAGGCGAAATCCCCGGACGTAAAGGGTTCCCGGGTTATCTTTATTCTGATTTGGCCTCTTTGTATGAAAGAGCCGGTATGGTGAAAGGCAAGAGCGGCTCTGTAACCCAAATTCCAATTTTAACCATGCCCAACGACGACATTACCCACCCGGTGCCCGACTTGACCGGCTATATTACAGAGGGCCAAATTGTGCTGGATCGTTCTCTGGACGGATCCGGCATTTATCCCCCGGTGTCGGTACTGCCCTCTCTATCTCGTTTGATGAAAGACGGCATTGGCGAAGGCTACACCCGGGCGGATCACTCTGCTCTTTCTAATCAGCTATTTGCCTCTTATGCAAAAGTAATGGACGCTCGTTCGTTGGCTTCGGTTATCGGCGAAGAAGAATTGTCGCCGGTTGACAAGCAATATTTGGAATTCGGCCGTTTATTTGAAGAACATTTTGTTTCTCAAAGGATGAATGAAAACCGGTCGATGGAGCAAAGCCTCAATTTAGGATGGAAACTGCTGTCTACCCTTCCCCGCTCCGAGTTGGATCGTGTGGACGATGCGCTGCTGGATCAGTATTATAACCCCGACGACGCGACCTTTACCCCTGAACAGGCAAACGACTGATACAGTTTTGAATACGCGGCGTTGTCACGGAGGTGAAATAAATTGAGTGCACAAGTGGTGCCTACAAAAGGCAACCTGATGGCCATCAAAAAATCGTTGGATCAAGCCCGAGTCGGCTTTGAACTGCTGGATAGAAAACGCAATATCTTGGTGCGCGAAATGATGGCTTTAATTGACCGCGCGGCAGAAATTCAAAGTAAAATTGATTCCACATACAGCCAAGCCTATTTGGCTTTGCAAAAGGCCAACATCTCTTTGGGTATCTGCCAAGAGCTGGCCGGTACTGTGCCAGAAGAGGACTCTCTTGCCTTATCTTACCGCAGCGTAATGGGGGTAGAAATCCCTATTGTCTCTATCGATCCACGCCCGCAGCAATTGGTCGTCCCTTTTGGTATGGCTTCGTCTAATGCGGCGCTGGATGAGGCTTATCTGCGTTTTATTGAGGTAAAAGAGCTAACCGCTGATTTGGCTGAGGTAGAAAATAGCGTATACCGCTTAGCCGACGCGATTAAGAAAACGCAGAAGAGAGCCAACGCGCTAAAGAACATTATGATTCCCCGGTTTGAAAGCAACGTTAAATTTATTAGCGATGCACTAGAGGAAAAAGAGCGCGAAGAGTTTTCTCGCCTAAAAGTAATAAAACGGCACAAAGCCGCTTTATAACAGCCTTGTGCCCTCTGGTTTGCCCCTATATTGGCGGCGGATAACGGCCGCCACATTTTAATAAATATATTGCTGTTTGTAACCCCTATGTGCATGGCACATAGGGGTTACGTTATGTACTGGTAGAAAATGTTGTTTTACAAGCAATATTATAGTTTTTGTTGGGCCCATTTACACGCGCCTTTGTAGCTTTCACGCTTCGCTGATCCACTCAGACCAACTCATTTTTTATTGACCGCAGAGGTACCCTTTTCTCGCAGATAGGTAGACTCTAAGTCCGCCAAATGGAGCTTAACTGCAATGGGATATTTGTCAAACGCCAGACTGATGGCAAAGCTACCGCCCCGGGCGGCATCATCAAAGCCGCCCATATGCCAACGGATGGCCATAGCCTCACTGGTTTTTAAGCGCATAAAACGTTCGATTAAAAACACCGACTTTTCCCCATGGCCATAAGGGAAGCTATCTTCCACCGTATAATAAGGCTGCCTTTCCCATGCGCCGGTGGCCTCATTTTTTACATTTCGCGTGGAGGTTTTGTAAAACTGCGCTTTACACAAATCGTGCAACAGGGCACAAATAGCAAAGCTTTCACGGTTATCGGTCTGCTCGTCAAAGTGTTTTTCCATCATCACTTCATATACCTTAACGCTATGCTGCACCAAGCCTCCCAGGCAGGCACAATGAAACCGGGTGCTGGCCGGAGCGGTAAAGAAATCTGTGGTTGAAATCCAGTCAAATAGCTCCTGCGAACCCTGGCGTGTAATATTTGCTTGATAGATTTCGGTGAACTGTTCTTTGTATCCCATAGCTCCTCCTTAAATATCATAAACGGTTGATCTCGTGCGCTGCACGATCAACGCGTGAAACATTTTTTATAGTGATTGATGAAACATCAGAAGCAAACGTAGCTACGGTGTGCAGATACGCCGCTTCTAGACAATCAATTGAGACGAAAATGCCCGCACTGAAACCTTTTTGCGGCTATTATACTCCAAAGCTGCTCTCGCTTCTGCACAAGCATACAAAGTAGGTAAAACCTGTTTTCCGTGGCAAAAGTCACTTTTCTGTTAGGAAAAACAGCCCGTACCCTCGAAGAGGGGCGCGAACAAAGTGAATGAGGACGGTTTTATGCACATTATACCACAACACGAAATTACGCGCAAATCGCACAACGGCCAAAATACCGGGTTCTGCCCCGCCGGATCAATTGGATCGCACCTCCCCTTTTGTTTAGCGGTCTATGGCGATGTGGTTATCGCCATAGGTAATATAACCGTTTTTCAGAGGGTAACCTTAGAATTCGTGTTGCAGGCCGTCTGAACAAATCGCAATATTTTATCCACTTTTATCCTAAAAAAGCAAAAAGCCTACTTAATTTTTCGGTGAGCTTGTGCTACAATGAATGACAGCTTATACTTGCCCTATACTGATTCTTGATAAAAATCGATGAATCCCTAAAAGGAGGAACGGATATGAGCCAGACCCCTATCGCTTATAAAAAAACGTTTGGGCAACCCGAGCCCTTTGTTCCAACACGGTATAAGCGCCCATCGCGCATTCCGGTAGAGGACGGGGTTGCTTTTCCTGCTGGAGAAATCTCTTTTCGCACTTCTTCAAGAGGCTGCCAGCTGGAATTTGCCTTAGATAGCGATGAAGAAATTTTTGGCTTCGGCTTGCAGCTTAAAGGATTTCGGCATAAAGGGCACAAAAAACATTTGCGCTCCAATGCGGATCCCATTGCCGACAGCGGCGACAGCCACGCCCCAGTTCCATTTTTTGTTTCTACCAAAGGGTATGGCGTTTATATTGATACGGCACGTTATGCAACGGTTTATTGCGGCTATCATAAAAATGCCGGTAGAAAGACAGCCGGCAGCTCCCAAGTGAAAACCAGCACACAAGAACTTTATGCCGTGCGGGAAAGCGATGAACGCTCTACCCTGATTATTGATATTCCTACCGCGCGCGGTGTGGATCTGTATTGGTTTACCGGCGGTAGCATTACCGATGTGGTCAGCGCCTATAACCAATTTTCTGGCGGCGGCTGCCTCCCGCCCTTGTGGGGTATGGGAGTGCTGTACCGTTGCTTCACCCGTTTTAACAGCCAGCAGGCTTTGAATGCCGCGCGTTACATACGCAAAAGCCAGGTGCCTTGCTCGGTGTTCGGCTTAGAACCCGGCTGGCAAACCCACAGCTACTCCTGTTCGTATGTATGGGACAAGGATCGTTTTGGGGATCATGAGCAGATGCTGCAGGAGCTGCGCGACATGCATTACGAGGTTAACCTATGGGAACATGCCTTTGTGCATCCCTCCTCTCCGTTGCATAGCCAGCTGGCCGACAAAAGCGGCGATTATGAAGTATGGCAAGGTTTGGTGCCCGACTTTTCTTTACCGCAAGCGCGCAAGGCTTTTGCCGATTACCACCGCGAAGAATTGATCGAGAAAGGGATTTCAGGCTTTAAGCTGGACGAATGCGACGGCAGCGATTACACCGGCGGCTGGACCTTCCCCGATTGCAGCGTATTCCCCTCTGGGCTGGATGGGGAGCAAATGCACACCCTCTTCGGCGTGTTGTACCAACAGTGCCTGCTTGACGCTTTTGGCGACAGGCGAACGCTTTCTTATGTGCGCAATTCCGGTGCATGCGCCTCCCCCTATCCGTTTGCATTGTACAGCGATCTGTACGACCATAAAGATTTTATCCGCGGCGTGTGCAACGCCGGTTTTTCCGGCCTGCTGTGGGTGCCCGAAATTCGCACCACCAAAACCAAAGAGGACTTTATTCGCCGCTTGCAGACCGTTGTTTTCTCTCCGCAAGCGCTGATAGATGCCTGGTTCTCTGAGGAAGTGCCGTGGATTCCCAACGACGCGGAGGAAGAAGTGCGCGAGCTGTGCAAATTGCGTATGTCGCTGGTTCCTTATATTTATCAGGCATTCTATCACTATTACCAAACCGGGGTTGCTCCGATCCGCGCTCTGGTGAGTGATTATACCGACGATAAAGAAACCTATGGGATTGACGACGCTTATTTGTTTGGCCCCAGCATGCTGGTAGCTCCTATGGTTGAAGGAGAACACAGCCGCAAGGTATACTTGCCTGGCGGCGAATGGTATGACTTTTGGACAGGCGAACGCTTTGCCGCCGGGTGGCACGAGATAACAACAGAACAAATTCCCGTGTTTGTAAAAAGCGGCACGCTTTTGCCTTTGGCAGAACCGTTGCAATATCTGGATGAAAATACGATTTTCCAGCTTTCTTTACGCTGTTATGGTGAAAAGGGCGAAGCATATTTGTTGGAGGACGACGGTAAAACCTACTCCGGTACGTTTGCCCAAACGCATCTATGTTTTAGCGGCGATCAATATTCTGTGCAACAGCCGGAAAAAAGCCGTTATCAAATTTGCGATGTGACCTATATTCGATAAGGAGGCCGGTATCATGAAGCCAAGCCCTCGCCAACTGGAATTTTTAGATTGGGAATTTGGTGTATTTTTTCATTTTGGCATTCGCACCTTTTACGAAGGGCATGAGGATTGGGACGGAAAAGAAATGCCCCTTTCCGGCTTTTCCCCTTCTCAATTGGACTGTGACGATTGGATTCGCGCGGCCAGCCAGGCGGGGGCGCGCTACGCTATTTTAGTATGCAAACACCACGATGGGTTTGCAAATTGGCCTTCCCGATATACGGATTATTCCGTCGCCAATACCCCTTGGAAAGATGGGAAAGGCGACGTCGTAAAAGAATTTACCGAGGCCTGCCGCCGGTATGGATTGCATATTGGTCTTTATTATTCCCCCGCCCAGTTCGGTTTTGAGCGTATGAGCTCGCAGGATTATGATGATTATTTCATCAATCAAATTACTGAACTTTTATCTCAATACGGTAAAATTGATTACCTTTGGTTCGACGGCTGCGGCTCGGGTTCTCATGAATACGATAAGGCACGGATTATAGGGATTATCCGCAAATTGCAACCCGATATTTTGCTTTTCAATATGTGGGATCCAGACACTCGATGGATTGGTAACGAAGCCGGCCTGGCGCATAACCCAAACTTTAACGATGTAGACGCTGTTCCTTTTTCTATGATGGATTTGGATAAAAACACCGGCGGATTACAAAAAACTCTATTTTTGCCCGCCGAATGCGATTGCCGCATGCGCCTGCAAAATTGGTTTTATAGCGATAAAGACGAGCACACGGTAAAAAGCTTAGACGAATTGATGGGGTTATATTATTACTCTGTAGGGCGCGGGGCTAATTTACTGATAAATATCGGCCCAGACCGCCGCGGCCTTTTGCCCGACGCAGATAAAGAGCGGTTACTCGCTTTTGGCCAGGAAATCAAGCGCCGTTTTAGCCAACCGCTCCCCGTACATGCCGCGCAAGGGGAAAACAGTGTGGTTTTAACGTTAGACACACCCGGCCTTGTGAATCATGTGATATTGGAAGAAAAGCTTGTAAATGGGCAAGGCATTTCCTCTTTTCAAATTTTGGTAAACCCCTTTGGTTGCTCCGAACCAATTGCCGTTTATGATGGCAAAAGCGTGGGACACAAAGCGATTTGCCCCTTCCCGTCGGTATATACTGAGCAAATCACCATCCGTTATGAGGGCGGTGCGTTGCAGTCTACGCCGCAAGCGTTTTATGTAGCCGACAATGACAAAGCGGTGGAACAATGAAGGAGGTTACCCCTATGGATTATGCTGATATAAAAGAGCAGATTTGTGATGTATGCCACAAAATGTGGCAGCAGGGCTGGGTGGCGGCAAATGACGGCAATGTAACCGTAAAGCTGGAGGACGGCACTTTTTTGGCCACCCCCACCGGCATCAGCAAAAGCTTTATTACACCAGAAAAGCTGTTGCGCGTCAATAGCCAAGGCGAGGTGTTGGAAGGCTTGGAGGGGTATCGCCCATCGTCGGAACTAAAAATGCATTTGCGCTGTTATGAAAAGCGGGACGATGTGGGCGCCGTTGTGCATGCCCATCCCCCCACTGCCACAGGATTTGCCGTGGCCCACTTGGATATGGACCGCTACACCATGATTGAGTCGGTTCTCACGTTGGGTTCGGTACCGGTTACCCCCTATGGCACGCCCTCTACCTATGAGGTACCCGATGCGATTACGCCTTATTTGCAGGAGCACGACGCCCTGTTGTTGGAAAACCACGGCGCCTTGACTATGGGGGCAGATGTAATCACCGCTTATTATCGCATGGAAACATTGGAGCTGTGGGCGAAAATCAGCCTAGTGGCCCACCTATTGGGCGGCGAAAAAGAAATATCCCGCGAGAATATCGATCGTCTGTGCGCCATGCGCAGTCAATATAAAATTACCGGGCGGCACCCGGGCTTTAAACGTTACCGCAAACCGACATCAGAGGAAGACCCCCATCAAAAGTAAGGGCTCTCCTTTTGGTATAATCAAATTTCTATCAAATAAAAAAAGGAGCGAAAAAAGTATGGCTTATCCCAAAATCGGTATCCGTCCCATCATTGACGGCCGCTGGGGCGGCGTTCGTGAAGGGCTGGAAGAACAAACCCGCAACATGGCGCAAGCCGCTAAAGAACTAATTGAACAAAACGTGTTTTATTCCGACGGCACACCCGCTCAATGCGTGATCTCACCGTGCACCATCGGTGGTGGAGCAGAAGCCGCCAAGGCTGCGGAATTTTTTAGCACGCAGAATGTGTGCGCCACCCTTTCGGTTACCCCTTGCTGGTGCTACGGCAGTGAAACCATGGATATGGATCCCCTCACCATTAAGGCTGTTTGGGGCTTTAACGGCACCGAGCGTCCCGGCGCGGTATACTTGGCGGCGGCTATGTCGGCCCATGCGCAGCGCGGCCTGCCTGCTTTCGCCATCTATGGCCATGATGTGCAGGACGTAGGCGATAAAACCGTGCCTTGCGATGTTCAGGAAAAGCTGCTTCGCTTTGCGCGTTGTGCCATTGCGGTAGGCCAAATGCGTAATAAAGCTTATGTTAACTTTGGTTCGGTTGCCATGGGCATTATGGGCTCTTACTGCGATGCTTCTTTCTTCCAGAAGTATTTCGGCATCCGTGCAGAATGGGTGGATTTAACCGAAGTGCTGCGCCGCATTACTTTGGAGATCTACGACCACGAAGAGTATGAGCGCGCGCTTGCTTGGACCAAAGCCAACTGCAAAGAGGGCTTTGACAAAAATGCCGGCGTGCAGTGGACCGAAATTACCACAAAGTCTAAGGTAGTTCCCCCCGATAAGGATTGGGAGTTTATTGTGAAAATGGCTTTAGTTTGCCGCGATATTATGCTGGGCAGCGAGAAGATCGACCAGATGGGCTGGCATGAAGAGGCATTGGGCCGCAATGCCATTGCCGGCGGCTTCCAGGGTCAGCGTATGTGGACCGACTGGCTGCCCAACGGCGATTTTATGGAAGCCATGCTCAACTCCACCTTTGACTGGAGAGGTAAACGCGAACCGTTAATTTTGGCCACAGAAAATGACAACCTCAACGGTATTTCCATGCTGTTGCTCAAGCTGCTTACCGGCCAGGCTGCTGTATTCTCTGATGTGCGCACTTACTGGAGCCCCGACGCTGTGGAGCGGGTAACGGGCAAACGTCCCACCGGTGTTGCTGCCAACGGGTTTATGCATCTTATCAACTCCGGCGCTTCGGCTTTGGACGGCACTGGCCTATCTAAAAACGAGGCGGGCGAAAACTGCATGAAGCCCTGGTGGAAGATGACCCAAGAGGACATCGACGCTTGTGCTAAGGCTACCGACTGGTGCCGTGCTGACTACGGCTACTTTAGAGGCGGCGGATTCTCTTCCCACTTTAAGACTGAAGCGGAAATGCCGGTTACCATGATCCGTATCAATCTGGTAGATGGGCAAGGGCCGGTGCTGCAAATTGCCGAAGGCTACACCGCTGTTCTGGATCCCCAGGTACACGCTATCTTGGATAAGCGCACCGATCCCACCTGGCCCACCACTTGGTTCTGCCCCCGCTTAACAGGCAAAGAAAAGTTTGAGGATGTATACAGCGTAATGGCTAACTGGGGCGCTAACCATGGCGCTTGGACTTATGGCCATATCGGCCGCGATCTGATCACCTTGGCCAGCATGCTGCGTATTCCGGTAGCCATGCACAACGTGGAGGAAAACGGGATTTACCGTCCTCATGCCTGGGGCGCGTTCGGCACCAAGGATACAGAAAGCGCCGACTACAAGGCTTGCGCCACTTACGGACCTTTGTATCGCTAAGCGCAGCGCCAGTTTTATTTGCGTAGGCTGCGCATAGCGGTATCGGTTGAGTTGAATCGTTGGGTAGCTTTTAAATGGAGGCAAATCATGAAAAAACAGGTGATAAAGCGCACCAGGCAAGGCGCCTATCCGGTCTTTTTAACCATACGGATGTGCCATTCCGACGATATTGATGAGATAATGCGGCTACAAGAAAAGCTGCTAGAAGAATTGCAACCCGATGACCCCAGCTTTTACCCAACTGCAAGGCAGGATAACCTGGCTATCCTAAATGAGCATGCTGCTATCGGCTGTTTTGAAAATAGTACGCTTGTGGCTTATCTTACGCTTTTATGCCCCGACCGTTCTGCCGATTGTTTAGGAAAAGACCTTTCTATGCCAGCTTCTGAACTCCCCTATTGTGCTACGCTGGATACGGTAGCGGTAGAGCGCGCTTTTCGTGGAAACGGCCTGCAGCGTATGCTCATCCGTCAAGCGGAATCTATCGCGCGCCGAAAAGGGATGCGTCATATTCTGGCTACGGTCAGCCCGGTGAATACGCGCAGCTTACAGAACTTTTTGGCCTCTGGTTTTTCTATTTATATTTTAAAGAAAAAATACAATAACTTAGATCGCTTTATTCTTTGCAAGCATCTTGTAGAAGCCGACTAACGATATCTCTGTTTTTTCATAAAACCAACATTGCATAAACACACAAAGCCTCTTGGTGAAAAATTCACCAAGAGGCTTTTGCTATTCTATTAGGTAAAATCAAAAGAAGCAGAACCTACTTCCCCAGCACGGTTTTAATAAATTTTCTGCTGGTAGTAAGGCCGGGTGTGGGATCACCCTCAAACTCAAATTCTACTGAAAGCATCTGTGCATAGTCTCTACTCTGCAACTTATGAAGAAGCTCCTTTAAAGGCGCGTCCCCTTCCCCAAGAGGCAGGCAACCGCCGCCGCCCACCGTAGTATCTTTTAAATGAACATGATAGATCTTGCCGCCGAACAAATCGGCTGCCTGCAAAATATCATACCCCTGTATGTTATAAATGCCGCTGTCGAGGTTGGCGCCAATGGTTTCATAAGGTGCAATGGCGCGAGCCACATCTTCTGGCTTTTCAAAATTCGGTTCCGGGTGATTTTCAATAGCATACTTCATGCCATAGCGCTTGCCGCACCGCTCCAGCTCGGGCAAAATCACGCCGCTGTCGTCCTTTACTAGGCAGCCTGTTACCACCCGTGCTCCTAAGGCCTTGGCAAATTGATAAGCAGGTTCCACCTGGTTTACATCGGCACCGCTCCACCCGCCGATACAGTATGCCGTAAGGGTAAAACCCATCTTTTTCAGTTCTTGCGCCATCGTTTGAGCCTGCTGGATAGAATAAACCTTATGTGAAAATGTCGGCTCCCAAATTTCTATGCCGTCATAACCCAAGGCACGGATTTCTCCTGCCAGTTTTAAAAAGTCATCCCAGCCAAACTCCGCACGGTATTTGTCGGTCATAGCGCCCCAATCAAAATTTTTCGGTTTGCGGTAATCATAAATCCGCATAAAGTAACTGCAAGTAATGGTGCCAATGTTCAAAATGCTCACTCCTTTCAAAATTTAAGGGTCTTTCACAAACGCCCCGCAAAAGCAAGCTGTAATAGCGTGCTAAATAGTTGGACGCTTTCACTATAATACGTTTGTGCAAAAAAGTCAATTATAATATAAAATAATTATAAATTTTATAAAGAAAATACACTCATTTGTTTCCTTTAAAAATTTCTTTTAGAAAAAAGCGATTAGACGAGATTTTTTGATTTAACTATTGACAAAACATAAAACAATGAATATACTAACATATGAACAGTTATTCAATTATTTGGAGGTGAATTTCTTGCTGAACCAACCCACTCTCGAAAATCAAAAAGAAACCGTCACGCCGCCTGCACAGAAAGTGGACACAGCGCAAAGCCATCTTCCTGAAGATTTGCCGGACGACGAAGTGCTGTACGATTTGGCGGAGCTTTTTAAAGTATTCGGCGATACCACACGCGTAAAAATTTTGTATGTTCTGTTTGAATGTGAGTTATGCGTTAACGACATTGCACAGTATCTTAATATGACGCCGTCGGCCGTCAGCCATCAACTACGCATATTGAAAACTTCTAAACTGGTTAAATTTCGCCGCGAGGGCAAAACTGTTTTTTATTCGTTGGACGACGAGCACGTTCGTTCTATTATCGCTTTAGGATTAGATCATATCTCTGAATAATAACGCGCTGTACCCTTATTTCAACAACTTTGAAAAGGAGAATGACAGATGCAGAAAAAGTTTAAAATTGAAGTGGATTGTGCCAATTGCGCCGCTAAAATGGAAGAAGCCGCTAAAAAAATAGACGGCGTTCGTAATGTTACCATCAGCTTTATGACCCAGAAAATGTTTGTAGACGCACCCGACGAGCGTTTCGATTCCATTACAAAGGAAATTGTGAAAGCCTGCAAAAAGGTAGAGCCAGATTGTGAAGTCTATTTATAAACGAAAAAGCAAGCCCCGGCCTTTTTTCCAAGGCTTGCTTTTTTAGGAGGGATGGAAAGATGAGCAAAAAACAAAAAAGGCTTCTTATCCGTATCGTCATAGCGGCCGTTTTGCTAATAGTCTTGCACTTCATTCCTGTTACCGGTTATGCGCAGCTGGCGTTATATCTGGTACCCTATTTTATTATCGGTTATGACGTGCTGCGCAAGGCTGGCCTGGGTATTATTCACGGTGAGATTTTTGACGAAAACTTTTTAATGTCTATTGCTACCATCGGCGCTATCTTGCTAGGCGTTTTCGGCCAAAACAGCTATGCAGAAAGCATTGAAGTTATGCTGTTTTATCAAATTGGCGAGCTTTTTCAAAGCTACGCCGTTGGCAAAAGCCGCCGCAATATCACTGCGCTGATGGATATCCGGCCCGACTATGCCAATATAGAGCGCAACGGCCAAATTGAGCAGGTGGATCCTGACGACGTGCCCATAGGGAGCGAAATTGTTATTCGTCCCGGCGAACGCATCCCTCTGGATGGGATTATTATCGAGGGCGCCTCTTCTTTAAATACCAGCGCTTTAACCGGCGAGAGTCTACCCCGGCAGGTAAGCGTTGGCGATGATATCATCAGCGGTTGCGTAAACATAGACGGCCTGTTGCGTGTAAAAGTTACAAAACCTTTTGAGGAATCTACCGTTAGCAAAATTCTCGATCTCGTGGAAAATTCCAGCCTGAAAAAAGCTAGGGCTGAAAACTTTATTACAAAATTCGCCCATTATTATACGCCCATTGTGTGCATCGGCGCCGCGCTATTGGCAGTGATTCCTCCGCTATTTGTGGGCGGTTGGATGGATTGGATCAGCCGCGCTCTTACCTTCTTAGTTATCAGTTGCCCCTGTGCGCTGGTTATCAGCATTCCTCTCTCCTTTTTCGGCGGCATTGGCGGGGCCAGCCGCGCCGGTATTCTGGTAAAAGGCGGCAATTATTTAGAAGCTCTGGCCAGTACCCGCACCGTTGTGTTTGATAAAACCGGCACGCTGACAAAAGGGATTTTTGCTGTGGCACAAACCGTTCCCGTTGAAGGAATTTCTGCTAGCGACCTTTTGGAAACCGCTGCTTTAGCCGAAAGCTATTCCAATCACCCTATCAGCCGCAGTTTACGCGAAGCAGTGGGGCATCCGTTGGATGCGTCGCGTACGCAAGAGGTTGAAGAAATTGCCGGTAACGGAATCACCGCTAAAGTGGATGCAAAAACTGTTGCCGTTGGCAATGCACGTTTGATGGAGCGGTTAGGCATACACTATGTGCCTAACCAAGAGATAGGCACTGTTATTTATGTAGCGATTGAAGGGCAATTCGCCGGTTCTATTTTGATAAGCGATCAAGTAAAACCAACCTCTGCCCTAGCCATTCAAGGGCTACAAGCCCAAGGTGTGCACACGGTAATGTTAACGGGGGATTCCGCCGCTGTGGCCAATACCGTGGGCAAACAGCTCAACATTGATCAAGTGCATAGCCAACTGTTGCCGGCAGACAAGGTTACGCAGGTGGAAAAGCTGTTAGACGAAAAGCCCGAACACAGCACACTAGCCTTTGTGGGAGACGGCATTAACGATGCGCCGGTGTTATCCCGGGCAGACATTGGTATTGCCATGGGGGCCATGGGCAGTGACGCAGCTATTGAAGCCGCCGATATTGTGCTGATGGACGACGATCCAAACAAAATATCCCTCGCCATGCGTATTTCACGCAAGTGCCTACGTATTGTGAAAGAAAACATTGTGTTTGCCCTGGGTGTTAAGCTGGTGTGCTTGGTGCTTGGCGCGCTGGGGCAAGCGGGGATGCAGGCCGCTATCTTTGCTGATGTGGGCGTAATGGTTCTTGCCGTGCTTAACGCTATTCGCACCCTACGGGTAAGATGAACCAATCAAAGGTAAAATGGATCCGGCATAACCAGATCCATGTGTACCTCGCGCACTATCAGCCATGCACCGCAATTTATCCCGTTGCCGCATTTCTCTGCTAGGAACACCAGGTTACCTTGATGGGTATCGTATCATTGGGTAACAACGGCATTGCTCAAAATTTGTCGCGTTGCTTTTATAATAAATGCCGATGTCGATATCAGCATCTCTGGGCGCCGTTCCTGTAGCTTTTGAACTGCCTACCACTAGGCCGGTTATATGGGGGTAATTTGGCTACACATACGGAAAATTTATTGATGATCTGTGCCACACTCCCACCTGCCCCTAGTTGGCAAAACTTCTCTCTTTTTTGAAACAAAATGCACAAAGGAACAGAGTAAAGATAAAAAATAGGCCTTCAGCAAAAGCTGAAAGCCTATTTTTTGATGAATAAAATCACGCCATGGAGTCTACTAAATTACTCGCCCATTTTACAGCATCCGCCACATCGTTTTGCTTAATTCTGCCCGCTTTAAACAGAATTTTCTTAACCGGACATACATGTACATCGTCTACAACATTTACACCGTTCTTTTTCAAGATATCTTTAAGCTCTTGCAACTTATCGGTGCTGTTGCTGGTGTTTGTGACAAAAAACGCCACATTCTTTGTTCTTTGCGGGGTCAAATCTTGGCAAAAGCTCTTTACCTGCTTATCAATTGCGCCTTCCAATTCCAATCCAATGAAAACCAGCTTTTGCGCCTCGCACGGATAAGCGGGAGGAATCTTATCGCTTTTGGTCTTTTGATCCCGGGCAATGCTTTGTGCCAAGATTTCGGCATTGCCGGATTTCGACGAATAAAGAACGGTCATTTTAAACTTCATTTTGCTTCCCCCAATATATAAATATCACAAAAAATAGTATAACATAAAAATATGAACAAAAAAGAACGAAGGAAGCAGATTTTGCATTTTTATGCACTTTTTTAGTCTGAAAATTTGTTATTCTTTCAAAGTTTTAGCTGTTCTTATCCACCTGGTGAAATTTCTTTAGGTTTCCCGTTTTTGCGCTGCGCTTATCCAGCTCTGCCAGCACATCTTCTATCGGTATCTGTTGGTTCACCAGCAGCACCATGAGATGGTACAACAAATCCGCCACCTCATAAACGGTTTCTTCTTTGCTGTTATTTTTCGCAGCAATGATAACCTCGCTGCACTCCTCGCCGCATTTTTTCAGTATTTTATCAATACCTTTATCAAACAAATAACAGGTATACGACCCTTCTGTGGGATGTTCTTTTCTATCGCATACGGTACGATATAAAGCCAGCAGTGCGTCGTTCATGTATATTCTCCTTTCATCCTGACAGGCTTAAAGCCTCTGGTTCAATCTTGCCACAATTTATGAAAAAAGCAACTATGCTCGCCGGTGTGGCAAGCGGGCCCGGTTTGATCCACCACTATCAACAGCGTATCATTGTCGCAATCCCCATAAATAGCTCGGATTTTTTGTAAATGGCCCGAGGTCGCCCCTTTGTTCCACAGCTCTTGCCTAGAACGGCTGTAAAACCAGGTGTAGCCGGTTTCAAAAGTTTTTTTCATAGATTCCCGGTTCATATAGGCTAGCATCAGCACCTGACCGGTGGAGGCTTCCTGCACTACCGCCGGTATCAGATCCCCCTTTACAAAATAAGGGGACAAAAAGTCCATCAGTTGCTCACTGTTTTGTTTTGCCAGTGTTTCATTCCAAAGCTCTACTTTCATGCTTCTTCTCCCGCTGCTATGGCCTGGGCTAAATTTAAGCTCCCGCTATAAAGCGACTTTCCGCAAATCGCGCCATAAAGGCCCAGACTTTTGAGATTTACAATA
The DNA here is from genome assembly GCA_018716975.1 of Candidatus Gallacutalibacter stercoravium. Lineage (GTDB taxonomy): Bacteria > Bacillota > Clostridia > Oscillospirales > Acutalibacteraceae > Gallacutalibacter_A > Gallacutalibacter_A stercoravium. The sequence continues at coordinate 22,744 of DVJE01000035.1, read as the reverse complement.
TCCTTCAGCGTGGCAATACCGCCGCTGGCAATAATGTTACAGCTGACCTTTTGATTGAGGGCATCCAACTGCGTCAGATTGGGGCCGGAAAGCGTTCCATCACAATCAATATCGGTGAAAATGATGTAAGAAACCCCAGCTTGTTCCATCTGCATGGCTAAGTCTAGATAATGTACCGAAGAGGTATCCGTCCATCCCTCTGCCGCCACCATACCGCCGCGGGCATCGATCCCCACAGCGATTCGTTCTCCATAAGCCTGCACGGCCTCTTTAACAAAATCAGGGTTCTTCAATGCCGCTGAACCCAGTATGACGCGGGTAACGCCATTGTCTAAATAAGAGCGCACCGCCTCCATATCCCGAATGCCGCCGCCTACTTCCACATTGAGATCGCAGGCGCGCGTCACCTCTAAAATTGTTTCGCGGTTGACCATGCGCGCATCTTTGGCGCCGTCCAAATCCACCATATGCAGCCACTGCGCCCCAGCGCCCTGAAAGCGCAGCGCGGTTTCCACCGGGTTTTCAGCCACTTTATGAGCCGTGGCATAATCCCCGCGAAGCAAGCGGACGCATTCGCCCCCCTTCATATCAATGGCCGGTAAAATAACCATCCTATTGTCCTCCCTATTTCAAGCTGTTTAAACGAAATTATATTACAAACTGCCCTTGGTGGACAAAACCCCGTTCCCCGTGCTGCGGGTAGCCGCGCAAAGGGCATGCGCTAAGGCCTTGAAAACCGCTTCCGTCATGTGATGGGTATTAGCCCCATAGGGAACTTTGACATGCGCCGTTATTCCCGCGTGAAAAGCAAAAGCGCGCAAAAACTCCTCCGTCATGCAGGCGTCATACTCCCCTACCCCGTCTTGGGGAAAGTTCGCCTCAAAGACCAAATACGGCCGGCCGCTGATATCCACGGAAGCGAAAGCCAAGGATTCATCCATCGGCACAAAAAAGGTGCCGTAGCGGGCTATGCCGGATCGATCGCCCAACGCCTTGGCAAAAGCGTCACCCAGCACAATGCCGGTATCCTCCACTGTGTGGTGGCAATCCACCTGCAAATCGCCCTTTACCCGAATGTGCAGGCCAAAACCGCCGTGTACGGCAAAAGCCGTAAGCATATGATCAAAAAATCCAATGCCTGTATCAATATCCACCTGGCCGCCGTCTAGCTGCAAGGTCAGTTGAATATCGGTTTCTTTAGTTGTTCTGCTTTGCGTTGCCTCGCGCATACCGCTCCCCCTTTATACAGTCGCGTCGTGAGCCAAAAAGTTTTCTACTTGTTGTAACAGCGCGCTGTTCTCTTCTGGGTTGCCTGCTGTTATTCTCAGGTAACGGCCCATATACCGCACCACAATGCCGTTGCTCTTTAAATAGTCAAACAGCTCCTTCGTATGGGGCAGGGCCACCAGCACAAAATTCGTGCAGGAGGGATAAACGCACAGCTGCGAATATGCGCCCGCCAGCCGCTCCAACCCAGCTTGAAGTTCCTGCCGGGCGGCTATCAACGTTTCTTTTGCCTGCTGCAACTCTTGCTTATGAGAGAGCAAACAGGCTCCAGCCGCCTGTGACATAGAGTTGACATTATACGGAGATTTTATGGCGCGAAGAGCGTTGGTGATTTGCTGGTTTGCCACTGCAAAGCCTAGGCGCATGCCTGCACCGCCAACAGCCTTAGAACAGGTGCGCAGCAGCACCGCATTGTCGTAGCGTATTACCTCAGAAATCAAGCTTTGATCCCAAAAATCCATATAAGCCTCATCAACCACCACCAGCACATCTTCCAGCGCTGTAATCAGCCGGCGAACTTCTTCTTTGGCCAACCCCTGCCCCGTTGGGTTACAGGGATTAGAAAAGATAAGCATGTCGGGCCGCTGCGCACGGCAAGCATCGATCACTTTATCCACAGAGATTTGCAGGTTTTCTTCTTTGGGAATCGAAACGGTTTTCATTTCGGCCGCCGACGCATAAAAACGATACATCGAAAAATCGGGCTCCAGGGTAGCCACTGTTTGCCCTTTCATCAAAAAGGATCCGGTTAAAATGGAAATCAGCTCGTCAGAACCGTTACCCGCTGTTACATAGGCTGGATCAATATCATAATACCCGGCAAAGGCCCGGCAAAGCTCCCCGCAAAGTGGATCCGGATACCGTTCAAAAGGCAAACAGGCGATTCGCTCTTGCAGCTGCGCGCGCACATTTGGGGGCAGTGGCAAAAACGATTCGTTGGCATCCAAACGGATGCGATATTCCCCCTCGATGGGGTCGTAGGGCGTAAGCCCCCTTAATTTTTCATTGAGCTGGTACGGCATCTATCATTCCGCCTTTCCCCAAAAACATTGTTACGGCTTCTGAAAACGCACGGCAATCGAATTGGCATGAGCGGTTAAACCCTCCGCTTGCGCCAACCGGATAACATCCTCGCCTGCCTGCTCTAAGGCCGGACGAGTGTAATAGATAAAGCTGGATTTTTTTACAAAACTATCCACCGAAAGCGGCGAAAAGAACCGCGCGGTACCGCTCGTGGGCAACACATGGTTGGGGCCCGCATAGTAATCCCCCAAAGGTTCCGGCGCATAATTGCCCAAAAAGACCGATCCGGCATTGTCTAACCGGCCCACATATTCCATGGGGTTGGCTACGCACACTTCCAAATGCTCGGGAGCCAGCTCGTTGGCAAATGCCACCGCCTGATCCATATTGCGGCAGATAAGAACCATCCCATGCTCACGCAGCGACTCTTCAATGATATCGCGGCGGGAAAGGGTTTGCACCTGGCGTTCCAACGCCGCCAAAGTTTTTTGGGCAAGCACTTCGCTGGTGGTAAGCAAAATAGCGGAGGCCAGCCGATCGTGCTCGGCCTGAGACATCAAATCAGCCGCCAGATATTCGGGGTTAGCGGTTTCGTCGGCCACTATCAAAATTTCGCTGGGGCCCGCTATCATATCGATATCCACCGTGCCATACAACAGCTTTTTGGCTGTTGCCACATAGATATTGCCCGGGCCTACAATTTTATCCACCTTGGGTACCGACTGGGTTCCATACGCTAACGCGGCCACTGCCTGAGCGCCGCCCATCAAAAAGACCCTGTCTACCCCTGCAACCGCTGCGGCAGCCAAAATATCTTGATTGGGCTTGCCGTCTTTGCCAGGCGGCGTAACCATCACCAACTCTTTCACGCCGGCAATTTTAGCCGGGATAGCGTTCATCAGCACCGATGAGGGGTAAGCAGCCGTTCCGCCCGGCACATAAAGGCCCACCCGTTCCAGGCCGCGCACCCGCTGGCCCAGGATAACGCCATTTTCTTTTGTTTCCAGCCAGCTTTGCTGTTTCTGCCGCTGATGAAAATCCCGTATATTTTCACAAGCGCGCTTTAAAGCCGCTAAAAACTGAGGATCACACTCTTGCTGCGCCTGTTGCAGCGTTGCGGCATCCACCTCAGGGCATTCCGGCGCCCAGCCGTCAAAACGAATGCTGTATTCTTTTACAGCCGCATCGCCCCGCAAGCGCACCTGCTCTAAAATATCCGTAACCGCAGCCACAGCCGCCTTATCCGCCTGGGCGCCGCGGGAACGCAGCTGCCCGATAAACTCCCGTTCGGCTCTTCCATCCGCTTTTACCACCGGTATCATTGCGTCTCCTCCTTATCGCGCAGCGCCTGTTCCATGGCCTGCGCCAGCTCTTCTATTTCTGCCTTTCTTAGCTTGAGGCTTGCCACATTGGCGATAAGCCGGGCCGATATGGGGGCCACGGTTTCAATAACCTCCAACCCATTTTCCCGCAGGGTTGAGCCCGTTTCTACAATATCCACAATGGCATCAGACAGCCCCAAGAGAGGCGCCAGCTCCACGGAACCTTCAATTTTGATTACCCGAACATCCATGCCTTTTTCTTCAAAATAAGAGCGGGCAACGTTGGGATATTTGGTGGCGATGGTCTTGGAGGAATAACCGGCAAAAAAATTCTTTCCTTTCGGCCCCGCCAAGGCAAAACGGCATTTGCCAAAGCCCAAATCTAAAATTTCATAAAAACCGGTGCCCATTTCCAATATGGTATCTTTGCCGACTACCCCCAAATCGCACACACCGTGCTCCACATAGGTGATAACGTCGGCCGCCTTAGCCAGCACCGCCTCTATCCTTCCGCCGCCCACCGGCAAAATCAGCCTGCGGCCCTTGTCGTGCAAAGCAGAGCAGTCCATCCCCATTTTTTCCAGCAAGGATACGGTGTCTTTTTCCAGCCTGCCTTTGGTTAAGGCTATTCGCAATGGTTTCATCTCGCCGCATCCTCCTTTACTGCAACAGTTTCGACCGCTGCACCCACAAATTCCACGCGCTCCATCCCTTGCGCACGGGCATACTGCAACGCCTGCTCCCTAGTAGCAAACACGCTGCTTTCACACCGCACGCCGCAACGCCGCAATGCCGCCGCGTGATTGAGAGCCTTAATTTCAAAGCCTTCGTCGCCATGCACCAGCACGGGCGCCGGTTTACTGTGCCAACCGCCGCGGCTCATAGCCAAACGGGTCAGGGCATCTACATTAATGCCAAAGCCTACCGCCGGCATGGCGGCGCCGAAGCTTTCCAGCAAGTTGTCGTACCGGCCGCCGGAAAGCACCACATCGCCCGAGCCTTCTACATAGCCAGAAAAAACAATATCGCTGTAATAATCGTTGCGCTGCACCAAGCCCAGATCGATCATCAGCTTATCTGCCAGGCCCATAGAGGCTAAAGCGCGATACAGCTTTTTTAAATAATCCAGCGGCTGGCACTCCCCGCACAACGCCGCCGCCTCTTCAAACACCTCTTCACCGCCGAACAAGCGAGGCAGGCGGCGGATAGCGCGCACCGCATCGGTTTGTTCCAGCTTATCCAAAATAGAATCCAACGCAGCGTAGTTTTTCGACTCGATAGAAACCCGGATATCCTCGCGCAAATCGTCACCCACCGGCAAGCGTGCGGCCAACGCTTTAAAAAAGCCCGCGTGGCCCAGCTCTATGCGGTAATCGGGCACGCAACTGGCCAGCGCTTCCATCGCCATGGAGAGTACTTCCAGATCGGCCCGCATCCCTCCTGCGCCCAGCAGCTCAATGCCGGTTTGCAGCACTTCGTTGCTGCGGCCGGTGAGGCTGGGGTTATTGCTATATACCTTTTGGATATAATACAGCCGTAAAGGGTGCGGTTGATCTTGTAAACGGGTAGCGGTCAGACGCGCTATAGGCAGCGTAGAATCGGGACGCAACGCCAGCAACCTACCCTTATGATCGGTAAGCTTAAACATAAGCTCTTGCGGGATGCCCGCCGCCGGCAAAGAAAACACATCATAATATTCCAACCCAGGCGTCATTACCTCTTGGAAACCACGGGCCTGAAACACCCCAGCCAGCTCATGCTCAATATGCCGCTGCGCGCCGCATTCTTCAAATAATAAATCCCTTGTTCCCTCAGGGATCGTTTTACAATATTTTTTCATATGCCCTCATTTCCCGGCAGGACAAAATAAGCCCCGCCAATCACTTTAGCGTGCTAATATAATAGCATAATAAAACATTGCTGTCAACAGCTTCTTAAAACAGGGTCATCTGACTGCTGGCGGGCAGGCCGTTCAACGCGCCCACGCTTTGCAAGGTTTCCATAACCGCTTTGGTTACCTTGGAACGCGCCTGCAAATCATCCACCGAGATATAGGGCCCGTCTTCCCTAGCCTCCTGCAAGCTTTGGGCAGCAGCGCCGCCTACACCGGCCAGTGAACCGAAGGGGAGACGGATTTTACCATCCTCCACCAGATATTTGCGCGCATCCGACTTATAAAGGTCCACCGGCAGGATCTCGATGCCCCGCGCCAACATTTCATTAACGATTTGCAGCGCAGCGTAAGAAGCGTTTTCTTTGGCGCTGGCCTCATTGCCCTTGCGTTTGATTTCATCCATATAACGGCGCACAGCGTCGCGCCCCTGCATAACCAGCGCGCCGTCAAAATCCTCGCCGCGCACGGTAAAATAAGCCGCGTAATATTCCACAGGCCGGTGCACCTTATACCACCCCAGCCGCATGGTTGAGATCATATAGGCGGCGGCGTGGGCCTTAGGGAACATGTATTTAATCTTCATACACGAATCAATATACCATTCGGGCACATCATGCTCCCGCATGGCCGCCAGATGCTCTTCGGTCAGCAGCTTTTTGGCGTTGCCCTTACGCACAATTTCCATAATCTTAAAAGCCATTTTGGGTTCCAAGCCCTTGTGCATCAAATAGGTCATGATGCTGTCGCGTGTACCGATAACCTCTGAAATGGTGCAAGTCTTATTAGCGATGAGTTCCTGAGCGTTGCCCAACCACACATCGGTGCCGTGAGACAGGCCGGAAACTTGCAGCAAATCAGAAAAGGTTTTGGGCTGGGTATCGATAAGCATTTGGCGCACAAAACTCGTGCCCACCTCCGGCAATGAAAAAGTTCCGGTTTTGGAATCAATATCTTCCGGACTCACCCCCAGAGCTTTGGTGGAGGTAAACAGAGACATTACCTCAGGATCGCTCATGGAAACATCCATCACCGAGATACCGGTGTACTCTTCCAGATACCGGTAAATGGACGGCACATCGTGCCCCAGCTCATCCAGCTTACAGATCGTGTCATGGATGGAGTGGAAGTCGAAGTGGGTGGTGATATTATCGGAATTTTGATCATTTGCAGGGTGCTGGATGGGGCAAAAATCGTAGATTTCCATCCCCCTCGGTACTACTACCATGCCGCCGGGATGCTGGCCGGTGGTGCGCTTAACGCCTGTGCAGCCCACCGCCAGCCGGGCTTCTTCCGCCTTATGCATGGTAACGCCCTTTTCCTCCGCATACTTTTTCACAAAGCCGATAGCCGTTTTTTCCGCCACGGTAGAAATTGTTCCGGCCTTGAATACGTTGTCTTTGCCAAACAGCGTTTCCGTATAGCGGTGGGCGTCGCTTTGATATTCACCAGAGAAGTTTAAGTCGATATCCGGCGTTTTGTCGCCATCAAATCCCAAAAAGGTTTCAAAGGGAATATCGTGCCCGTCGCGCATATATTCGGCGCCGCACTGCGGACACTTTTTGGGGGGAAGATCGAACCCAGAGCCATAGCTGCCGTCTGTAATAAACTCACTGTGTTTACAGTTGGGGCAAACATAGTGGGGGCACAAGGGGTTTACCTCTGAAATACCCGACATGGTAGCCACAAAGGAGGAACCCACCGATCCACGGGAACCCACCAAATAGCCGTGCTTTTCGGAATCGGCCACCAGCTTTTGCGCCGTCATATACAGCACCGAAAAGCCGTGCTTGGTGATGGATGAAAGCTCCCTATCCAACCGCTGGTAAACAATATCGGGCAGCGGATCCCCATACATCTTTTTGGCCCGCTCCCAGGTGATGCTGGTTAGCTGTTCTTCGGCGCCGTCGATAAACGGTGGGAACACGCCCGGCGGGATGGGGCTAACTTCTTCAATAGAATCGGCTATGCGGTTGGTGTTCTCTACCACCACCTCGTAAGCTTTTTCTTTGCCCAGATAGGCAAACTCTTCCAGCATTTCGGGTGTGGTGCGCAGATATAGGGGGGCCTGCTCGTCGGCATCAGCAAAACCTTGCCCCGCCATCAAAATTTTGCGATACTCCGCGTCGTGGGGATCCAAAAAATGCACATCGCAGGTTGCCACCACCGGAATACCCAGCTGATCGCCCAGTTTAACCACCGTGCGGTTAAAATCGCGCAGCTGCTCTTCATTGCTGGCAGTGCCATCTCGCAGCATAAAGCGGTTGTTGCCGATGGGCTGAATCTCCAAATAATCGTAAAAACGGGCAATTTGGCAAAGCTCCTCCCAGGGTTTGCCGTCCACAATTGCACGAAACAGTTCTCCGGCTTCGCAAGCGCTGCCGATAATGAGTCCCTCACGCAGCTTAATCAGCTCGCTTTTGGGGATACGGGGACGCTTATAAAAATATTGCAGGTGGGCCATAGAAATAAGCTTATACAGATTTTTAAGGCCCACTTGGTTTTTCACTAAGATGATCTGGTGATAAGAGCGCATTTTCTTTACATCGCCCCCCGCCAGACAGGTGTTGATCTCTTGTATCTGTTTAACGCCTTGCTCCTCTTCCAACCGTTTAATCAACGCTAAAAAGATATGAGCCAGGATCGTTGCGTCATCCGACGCCCGGTGATGGTTAAAATCGGGCAGTTTTAGGCTTTTGGCCACAGTATCCAGCTTATGGTTTTTAATGTTGGGTAACATGGCGCGGGCCATAGGCACGGTATCCAAATAGGGGTTTGCAAAATCCATTTGATGCCGCTGGCATGCCATACGGATAAAAGAGGTATCAAAGCCGGCGTTATGGGCAATCAGCACCGTATTGGGGCCGCAAAACTCCAAAAACGCCCGCACCGCTTCCTCTTCAGAGGGTGCGTCGGCTACCATAGCGTCGGTAATCCCGGTAAGTTCGGTGATTTTAGCCGGGATCGGCCGCTCAGGATTGACAAAGGTATTAAATGTATCGCGCACTTCATGGTTGACGATGCGCACCGCGCCGATTTCCGTAATGCGATCCTCACGAGCACTCAGGCCGGTGGTTTCGATATCAAACGAGATGTATTCCCCATCCACCGGCGTGTCGGTTTCTCCTGAAAGCACAGGCACCATGTCGTTCACAAAATATGCCTCCGTACCATACAGGACCTTAATGCTGCCGCCGTTTTTCTTTATTCTTGCCGCGGCGTTCATCGCGTCGGGAAAAGCCTGGGCTACGCCGTGATCGGTGATTGCCACCGCTTTGTGGCCCCATTTGGCGGCCCGGGCTATCAAATCTCCCGCCGTGTTCATGCCATCCATCGATGACATGTTGGTGTGCAGGTGCAGCTCTACACGCTTGGTTTCGGCGTCATCCACCACTTGAACCCTTTCCACCGCACCAATGGCACGAGGCCGCAGCACTACCTCGCGGTCGTACTTATCATAGCTGATTTCCCCGCGGATTAACAAAGAATCTCCTTTAGAAATGGCATCCAATGCTTTGCACTGGTTCTTATCTTCAATGATTTTCAGGCTCATGGAGCCCGTATAATCGGTAACATTGATGGAATAGATTTTTTTTGAGCCGTCTCTGGTTTCTTTTTGTTCTAACGCAAACACTTCGCCCCAAATGGTAACCGATCCAAAATCAGGGGAAACCCGGCTAATAGGCACCGGCGCCGCTTTACCCAGCTTGCCGTAGATGGGGCGAACGCTATCCAAACAAACAGTTGGCAGCAACGTATCCCCTGTGCGCACACTGATGGTGTGGGGCTTTGCCTCTTTTGCCGCCATTTTGGATTCATATTCTTCCACTTGCTCCACTACCTGGCGGCGGCGCTGCTTTTCTTGCCGGTGCTTTTGGTGCTCTATGTATTGGGCGTCGTCGTGTTCCAACGACAGCACACCGTCAAATTTCACCTGCACGGTTAACCCAAACTCCTGCTGGATCAGACGGATGAGCTCCCTATCAAACTTTTTCTCTTCTAGAATCTGCATTCCACCGTGCTTTAAAAAAACCGTGAGTTCATCCTTTTCTAGCGCAGCGGTGGCATCGCCAATGGTGCCCTGCAAACTGGCAAACTTGCGCCCAAGCTCAGCCATAAGCTGCGGCACATACTCCACACTAAAAGTTTGGGCGGGAAAGCGCGGATTGATCTCTACCATGCTTAAATTCAGATCCGACGCCGCCAGCGCTTGCTCTGCATCAAAAAGCAACCGGCGCTCCACCGGCTGTGAAAAAGCCACGTGCAGCGCCATGCTTCTGTGCTGGGCGTCAATCTTCATTGATTCTATATTACCGGCCCCTATTGCCGCGGGTAACCCGCCCTTTTTCATATATGGTTCAAAGAATTCGCTAAAATTTTTCACTTACCCTTCCCCATCTTTCGTTATCTCACGCTTGCTGTGCATTTCGGTAATATAGCTGCCCAGCTACATTTTTTCCACCTCAGATACCAGGGCATCCACCAGTTGGTTTTCAGGCACCTTGCGGTAAATTTCACCCTTTTTGAACAAAAGACCCACGCCATCGCCTCCGGCTACGCCGATATCCGCTTCCCTAGCTTCGCCCGGGCCGTTCACCGCACAGCCCATAATGGCCACCTTAATATTTTTACGGCAACCTGCCAGCCGGTTTTCCACCTGCTGTGCCAGCCCAATCAAATCAATTTTTGTGCGTCCGCAAGTGGGGCAGGATACAAACTGTATCCCTTTGCGCAGGTTTAAGGCCTTGAGCAAGTCCAACCCCGCCTGCACCTCTTTCACCGGATCCGCCGTCAGCGATATGCGGATGGTATCACCAATGCCGTGCAGCAACAGCGAACCAATCCCTGCCGACGACTTAATTATGCCCATACGTTCTGTGCCCGCTTCAGTTACACCCAAATGCAGCGGGTAACGGCATGCCTGGGCGGTAAGCTCATACGCTTTTACCATTACCGCCACATCGGAGGATTTCATAGAAAGCACGATATCGTCAAAATCAAACCGTTCCAGCAAGGAGGCGTGATAAAGAGCGCTGTCGCGCAAAGCCTCCGGCGTGGGATGCCCGTATTTTTGCAGGATTTCTTTTTCCAAAGAGCCGGAGTTTACGCCGATGCGAATGGGGATCCCTTTTGTCTTGCAGACACGGGCCACAGCCTTCACCCTGTCTATCCCGCCGATATTACCGGGGTTAATGCGGATCTTATCCACCCCCGCCGCAGCGGATTCCAAGGCCAGGCGGTAATCAAAATGGATATCCGCCACAATCGGCACATCTACCGCATTTTTTAACGCGTCAATCAGTCGCACCGCGCGCTTGTCCGGCACCGCCACGCGGATGAGTTGACAACCGGCAGCCTCCAGCGCTTTAGCCTGGGCCACATTGCCGGCAACATCCTCTGCCCGCACGTTAAGCATAGATTGAACACAAACAGGTTCCCCGCCGCCGATAGGCAGGGAACCCGCATAAACTTTTTGGGTTTGGTATGACATGGCAATCACGATTCCTTTCGTTATCCGCCCAAGCCCTGACCGGTAAACAGCCGGAGCACATCACTAAAGGTGACGACCAGCATTAGCCCTATGACCAAGGCAAAACCAGCTGCGCTGATCCACCCTTCGTATTTGGGATTGATCGGCTTACGGCGAATGCCTTCTATCAGCAAAAATACCAGTTTGCCGCCATCCAGCGCAGGAATAGGCAATAGATTCACAACGCCTAAATTCACCGTGAAAATAACCATTATCATTAGAATATTATTGACCGCAGCGGCAAAATTAACCTCCAATCCCGTTGAAGCTGCCTGGCCGATGGCCTGCGCCACACCCACGGGCCCAGCCATATCGTTGAGCCCATATTGCCCGGTGAGCAGCCCAATTAAGCTGGCCCACACCATGCGCACCGTAGATACGGTATAGTTAAATGACTGGGTAATCATCGTGCCGAAATTTTTTTCAATGGGCAACACATAAAAGTCCAACACCATAGATACGGTGCCGTCTTCCGCCGTCTGCGTGCCAAAGCGCACCTGGGGCAACTCCACCGTTTCCCCATTGCGGCGCACCGTCATATCCACCGTAAAATCTTTATCGGTCATTAGGGCAAAGCTCAAATCTCGATCACACATCACAGCATAGCCGTTAACCGAGATAATCTCATCCCCTACCTGTAGGCCCGACTCCTGGGTGGGCACAGCGGCCCCATCCTCGCCTGTGGCAAACCGCGACACGGTAGTAGAGGCAAAATAAGGTTGCTGACCCAAAATAATCATCATTAAAATAAGGCCCAAAACTACATTCATGATTGCGCCCATCACCACAACCAAGGCGCGCTTCCAAACTGGTTTACGGTTAAAGGCACGATCGTCGTCGCTTTCTTCGTCCTCCCCTTCCATGGCGCAAAAGCCGCCAATAGGCAAAAGCCGCAACGCGTAACGGGTTTCTCCTTTTTGAAAATGAAACAACGTGGGGCCCATGCCAATGGCAAATTCATTTACCTTAATGCCGCAGGCCTTTGCCACAAAAAAGTGCCCAAACTCATGAATAAAGATAATAAAGCCAAACAACAGAACCGCAATAATAACTAAAAGTACATTAATGATAGGAAACGCCCCTTTTCTTGTTTAAGATGCCCGGCATACCGCAAATCCAGGCGCCTCCGCATTCCCCTTGCCCGCTTTATTCTTTGCATCCAACAGCGCGCCTCACGTAACGCCGCGCTTCTTCGTCGGCCAAACGGACGTCGGCTAAATGATAGTCCCGGCAATCCGGCTGCCGCTCCATCGCCTCGGTGACCAAATCTCCAATTTCTAAGAAGGAAATTTTTTGCTGCAAAAACAACTGCACGGCTTCTTCATTCGCGCCATTGGCAGCCGCAGGTGCAAGACCGCCCCGCTCAATAGCCCGGCGGCATGCTTTTAAGCAGCGAAAGGTTTCTTCATCCGGTTCAGCAAAATGTAAGGCGCCAATCTTTGTTAAGTCTAACCGCTCCACCGGTGAAGGATAGCGGCACGGCCATGTAAGAGCATATTGAATGGGAATCCGCATATCCGGCAGCCCCAGTTGGGCAATAACTGAATGATCCCGATATTCTATCAAAGAGTGTACAATACTCTCTCGGTGCACAACCACATCTACCTGTTGTGAAGATAAACCAAAAAGCCAAACAGCCTCTATAATTTCAAGCCCTTTGTTCATCATTGTGGCCGAATCAATGGTTACCTTAGCCCCCATATTCCAATTGGGATGTTGCAAGGCTTGCTGTGGTGTTACATTTTGCAAGTCCAATTTATCTTTGCCAAAAAAGGGTCCGCCGGAAGCCGTTAAGATCAGCCGCTGCAACGCTTCCGGCTCCGGGCAGCCTTGCAAGCATTGAAAAATTGCTGAATGTTCGCTATCCACCGGCAAAACACGCAACCTACGCTTTCGGGCCTCTTCCATCACCAATTGGCCGCCGGCCACCAAGGTTTCTTTATTGGCGAGCGCCACTGTGCGCCCAGCCTGAATGGCTGACAAGGTGGGCTGCAAACCTACCATGCCAACCACTGCATTGAGAACGATATCTACGGGCGCGGCAGCTGCTTCACATAAACCTTCCATGCCAGCTGCCACACGGGTGGATGTATCCGCCAACCTTGTCTTTAACTCTCCAGCCGCCGCTTCGTCATATACCACTGCTAAGGCAGGACGGAACTCCCGCACCTGCTGTTCCAACCGTTTTATATTATGATGGGCCGCAACGGCATATACCGAAATGCCCAGCCGGCGGGCCACATCTAACGTCTGCTCCCCTATCGACCCAGTGGAGCCCAGCACAGAAACCGTTTTCATTGGGAATGCTCCTCCTTAATCCAGCCGCCCTACCTGCGCACCAGCAAAAGCTAAATCAACGGTAGCCACTGCACAAAGAAGCTAACCAAAGGCGCCACAAAAATAACGCTGTCAAATCGATCTAAAACGCCGCCATGCCCTGGAATAACATTGCCAAAATCCTTAATTTGGCAGCCGCGCTTGGTTAAAGAAAAGGTTAAATCCCCAATCACCGACACAAGCGACGCCAACAATGCCAAAAGGGCTAAGTATCCGTAATGAACAGAAATAGCAGGCAACAGCCAAAAATCAAACGCACACCCAATCAGCAATGAACAGATAACGCAAACAATCACACCGCCTATTACCCCTTCGACTGTTTTCTTGGGGCTAATGTTGGGGCAAAGCTTATGTTTACCAAAAAAACTGCCAATAAAGTAAGCGCCGCCGTCCGCTGTCCAAGGCAGGCCCAATGTAAGAACCACATAGAAAATGCCGTTGTCTTTATCCAGATACCGTACCAACACAATCATGCTCAAGGCAATACTAATCAGCATACTCATGCTGTAGATTACGGCAATATCTTTAAAAGATAGCACCTGGTTCATAAAAATCATGATGAAGAACAAGATAACCGTATAGGCATACCAAGCAAAATCCCAAACGATGCCTCCGCCCAACAGCGGCATGATCACAGCGAAAACCAAACTGGGCAAAATGATAACATATTGTTTGCTGATACCCATAGCGGTGAATATCTCGTATACGGCTACGACGCAAACAGCCGCTATGGCTACATTTATCACCATTGGATAAAAATGCCCGGCCACAAACACCGCTACCGCCAATGTAACTCCCACCGCCGCTGAAGTAATCCTTTTTGCCAAATTATACCCCTCCAAAACGCCGGCTACGCTTGGCGAATATTTCCAAAGCGCGATCCAGATCCTTTTTTTTAAAATCGGGCCACAAGATATCCATAATAACATATTCCGCATAAGCCGATTGCCACAACAAAAAATTAGAGATCCGGTTTTCACCACTGGGCCGGATGATTAAATCGGGATCCGGCTGGCCCGCTGTGTACAAATGGTTAGAAAAGCATGCTTCATCAATATCCTCAGCATGCAACCGCCCCTGCTGCACTTCCTCTATTAATAACCTGCAAGCCCGGATGATTTCATCCCGACCGCCGTAATTCATTGCAATATTCAGCACCATGCCTGTTTTATCCGCCGAGGCTTCTTCGGTGCGGTTTATTAATTCTCTTAACTCCGGCGCAAAAGCCGATCTATCTCCTAAAAATAAAACACGGATGTTTTCCTCTTGAAAATCCCGCAACGCTTCTTCCAAATATTGACGGAACAAGCGCATTAAGGCGCCCACCTCTTCTGCCGGGCGCTTCCAATTTTCGGTGGAAAAAGCATACACCGTTAGGTAAGGAATGCCGATTGTGCTGCAATATTTGGTGATGGTGCGAAAGTTGGCCGCTCCCGCCGTATGGCCGGCGGAGCGGGGCAATCCCCTTTTCTTGGCCCAGCGGCCGTTGCCATCCATAATAATGCCTACATGGCGCGGCAGCACTCTATCAACTTCCTGCTCGTTTGAAAAGAATCCCATTGTTTTACCGCCGTGCTCGGTTGCCCTATATAACGCGCGGCTTCCTTTCTAAAAGCTTGTGCAGTGGCGGGAACCCCGCCACTGCCCTTCTTTCTTGCGCCAAAGGTTAAATAGACATAATCTCTTTTTGCTTATTATCGCTAAGGCCATCAATCTCTTTGCAGAACTTATCGGTCAAATCCTGCATTTTCTTCTCTGCATCTTTGAGATCGTCTTCTGTGATTTCAGAGCTCTTCTTCATTGCTTTGAGCTTATCAATTGCATCGCGGCGCACCGAACGCACTGCCACCTTAGCTTCTTCTGCAAGTTTGCTTACATCCTTAACAATGTCGCGGCGCCTATCCTCCGTTAGCTGGGGGAAGGTAAGGCGGATAACCTTGCCGTCATTTTGCGGATTTATGCCCAAATCAGAAGTTTGAATCGCCTTTTCAATGCCATGCAGCACCGAAGCATCCCAAGGTTGGATGGTAAGTACGCGGGCCTCGGTCACCGAAACCGCCGCCAGCTGGTTGATGGGGGTGGGGGCACCGTAATAATCCACATGGATTTTGTCTAAAACAGCAGGATTCGCCCGCCCCGCACGGATTGCGCCAAACTCTTCAGTCAGTACGCCAACGGTTTTTTTCATTTTGCTCTCTGCGGCAGAAAATACTTGTTGCATTTCACGCGTCCTCCTTAACCAGTGTGCCGATTTCTTTACCGCACACCGCATCTACAATATTTTGGGGATTTTCGATGCTAAATACCAGAATCGGCAAATGATTATCCTTGCACAAAGAAGCCGCCGTGCTATCCATCACCTGCAAGTCCTGACTGAGCACCTCATGAAAAGACAAGGTGTTATACTTGACCGCCGCCGGGTTCTTTTTGGGGTCACTGTCGTAAACACCGTCTACCATTGTGGCCTTAAATACAATATCCGCGTCAATTTCCGCTGCACGCAAAGCGGCAGCCGTATCGGTAGAAAAGAACGGATTGCCGGTACCGCAGCCAAAAACAACCACCCGGCCCTTTTCCAAATGGCGCACCGCACGGTTGCGAATATATGGCTCGGCAACCTGCTGCATAGAAATAGCAGTTTGCACCCGCACAGGTACCTCCAACTGTTCCAGGGCGTCGGCAACGCCTAATGCATTGATAACGGTAGCCAGCATGCCCATATGGTCGGCGCGCGTTCTATCCATTTTACCGCTGCTGCGGCCGCGCCAAAAGTTCCCGCCGCCAACTACAATGCCAACCTGCACCCCAATGTCTACACATTGCTTTATCGCAGAACAAATATGAAGCACCGTGTCCACATCTATACCGTGCTTATCCGGCCCTGCCAGGGCCTCCCCGCTTAACTTGAGTAATACGCGCTTATACTTAGGTTCCAAACGCAACACTCCCCGAAAGTATTCTAATCCCCTATATTTTACAATAACAACCGGGGGATGTAAAGCACTTTACTGCTGAATACAACCATTATTAACCTTTTGTCACATAAATAATCGGTTTGCATGCCGTTTATTTTGACATAAAAAGGCCGCGTCCTCTGTTGATTTTACGATTGGACGCAGCCCTTTTATTTGGTGTTGTTCGCCAAATGATATATAAGGTTTATTGGCGATTTTTCCGCCACATAGCCACCGCATAACAGGCCGCACAGGGCGTATCGTGTTGTATCAAGTTCGGATCCATTCCCTCCTGTACCGCATACCGGCATAAATCCGCTACGCTGCCATGAATCAAGCAAGACATGTAAGGATCCTCATTCGGCCGAAAATCATTTAAGATCTGGCTCATGGGCTTCTGATTGAGGTTGCCGATAGGAAACGCACAGGCCATTACCTCCCCATCCGGTTCAATCGATAAGCAATCCAATTCATCCAACCGGCTGGTGTAGGGTGCTTGCCCGCAGCGAAATTCATGCATTGCCCGATCTTTTTCTTCTTTAGAAGGTTCTGGCGGAAAATAGTCTGCTAAGTATTTTTTTGCGTTTCCCGACGGAAAAACCACATTGCCGCTGCTGATTGGAATGGGTAAATCAGAAAAAGATTCCAAGCATCGCCTTATTTCCCGATTATATGGGTTATCTGCCTCTTCTCCTACCAACCAAGCCGGATGCAGCATGACCTCAGGAATACCGGCATCTAACAACGCCTTGGCAAATAAATGCTGGCGCTGTAAAGAAAGATGCTCTGCATGAAAGGCGTCTACCGAAAGCAGCACGCAGGTAACGCCGCTTTGGCAAAGTTGCTGCGCCACTTGCGCAATCCTTTCTGAATCGCCGCGAAGGCAGCCGTTGGTGATAATATCGCGCTGCTTAACGCCGCACTCCTTGGCCGCTTGATGGATAGCAAACACCGTTTCTGGAAAAAGCAGCGGTTCCCCGCCAAAGGTCTATGTTCCTACTGATTTTGATACAAAAGAAAAAGCCCTCTCCGGGGCAAAGCCACCGAAAAAGGCTTGAAATAAGGGCTTCCGAGGTCGTGCTCTGACTTTGGAAGCCCTTGTTTTATGTGTTTAATTGTCCTGCTGCCGCTCGGTAATGTGGAGGAGTGACAGCCTTGCGGTGTAGCGATTTTGGAATAATTAAAAGGTGTGGAAAAATTAAAAAGTTCAATCTGTGTAAAGAAATTACTTAATCAGCAGCGCGTATTTTATTAAGACGTTCTTGCGCTACAGCGCACCAACGCTCTTCAAGTTCAATGCCAATCCATTTAATTTTATGCCCTTGTTTATTTAGTTTCTCGCAACATACTCCCAATGTCCCAGAACCATGGAACGGATCCAAGATTGTTCCTTCATAAAACCCTTCTGCATTTTTAGGGCAGAATGCCTTTATTATTTCAGTAATCAGCGATTCAGGTTTTTGGGTCGGATGTGGTGTTTTTTCATCTTTGAATAATTTCCCTGCGAGGGTAGGAAATGCCCACACATCTCCACGCATAGCGCCAAGCGGATTCGGTTCCCACTTTACTCGTTCTCCCTTTGAGTTTTTGTAATATATAGGATTTTTTAAACGTTCTGTGCTTTTATATGGAATGCGAACATCATCAACATTATAAACCCATTTCTTGGATGATTTTGAAAACCAGAGAAACGGCTCATATTGCGTAAGCGGTGCTGTAGTAAGTCTGCTAAATCCGTTCTCATAATACCAAATATTCATTCGCCGATAATTCAACCCCACCTCATACATGATGGATTGAATAAAGCCAATATAGTGATGAATACCAAACCATATAATACTTCCGTTAGGGGTAAGCAGGTCACGGCATAATTCAATACGTTTTTTTGAAATCGATAGATATTCCTCCAACGAAAGTTTGTCGCTATTGTTTCCGAAGTCCTTATTAAGGTTATAAGGAGGATCGGTCAATACAAGATCAACCTTTATTCCAGCGTCCAGCATTTTTTGAAGGAGAACATCGGAGTCTCCACAGATTAACCCATTATAAACCTCTGCCATCACTTCTTGTCCTTTCTAAAGATCAGTATGTACTGATGATGGATGTTTTCTACATAGGCAAAAGGATAGCCGTACGGCAAAAGAGTTTTATGGTTTTGCAAGAGAACTTTGACCCCTTGCAGCGTGATTTTATAGCCGTCCACAGTTGTCCTGTGATTTAACGCTTGAATTAAATCACTGTGGAAACTTATAAATTCAGATTTATTTCTGAAATCTGAAACCACCAAACACATATACTTTTTGGGTCGTAGAAGTCTACCGCATTCAAGGAATACATCATTAACGAGAACGCGAAGAAACTCTTCATAGGTTTTGATATTTGCAAGGTCGTTTTCGTCATTATCTGAATAATTAGTAGCCAGATTATTGGCCAAACGCTCCTTTTTTACCTTATAATCAGCCTTCTTATTGAGAATAGACCAATAAGGAGGACTTGTAACTATAAAATCGAATGAACAAGCTTCAAATTTCTTTAATTCCTCGCGCGTATCTCCAAGGATAAAAGTATGTTTTTTAGATATGCCTTCTCCGACCTCTGTTTCCAAACGCTCAATCGCTAAATCATGCCATTTCTTTTGCAGTTCAATGCTTGTGCAAACACGCCCTTCAAGTTCACACGCTTTTGCGGTAGAGCCTACCCCACCAAAGGGATCGAGCACCTTCATACCCTTTTTTGTAAAAAAAATCACAAGACGAGAAATATCTTGAAAAGAAAACGGAGCGGGATGCTGACGCTCGATTTGAGCATGGGGATGTTTCGAACCAAGTCCTTTCTGGTAAAAGAAACTTTTTGTTTCGGGAAGCCATTGAGAACCGTTAAGGTCATTTAATGAATTACGGGGGTCTACTGGCTTATCGTCAGCAACTACTTCGAGAGTCTCCTTCGAATCCTCATCATCTCCAGAATTAATCTGTGGTGAATCATCGCTGGTGTTCTCCACAATTTTTCCCGAATCTATATCAAGTTTCATTTGATAAGGATTTTGTGGTGCAATAATGGTACGACTTTTTTCTTTATATTCTTCCAACTGGCTTACGGGAAACCGTCTCTGCCCACCAGGGGTTTTTGTTGGTAGGAGGATGCCTTGATCAACCATTCTATAAATAGTTGAAACGCTCACTCCGAGCATTTCAGCTGCTTGCTTAGTTCCAACTATATTCTCGGACATATTATCATTCCACCTTTCTGCGTAGTAATCGCCATTTCATATGATACCACACAGAGCAACACTTGTCAAGACTATTCAACTCTTTTCTCCACTGGTCTATTTTTACTTTTATTTCATAGGCTCTACAATCCCCAGTTCCTTATCACTCAACGGAATGTTATCGCAGTCAACTTGGGCGCAAAGAATACTTCTTAAATCCATATTGTCATAGTCGATGTAATATCGATCATTTTCAGGCTCAAGAACACACCCATTCCATAAAAGGAACATTAAAGCCCCAACGGTAATAGTTCCAATTTTAATTCCTTCAACGATGTTTACATCTCTTACGACCTGCCAATATCCCTGCCGGGCATTTGGCAACTGCAGACAAATTACAAGAGCTTTATTGTCATGTTTATGTATGCCATATCGTGTGTTGAGAACCGCAATATCATCCAGAATTCCCCTGGATGCATCAAGAGTATCTCTTCCGAATTCTATTTCAATAGCACCGAAGGAACCCGCTGGAGAGGAATATATTGCATCCATACGAGTATACACATCGCCAATCCTCCGCATTGAACACTTGCAGCCCAAAGCGATTAATAGGCTCCGGCCAACAGAGTTGTGATAGCTATTCTTTAGACGGAACAATTTGTCGTATATGGACTCGAATAATTGGTCAGATGCGTTAAGGGAGATACCTATACGTGGTATTTTCACTAACTGTTCAATCTGACACAGATGAATGGACTGTGTTGTCGAGTCTGCCTGTCTGATTTCAACATATCCTGTAGAGGCTGTGTTTACCGCCAATTTCCCTTTACTTGAAAAGAACAGCGCACCTACGGGGCAACGACTAACACAAACCCCACAGCCTATACATTTCATCGAATCAATTACTGGTACAGCGGTAGAATCATCCCATGAAAGCGCTTCAACAGGACAAGCGTTAATTGATTTGTCGTTCGGAAACCCCACAACTCGGTCACATTCAATTTCATTCTCGGAAAAGTACATACACCTGGGATTTGTGCAACCAAGACATCCAATATGACATTCATCGCCGTTTCTGAAATATGCCGTTCCGGGAATCCCCTGATGTATTTCAATTGCACAAGGCATCTCCTTGAGAACAGAGAGATATTGCCTGTTTGTTTTTTCTTTAAATACTCGCATTGACCAATCCCTCCAATGTGTATAATTTTTCTTTGTCAAAGCCTTTTCCATCAACGAGGATGCTTACAGCAAGCGAGAGTAAAGATTTTAAATCAATCACACCGATTCTGTATCCATAAGTATCCTTAAAATCAGCAATGAGTCTTGTTACCTCGGCGCGCTCATTTGGCATATAGTACCCTACAGCTAATGTAGTAACATCTGGTGAAGTGATGTATGTTTTACGCGACAAGAGAATAATTTTATTTTCTAAAGCCTGCCGTATCGCTTTAATAGAAAGATGTTGTTCTTCAGTCGGCGATTTAATCTCAATAGGGATACTTCTTTCTGGATCATCAATAATTGCATCCCAACGGGCGCCATTATCTCCCGGCCTGGAAAAAGAACAATCAAACCCCATGATTTTAAACAGCGTAGCTATTAGCGGATAGAATGTCGTTTGTGTAGCATCGCTGTAATAATCAAAAAGCTCACTTACGATTATGCGGCTTTTTTTACCATTTCCTGCCATTTGGATAACTCGTTGTAGGAAATCATTGTCCTCTGGCAATGTTAGTAATTTGGTCGAAGCATTTTCAGGGATGTTCAGTTTCCAAATTTGCGTATTATTCAAAATTTCTCGTTCTGCAACAGTACTGTCAAACACATCAAGCCGATGATGCGATTCAGCCCCCAATCCCATTTTAAACCCAAGTGCCTTTTCAACTTGGGTGCGCCGAATCGTTTGCGAAGGGGAGAAGAGCAACTCTTTTCCGCCTGTTATACTTTCACATTTTTTTGTGTCTGCAACTATCAGGTCTTCAACTGCGGACATATCATAACCAGCCCTCGACAGCATAGAATAAGTACCCAGGCGTATCATTGAATCTTGCGTTTGTTCATCCAACGCAAGATACCTATCAAGACGTAGATCGTACATGTCTTTTATTTTTTCATAAGTCTCTATTCCATGCTTTGTGATTTGTAAGCATGAAAGAGATTTACCATAAAGGCTCTTATTCTTGATTGATTCAATCCAGTTACAACTTTTCATTAAAGCAATCGGGAGTCTCGTGCAATTATCAACAGGTGTGGGTTTCATGCCAAGACTTACAGCCAGATCATTGAATGCATCTTTTAGGCGCTGATAGTCCCCCCTCAAGGATTTGATAAATTGAATCATTCTTAAGTAGGAATCTTCATCTTCGTCATTAACACTCATCGGTCCAAGACATAACTCATGCTTATACATGATACCGCCCAGGTCGATAAAAGTACGCAAAGCACACTTAAAAAACCTTACTTTTTCATCATATCGCATATTATCGGTCAGCTGTGTAGGATTACTAATGCCAAGAACGCATTGCTCGTAAAGCTTAGAGCAGTCACCGGTAGATAAAGCAACATGAATACCAATATATGTAAAAACCATAGGATATGATGATTTTTCACTATAAGGAGTTACCCAACCAAGCATGCGAAATACTTCTGCATACATTTTCGCATTCATCAAAGCTGAGTTCATACTTTCCTGATCTGTATTACTCAATCGAAGAGCATCTTCTCCAGCATAACCGTAGGCGGTCATCAGCTTGCCCTGTGCAATTACAACAGCCATATCTTCCAACGTAAAATAAGCCTGGTCATGCAGTGCATTGTAAAGTTGCTTTATTACCTGAATCTGTGTAGAGTACTGTGTCCCAGGATTTCTAAACCTTAACATATTATTTATCCTCCAGCGCTACCAACATCAATTATATAGAGACATAAAATCTGCTGATTTACATATCAGGTTAGATGTCTCTCTCGACATTGGAGTTATTCTTTTATCGTTCCTTCTTTAATGTGATAACTGATACCACGAGCATTGCAAAACTCTATTACTTCCATAGCCATGTCGTTGAAGAACTGCTTGTGTTGTGTATAAGCAGTAACTTCGGTGCTGTAATTCATCCGACCGAATATGATCCGGTCAACGAAGCTCACTTCCTCCAGCAACACCTGTAAGTCTTGTCTGACAATGTTAGGTGT
>DVJE01000034.1 GCA_018716975.1 Candidatus Gallacutalibacter stercoravium | reverse complement strand
ATGCACACCTTATTTACCCTTGAAGATGTTTATGGGCTGACCGTCAGCGAAACAGCCGGAGAGGTTTGCCTGAAAGTCAATAAGGACAAGGGCAAAGAGGCTTACGAGCTGCTGCAAATGCTCTATGCTTGGAAAGAGCAGGCGGACAAGCTCTCTGCCGGTGAAATCAGCAAGGACGATTATGACCGCTGGCGTTACTACTATCCAAAATACGATACCACGCAGCTTTGGGCGAAAGTGCCCTCGCAGGAGTTAAGCGATGCCTTAGCCGAAGCCTTTAAGGACAAATTGAAAGAGTAATCTATCGGGGAGCTACTACTATGCTAATTCAAGAAATAGACGAAAACAAAAAGCGATATCTGCATTTACTTCTTCTTGCCGATGAGCAAGAAGATATGGTAGACCGATATTTAGAGCGTGGTACAATGTATGTACTGGACGATAATGGAGTCAAAGCTGAATGCATTGTCACCGATGAGGGCAATGGTGTACTGGAAATCAAGAACATTGCTACATTGCCTGACTATCAAAAACAGGGTTATGCCCGAAAACTTATTGATTTTCTTGTTGCGAAATACTCTGAGCAATATTCGGTGCTACAAGTCGGAACAGGTGATAGTCCATTAACCATTCCTTTCTATGAAAAATGCGGCTTTATTCGCTCTTATGTCGTAAAGAATTTCTTTATCGACAACTATGATCACCCAATTTTTGAGTGTGGAAAGCAGCTTATAGATATAGTATATTTACAAAAAATGCTATAATTTCCACTATGGCAACCTTATAAAAACGACAAAAAGCCCTTAGCTATGGAATCATTACCCACAGCTAAGGGCTTTCTAATATGGATTTCTTTCGCCATACAAGCCGCCTTTTATCATTCCGCAACCCATAAACCACTGGGCTGCGAGAATAATGGCTCTTGTATGGCTGTTATCAAATTGTTATCAAAAGACTTCTCCGAACGCCGCAAACCCGCATAAATACTGGGTTTTTACGGTACTTCGTTTTATTCCCACTCAATAGTCGCCGGCGGTTTAGAGGTAATATCATAAACCACACGGTTTACACCTTTTACTTCGTTTACAATACGGTTTGAGGCGCGCTCCAACACTTCGTAAGGGATACGTGCCCAATCAGCCGTCATAAAATCGCTGGTGGTTACACCGCGCAATGCAATGGTGTTATCGTAAGTTCTCCCATCCCCCATTACGCCAACACTTTTAATACCAGTGAGCACCGCAAAATATTGATGAACGGTTCTTTCTAACCCAGCATTTGCTATTTCTTCGCGGAAAATGGCGTCGGCATCTTGAACAATTTCCAACTTTTCAGCGGTTACTTCGCCCATGATGCGAATAGCCAAGCCGGGTCCGGGGAAGGGCTGGCGCCACACCAAGAAACTGGGAATTCCCAACTCTAAACCAACCCGGCGCACCTCGTCTTTAAACAGATCGCGCAGAGGCTCAATAATGCCGGAAAAACCCACGTCATCGGGCAGCCCACCCACATTATGGTGACTTTTGATAACTGCAGCATCGCCTGTGCCGCTTTCTACAACATCCGGGTAAATCGTACCCTGGCATAAATAATCTACCCGGCCGATTTTACCTGCTTCTTCTTCAAATACACGGATGAACTCTTCGCCAATAATCTTTCGTTTTCTCTCCGGCTCCGTTACGCCTTGCAAACGAGAAAGAAACCTGTCGCGGGCATCGACGCGGATTAAGTTCATGTCAAACTGCTCACGGAAAACGCGCTCTACTTCGTCGCCTTCATTTTTACGGAGCAGACCGTGATCCACAAAAATACAGGTTAACTGCTTGCCAACCGCCTTGTGAACCAACACAGCAGCTACTGAAGAATCCACCCCGCCCGACAATCCGCAGATCACCCGCCGATCGCCAATCTGCCGACGGAGTTGCTCTACGGTATTCTCTACAAATGAAGACATAACCCACTGCCCGGAGCAACCGCATACATCATAGAGAAATCTGTGCAGCATATCTTGCCCATGCTCGGTATGTTGCACCTCTGGATGAAACTGTACGGCATAGAGGCGGCGTTGCGCATCTTCCATTGCTGCTACCGGGCAAACATCGCTGTGGGCAACCACTTGAAAGCCTTGCGGCGCCTGCGCAATATAGTCGGTATGACTCATCCAGCACACGCTGTTTTCAGGCAATCCCTTAAACAACGCTCCTTTGGAAAAGGACACCGGCGTTTTTCCATATTCTTTAATTTCTGAACTAGCTACTTCGCCGCCCAGCATCTTAGCCATCAACTGTGCGCCATAGCAAATGCCAAGAACCGGCACACCAAGCTGAAAAACCTCCGGGTCGCATGCCGGCGCACCGGGCGCATAAACACTGTTGGGGCCGCCGCTAAAGATAACGGCGCGATAACCGGCCGCGCGCAACTCTTTGGCTGGCGTGTGATAAGGGCGAATCTCGCAATAGACGTTCAGATCCCGCACCCGGCGGGCAATTAACTGGCTATATTGCCCACCAAAATCCAAAATCGCCACAGCTTCCCTTTTGATATCCATTTATTTACCTCCCACATGGGCTCCTGACGTTATTTTTATTCCACAGTTACCGATTTCGCTAAATTCCTGGGCTTATCAATGTCGCACCCTTTCATAGAGGCAATATAATATGAAAATAGCTGTAGCGGCACAACTGCCAAAGAAGGCAGCATAATATCGCTGGCGTTGGGAATATAAAATTCGTAATCGGCTACCTGTTCAATTTCCTTATGCTTTTCTGTGGTCACGCCCAACACAACGGCGCCGCGTGCTTTAACCTCTTTGATATTGCTTACCATTTTATCAAATAGTTGATCTTGCGTTGCCAGGGCCACCACCAAAGTGCCTTCTTCAATCAACGAGATTGGGCCGTGCTTGAGCTCCCCGGCGGCATAAGCCTCTGAATGAATATAAGAGATCTCTTTTAGTTTAAGGGAACCCTCCAGCGACATGGCATAATCATAATTGCGGCCGATGAAGAAAATATCATGGCAGTTAAAATATTGAGAGGCGAAATATTGAATACCCGCTTTGTTTTGCAACACTTGTTCAATTTTATCTGGCAACTGCTGCAACTCGTCTACATAATTAGCATAAGCCTCATCAGATAGGGTGCCCAGCTGCCGCGCCATATACAGCGCAATTAAATACACCACGCAAAGCTGCGTGCTATAGGCCTTAGTAGTAGCCACAGCGATTTCGGGTCCTGCCCAGGTGTACAACACGTCGTCGGAATCCGAGGCAATAGAGCTGCCCACCACATTAACAATAGACAGTACTCTGGCGCCCAGTTTTTTCGCCTCGCGCAAAGCCGCTAGAGTATCGGCTGTTTCACCCGATTGGCTAATAACAACCACCAACGTGTTATCGTCTAGAATGGGGCTGCGGTAACGGAACTCAGAAGCCAAATCCACTTCTACCGGCTTACGGGTCAACTTTTCTAACACATATTTAGCCACCACACCTACGTGATAGGCCGAACCACAAGCGACGATAAAAATTTTGCTGATATCTTGGATCTGCTGCCGTGTTAGCTTAA
The DNA here is from genome assembly GCA_018716975.1 of Candidatus Gallacutalibacter stercoravium. Taxonomy (GTDB): domain Bacteria; phylum Bacillota; class Clostridia; order Oscillospirales; family Acutalibacteraceae; genus Gallacutalibacter_A; species Gallacutalibacter_A stercoravium. The sequence goes on along the minus strand of DVJE01000034.1, from coordinate 69,424 downwards.
TGTCGTCAAGCACTATTTCCCCATTGCGGATACGAGGGCTGATGGTATCGCGCACCGCTTTGGGTTGTTCCATAATTTCTTTGGCCATAAAGTGCTCATAGCCGCCTTTTTCGGCCGCCGAAATATCCCAATCCACATGGAAGGGAGTTTTTTGCACAATTTCGTAGTCCGTATTGTATACCGTCACACCGCCGGTGGTCAGCACGGCGATTTCTTTATCCTCTAAACGGTAGATATCACGGGTTTTTGAAAGAATTGCGGGAATATCAGAGGCAATATAATTTTCGCCTTTCCCCAAACCTACAATAAGCGGGCTATCTTTGCGCACGGCCAACAATTGATCGGGATGCTCCTGGCTGATTACACCCAAAGCGTAAGAGCCCTCCACTTTCGAGATTACTTTAATAAGCGTTTCTACCATATCGCCTTTGTAGTAATACTCAAACAGCTGGGCCACAACCTCCGTATCCGTTTCAGAAACAAATTTCACACCGCGGCGGATCAAATGCTCTTTTAGCTGCATATAGTTTTCGATAATCCCGTTATGCACCACAGCAAATTTGCCCGAATCGCTTACCTGTGGATGGGAATTAATGTCAGAAGGCCTTCCATGGGTTGCCCAACGGGTATGCCCAATACCAACCGTCCCAGTTAGCTTTTTGCCACCATCCAGCAAATCGCTTAATACCTGGAGCCTACCCTTGGCTTTCACTACCTCCAACCGGCTTCCGTCATAAACGGCAACACCGGCGGAATCGTAACCGCGATATTCTAATTTTTCTAACCCCTGCAGCAAAAGCGGGGTCGCCTGCTCATACCCGATATAACCGACTATGCCACACATGAAAATCTTTCCCCCTGTCAGCGGTAAATAATGTCGTTTCTAGAAGGCCCGTTGGATACCATACGGATGGGAATTCCCACTTGCTGTTCTACAAATTCGATATATTTCCTGCAATTTTCAGGGAGATCTTCATATTTCGTAATACCGCGGATATCGCACTTCCAGCCAGGCATTTTTACCAAGACGGGTTTTGCCCGCTTTAACTTTGTGGTGGAGGGGAAGTTATCGATTTGCTGCCCATCCAGCTCGTATGCCACGCAAACAGGAATTTCATCCAAATAACCCAATACGTCTAACACCGTAAAGGCGATGCTGGTGGTACCCTGCACACGGCAACCGTAACGGGTTGCTACCAAATCCAGCCAGCCCATTCTTCTGGGACGCCCAGTGGTAGCTCCATATTCACCGCCGTCGCCACCGCGGCGGCGCAGCTCGTCGGCTTCTTCTCCGAAAATTTCGCTAACAAATTCGCCGGCGCCCACCGCGCTGGAATATGCCTTCACTACTGTGACAATTTCTTGAATAGAATAAGGCGGCACACCTGCTCCTACCGAACCATAACCGGCAATCGTGTTGGACGAGGTAACCATGGGATAGATACCGAAGTCGGTATCCTTTAACGCGCCCAACTGCCCTTCTAACAAAACGTTCTTTCCTTCCCGCACAGCGTGGTACAGATAATCAAAGGTATCCCCCACATAGGGGCGCAACGCCTCTCGATATTCCGCCAACTTGCTGAGGATTTCTTCTTCACTTAGCGGTTGCTTATGATATAACCCAGTTAACGTGGCGTTTTTCAGCTCTAATACATGGCGAACCTTATCCCGCAGGTTTTCTTCATCGTCAAAAAGCTCATTAACTTGAAACCCGATTTTAGAAACCTTATCGGCATAAAAAGGCGCAATACCCGACTTGGTGGAGCCGAACTTACGGGAAGACAGTCTTTCTTCCTCATACACGTCAAACATAACGTGATATGGCATAACAATCTGCGCCCTGTCAGAGATCATTACCTTAGGGGCAGGCACGCCGCGCTCTTGTAACGACTGCATCTCTTTCACAAAATTCTCTACGCTGAGAGCAACGCCGTTGCCGATAATATTGGTTACATGCTGATAGAAAACACCCGACGGCAGCTGGTGCAGCGCAAACTTGCCATAATCATTTACAATGGTGTGGCCGGCGTTGCTTCCCCCCTGAAAACGGATGACAATATCCGACTGGGCTGCTAAAACATCGGTAATTTTCCCCTTGCCTTCATCGCCCCAATTGGCGCCTACAATTGCTTTTACCATAAATCCAGCTCCATTCCCCGCCTGTCCGGTAACCGTTCATCCGGCGGAAGATTCTACAAAGTTTATGCCCGCCCTTCCTATGCTTATGAAATTGGGCAAGCTCTTCATTCCTGCAACAAAACGAATTGGGCGGTTATACGTTAATTTCTGCTTGCTCCAAGGCAACATCGCTATATTTATTCAGAACTTCAGCCACAGGGCCGGCCAAGAATTCTTCCGTCTGCTGCGGCGCACGGCCCACATATTTTTCCGGACGAACAACGGCATGCAGCTGGTCCAGCGTAACGCCAAATACCGGATCCCCCGCGATGCGCTCTAACAAATCGTTTTCGCCGCCCTCTTCTTTTATCACTTTGGAAGCCGCCATCGAGTGCACACGGATATGTTCGTGCAGCTCCTGCCGGTCTGCACCGTTGCGCTTTACCGCATCCATCATGATATTTTCAGTGGCCATAAAGGGCAGTTCTTTTTTTAGCCTCTGCTCAATCACTTTGGGGTATACCACCAAACCGTCGGCTACATTCAAATACAGGTTCAAAATGGCGTCCACCGCCAAAAATGCTTCGGGCACACTCAGGCGCTTATTGGCAGAATCATCCAAAGTGCGCTCAAACCACTGGGTTGCCGCTGTAATGGCGGGATTTAACACATCTGCCATAACGTAACGCGCCAAAGACGCCATACGCTCAGTGCGCATGGGGTTGCGCTTGTAAGCCATAGCAGACGAGCCGATTTGATTCTTTTCAAAGGGCTCTTCTATCTCTTTCAGGTGCTGCAGCAAACGGATATCGTTGGAAAACTTTGCCGCACTTTGCGCAATGCCGCTCAGAACGTTTACCACCTGGCTATCCAGTTTGCGGGAATAGGTTTGCCCAGTCACCGCAAAGCAGCCCGCATACCCCATTTTGCTGGCGATACGCCTATCTAGTTCTTTTACTTTTTCGTGGTCGCCGTCAAACAGCTCTAAAAAGCTCGCCTGGGTACCGGTGGTTCCCTTGGCTCCGCGCAGCTTTGCTTTGGAAAGCTGGTATTCCACATCCTCCAAATCCATCAGCAAATCCTGCATCCACAATGTGGCCCGCTTACCAACCGTGGTGGGCTGGGCCGGCTGAAAGTGGGTAAAGGCCAAAGTAGGCAGATTTTTATAGGTATCGGCAAATTTAGCCAACACGCGCAGCACGCCTACCAGCTTATCACGCACAAGGCGCAACGCCTCGGTCATGATGATGATATCTGTATTATCCCCCACATAGCAGGAGGTCGCTCCCAAATGGATGATTGCTTTGGCGTGCGGGCACTGCTGCCCATAAGCGTAAACATGCGACATCACATCGTGGCGCACTTCTTTTTCCCGCTGCTCGGCCACCTCATAGTTGATATCGTCTTGGTGCGCTTTTAGTTCATCCACCTGCTGTTGGGTAATGGGCAGGCCCAGCTCCATCTCCGCCTCTGCCAAGGCGATCCATAGCTTCCGCCAGGTGCGAAATTTCATATCGGGTGAAAACAGGTATTTCATCTGCTCATCGGCATAACGCGACGATAAAGGCGATTCATAGGTGTTCTTCACAAGCACAAACCTCCTGACAATCGATTTTGGATATCCGACATTTTATTCTCTACCGTTTAATAGGAATACAGCTTTGTTCCGGTTTGCCCTCTAACATATGCTTGGGCACCGGGGCTGGGTAATTACCGCTAAAACAAGCGTCGCAATATTGCGCCCCCGCCTTTTTTAGCATTAGGGGTAAGTCCTCCAGCGGCAAATAGCCAATAGAGTCTGCGCCGCTGATACGGCCAATTTCTTCCACAGAATGCTGGCAGGCGATCAGTTCCTCACGAGAGGGAATATCGGTGCCGTAATAGCAGGGCCATAAAAAGGGCGGTGAGCTAATGCGCAGATGCACTTCGGCAGCGCCTGCGTCTTTTAGCATGCGCACTATCCTATCGCAGGTCGTACCCCGCACAATCGAGTCATCCAGCAGCACAATACGCTTACCCTGCACTGCCGTGCCCAGGGCATTTAGCTTTAGGCGCACGCTTTTACGGCGTTCCCCTTGGGTGGGCTTGATAAAGGTTCGGCCGATGTAGTTGTTTTTTACAATTCCCTTTTCGTAAGGGATGCCGGAGGCTTCACTGTAGCCAATCGCGGCGTCAATACCCGATTCCGGCACGCCGATAACCAAATCAGCGGCAACCGGATGCCGGCGGGCCAACAGTCTACCCGCCTCTTTGCGCGCTTCATATACGCTGACGCCGTCGATAACGCTGTCGGTCCGGGCAAAATAGATGTACTCAAAAATGCAGGGTGAACGCTTTTCTTGGCAGTTATCTCGAATGGAGCGCAGGCCCTTTTCATCTACCACCACAATTTCACCCGGCTCCACATCTCGCAGGTAATCGGCTCCACAGGCATCCAGCGCGCAGGTTTCAGAGGCAAACACATAAGAGTTCCCCAAACGGCCCATACAAAGCGGCCTAAAGCCATAGGGATCACGCGCTGCAATCAGCTTGCGCGGGCTCATCACCAACAAGGAATAAGCGCCGTTTAACTGCGGCATAGCACGCCGCACCGCCTCTTCAATAGAGCCGCAATGCACTCTTTCACGCGCTACCACAAAGGCCATTACCTCAGAATCGATGGTGGTTTGAAAAATAGCGCCGCGGTGTTCCAACTCCCGCCTAATCTCATAAGCGTTGGTCAAATTCCCGTTGTGCGCAAAGGCCAAGGTTCCCTTGACATAACGCATAACCAGAGGCTGGGCGTTTTCGCGCACACTGCCCCCCGCCGTAGAATAGCGAACATGCCCAATTGCCATTTGCCCGCCAAGATTGTTCAATACTTTTGGAGAAAACACTTCGCTGACCAGCCCCATGTCTTTATGATGGGAAATAACGCCGCAATCATTTACCGCGATACCACAGCTTTCTTGCCCCCTGTGCTGCAAGGCCAATAAGCCGCTGTAAACCGCATAGGCCGGAGATACCGCGTCGTCGCCATAAATGCCGAACACGCCGCACTCCTCATGGAGCCCTTCTGCTAGCAAGGCGTTCTCTTTGCCATCCATTTCGCTCATGAACCGATTTTCTGCTTTAGCTGCCTTCAAATGCTACACCAACCGTTCGCTAGAAGTGAGCACAGCGGCAATCATCCGCTTGCCCGTGAATTTGTTCCTCAACCGCAACCGGCACAAGTGCAGGTTGCTGCGCTTGTGCCCGGTGCATTTTATTTCTATCCAATTGTTTTACAGGCCGATGCGATTCATAACCTCTGCATATGCCTCTTCCACACCGCCCATATCGCGGCGGAAACGATCCTTATCCAGTTTTTCATGGGTGTTGATATCCCAGAACCGGCAAGTATCGGGAGAAATTTCGTCCGCTAAAATAATCTCACCGCCACAGCGGCCAAACTCCAGTTTAAAATCAATCAATTCAATGTTAACGCTTTTAAAGAACTCACATAGCGCGTCGTTCACCGCAAAGGCCATTTTGGTAATGGTGTCGATATCCTCTTTTGAAGCATATCCTGCGGCCAAAATATGGTATTCGTTCACCATAGGATCGCCCAGCGCGTCATCTTTATAGCTAAACTCCAGCACAGGTGTTTTTAACTCTGTGCCTTCTTCCATACCCAGGCGCTTAGCCATACTGCCGGCTGCCTTATTACGGATAATAACCTCCAGCGGTACAATGCTTACCTTTTTTACCAAGGTTTCTCTGTCGTTCAGCTCTTGCACAAAATGGGTTTTAATCCCTTTCTTTTCCAACATTTGAAAAAGAAAATTGGACATACGGTTGTTGACAACGCCTTTACCGACAATTGTGCCTTTCTTTTGGCCGTTAAACGCCGTGGCGTCATCTTTGTAGGAAACGATGCAAAGATTTTCATCATCTGTTGCATAAACCTTTTTGGCTTTGCCTTCGTAAAGCATCTGCATTTTTTGCATAAAAATGCCTCCTCTTTTTTGAAGTTCTCATAATTCTTTATAAAACAACAATAAAACAGAACTTCTCCAATACCTTACTATTATACCGCCGCCCGATTTACTTGGCAATAAAAAACCGAATAACCAACTGAATTCCAGTAATCACGATAAATTACGCTTGCCAATATGGCCGGGTTTTAGAGATCTTAACAGAAATTTATCGGAATATCCGCCCCCTTTCCCGGCAGTTACCGCGTTATTGGCTCCATAAAAATTGCAAGCTTAAGAAGGACTTCTTGCAATTTATAACCGAAAAATTAAATTTACCTATCAACCCCTCTGAAAATACCGTATCTTCAAGGTGTTTTGCCTGTTTGTGTTCCTGCCTTATGTATTTTCCCTTGTTTTTGCCCTTACGAACCGAAACAAGAGTTTACATTTATCCGACTGTCTGACTGCTTTCTCGGGAAGTAAAAGTCTGCGGTGTTTGAGAGCGAAATATACCCCTCGTACAAACCTGCGGTTTGTACTCAGAACATCCGATATTTGAATCAAAGATTAAATTGCTTTTTTATCATCTGCGCAACAGTCTCTGGTGCAAGGTTCGTATTGTCTATTTTCATGTAGTGATCAAAGGAGATTTCTCCATCCATGCTTTCCAAGCGATATTGCGCGTCATCGCTGATAAGTATCTGATTTGATAGCTCAATATTCCTTTTTGATGCTTTGTGTAAAAGACGGTTTTCTGTTGCATTTCTTTCCAATCGCACTTTGCGGGATGCAACCAGCTCTACGTAGTAGAATTCCGTACCGTACGGTTCAAAAATCCTTTTAACCTGCTCAACATAATCCCAATCTGCCTGCCGATCAAACGCCCACATATAAGTGAAAATCATTCCGTAGTTATCAGTTTTTGCAAACTCCTCAAATATGACCTGACGAAGTTTGTTTATAACTGCGCCTTTATACTGTCCGAAGATTTCAATGACCGGTTCAATAGTCATATGATTGTGGAACAACCGTAAACCGGTTATTTTCATCAGCTCCTGTCCGACTGTCATTTTGCCAACAGCAGCATTGCCAATCATAAATAATAATTTCATGTTTTTCTTATCCTGTTCTTTCTATCGTTCTTCCTTTGCTTTTGCCCTTATGACGTTGTGGAGAGAAAAAGTGAACTTGTATGAAACCGTATAAAGAGATAAGGCGGACACATTGCGATAAATCCTTTGTTTTCAAGCGTTTTGGAGGATTTTATTAATTCCCAACAAGAGGTAGTACCATTTGTAAAATCTTGGTTTTCAAATTAAAATTCATCTTAAAGCCGCCAAAGCAATCTTTTCACAAAGTTCAGCATAAGTTATCCCAATGGCGGCCGCCTCTTGAGGCAGCAGGCTGGTGGGGGTCATCCCAGGCAAAGTGTTGGCTTCTAAACAATAAAAATCCTCCTGGGTTCCTTCCTTTAGCAAGAAATCCACTCTGGAATAAAAGCCCAAATGCAGCGTGCGATGTGCGGTTAAAGCCAATTCACGAAGCCGTTTCTCCTGCTGGGGAGTAATAGGCGCAGGGCAAATTTCGCGGGTTTTGCCCTGCTGATATTTATTGGCATAATTGTAAAAGCCCTCGGCCGGTTGAATTTCAATGGCAGGCAAAGCCTCGCCATCCAAAATGCCCACCGAAAATTCTCGTCCTTTCACATATTCTTCTAAAAGCACGGTTTTTTCATACCGCCCGGCATAGGCTACGGCCGCGCGCAAATCGTCGGGTTGTTTTACAATGGTAACGCCCACGCTGGAGCCGCAGCTGCAAGGCTTCATAACGCAAGGAAAACTCCTGCCGGCTGCATCCATTTCCCCTGCCGTGTCGTCTAACAAAATGCGCTCCCAAGCCGGTGTTTTAACCCCTGCCGCTTGCAGCAGCCGTTTTGAAATATCTTTATTCATAGCCAAAAGGCTACCCTCATAACCCGATCCGGTGTACCGCACCCCCATCAGATCCAGCGCAGCCTGCACCTGGCCGTTTTCCCCCGCTGCCCCATGCAAGGCAATAAACACCAAATCTGCTTCTTGACAAACCTGCCATACATTGGGCCCTACCGTGCCTCTCTGGCTTACCGCTGCGCGCAGGGCCTGCAAATCCGGTTCCTTTGCAGGAACATCGTATTGATAGCGCTGCGCTTGCGGCTCACTGCGAAACAGCGGTTTCTCAGCTTTTTCCAAATCGATGCCTAGAAATAAATCCATTAGCAGCACCTGGTGGCCGCAATCCAGCAACGCATTTGCTATCAGGCTACCGGAAGAAAGGGAAACGTCCCTCTCTGGGCTTAGCCCGCCCGCTAAAACAACAATTTTCATGCACCAATTCCCCCTCTATCACTATTCTTCCTCTGGTTGCTGTAACGCTTTTTCAATAAAAGCCAGCACGTCGTGATAAACTTCTTCGCGATTAAGCTCGTTAAGCATTTCGTGCCTGCCACCGGGATAAAGCTTGCACTCCACTTGACGGCCGGCAGTTTTCAGCCTATGGGCTACCCGCCGCACTCCTTTGCCGAAATCCCCCACCGGATCTTGCTCCCCCGAGAACAGCAAAATAGGAATCTGAGGCACAGCGCGGAACCACGCAGGCGTGTTGATATCGTCCAATAAGCAGATTAGCGTATAATATGCAGAAGCGGTAAACATAAAGCCGCACAGAGGGTCTGCATTAAACAGATCCACTACCTTTTCATCCCGTGTCAACCAGTCGTTTTCGGTGCGGGCCGGCTTAAACCGATCGTTAAAACTGCCGCTTACCAAATTTTGCAGCCTTTTGTCATACGCTTTGGGCCCTTTTTTGCGCACGATCCCCTGAGCGATAGCGCGGCCGGCTTTCATAACCAACCGGTTCATCCCTCCGCTGGTGCCGGAAAATATGGCGGCAGCCACCCCTTGGCCGTATTGGGTAAGATAAGCGCGGGCTAAAAACGATCCCATACTATGCCCCATCATGATGTAGGGCGCATCCGGATACTCGTCTTGCACAATGCCGCGCAGGGTATTCATATCTTTCAGCAGCGAATGATAGCCGCCTTGGCCAAAATACCCATAACCGCCGCCGCTGGGTACGGATCTTCCATGCCCGGCGTGATCGTTAATGCATACCACGTATCCGTGAGAAGTTAAAAAATGAGCAAAATCCAAATAACGCAGGCTATGTTCCGCCATACCGTGGGCGATTTGTACCACCGCCTTTACCTCCGGCTTATCCGGCGAAAGGATGCGGGCAAAAATACGGCCTTCTCCGCCCGCAGCGTCGTATGTGATTTCTTTCATGACAAGCCCTCTTTTCCTATATCTTTTAAATTCTCAGGCTCCTCCACCCCTTCTAGTTGAAAGGATGGAATGTATTGCTCTTGTGCGGATGCCAGATCCTGCACAAAGCCCTCTAGCCTCAAATCAAACAGCGCCTTTTCCACCTTTTGATATTCCCGTTTGGTTATCCGCCGGTTCAGTTCTGAAAAGGTTTGGCTGTTCACTTTACCTTGAGGAAGAAATTGCCCCATTAGGCTAACCAATACCTCATCCCGAACATGTTCCGCCAGCCAGCGCAGCACCCCAATGGAGTTGCGCGTATGGCCGGGCAATATTAAATGGCGCACCAGGGTGCCTTTGCGCAAAAGGCCTTCATCATCAAAAACCGGCCTACCCGTCTGACGGATCATTTCTTGAATAGCCTCTGTGGCTACCGAAAAGTAATCGGGCGCATTGGAATAACGTGCAGCCACGGCCTCGTCGGCATATTTAAAATCAGGCAGATAAATATCTACCAGGCCGTTGAGGGCGGCAAGCATTTGCGCGCTTTCGTAACCGCTGCAGTTATATACCACCGGCACTCGGGGACGATAAAGGCGAAGGCTTTGCACCACGGCAGGGATAAAATGATCCGCCGTTACCAAATTAATGTTGTGAGCTCCCTGCTCTTCCAACCGGCGATAGAGCCCGGCAAGCTCCTCAATGCTAAGGCGTTTGCCAAAACGCCGTTCGCTGATAGCGTAGTTTTGGCAATAAACGCAGTGCAAAGAACAGCCGCTGAAAAAAACAGCCCCGGAACCCCGCGTACCGCTGATACAGGGCTCTTCCCAATAGTGCAAGGCCGCCCGCGCCACCACTGGCAGGCTACCCATGCCGCAATAGCCTTCACCCGACGAACAAGATCGCGCGGTGTTACAATCCCGTGGGCAAAGCCTGCACAGATATACGTGCTTTTTTTCGTCCAATTATAGCAAAGCCCCTTTCTCTCACCTATTTAAACATCCGGCTGTAAGCTCATCATTGCAGCCATACCGCCCCGTTTTCCACCGGTGGCCCGATGAGAAAACAACAGCCCGCTGTTGCAACAAGAGCAAACATCAGTCACGGTAATCTTTTGCGGCGCTATTCCGGCTGCCAGCAGCACCCGGCGGTTCTCTTCCCACAAATCCAGCAGATATTTGCCGGGGCGCTCCGGCCTTGGATGCAAAAAAGCATCCGGCTGTAAATCGCTAAGCCCGCCAAACTGAGCGGCCACCGGTTCATCCACCTCATAACAACATGGGCCGATGGATGGCCCAATAGCAGCCACAATGTCGCCGGGGTTTGATCCAAACTGCCGCTGCATTTCTTCCACAGTGCGCGCACCAATACGATTTAACGATCCTCTCCATCCGGCGTGCGCCAAGCCGATAGCCCGCCGGACCGGATCTACAAAGTATAGCGGCACACAGTCTGCATAATAGGTTACCAGCACAATGCCGGGCTCATCGGTAATTAAAGCGTCTACGCTGGTTTTATCCCGCGGACGCCAGATGCCAATACCCCTTTCAGCAGCCCCAACACGGCGCACAACAGTATTGTGATCCTGCGCCGACGCCACTAAGCCGTTGTAATCAAAACCGGCAGCATTACAAAAAAGCTGGTAATTGCGCAACACATTCTCTTCTTTATCCCCACGGCCAAAACTTAAATTCATAGATGAAAATTCCCCTGTGCTCACACCACCCGTGCGGGTGGAAAAAGCATGGCGCACAAACGGCAACTCATCCAGCATTGGAAAGGTTAAATAACCTACGGCATTATGAAAGTGCAGCCGCATCTCTTTACTCATAAAAGGCATGTCGTTCCTCCTATCTTAAAAAGATGGCCAAATATCACAACACAAATGGTTTTTATTTGTTTTTTTACAAAAACGATAGAAAGGCTCTTGATGGACGTATGCTTTAGCAAATGCACAAACTGCATATCCAACCGCTTTATATAATAATTGTTACCATTATATCACACCTCTTCCCTTTAGAACAATCCTTTTGCATACACTCGCCATATTCCCACGTTTTGTTACAAAAAGATTGCTTCCTTGCGCAAAATGCCCTATGATGAAGAGGAGAATTTGATGTTTAGCATAGGAGGAAATGCCGTGCAACGTAGAGACAAAGAAAATTATTATTTGGATATTGCCGAAACCGTGCTGGAACGGGGCACTTGCCTGCGGCGCATTTACGGCGCTGTGATTGTTAACAAAGATCAAATTATTTCATCCGGCTACAACGGCGCCCCCCGTGGACGCAAAAACTGCATCGATCTGGGCACCTGTATCCGTGAGAGCATGGGTGTTCCCCGCGGGGAACGGTATGAACTGTGCCGTTCGGTACATGCCGAGGCAAACGCCATCATTCACGCCGCCCGCAACGATATGATAGGCGCCACGCTGTATTTAGTGGGCAAATTTCCGGATACGGGCGAATATGTGCAAGACGCTTCTTCTTGCTCCATGTGTAAGCGCCAGATTATCAATGCCGGTATCGAGCGGGTGGTCATCCGGATCAATCATGAAGAATACCGTGTGGTGCAGGTGCAAGACTGGATCGCCAACGACGAGTCGCTGCTAGGGCAATTCGGATATTAGCCGCTAAACGGAAATATTCGACTTTTGTTTTCTCTTTTAATGCAATGTGATTTTTTATTTTCTAGCGAATTGGAGGATAATAGCGATGGATATCTATGAGAAACTACACAACGGCGATTTGTATTTGCCTGGAGACGAAACACTTATGAAACTACAAACCGCCTGCCTAGAGCAGTTATATGACTTTAACCAAACCCGCCCGTCAGAAGGGCAAAAACGCACCCAGATGCTCAAAGAGATGTTTGCAGAAATCGGCGAGGATTGTTACATTGAGCCGCCGCTTCACGCCAATTGGGGCGGAAAGCACGTGCATTTTGGCAAACAAGTATACGCCAATTTTAACCTAACGCTGGTGGACGATACGCACATCTACGTGGGTGACTACACCATGATTGGCCCCAATGTTATTATCGCCACCGGCGGGCACCCTATTTTACCGCAGCTGCGCCAACAAGCCTATCAATACAACGCTCCTGTTCATATTGGCAAAAACTGCTGGCTTGGCGCGGGCGTTATTGTTGTGCCCGGCGTTTCCATTGGCGACAATACGGTTATCGGCGCTGGCAGCATTGTTACGAAGGATATCCCCGCCAACGTTGTAGCTGTGGGCAATCCTTGCCGTGTTTTACGTCCCATCGGCCAGCGTGATAAAGAATATTATTTCAAGGATAGAAAAATCCCGCAAGAATAATGCTTATCCGGCCCCACAAGGATAACTTGGAAGGCGTCAATCTGTTAGCCAGACAGCCGAATGGATAGAATTCCGGCGAACCTTCTACAAAAAGTTACACGATTTATCAATATACAACATTAGGCAAACCCGATATAATGATAATAGTTCGCATTTTATCCTGGTAATTGGTTTAAGGAGGTATTTTCGATGGATTTTCGCCAAGGCGGCTGGAACCTTTCGATCGATGTCCGTGAATTTATACAGCGCAACTATACCCCCTATGACGGGGACGAGTCCTTTTTGTGCGGCCCTACCCAGCGTACTGAAAAGCTGTGGAGTGAGGTTCGCGAATTGTTGGACGCCGAACGCAAAGCAGGCGGCGTGCTGGATATCGACGCCAAAACCATCTCTGATATAGACGCTTATGCGCCCGGCTATATCGACAAGGATCTGGAACAGATCGTGGGCCTGCAAACCGACGCGCCTTTAAAACGGGCTATTATGCCTTTTGGGGGGCTGCGTATGGTACGCAAGTCTTTAGAGGCTTACGGGCGCGAGCTGGATCCGGAGGTAGCCCGGGTTTTTCGCTACCGCAAAACCCACAACGACGGCGTTTTTGACGTTTACACCGACGAAATGCGTAAAGCGCGGCACAACGGGATTATCACCGGGCTGCCGGATGCCTATGGCCGCGGCCGTATCATCGGCGATTACCGCCGTATCCCTTTGTATGGAGCGGATCGTTTAATTGCTGAAAAAGAGGCGTCTTTTAACGGGCTCACCTATGACGTGATGGATGAAGAAGCGATTCGCAGCCGCGAAGAAATTCGGGAGCAGATCCGCGCATTGCAGCGGCTGAAAACTATGGCGTCGCAATACGGCTTTGATATTTCTTTGCCTGCCCGCGACACTAAAGAAGCGGTGCAATGGTTATATTTTGGTTACCTGGCGGCTGTTAAAGAGCAAAACGGGGCGGCAATGTCGCTGGGCCGGGTTTCCACCTTTTTGGATATCTATGCCCAAGCCGATCTGGAAAGCGGCCGTTATACAGAGCAGGAGATCCAAGAGATTGTCGATCACTTCATCATGAAGCTGCGCCTTGTGCGCTTTTTGCGCACGCCGGCTTACGACGAGCTCTTTTCGGGCGATCCTACCTGGGTGACCGAATCCATTGGTGGCCTCTCCACCGACGGGCGGCACATGGTTACCAAAATGTCTTACCGGTTTTTGCATACGCTGCGCAACCTAGGGCCGGCGCCTGAACCCAACATGACCGTTTTGTGGAGTGTGCGGTTGCCGGAGAACTTTAAAAAGTTTTGCACAAAGCTATCGATAGAAACCTCTTCTATTCAATATGAGAACGACGAACTCATGCGCAAAAAGTTTGGCGACGACTATGCTATCGCCTGCTGCGTTTCCGCTATGCGTGTGGGCAAGCAGATGCAGTTTTTCGGCGCGCGCACCAATTTGGCCAAGGCGTTGCTGTATGCGATTAACGGCGGGCGCGATGAGATCACCGGCGAGCAGGTGGGCCCTGAGCTGCTGGCGTGTAGGGGTAAATATTTGGATTACAACGATGTTGTTAGAAAGTTTGACGCTATTTGCGATTGGCTTTCAAAACTTTATATCAACACGCTGAACATCATCCACTATATGCACGACAAATACTGCTATGAAAAGCTGCAAATGGCTTTACACGACGATGACGTATTTCGCACCTGCGCTTGCGGCATCGCTGGGCTTTCGGTGGTAACCGACAGCTTAAGCGCTATTCGTTATGCCAAAGTGCGCCCCATTCGTGACGAACGTGGTCTAGCGGTGGACTATGTGGTGGAAGGCGATTACCCCAAATTCGGCAACAACGATCCCCGGGCGGACGAAATCGCCGCCAATGTGGTCAAGCTGTTTATGAATAAAATCGCCAAGTGCCGTACCTACCGCGGTAGCAAACCTACTTTGTCTATTCTTACCATCACCTCTAATGTTGTTTATGGTAAGAAAACCGGTAGTACGCCGGACGGACGGAAAAAAGGCGAACCCTTTGCCCCAGGCGCCAATCCCATGCACGGGCGGGATTCTCACGGCTGCGTGGCCTCTATGATGTCGGTAGCCCATCTTCCCTACGACTACAGTGAAGACGGGATCTCTTATACCTTTTCTATTGTGCCCAATGCTTTGGGGCGCAACGAGCAAGAAAAGGAAAATAATTTGACCGGGCTGCTGGACGGTTATTTTAGTGAGGGCGGCCACCACATCAATGTTAATGTTATCAACCGGGATGTTTTGCTGGACGCTATGGATCACCCCGAAAAATACCCGCAGTTAACTATCCGGGTTTCGGGCTATGCGGTGAATTTCATTAAGCTGACTCGCGAGCAGCAGCTGGATGTGATTAACCGTACCTTCCATGAACGCTTCTGAGCAGGTTGCGCGAAAGGGGATGCATTTCAAGTGGCTCCTTCAATCGAACAGATTGTAGGGCGTATCCACTCAGTTGAAACCTTTGGCGCAGTGGATGGCCCAGGCATCCGTTACGTTCTGTTTTTGCAGGGTTGCCCGCTGCGTTGCCAGTATTGCCATAATCCGGATACCTGGCGCTATGAAGAAGGCATTCAGCGCACAGCGCGGGAGGTAGTGGATGACATACTGCGCTATCGAAACTTTATCGCTACCGGCGGCGTTACCTTATCGGGGGGCGAGCCTTTGCACCAGGCCGCCTTTTGCCGGGCTGTAATGGATCTTTGCCACCAGGAGGGGATCTCCTGTGCTGTTGATACTTCAGGGGCCATTCCTTTACGGGCCTGCCGGCAGGCTGTGGCTGCGGCTGACCTGATACTTCTGGATATTAAGGCGCTGGATCCGGCGCTTTGTCTTACATTAACCGGTCAAGACAACCGCAATGCTATAGAACTGCTAAACCATTGCGAGTTGACCGGCAAGGAGGTTTGGATCCGCCATGTGTTGGTGCCCGGTTTAACGTTAGACAACGCCAAATTAGAAGCATTGGCCGGTTTTATATCGGCTTACTCCTGCGTAAGCCTGATTGAGTTGCTCCCTTTTCATAAAATGGGAGAATATAAATGGGAGGCCTTGCGGCTGCGCTCCCCTCTGTGGCAAACCCAACCCCCTGCCCCCGATGAAGTAGAAAAGGCCAAAGAGATATTTCGCAGCCGCGGTTTAAAAGTACGCTAATAACAAAAAGCAGGAATGCCGTTCTTATTCGGCGCTTCCTGCTTTTTGTGTGGTTCGGGAGGAATTTTGACCATGGGATATTTATATGAAATGCACGCCCACACTTGTGATGTGAGTCCCTGCGGCCGTGTGACGCCCGAGCGCCTGGTTGCGCTTTATCTTGCGGCCGGTTACAGTGGCGTGGTTATTACCAACCATTTAAGCCGCCACGTATACCGAGAGAGGGAAGACTGGCCCTGGGAACAAAAAGTAGATTACTTTTTAAACGGCTATCGCCGTGCCAAAGAGGCGGGCGGCTTAACGATACTGTTGGGCATGGAAATCACGTTTTGGGAAAGTGATAACGACTATTTGGTGTACGGCCTGACGGAAGATTTTTTATACGAACATGGCGATTTGCGTGAGCTCGGCATCGCTCGTTTTCACGCTTTAGCCCAGAAAAACCAGCTTTTGGTGTTCCAGGCGCACCCCTTCCGCAATAACATGAAGGTGGTTGATCCCCAATTTTTAGACGGCATTGAAACCAACAACGGCAATTCTCATCACGACTCTCGCAACACCATCGCTCAGTTGTGGGCCCGGCAACATCAGCTGTTAGAGGTCAGCGGATCAGACTTTCACTATGAGGAAGACGTGGCCCGTGGCGGCATCTTGCTACCGCAGCCGGTTGCCAATAACCAAGAGCTGCTGGCAGCGCTGCGCAGCAAGCCGGTTCTGCTGGCAGCTACAGACTCGCGGTGATTTTCCCCGTGCGAATATTTTACGAAAATTATGCTTACTTTGATAAAGCATCCACATATTCCAACAGTTGCGCAAAGCTCCCTTGGGGATATTGAGAAATATCTGCGTTCTCTTTATTGATCAAACAATCGGTCAGCAAGAAAACTTTCATTCCGATTGTTTGCGCTACCATATCCTCTTTAACATCATTGCCAACCATCAGGCATTCCTCTGGGGAGCACCCCAGCTTGCCCAACAGTTCTCGGTAATAGTTGGGGTTGGGTTTACAGTATGTGGCGTTTTCATAAGTGGTGTAATATGCAAAATCAGCTGGCTCCAGCCCTGCCCATCGAATGCGGCTTTCGGTTGCCACCGCTGGGAAAATCGGATTGGTGGCCAGCGCTACACGATACCCTTTTTGGCTCAACTGCTGCACAGCGCTTTTGGCCATTGGATTAAAGCCACAGCTGTCGGCCACCTGTTGAAATTCTATACGGTAGTACTCATCAAACACCGGCCTGTCTTTTAGTGTTTCTTCACCAAAAAGTTGGGTAAAGCGATGCCAGAAAGCTTCTTCATTGGTGCATGCGCCATCATTTTTTACCATTGCGGCGGTACCCGCCCATATGCCGTTTATTAGGGCTTCTGGCTCATAGCCTAGCGGCGCAACCTTGGCAACCAATCGTTTGAAATATGCCTTGGTAAAAACTTCTTGATCCATCGGTAGCAGCGTACCATCCAAATCGAACAAAATGGTCGTTAACTTGTCCATCATAACAGGATAACATCCTTTCTTTGTTACAGTTACTTGGCTTTTCAACGCTGCTTTATGATACCGGATTTCTTACGCTAGGTCAAGCGGTCCCCATATGCAAAGGGTTTTGAAAAACAAGAAAAGAAGATAAGTTTTAAGAGGGAAGGGCTATCGCCCTTCCCTCTTAAAACTTTAGAGCATAACCACTTTTGTGCAGCTGTGCAGCAAATAAATAGCTCAAAAGCACTGTGGCTAACGGCAAGACCTCGTGTTAAATCACCAATCAAGCAATTCTCTATCAATAGCTTATCCGTCCTTTTTAGCCCCATTGACAAAAGCGATATAATCCTTTTCTCTCATTACGCCGTCTAAAACCTGTGCAGCCCTTTCAAAATCTGCTTTAGAGGCATCATCGGTATACACGGCATAAAATCCAAATTTCATATACAGGCAGATGGCCTTATGCGAGGTGGTTTGCGTTAAAAGATAGCCGGGCCATCCTGGCCGTTCTGTTTGAAACGTATAAAGAACCTTTTGCACCAGCGCTTTGCCAAGGCCATACTTTTGATATTCGGGGCGAACGCCGAGCCAATGTAGGATCCCTCGCTTTAACCCGCTATTTTCCCATGCGGTGCAGGTTCCCACATATTTGCCCTCTTCTGTTGTGATGAAAAACATCCTCTGCTTTACTAGATCCATTCTATCCCCAAATTCTTGCTGAAAACATTGCATCCCGGTTTTTACATTTTGATCTAAAAAGCCTACGCTGCACAGAATTTCAGCCCAATTGCGCTGATCACGTTCCCCTTGATATGTTTCAAATCGAAATCCCGGCGGCAATAACGGTTGTGAGACTTTACAAGCCATATCGTTTTTTAGCCAGATATCAATCTTGGTAATAGTTGTGTCAATCATTTGTCGTTTCTCTTCTTTCTGTATTGTCCTCAAAGTGTTCAGACGTCAAGCGCGTGTTGTCGCGATCCTGGGCAAGCTTTACCACAATACTGCTTAACGCCAACAAACCTAGCAGATTGGGAATAACCATTAGGCCGTTAAACATATCAGATAGATTCCATACCAAATCGACCTGCTGGGCAGAGCCAACAACTACAAAAACCACCACCAAAAGAGCGTAAACTTTAACGGCCTTTTTGCCAAACAACGCCTTTACATTGGTTTGCCCGAAGAAATACCAGCCCACAATGGTAGAAAAAGCAAAAAAGAAAATGCAAACGGCAATAAAAACATCACCCGCATAACCAAAAGAGGCATGGAATGCCGCCTGTGCCAGCTCCGTACCGGTTTTACCAGACGAAAGCACCCCGGATGTAAGAATGACCAAAGCCGTCAATGTTAGAATAATAAAGGTGTCGATAAACACACCCATCATTGCCATAATGCCTTGATCTTGCGGTTTTTTTACCTTTGCCATCGCATGGGCGTGCGGTGTAGAACCCATACCGGCCTCATTTGAAAACAAACCGCGCGCTACTCCAAAACGCATAGCCTTTTGCACGGTAATACCCATCACTCCTCCCGCGACAGACTGCGGCGCAAAAGCCATAACAAAGATCTGACGGAATGCCTCCCCTACAGCAGCATAATTCATGCACAAAATGATCACGCAGCCCACAATGTAAAACAGCGCCATAAACGGAACTATTTTTTCTGTTACCCAAGCAATGCGTTTTACACCACCTAGAAAAATAAAGCCGGCAATTATCGCTACCACAACACCGGCAGCAACAGCGGGTACGCCAAAGGCACTTTCCATTGCTACGCCAATCGAGTTGGACTGCACCATATTCCCCATAAATCCCAACGCTAAAATAACCGCGATGGAAAAAAACACCGCCAAAAACTTGCCCAGCTTACCTTGAAACGCAGCGCGAATATAATAAATCGGCCCGCCGGTAACCTCGCCCTCTACTGTCGTTTTATACTTCTGTGCCAAAACTGCTTCGGCAAAAATTGTCGCCATGCCGAAAAAGGCGCTAACCCACATCCAGAAGATAGCGCCGGGGCCACCCGACACAATTGCCGTTGCTGCACCTGCAATGTTTCCTGTGCCGACTTGGGCGGCAATGGCAGTAGTCAACGCCTGAAAGGAACTCATACCGTCAGCACCGGCCTTTTTTCCGTTTAACTTTAAACCGCCAAACAAACGGCGAAAGCCTTCGGTAAATTTGCGAACCTGAATGAACTTTAAGCGAATGGTAAAATAAATGCCCGTACCGCAAAGCAAAAAAAGCAATGCGTAGTCCCACAGAGCTGTGTTAATAGCGTCGATCACGCTCAGAATGAAATCCATCGTTTTCTTCCCTTTCTACCACAACGACATTTGTGAAACCCAGCTCCTTTGTGAAACCCAGCTCCTGCTTAACGCTATGAATGTAAAGCGCAAAAAGAGCCAAACAGCCCTGTGGCCGCTTGACTCTTAAAGAACAATATTCAATACCCCTTTGTAATTTTTTACAAAGAGAATATCCTTACTCTGTCCTTTTGCCTGAGAGATTCGCGCATCTCTGCGTTTTCACCTTCGGCCCTCATAATTGAGCTTCTCCAGAGTCCCATCCGTTTTTAGTCCTCGCTTATCTCTAAGCACCTGAGAGTTTTACTCCTTCGGTAAGCTACGCCGCTTTTTTCTAAAAACATCATCTGTCGTTATACAATTTTTTATTTCAGATTATATTCTACAGTATTCGCCATAAAATGACAATAGGCGCAAAACGGCTTATTGCCTATTCATAAAAGCCTCGGCTATTCAGCCCGGCTGCCAACATACTGCGCCGCCTGCTGGCCGGCTATCAGCCCCTCCCCTACGGCTTTGGAAATCTGCAAGGGTTTGCCGGTGCAGTCCCCCGCCGCAAATAAGCCGGGAATATTGGTCTGCATCTCGCGCGTTACGGCAATATATCCGTCTTTTTCCTGCACACCAGGAATCAGAGTAGATGGAGCTATGGCGTCGCGAAGCACAAAAACCACATCAGTAGGTATGCGTTCACCGTTTACCACGGCAGCACATACCGTTTCTTCCCCTTCAATCTTTTGTACAGCGCCAAGCAAAAAGGGAATTCCCTCGTTTAACTCCTCTTTTGGAGCAGCGGCAACAAATTGAACCTGCACGCCGATATCCGCTAAAAAGTTTGCCTCTTTAGCCGCATCCTTTGCCAGGCCCCAAACCACGGCCCGTTTTCCGCGAAACAGCATACCATCGCAGGTGGCGCAATAACTTACGCCCCGGCCCAGAAACTCCTCTTCTCCGGCAACCGCCTTCATTTTAGCAACGCCTGTAGCTAAGACCACTGCCTTGGCTTCTATCATATCGCCGCTAAAATTCAACAAAAAAGAACTCTCCATCGGCAGCACGTTGGCTACGCGCCCTTTTTCAACCGTTATACCCATTTGGGCGGCATGGGCATAAAATGAATGCATTAGCTCTTGGCCAGTTACACCATAAAAGCCTAAATAATTATCTACCTGTTCTGCCCGGGCCAAATAATTTTCTCCCCCAGACAGAAGACGCACTGTTTTCCCCCGTGCAACCACATTGATGGCCGCAGATAACCCGGCTGGACCAGCTCCAATTACCGCAACGTCCGTCATACAAATCCCCCTATTCTCCGGCATCCGTTACCGAATCACCCGGAACAAACTGCCAATAAACGGCAAAGGCCGCTGGATACCGCGGTATGCGTTGTATACGCCAATGCAAAAGTATGCCGCAATCGCTATAAAAGCAGCAACCTGCAGCAGGCCAATAATAATCCAAAACACAGAGGTGATAGCCAGTAATACCGATTTTAAAATACTCAGCGCAATTGCTAACGCTAAAATAAAAATATTGAATATAATGCCTTGATTTACATGATAGCGAACTTTTTCATTATGGGGATCTGCCAACAACCCTACCAACCACAACAAAGGAATATAACTCATAACAGAAAAAAGCCTAGTATTATCTTGATAGGGCGGCCGGCCAAAAGGATCGTCCGCCTCAGGCTTTTCTTTATGTTGTTCCTCTTGCGTGATTCGCAAAACAGACGGCCCAATGGGCCGCAACGTTAAATCCTGCATATCCAGCACTCCTAACTGCCGCCATGCGGCACAACGGGATTTATTTTTTAATAAACCTATCTAAATCCCCTATAAAGGGTAGCGGGCGCTTTTGTTTGCGTGCGGCCCCGATAATGCCCATAACCGACATTAAAAACCATGCGGCACTAATGCCCACATAAAGCAGCAAACCAATAATTTCCTGCGCAGCAGGCAAAGAAGAAAGCGCCCAACAAAGCAGGAAGGTTACAAGATAAGCGACAGCAACGCTGATAAACAGCACTTGACCCTGCCGAGCGTGGAAAGCTACCTCATCATTGTCTTTTTCCACTGCGACCCGGCCCATGATAAACAAGGGGCCTATATAAGCCAAAATGGAAAGCAGCCTTACATTTCTAGGATCGTCTGGCAATTGCTGCAAAGCCATCATTTCCACCTCCATCAAATTTGCAGGAAAATATAAGATATCTTGTTACTCCCAAGTGATGATCTCGATTTTTTCAATAACAACCGGTTCCACCGGCACATCGTTTTCGTCGGTTTCCGTTTGCGCAATTTGGTCGACCACATCCATACCTTCAAACACCTGGGCAAATACAGTATGCCCCAGTTGCACCGGGCTAAAGGCGCCGTCTAAGCTGGGCTGGCCGCCGTTTTCTTCATAAAGGGTACGTATTTCGTCAGTTAACAGATCCATGTTAAAGGCGGTTCCTGCCAACTGCCGGAATTGATCAATACCCAGTTGTTCAAAGTAAGCGTCATAAATCTGCTTATATTGATCCCACTGGCTTTGATAGGTATCCCAACCGGCAAAAGCCTCTTTGTCGGTTTGATTGATAAAAAACTGGCTGCCGTTGGTGGCCTGACCATTTTGATAACCGGCATTCGCCATCGAAACGGCGCCCCTAATATTAAACAGCTTATCGCTGAATTCATTCTCAAAAGGCTCGCCCCAAATGCTCTCGCCACCTGAGCCATCCCCTTTGGGATCGCCGCCCTGGATCATAAAATCATCTATAACACGATGAAAGGTTAACCCGTCGTAATATCCTTCTTGCGCGTGGGTGATAAAATTTTCCACCGTCTTAGGCGCCGCCTCTGGAAAGAAGCGCATTTTAATTACGCCCATGCTGGTAGTCATTACCGCCACTTGATCCCCGGCCTTCGGCGCTTCCAATTGGCAGCCAACATACAAACTATCATCGCTTGCAGCAGCTTCTCCTCCGCTGTTTTGGCAGCCCGCCAGCATAAAGCAACTTATGGAAAACAGCAGCAAGCTCGCAACTAATTTCTTCTTCAACAAAAACATCCTTTCATGTCTATATCACATTCAACAAAAAAGCGGAGGGAAAATTCAAACGCTTTCCATCCTCTGCCTTTTCTATTCTATTATATTTAGCCCACAAATTCAAGGGAAAAGCAGCTGATCCCTATAAATAAGTTTGCCTGGCATAGCATATAAATGCTGTGTGCAGGTTTACTTTCGGCTTCGCCGTGAAAGCTCTCGTCAATATACAGGAAAGGCATGGTTAACGAATATGAACGAATTTTTTCCGGAAGGATTGCTGATTGACACTCCAGAAAACCGTATGGCCACCTCTACGCCTAATGCGCTGGCGGATGCCTGCCATGCAGGGAAGCTGCTGGAGGGGCGTGCCATTGTGTGTGACAGTGAACATAATCTGATTGTGGATTTGGGATGTATGCGGGGCATTATTCCCCGTGAAGAAGGCGCGTTGGGCATCCGCGAAGGAAGCACGCGGGATATTGCGGTAATCTCTCGAGTAAACCGCCCCGTTTGCTTTATCATAACCGGTTTTCGCAAAGACAATAACGGCAACCTGACCGCTCTGTTATCCCGCCGCGCCGCGCAAGAGCTGTGCCGCCAGGAATATATTAGCAGGCTGCGCCCCGGCGACATTATTCAAGCCCGCGTCACCCATCTAGAAAGCTTTGGCGCTTTCGCCGATATCGGTTGTGGAATTGTTTCATTACTGCCTATCGACATGATCTCCGTATCGAGAATCGAACATCCCCGGGAGCGCTTCCATGTGGGAGCAGACATACGCGCTGTCGTCAAATCGATTGAAAATAACCGTATCGGCCTATCGCATAAGGAGCTGCTGGGCACCTGGGCGGAAAACGCGGCATTGTTTTCGCCAGGGGAAACAGTGGCGGGGATTATCCGTTCGGTAGAAGAATATGGCGCCTTTGTGGAGTTAACACCCAATTTAGCAGGTTTGGCTGAGTGTAAAGAAGGCATACGGGCCGGGCAACAAGCCAGCGTGTACATTAAAAATATTATCCCCAGCCGAATGAAAGTCAAACTTATCATTATCGATACCTTCGATTATAACTACCGCCCGTCTCCTCCCCGTTATTTTATTACCGAAAAGCATATCGATCGGTTTGTTTATTCCCCCGAAGGGGCCGATAAACATATTGAAACTATCTTTTGTGAATAAGCATTAGGAGGGCTTTACGTCGGCCATCCTCTCAAGAGGCTCTGAATATCCGCTTCTTGCATTGCTTGCCCCACAACTCGTAGCCGGACAATTTTTTCGATAAAATCTCTAAATCTTTCTAAGTTTTTCAATAGGCCGCTCGCTTCGCTTAGCTCTGAATCTGAAGCTCATCACCCCCCAGCAAAACTGAGCATCTTTTTCGCTTCAGCACACAACAACCAAGCGCACCTTCTAAAGGCCCAATGGCCTTTCAGGAGGCGCGCTCTTTTTTACTTTATCACACACTTATCTATTTTTCTAAAACTCACTAGTAAACTGGCTTGCTCAGCCCATCTGAAGGGGAAAAATTCGCTACTCCCTGGAAGAGGTGCCCAAAAAATCGTTACATTGCTTGTTCTGAGACTGGCAAAAACCGTTTGCTTTCCTATTTTATTCACACATTTTGTTACATCTTCATTTAACAATATTCTCAAGCAAATTTCCGCTAAGGCTTTTTTATCTACCTCCGGTAGAATGCTAAAAGCGATAAAAACCCTTAGCTATGAGTTATTACCCACAGCTAAGGGCTTACTAATATGGATTTCTTTCGCCACACAACCGCTTGTCAATTATTCTGTAACCCACAAACCACCGGATTGCAAGAATATTGGCTCTTGTATGGCTGTTATCAAATTGTTATCAAAAGGCCTCTTGAAGAGCCGCAAACCCACATAAATACTGGGTTTTTACGGTGTTTCATTTTATTCCCACTCAATGGTCCCTACAGGCTTGGGCGTTAAGTCGTATAACACGCGGTTAACTCCTTTTACCTCTTGGGTAATACGCTGGGTAATGCGATGCATGAGCGGCCAAGCAAGCTCTTCCACGGTGGCGGTCATCGCATCTACCGTATTAACGGCGCGAACAATTACAGGCCACTCAAAGGAACGGGCATTATCCCGCACCCCCACCGATTTAAAATCTGGGATGATGGTAAAATATTGCCAAACTTTGCCTTGCAACCCTGCATTGGCAAACTCTTCACGCAATATAGCGTCGGACTCTCGCAGCGCCTCCAGGCGATCCCGAGTAATAGCCCCCAAGCAACGCACACCTAAACCAGGGCCTGGGAACGGCTGACGGTATACCATACTTTCAGGCAGCCCAAGGGCCAAACCGCATGCGCGCACTTCATCTTTAAACAGCATTTTCAGCGGCTCCACCAAAGCAAATTGCATATCCTCCGGTAAGCCACCCACATTGTGGTGCGATTTTACCATTTTTGCCGTTTTGGTTCCGCTTTCAACAATATCGGGATAAATCGTTCCCTGCCCTAAAAACTCAATGCCATCCAGTTTGCGCGCCTCTTCTTCAAAAACGCGAATAAACTCTGCACCGATAATCTTTCTCTTTTGTTCAGGATCCGCTACTCCTTCTAATTTAGTGAGAAAGCGATCTACGGCATCAACATACACTAAATTAGCGCCCAACTGTTTTTGGAACACTTCTACTACCTGCTCCGGCTCCCCTTTGCGCAGCAATCCGTGGTTGACATGCACACAGGTCAGCTGCGGGCCAACCGCACGTATCAACAGTGCAGCCACAACCGACGAATCCACACCGCCGGAAAGTGCCAATAATACCTTCTTATTCCCCACTTGCTGGCGGATCAAATCGATCTGATCAGCAATAAAGTTTTCCATATTCCAGTTCGGCTGTGCGTGGCAAGTATCAAAAATAAAACCACGCAACGCATCCCGGCGAGCCTCTTCTTTCTGAGGCCAATTAGGCAACGACGGTTGTACCTCACCCTGGTGATCAACCACAAATAGCGGCAAACCGCTATTATAAACTGCCCGCGAGGCATCAATCGCCTTGCCGTCTACCACACGGTTAGGGCCACCGTTTAAAATAATCCCCTTCACATTGGGCAACGCCGCTAATTGTTGCTGCGTAATATCGTGGGGATGAATCTCACTATAAACCCCCAGAGCACGAATTTCCCGGGCAATAAGGGTGTTTTGTTCG
Source organism: Candidatus Gallacutalibacter stercoravium (assembly GCA_018716975.1). Lineage (GTDB taxonomy): Bacteria > Bacillota > Clostridia > Oscillospirales > Acutalibacteraceae > Gallacutalibacter_A > Gallacutalibacter_A stercoravium. The sequence goes on along the minus strand of DVJE01000034.1, from coordinate 43,573 downwards.
CTACCCAAATCTAGAACCACTATCATATCCTGCTGCATAAGTATCCCCCTTATTTTTCATGAGCGACAGCCTTTTTTGTCATTATACAAAGCTTGCAGGCATTCGTCAAATCTTCTTTTTCATTTTATCCGATAAAAGGAAACAAAAAAAGTATCAACTGCCTTGCTAAAAAGTTGAAGAAAAAGGATTGCCCAAACGGTTGTAATATAGTAAACTAATTTACTAGCGGCATAACCCAAATTCTATATAATTTGTGAGGAGGAACGTGATTTTGGACGGAAATTCAATTCAAATTCTTGTAGCGATGATTTGCTACATGGCAGCCGTCATCTGTATTGGCCTTATTTTTGCCAAAAGGGCCAACCAAAGCTCTGAAAATTATTTTATTGGTGGCCGTTCCTTAGGGCCTTGGATAGCTGCCATGAGCGCCGAAGCATCGGATATGAGCGGCTGGCTTTTGATGGGGTTGCCCGGCCTGGCGTATTGGTGCGGCATAGCCGACGCGGCCTGGACGGCCATTGGTTTAGCACTTGGCACTTATTTTAACTGGCTGCTGGTGGCCAAACGCCTGCGTAGATATTCTTACGTAGCAAATAACTCTATCACATTACCCGACTTTTTTAGCAACCGTTTCAAAGAGAAGAAAAAAGTCTTAATGCTAATCTCCTCTCTGTTTATTCTAGTATTTTTCGCAGTTTATGCCGGCAGCTGTTTTGTAACCTGCGGCAAGCTGTTCAGTTCTTTATTTAACGCTGATTATCACGTAATGATGATCATCGGCGCCCTTTTCGTACTGGCATATACCTTTTTGGGCGGCTTTTTGGCCGAAAGTGCATCCGACTTTATGCAAGCCATTGTCATGATCTTCGCCTTGGTGGTCGTTTTAGTATTGGGCACACTAAATGCCGGCGGCCTCAACGCGGTAATTGACAACGCACAAAATATTCCCGGGTTTTGGAGCTTCTTTGCCACAGCTTCCCCCGAGATAGGAGCCGACGGGATGCAGGTGGTATCGTCAGCCGGTCAGCCTGTGTTCGGTGCGGAAGACGCATATGGTATTTTATCAGTATTATCCACCGTTTCTTGGGGGCTCGGGTACTTTGGCATGCCGCAAGTTTTGCTGCGCTTTATTGCCATCCGTAAAGCAGATGAACTGACCAAATCCCGCCGTATCGCCACTGTTTGGGTGTTAATTTCGCTGGGGGCTGCTGTGATGATTGGTGTGGTCGGCCGGGCTATGATGCCTACAGCCCACTTAACCGCTTCCAGCGCGGAAAACATTTTTTCCAGTATGGCTTCTGTATTAATGCACCCCTTGCTGGCGGGTATTGTTATGGCGGGCATCCTAGCGGCTACCATAAGTTCTTCTGATTCTTATTTGCTCATTGCCGCCTCTTCTCTTTCTAAAAACATTTATCAAGGTATCCTGCGCCGTAACGCCAGCGACAAGCAGGTAATGCGGGTCAGCCGGATCACTTTGTTGGCGGTAGCGTTGGTGGGCATGCTCATTGCGTTAGATGAAAACAGCATTATTTTTAACATCGTCAGCTTTGCTTGGGCGGGGTTTGGCGCTACCTTTGGCCCAATTATGCTTTTCTCTTTGTTTTGGAAGCGCACGACACGGGCCGGAGCCATCGCCGGTATGGTCTCCGGTGGAGCTATGGTCTTTATCTGGAACTTATTGATTAAACCCTTGGGCGGGGTTTTCGGTATCTACGAGCTTTTACCTGCTTTCTTATTCTCTTGTATCGTGATTATTGTGGTTTCACTGCTTACACCAAAGCCTTCCGACGAAGTTCAGGCCGAGTTTGAAGCTGCCAAACAAGCAGATTAACGCTTTTAACATTCTACATACGTAAAAACAGGAGGACGCTTTTTAAAAGTGTCCCCCTGTTTTTTGTATGTCACGAAAATAGAGAAGAAGATTAAACCTTTTGCAAGCCCTGCCGAACGTTCACCACCAGCTGCTGATTTTCTATATCTACCTCCAGCGTGCTTTCCGGCAATAAATCTCCTGCAATGATCTTTTTGGCAATGAGGGTTTCAATATGGCTTTGCAAGAAACGCTTCAACGGCCGCGCCCCATAAACCGGATCAAACCCATTGTCGATTACATAATCCATGGCGGCTTCGGTCAACACGCACCGCAACTGTTTATCCACGAGCCTGCGGTTGAGATCTTCTAGCATTAGCTCCACAATGGCGCGGATATTTTCTTTGCTCAGCGGCTTATAAAATACAATCTCATCCAACCGATTTAAAAATTCCGGACGGAAAGATTGTTTTAACAGTGCCTCAACCTGTTCTTTGGCCTGGTCGGTAATTTCTCCGTCGCTCCCGATACCCTCCAACAAATAATTGGAACCTAGGTTCGAGGTTAAAATAATAATTGTGTTTTTAAAGTCCACCGTGCGGCCTTGAGAGTCGGTCGCTCTACCGTCGTCTAAAATTTGCAGCAGCACGTTAAACACATCTGGATGCGCCTTTTCCACCTCGTCAAACAAGATAACAGAATAAGGCTTACGCCGCACCGCTTCGGTGAGCTGGCCACCCTCTTCATAGCCGACGTATCCGGGCGGTGCCCCAATCAAACGGGAAACCGAATGCTTCTCCATATACTCCGACATATCAATGCGCACCATGTTGCGTTCGTCATCAAACAGGCACTCGGCCAGCGCCTTGGCAAGTTCTGTTTTGCCAACGCCCGTCGGCCCCAAAAATAGAAAAGAACCAATCGGACGATCGGGATCTTGAATGCCGGCACGAGAACGAAGGATCGCTTCGCTAACACGCTTAACCGCTTCGTCTTGCCCAATTACCCGACGGTGCAGCACATCCTCCAGGTGCAACAGCTTTTCTCTCTCACCCTCCATTAACCTAGCGACGGGGATCCCTGTCCACCGTTCGATAATGCGGGCGATTTCCTCTTCTGTTACTTTATCGCGCAGCAAGGTGTGGTCTTTTTGAGATTTTTCCGCCAATTCTTCCTGCTGAGACAGCTCCTTTTGAATTTGCGGCAAACGCCCGTATTTTAGCTCAGCCGCTTTGTTCAGATCATACTCTCGCTCCGCCTTTTCAATTTCAGCGTTAACTTGCTCCAATTCTTCGCGCAGCTTTTGCACCTTGCCGATGGAGTCCTTTTCATTTTCCCATTGGGCTTTCATAGCGTTGAATTGTTCGCGCATTTCAGCTAATTCTTTTTGAATTTCGCGCAGATGCTCTTGCGAAAGCTTATCGCTTTCTTTCTTCAAAGCGGCTTCTTCAATTTCATGCTGGATAATCTTGCGGCGGATAACATCCAGCTCAGTGGGCATGGAGTCGATTTCTGTGCGCACCATCGCGCAGGCTTCATCAATCAGGTCAATCGCTTTATCGGGAAGGAACCGATCGGTAATATACCGGTTAGAAAGGGTAGCCGCCGCGATAATCGCTTGATCTTGGATTTTTACGCCATGAAAAACTTCGTAACGCTCCTTTAAACCGCGCAATATCGCAATGGTATCCTCCACTGTGGGTTCATTCACCAGAACCGTTTGAAAACGGCGCTCCAAAGCAGCATCCTTTTCAATATATTTGCGGTATTCATCCAGCGTAGTGGCACCGATACAATGTAGCTCCCCGCGCGCCAGCATGGGCTTAAGCAGGTTACCCGCATCCATAGAACCTTCGGTTTTGCCTGCGCCTACAATATTATGAATCTCATCGATGAACAAAATAATTTTGCCTTCGCTCTTTTTTACTTCATTGAGCACAGCTTTAAGGCGCTCCTCGAACTCCCCGCGGAACTTAGCGCCGGCAATCAATGAACCCATATCAAGCGAGAAAATAGTTTTTTCTTTTAAGCTGTTGGGCACATCGCCGCGCACAATGCGTTGGGCAAGCCCTTCTGCAATAGCAGTTTTACCTACGCCGGGTTCACCGATAAGCACCGGGTTGTTTTTTGATTTACGCGACAAAATGCGAATCACATTGCGTATTTCGTCATCACGTCCAATCACCGGATCCAATTTTTTGTTGCGCGCTTGCTCCACCAAATCGACGCCGTATTTTTTGAGCACATCGTAGGTATCCTCCGGTGTATCGCTGGTAACGCGCGTATTGCCGCGCACAGTGGCCAACACACGAATAAAATCATCCTTATTGAGCTGGAAGGTGCGTAAGATTTTTTGTACCTCGTCGTTGGGATGGTTTAGCATGGAGAGGAACAAGTGCTCTACTGAAACATATTCGTCACGCATGTTCTCGGCAAGTTTTTCCGCCTGGGTGAGCAGATAATCCAAGTCCTGCGAAACATAAATTTTGCCTGCCTCCCGGCTGGTTCCTGTTACACGTGGCAGCTTCTCTACCGCCTGCTTAACCTCCTGCGTTAACGCGGATACATTTACTTGAAGGCGTTGCAGCAGCTGGGGAATTAGGCCTTGCTCTTGGGTAAGCAGCGAATAAAACAAATGCTCCTCTTCCAATTGCTGGTTATGATATTCTGTAGCCAAATTTTGCGCCTCTTGGATGGCTTCTAAAGATTTTTGCGTAAATTTTTGCGCATTCATGGTGTTTCTTCCCTCATTTCTTTGTTAACTGAGCAATCGATTTCTCGTGAAAAAAATATGCAAACATTTTACAAACGACAAACAACTCCAACTATAAAGCCCATAAGCCGTATTTTCCTTGGTATTGACGGTAACTACCCCGTATCTTTTCTCTTAACACGTTCTCTTCCCCCGGCGCGCGAAAATATTCTTTAATCGCGGCGTCAAACAATCGGATATAATCCGCCAGAGATTGCGCCAAAACGGCGTCTGCCTCTTTTCCTGAAACGCTGGTTTCTTTTGGGAGGGCAAACAATTTGCAAAACCGCCCCTCGCCCACTTGATAAGACACACGTTTGTGCTGCTGACAAGGACGTTCTGCATCTGCCATCACCTGAAAGAACCGGTTGAGCAGCAGCAGCAAAGGTTCGCTTTGGGTGCGGCAAACAGCCTTCCAATCGCCCCAAAAAGCGCCGTCTTCTTGCCGCGTAAAGGCAACCGAGTAACGAATGGTGGGATTATATTTGTAGCGCAGTGCGCTGCGAATAGAAAACACTGCATCGGTGGGCTGGGTCTGCACTTGAAAAACACGTTCTTGCTCAAATAGCCGCGCTACCGACTCATAAAGCCTTTGCAGCCGTGTTTCTTGCGTAGTTAAAGATAAGGCATCTGCCAAGATTTGATTAATTAAATGAGAGCGGCTTACATTGTTGGCATACGCCAATTCATCCACCGCCTGCACCACCTCATCGGTTAACACCAGGCTGTAAACGTTCTTTCCCACTATATCACTTCCCTTACGATAATAATTATATGTTTAGCTAAATAATTTGTCAATATAATTATATAATAAAATATCAAAATTATTTATTCTTCTTTTAATAAATTATCTTTTGCAGCAAATTTTGCCTTTGCTCTTGACAAACGAGTGGATTGGGTGCTATAAAAGAGAAGAAAAGCAATGACGGAACCAGTAACCCGGGTTAAAGTAACCAGAGAGAAGGATTGTAAGCTGCAAAATCCTTTTTACCGCCGCCGGGTGAATACCACTCCTGAGCTGTGTGCGATGAGCATTACCGTTTTCCGCGTTAAGGAAAAGGGGTTTTTGACCCTTAAAGTGAAACGTCAAGGTGGAACCGTGCTTTATAACAGCACCCTTGCAGGGCTTGTGCCCTGTGAGGGTGTTTTTATTTTGTTTCAATGCTAGATTAGGAGGTTATTGGTATGAAAATTATTTTTCACGACGGATCGGTTGAAGAGCATTCCTTTGAAGATGAAATTGGCCGGGGCGCGTTACGGCATACGGCCTCTCACATTTTGGCCCAGGCGGTAAAGCGTCTTTACCCTGATACCAAACTGGCCATCGGCCCTTCTATCAAAGACGGCTTTTACTATGATTTTGACCGGGATACCCCCTTTACCGAGGAGGATCTGGAAAAATTGGAAGCCGAAATGAAAAAAATCATCAAGGAAAATTTAAAGCTGGAGCGTTTCGTTCTGCCGCGTGAAGAGGCAATCGCCCTGATGCAAGAACGAGGCGAGCCCTATAAGGTAGAGTTGATTAAGGATTTGCCCGAAGATGAGGAACTTAGCTTCTTTAAGCAGGGCGATTTTGTGGATCTTTGCGCCGGACCCCACGTAACCTATACTTCGGCGGTAAAGGCGGTAAAGCTCACTTCTTTGGCCGGCGCTTATTGGCGCGGCAATGAAAAGAACAAAATGTTAACCCGCATTTACGGCACCGCTTTTTCAAACAAGGCTGATTTAGAGGAATACTTGCACCGCATGGAAGAGGCCAAAAAACGCGACCACCGCAAGCTGGGCCGTGAGCTTGGATTGTTTATGTTGGCGGACGAAGGTCCCGGCTTCCCCTTCTTTTTGCCCAAGGGCATGGTGCTGAAAAACACCCTAATAGACTACTGGCGCGAGATACACAATCGCGAGGGATATGTAGAAATTTCTACTCCCATGATGCTCAACCGCCAGCTGTGGGAGACTTCCGGCCACTGGGATCACTATAAAGAAAACATGTATACCACTGAGATTGACGATACCACTTTTGCCATTAAACCTATGAACTGCCCCGGCGGCATGCTGGTGTATAAGTCTGAGCTCCGCTCGTATCGGGATCTTCCCCTTCGTATGGGCGAGCTGGGCCTGGTGCACCGCCATGAAAAGTCCGGCACATTACACGGTCTAATGCGTGTGCGTTGCTTTACCCAGGATGATGCTCATATCTTTATGACAGCCGACCAGATCACCGATGAAATTAAAGGTGTTGTGCGGCTGATAGACGAGGTGTACAGCCTGTTTGGTTTTAAATACCATGTGGAGCTTTCCACCCGGCCGGAAAACAGCATCGGTAGTGATGAAGACTGGGAGCTGGCCACAGAAGGGCTTAGACAAGCGCTCAACGAGATGAACCTGGATTATATTGTAAACGAGGGCGACGGCGCCTTTTACGGCCCCAAGATCGACTTCCATTTGGAGGACTCCATCGGCAGAACCTGGCAGTGCGGCACCATTCAGTTAGACTTCCAGCTGCCTATGCGCTTTCATGCTGAATATACCGGTGCAGATGGCCAAAAGCACCAGCCTATCATGATACACCGCGTTGTGTTTGGTTCTATTGAGCGCTTCATCGGTATTCTTATCGAGCACTATGCCGGCAAGTTCCCCGCTTGGTTGGCGCCGGTGCAGGTTATGTTGCTGCCTATTGCCGATCGCAATAACGACTATGCTGACGGAATCGTCGCCAAGATGAAGCAAGCTGGCATTCGCTGCGAAATTGACAAACGGCAAGAAAAAACCGGCTTTAAAATTCGCGAGGCTCAGTTGGCCAAGGTGCCCTATATGTTGGTTATTGGCGACAAGGAACAAGAAAGCGGCACGGTTTCGGTTCGTAAGCGTGACAGCAATGAAACCAGCGTGATGCAAGCCGATGCCTTTATCGAAATGCTGCTCAATGAAATCCGCTCTAGAGGACGCTCCTAATCTGCGGATTAGAGAGAGTGTTGTAGGCCCCAATAAATCAGTATTTGTATGAAGCAATATGCCCGGAAGGAGTTCTTCCTTCCGGGCATACATTTTTAGAGCCATAGATTCTTTATAAATGTTTAAGGGTTAAAGAGAACCGAAACACGTCATTATTTACTGCCTTTGCCCTATTCTCCGTGCACAGCTTGTAACACTGAATAGCAATCGCACACTGCTGAAAACGGTTATCGTATAATAAATTGGTTTTGTAATAACCGATCCCTCTGCAAAGCGATGCGAGTCTTTCATATTGCCAAGACTTTATCCACCCTTGGCCCAAAACCAGGGGTCTTGCTAAAACAGCAAAAACGGCAACAGAATATTAAGAATCCTCCCAAGCGGTTTTTGTCTGGGAGGATTCTATTATAGATGGGAATTGCTGTTGTTTAAACAGTCCTTCCGATATCTTTGCGATAGTGCGCCCCATCGAATGAAATCTGAGCTACACCGTTATACGCTTTTGCAAGGGCCTCTTCCAACGTAGGCGCCAAAGCCGTAACGCCCAACACGCGGCCGCCGGCAGTATAAAACGCTCCGTCCTTTAAGGCGGTGCCGGCATGGTAAACCGTTACGCCGTCCACCTGTCCATCTTGATTCAACCCCGAAATTTTTAAGCCTTTGGGGTAGCTCTTTGGGTACCCACCAGACGCCATAACAACGCAAGCAGCTGCATCGTTTGACCATTGAATATCCAGTTCAGACAAGGTGCCGTCTATTGTTGCATTAATAACATCTACAAAATCAGTTTTAAGCCGAGGTAATACCACCTGTGCCTCCGGATCACCGAAACGGGCGTTGTATTCAATTACCTTGGGTCCCTGAGGTGTGAGCATTAACCCAAAATAGAGGCATCCCTGAAAAGGCCGTCCCTCTTGGCTCATGGCGCGGATGGTTGGTTCAAAAATCGTGCGCATACACTCGTCGGCAATTTCCGGCGTATAGTGTGGGTTAGGGCTGATAGTACCCATGCCACCCGTATTGGGACCACGGTTGCCGTCGTCCACGCGCTTATGATCTTTAGAGGAAACCATTGGCTTTACGCATTTTCCATCGGTGAAAGCCAGCACGGTAACTTCCGGCCCTGTTAAAAACTCCTCAATAACCACCCGATTACCAGAAGCGCCAAACACCTTTTCTTCCATAATGGAATGAATTGCTTCTTTGGCCTCCACAAAATTCTGGGCAATCACAACGCCTTTGCCCAAAGCCAAACCGTCGGCCTTCACAACCACGGGATACTTGGAACGCGACTGCACATAGGCGACCGCCGCCGCCGGGTTATCAAAGACCTCATATTCTGCCGTAGGGATATGGTAACGCTTCATCAAGTCTTTAGAAAACACCTTGCTGCTTTCAATCACAGCGGCATTCGCTTTGGGCCCAAAAGCGCGAATCCCTTCGGCCTGCAACGCATCCACCATACCGGCGGCGAGAGGATCATCCGGCGCAACAAAAACCAAATCCACCTTTTTTTCTTTAGCGGTGCGCACCATACCTTCGATATCCATTGCACCCACAGGTAAGCATTCCGCGTCACAAGCGATTCCACCGTTACCAGGAGCACAGTAAAGTTTATTTACTTGACAGCTTTTTTTCAAGGCACGTATAATTGCGTGCTCACGTCCCCCGCTGCCAACCACTAAAATATCCATTTTTACGCCTCTTTTCCCACTATTTACCTAGCAGCATCGTACTGTAAAGGTTATTGCCTTTGCATATAATTAGTGATGGAACAGCCGAATACCGGTAAACGCCATGGCAATGTGATACTTGTTACAGGTATCTATTACATGATCATCCCGAATGGAACCGCCGGGTTGGGCGATATATTCCACACCGCTCTTATGGGCGCGCTCAATATTATCACCAAATGGGAAGAACGCATCAGAGCCAAGCGAAACGCCGGTCATCGTATCCAGCCATGCGCGTCGCTCCTCTTTAGTAAACACTTCGGGTTTTTCTGTAAAGAATTGCTGCCATTCCCCATCTGCCAAAACATCCATATAATCATCGGAAATATACACATCAATGGTATTGTCGCGATCGGGACGGCGAATATCCTGTTTGAAAGGCAAGGCCAACACCTTGGGATGCTGGCGCAAATACCAATTATCCGCTTTATTGCCCGCCAGCCTGGTGCAGTGAACACGAGATTGCTGTCCAGCCCCCACGCCAATCACTTGGCCATCCTTGGCATAGCATACCGAGTTGGATTGGGTGTACTTCAATGCGATTAACGAAATTACCAAATCCTGCTTGGCTTGCGCAGGGATCTCTTTTGTTTCGGTTACCACGTTCGCCAACAGGTTTTCATCAATATGCAATTCATTGCGCCCCTGTTCAAAGGTAATGCCGAAAACATCCTTATGCTCAACCGGAGCAGGACGGTAATTCACATCCATTGCCACAATATTGTAGCTGCCCTTGCGCTTGGATTTTAAAATCTCCAAAGCTTCGGCCGAATAACCAGGGGCAATAATCCCGTCGGATACTTCGCGGGCAATCAACTTTGCCGTGGGCACATCGCACTCATCCGAAAGGGCAATCCAATCTCCATAAGAAGACATACGGTCGGCGCCACGAGCCCGTGCATAAGCGCAGGCCAAAGGAGAAAGCTCCAAATCATCTACAAAATAAATCTTTTTAAGTGTGTCGCTTAACGGCTTACCTACTGCAGCACCGGCAGGGCTAACATGCTTAAAAGACGCAGCCGCAGGCAGACCGGTTGCCGCCTTTAGCTCGCAAACCAGCTGCCAGCTGTTAAAAGCATCTAAAAAATTAATGTAACCCGGTTTGCCGTTGAGCACCTGAATGGGCAACTCGCTGCCATCTTTCATAAAAATACGGGACGGCTTTTGGTTTGGGTTGCAACCATATTTTAGCATCAATTCTTGTGACATAAATCTTCCTCCTTACTGGTTTTTATTGACAATGCGGCTTTCATATTTGCCGGTTTCTAGATCGATATAACGGGTAAACAGAGAAACCTTGTTATCGGCATTCAAGCTGTTCCACAAAAGATTGGTGAACGCATCCTGATCGCCGCTAATAGACACTGGCGTAGGCTCCCCTTCAAATGACGGGATCGGATTACCATCACAGCGATAGGTGTGTATAAAATGCCCCTGACCGCACAAGGGCGCGCTGTATTCATAGAAAAAGCGTTGTACAGACCGCTCGTCGCCGTTAGCGCTTTTTAAAATGGACAACCGGTAAGAACCGTCTTTTTCCATCATGCCAGAGATACGGGGAGTAAAATTAGGGCCGTCTGGTTCAAAGGTGCGAGTGCGCAATGCTGCCTCAAAGCTGCCGCCCGCCGATAGATAATCGTAAACGGTATCGGTTTGATCGCCGTTGGTAACAATGGTGTAATCCTCATACACGCGCACAGGCGCATAAATAACCAACGAGGGATCGGTCAGCTTGGCCGGGTCGAAGGCTTGGGTTCGAATCCCTTCCCCATCGGTTACAAACACACGGTTGCGGCTGTTTTCACTGCGCCCCATAATAAAATATGCAATAACGCCGTATTTTCCATCTTCGCTCTTTCCCAGCACAATGCCGCGGCCGGGATAAGCGTTTTCTTTTAATTCCCGGGAAATATCTTTCAATTCCATTTTTTACTCCTTAATTTCTGCAATTTGATTTTTCACTTCTATTTTGCCGTCACAAAACAAAGATACCGCCTTTGGAAGGATTTCCCATTCAGCCTGCTCCATCACCCGGCGCTGTAGCAATTCAGGCGTATCTCCCGGATGAACTTCTACCGCTTTTTGCAAGATGATTGGGCCGCCGTCACAAACCTCGTTAACAAAGTGAACCGTAGCGCCGGTTAGCTTTACGCCGCACTTTAAAGCCGCTTCGTGCACATGTAAGCCATAATAGCCCTTACCGCAAAAAGAGGGAATTAACGCGGGATGCACGTTAATAATGCGGTTCGGATAATGTTCCACGACCGTTTTCCCAAAAATGGTCATGAAGCCCGCCAACACCACCAAATCGGTGTGATGTTTCTCTAATAAAGCAACTAGCGCTTCGTCGTATTGTTCGGGCGATTCATAATTCTTTTTTTGTATAATTTCGGTTTCAATGCCGGCATTTTGAGCCCGTTCCAAGGCATATGCCTTTGGATTGCTGGAAATAACGCACGTCACCCTGCCGTTCGGAATATCGCCCCTGTTCTGGGCGTCTAGCAAAGCTTGCAGGTTCGTACCGCCGCCCGAAACCAAAACGGTTATATTTAGCATAATACGATGCCATCCTCTCCGGCAACAACCTCGCCAAGAACAACGGCCTTCTCACCCGCCGCCGCCACTGCACGCACCGCTTCATCGGCCTGATCGGCGGCAACTGCAACACAAAGGCCGACACCCATATTAAAGGTGTTAAACATATCTCGCTGAGGAATATTGCCCACACGCTGCATTAGCTGAAAAATAGGCAGCACTGGAACCGCAGCAATGTTGATTTTAGCCGTCAGGCCTGCCGGCATCATCCGCGGAATATTTTCATAAAAGCCGCCGCCGGTAATATGAGAAATTGCTTTAACCTGGCAGGCTTGTTGCAATGCCTTGATGGTTTTTACATAGATCTTGGTAGGCGTCAGCAGCTCTTCCCCTAAAGTTTTGCCCAGCTCCGGTTCATACCGCTCTAAATTAGCGGCATTTACGTCAAAAATCTTGCGCACCAAAGAAAAGCCGTTGGAGTGAACCCCCGATGAACATACGCCTAAAATAACATCTCCAGCCTGCAGTGAGGACCCATCAATCATCTTATTGCGATCCACAATACCAACCGAAAAACCCGCTACATCGTACTCGTCTTCTGGATAGAAGCCGGGCATTTCAGCCGTTTCACCGCCGATAAGAGCACAGCCGGCCTGCACGCACCCTTCCGCTATACCGGCTACAATATCAGCCACTTTTTCCGGCTTATTTTTGCCTAAGGCGATATAATCCAAAAAGAACAAAGGTTGCGCGCCTACCGTAGCCACATCATTAACGCACATGGCCACACAGTCAATGCCTATTGTGGTGTGCTTGTCCATTAAAAAAGCAATTTTCAGCTTTGTTCCCACGCCGTCTGTGCCAGAAACCAAAATAGGCTGCTCCATCCCGGTTAAGTCGGGCGCAAACAACCCGCCAAATCCGCCAATGCTGGAAATAGCGCCTGGTATTTTGGTGCGCGCCACATGCTGCTTCATCAGTTCAACCGCCCGATATCCTGCGGTAACATCTACACCGGCGGCTTTATAGCTATCGCTAAAACTCTTCATACAACAACCGTCCTTTCCCCTACTCAAATGCTTATCCTTTGTGCGGCACTATCTTTTGAGAAAACTTATCTTCCTGCGGGCCTTTTGGAACCTCAATAGGATAGTTACCGGTAAAGCAGGCATCACAAAAGCCCACTTTTGCTTCTTTCGCTATGCCCCGAATCCCTTCTACACTCAAATAGCCCAAAGAATCCGCCCCAATGCTCTGGCAAATGCCATCTAATGTGAGCCGGTTGGCAATCAAATTATTTTTTGAGCTGATATCCGTGCCGAAATAGCACGGATATAAAAACGGTGGAGAAGATATGCGCAAATGCACTTCTTTCGCCCCTGCATCCCGCAGCATTTGCACAATATGCCGGCAGGTGGTACCGCGTACAATAGAGTCATCAATTAGCACAATACGCTTGCCCTGCACGGCGGCACTGAGGGCATTCAACTTAATCATCACCGCGCGCTCCCGCTTCTTTTGGGTTTCTTGAATAAAGGTGCGGCCGATATATTTATTCTTTATCAGTGCCGTGCCATAGGGTATTCCCGATTCCAGAGCATACCCCAGGGCGGCATCCAAACCCGAATCGGGAACACCGCACACCATATCGGCTTCTACCGGATGTTCCTTGGCTAGGGTCATGCCCGCCCTTTGCCGGGCAATATGAACACTAACCCCTTCCACTACGGAATCAGGCCGCGAGAAGTAAACATATTCAAAAATGCACAGCGATGTATTTTCTTGGCATTGTTCGGTATTGCTGTGTATGCCTTCCTCGTCGATGACCACAACCTCGCCTGGACGAACATCCCGTACAAACTGAGCGCCTAAGCTGTCTAACGCGCAAGTTTCAGAGGCTAAAACATAGCTGTTGCCCAACCGTCCAATCGACAAGGGACGAAATCCATTGGGATCCCGCACGCCGATCAGCTTGCGGGGCGACATCATCACCAAAGAATAGGCGCCCTTAATCTTCTTCATCGCGTTTTGCACGGCTTTTTCAATAGAGCCCGTATACAACCGCTCTTTGGCGATTACATAGGCGATCACTTCGGCGTCGCAATTGGTTTGAAAAATAGACCCGCCTTGTTCCAGCTCCTTTTTTATCTCTCCATAGTTGGTCAACGCGCCGTTATGGCAAATAGCCAGAGTGCCTTTGACATAACGCATTACCAGCGGCTGGGCGTTGGCTCGCTCTTGCTTATCACTGGGCGCATAGCGCACATGGCCCACTGCGATCTGACCGCCGCCCAAATCATTTAAGGTTTTTTCGTCAAAAACTTCAGGCAATAAACCGGAATCCTTGTGAAAAGCAATTACGCCATTATCGTTTACCGCAATGCCGGCGCTCTCTTGGCCCCGATGCTGCAGCGCGTACAAAGCCAGATAGGTCTCTTCCGCCACATCCAGGCCATCACAGTTATAGATGCCGAACAAACCGCATTCTTCGCGAGGTTTATCCATCATCTATCCCCCTTTCCACCATAAAAACTCACAGTTCGCGTACCTTCTCTTGCAGAGCCTTGTCTTTCTTTTCAACACCTTTTTTCATATCCGCTTTCATGTCGGCCAGCTTGCCGGCCAATTCGTCATCGGATAACGCCAGCATTTGAGCCGCCAACAACGCAGCATTGCCGGCGCCGTCAATCGCCACTGTTGCTACTGGGATCCCCTGAGGCATTTGCACGGTAGCCAAAAGTGCATCCAACCCGTCTAAGGTTGAAGATTTAATGGGAATACCAATAACCGGCAAAGTGGTGTGGGCCGCCAGAACGCCTGCCAAATGGGCGGCTTTGCCCGCAGCGGCAATGATAACGCCAATGCCATTTTCCTTCGCTTTAGAGGAAAACTCCGCCGCTTTTTCCGGGGTGCGGTGAGCCGACATAACGTGTGCTTCTACCGGGATATCTAAGGATTTTAACGTTTTAATCGCACCGGACACCACGGGAAAATCACTATCGCTCCCCATAATGACGGCAACTTTCTTTTTCATAATTTTGCTTCCTTTCTGTGGTATGTTTTTTGTGAAATCCACGAAAAAATTAAGCTGCGGGAAACCGCAGCTTAATCGTTACTCAGGAACAATATGCGCACCTTGCCCCACCGTTTCTAAAAAACAACCCAGTGGAACATACCATCTGCGCTACCTCCCGCAATGTGGCGTTATATAAAGATTGTATTTCATCCGGGCAACAAATTCAAGCGTTCCAGGCCTTCTCTATTGATTTTCGTGTGAATAACGTTTTGTCTTGCTCAGATTCGACATTATTTTGTATAAAGTGCCTGCAACACAACGTTATTTCCTTGTGAAAGGGAACAATTACACATGCCGCATTGCCATACTACTTTATTGCGCGGGCTTATCGTCTACCACCAGTTCCTTTAAAGAGGTAGCCAGCCCTGCCATCGATTGAATCTCAGAGGGAACAATAATCTTAGTGGCCTTGCCGTCTGCCACCTTTTCAAAAGTTTCTAAGCTTTTTAAGGCAATAACCTTATCGGTTGGACAGGCCTCATTGAGCATACGCAAGCTATCGGCATATGCGCGCTGCACAGACAAAATGGCTTCCGCTTCGCCTTCTGCCTCACGGATTTTTGTCTCCTTCATGGCATCGGCCCGCAGGATAGCAGCTTCTTTATGCCCTTCTGCCACTAGGATCTCACTACGCTTTTCGCCCTCTGCATCCAAGATCTTAGCGCGGCGTTCACGTTCCGCTTTCATTTGCTTTTCCATAGCATCTTGGATCTCTCGGGGAGGCAAAATATTTTTAAGTTCAACACGGTTCACCTTAATACCCCAGGCGTCGGTGGCTTCATCCAAAATCGTGCGAATTTTTGTGTTAATCACATCACGTGAAGTTAAAGTGTGATCCAGCTCCAACTCGCCGATAATGTTGCGCAACGTGGTAGCTGACAAGTTTTCAATAGCAGACAAGGGGCGCTCTACGCCGTAAGCATACAGCTTAGAATCCGTGATTTGAAAATATATTACGGTGTCTATCTGCATCGTGACATTATCTTTGGTGATCACCGGTTGCGGCGGGAAATCCACCACCTGCTCTTTTAACGAAACCTTTTTGGAAATTTTATCTGCAAAAGGTATTTTGACGTGTAAACCGGTGCCCCAGGTTGAGTGATAAGCCCCCAGCCTTTCAATTACATAGGCATGCGCTTGCGGCACAACTTTAATATTGGATATGACAATGATAATAACAATCGCCAATATAGCAATTAATACATATGCAATAGGATCCATTAACAACAACCTCCTCAAACGGGAATACCTCTTCCGCGCCATTCACTAATAGATGGCTCGCACCTTAAGCTTAACACCCTCAATTTCTTCTACCTTTACGCTGCGCCCTTTTATTATGACAGAGCCATCTACAGACTTAGCGCTCCAAATACTGCCGCCCACATTCACTTGACCGGTACCGGCTTCATTATCAATATTGACAATAACAAAACCTTCTTTACCGATAAAGCGCCCAGCGTTGGTGTCTTCTTTTTTAAATTGCATCATCTTTTTGACCAACGGCCTAGTTGCTACTAAGGTCACTCCAGTGACCACCAGGAACACTAGGAGCTGAATCCATATGGTGGGAACAAATACGCTGACCAACAGCGCTACAATGCCGCCAACCACAAACCAAATAGACACAAGCTGAGAGGTGCCGGCTTCTACAATAGCCATCACTACAATTACTGCCAGCCAAACATAGGGCATATATTCTTCCAAAACGCTTCCTCCTTTTCTCCGCTCAGTCTACAGATGCGCAGAAGCGCTTGCAGCGGCACAAGCTTCTTCGGAAAATTATTTCTGAAACACATCTGCCGGTTCCTTGCTGCACCGGTCACTTTAATCCTAACATATCATAACCAGAAACTCAATATTCCTTTTGCAGGAAAAAGGCACATTTTAACAAAAAATAACATATTGGCTACATTTCTCTTCGCCTTTTTCATTGCCATGAAAGCTAGAAGCGGTATGCTAAGCGCCTCGCTTTTTTAATCCGAACAAGCAAACATAAAAATAAGGTAACGCCCTCTTGTTTTCCTTGAGAATACACAGCGTTACCTTTATAAAATCGGATCGCTTTTAAAGGCTGAAAAACTTGCTTTATGTGACATTTACATAACATCCGGTTGTTTTCTGCTATTTTCAGCCTTTTCAAACTGTTTGCGCAGTTTTTCGAGAGATTTTTTCTCAATGCGGCTAACTGTTCATATCGCTTATTATAAACGACTGGCTACGTCAAGTTCCTTGAATTTGAAATAAATGAGAATCTCTTTCTCTTTCGTCAGCTCAATTCGTTCAATTAAACTGACAAGCAGTTCCCTGCTGTACTCCTCAGCATTGAGAAACCGTTCTACCAAAGCCTTGACCTTGGCTTTGTCAAGTTCTATCTCATGGTCAGAACGTTCAAGTTTTTGGAGTTTCTTTCGCAGAGTGGTCTGTTCATCTTTGAGTTTTTGGTAAACCCTTTGAAACACATCTTCATCAACGATGCCGGATAAACGGTCTTCGTAGGATTTATCAATCTTTGACTGAATTTCTGCTAAGCGGGCTTTTGCGCCTGCAATATCTTTTCCTTGTCGGCGTTTTTCTTCCCGCAGCATTTTTTGAGCCTTATCCGTTATCTGCTCCAGATTCAACTGTTCGGAATATTGCCTGCAAACCCTGTGAATCTGTTCTAAGACCGCATTGGTCACATCGTCCACTCTCACACAATGACATGTGCAGGTTTCGTACTTGGTAAACCTTTGGTACGTCCGGCATATAAAATAGAGCATTTCACGGTTTCCAGCTAATCTCCGATTAATAACGCCTAGGGGATACCCGCATTCGTGACAGAAAATCAGTCCCTTTAGCAAATACTCATACGTGCGTGAACGGGTAAGATTACGACTGGCAATAAGCATAGCCACCTTCTCAAAGGTTCCTCTGTCAATAATCGGTTCGTGAGTATTTTCCACTACAATCCAATCCTCACGGGGGATTTTCCGGCACTTTTCAGATTTATAACTGATTTTTTGCGAGCGTCCCTGTACCATATTCCCAATATAAACTTCATTTTGAAGCATGAAAGAGATGCGCTCTGAACTCCACTTCCCCGAATATGGCCCTTTCCTAGTCAAATTGATTTTTGCGTGTACCGCCGGGGTTGGAATCTGCCGTTCATTCAAAATCATCGCAATTTGCCGGCATGATTTACCGTCTAATGCTAAATGGAAGATATCCCGCACAATAGGAGCAGTATCTTCATCAATAACGATTACGTTTTTCTCGGTTGGAGACTTTTTGTAGCCATACGGAGCCTTTCCGCCGATAAACAAACCTTTCTGTTGCTTAAAACGTTTTGTCGTCTTGATTTTCTTAGAGGTGTCTCT
Source organism: Candidatus Gallacutalibacter stercoravium (assembly GCA_018716975.1). GTDB lineage: Bacteria > Bacillota > Clostridia > Oscillospirales > Acutalibacteraceae > Gallacutalibacter_A > Gallacutalibacter_A stercoravium. Next base: position 25,353 of record DVJE01000034.1, on the reverse strand, counting down.
AAGAAACTGCTCGTTTGACCAGTTCTTCATCATAATAAGCAATTCATTATCGTCTTTGTCCGTATCAAAATCATCGTTTATAGCAATGAAACGCACGTCATAGTCCTCTGAATACTTATAGACAAAAAACTCTTGTTCAACACGGTTTCTTCCAAACCGGGACAGGTCTTTTACAACGATCATATTGATTTTACCATTTTCAATATCATCAGTCATACGTTTGAAATCCGGCCTGTCAAAATTGGCTCCCGAAAATCCATCGTCCACATATACAGCAAACACATTCAGTTTGTTGTTCTCTGCAAATTGTTCCAATATAGCACGCTGGTTACTAACGCTTTCAGATTCTTGCTTATCACCGTCCTCCTTTGATAGACGTACATATAGTGCCACCTTGTAATCCATTGGGTTGCTTATAGTTATAGCCATAAAATATGCCCTCCTATAAGCGACCATTCATTTTTTGCGTTTCTAAAAGGAAGCGCAAAAATATTATAAGTTTTCTTCGGGAGCAAAATCAAGAGGCCTGGCTGCATAGTTTTTTCACCTCGCTTTCAATGAAAAGTAAGACAGAGCGTTCTAATATCTCTGCAATATCCACACTATTTTCTGAATAGTAAGATTTTACGGTAATCTCTGCGGAATACTCTTGCTTCATCTAAAATGCCTCCTATCATAAACATTAGTAATGTTTATGCGCCGAGAATAATCCCTTTGCATGTCCACATCAGTTTGATAGTGCCTTTAGATTCCGCTAGAGACAGCGAGGAGAAAGACAACCCGAACATCCTATTGTACTTTTTAGCGAAGCGTTTTAATCTTCACATTCATTTGCTCAAACGCACATATCAAATTTATAAATTTAATATAGTTCCGTCCAAGCCTGTCCAATGACTGAATCACTACAACGTCATATCCCTCCCTTTTTGCAGTGTCGGAGTTTTTTCATTTCTGGAAGATTCGGGACATCACTGCCCGCTCCTGTTTCAGAGTATATATCACAAATTTGATATACGTCTCTCGACAGCACAAAATCTATAAGGTTCTGTTACTGCCTAATAAGATTCCCGTCTGAATTGTTGGCGGTTCGGCAATAAATCGCCCCCTAATTGGCGGGACTGACATAGGAAGTAAAACCTTATTAATCGGAATTTCCATTGGGTCTACGTCCTCCCGAAATGAAATTATTTCGCTATTGTTGTTTTACCACCTCCTATTTTTTGCTGTGTCTACAGTATAAATTATTCTCTCTCAAATTGCTATTGCCAAAGTTGCTTTCCATATTGTATAATAATTTAGGAAGCAATAATTGAAAAGGGAGCGGTTTAGTCATGGAAAAAATGTATTACCTTTTTCCTAAAATTGATGAAAAGAAAAAGGATAAAAACGAGTGTTTAGAATCGATTTATATCTGTGGTGGCTCTGATTATATTGATAAGCCTAAAAGCAAAACCGGAGTTTATTCGTTAGGGACAATGCTGTCAGCGGTATGCGACAAATTAATTTCTTTACCTAAAGAATTGGATTTTTGCGCAATATTAGAGAAAACTCTTTTAACATTTCGGGATTCAACATTTAGCGTAGACAATGACATTGTTTTTAAAGACAGTTTATTATCATTGTTATCCTTAAATCGTTTCCACTCTGAACGGAATGCTGAACAACAAATAAAATTGTTTCATAGTTATATCAATTATATAAAAGTATGTGTGGAAAAACCGAAGTTCGCAACATTAGAAAATTTAAATCTGCTTTGTATGAAGAATAAAGATACTTTACCAAAGCGTGCATTATATGGTGGACCAACTTCTAAAGAAAACCAACTTTTCGATGACGAACCACAAAACATTATTAATAATTTTGATGTTGAGATCAAAGATTTTGACCCGCCTTGTACGGAGGCGAGACATAAATCGCTTGATTTGTTTGATAAAGATAAAATAATTGTTACAGGTAAATATCTTAAAACTCCAATTTATGTATATGAAATATACGATATTGTCGATTTTATATTAGCTCCTTTACAGGTTATTTTTGAACAAAAATATAAAATACAACTGTGCCAGCACTGCCAAAAAATATTTATCGATAAAAGAAAAAGAAAGTATTGCCTTCAACAAAATTTTAACGGTAAAAATTGTAACCAACATGAAAAGTTACAGTGCCAATTAGAAAGAGTAAAAGAAAGTGAAAGTAGAAGAATGCATAACTCTATTAGAACTATGCGGAGTAATAAATACGGAGTAACTAGTCCTGAATATCAAAAATTTCTTTCCGACAGTAAGGAGTGGAGAGATAGAATTAAAAGCGGGCAAGAAACTGAAGGATCCTATATTGAATGGCTGAAAAGTTTTTTCCAGAGAAAATATAAATAGCTTCCCAAATTAGGAAGCTATTTATGGCGGGTTCTGATATCTTTTTTTGTTTATATGCTTGTTTCTACTATTTTTAAATATTTGTAAATGGTCGGATAAGACAGGGAACAGAGCCTTGAAAACTCTTTTTTGTTGATTTCGCCCTTTTGGTATTTCGGATAATGCCGATAGAAAATAGCGGGAATATCGTCGGCTGTGACCGCAGGCCGCCCAATCGCTTTCCCTTTGGATTTGGCATTCTCCATACCGCTTTTTACTCGCTGGCTTATCATATTCCGTTCCAGTTCGGCAAAGACACCCATCATTTTCAGCATTCCCTCAGTCATAGGGTCAAGCTCTTTCCGGCAATCCACCACAAAAGAGCCTAAAACAAGCTTTATTTTCCGGTTCTTTGCCAACTCTATGATATCACAAAGCTGTTTGGTACTGCGGGTAATTCGGCTGACTTCTGTTGCTAAAATGGTGTCGCCGGGTTTTACAATATCAAGAAGCTTTTGTAATTCTGCCCGATTGGTCTTTGTCCCGCTCTCATATTCCCGATAGATGGTTTTATCTTTTGCACCCTGTTGTTTCAGTTCCCGAATCTGCCGGTCAATATCTTGCATAGATTCATTTGTTGAACATCTCGCATATCCGTAAATCATATAGAAATGCCTCTTTTCGTTTTTCTATAATAATATTATAAGATATAAACGAAAGGAGGTAAATAGTTTCTTTAATATTTTTACCTGATTTTTCAAAGATTTTTGGTTATTTTGCAAGGCCATAAAACTATAAAGCAAATGAACTCTTTGATTTAATATATAATTATTTGGTGTTAAAAAACCAAGGGTGGAATACAATATTCCACCCTTGGCTATTTATCCTTTACATTGCTATGCTATTGTAGTATAACCCTCTTGCGTAAGTGCTATCTGCCCGTCTTTTCTTTTCTCAAGAAATCCTTTGACAATTAAACTCTCTATTGCCTGTTTCAAACAATCTCGCACTTTTGGATTTCTGGTGTTATTTTTAATGTTAAGTAATTTTTGAGATGTGATAATATCTCCCGGCTTTACGAAGTTCCCGGCAAAGGACTGCATAATGATTCTTTCTGCTTCTTTTAAGCAATTATCTACTGACATAATTCATTCCTCCATAATTTTCAATTTTATTACTGCAACGGTGGATTTTGTCTCCAATAATATGCATAAGTACCTCCGCTTGAAATTTTACCTGTTTCAAGCAACAGACTCGCTGCTTTTTCAGGATCTTTTAAGGAATTCTCAGATACTATTTGCCAAACCGCTGGATTGGTAATAGTTCTATTTCGATACCAACCATCGGTTTTTTCAAAATACACAGTTTGTAATTGGTCATTATCTGTGAAAGCAGAAGGACCTATATAGGTTACACTTTTCGGAATTACAATGGAAGAAAACGAACAATTATTAAAAGAAGTATCTCCGATATTAGTAAGAGTTGCAGGTAGGGATACATTTGTTAAAGATGAACACCCCCAAAAAGCTCCGCGACTAATTTCAGTAAGCGTTGTAGGTAATGATATATTTTGTAAAGACGAACAGTCTTTAAAAGCATAAGACCCCATTGAAGATATTCTTGGAATAGATATATTTGTCAAGTTTGTACACCCCGAAAAAGCATAATCACCAACAGATTCTATATTTTGTAGAGATGTATCTTTTAAATGTGTGCATTGAGAAAAAGCATACTCTTTTATTGTTGTAACAGAACTCGGAATAGTTACTGTAGTCAGCAAAGAGCATTGCTCAAAAGCCTTCTCTCCAATGGCAGTGACTGCAATTCCATTGTATGTAGACGGAATACTGATATCGGTAACTGTATCTTTATACTTTGTATCTAATGTTACCTCATAAGTACCATCATCTTGCAATGTAAAAATCAATCTCGAATCAACAGTTGGCTCACCTGTAGATACATTTCCCAAATTATCCTGCGTCCCGTCGGTATAAGTGACAATCAACTCCCCGTTAACAATTTCCATGTCGGCAATCCCTCTGCCATCTTCGCCCGGGTCGCCTTTATCACCTTTTTCACCCTTATCGCCTTTGTCCCCCTTGTCACCTTTTTCGCCTTTTACATTGCCAAGGGTGAGAACCGTATTATCTGTAAGGACAACACTCAAATCACCGGAAGCCGATAGGGTAACATTTTGGATTCCTCTGCCATCAGCACCGTTGCTTCCATCTGTTCCAACCACTTTTCCAAGATTGGAAACCTGCCCGTTGGAATAGGTCAACACCAATTCTCCGGCGCTGTTAATTTCGGATTTTGAAATCCCGATTCCGTCCGTTCCTTTGATATTGCCTAATTCTAATGTCGTGCCATTGGTTAACTCCACACTTAATGCACCCTCTGGGGAAATGGTAACATTGGCAATACCAACACCATCGGCACCGTCTTTCCCGTTTGCTCCGTCCTTGCCATCAGTCCCATTTGTTCCATCTTTGCCGACAATACGTCCAAGGTTGATGCTGGAAGAATCGGAGAAAGTAAGAACCAGTTCGCCGCTTCCGTTTATTGCCGCCGCAGTAATCCCTGTTCCATCTTCACCGTCTGCACCATCTTGTCCTTTTGCGCCTGTGGCCTGTACCCCGGTAGAAGTCCATGATACCCCGTTGTTGGTGGAAACTTCCCATTCGTTGGAATCCTGATTGATACGCAGTTGTGGTGTGATTCCGTCCTGTCCGTCTGCTCCGTCAGCACCGACGATATTGCCGAGATTCTGTTCACTGCCATTGGAATAAGTAATTACCAACTCGCCGCTATCGTTAATTTCAGATTTTGAGATGCCGATTCCGTCTTGGCCATCTTCGCCATCTTGACCGTCAACGCCATTGGTGCCATTGGTTCCGTCTTTACCGTCCGTTCCTACGACAACACCAAGATTTGTTGAGTTCCCGTCTGAATAGGTGATAACAAGTTCCCCGGCTTCATTGATTTCGGTATTGGTTACGCCGATTCCATCTTCACCATCAGCACCGTCCTGTCCATCTTGACCGTTTGTCCCGTCTTTTCCATCAGAGCCTACCACTTTGCCTAAATTGGTTGTTGTTCCGTTGGAGTAGGAAATAACAAGCTCGCCCTGTTCATTGACAGAAGTTTCAGAAATGCCAATCCCATCTTTTCCGTCGGTTCCGTCTTTGCCATCGGTACCGTCGGAGCCTTTAATCATACCCAGATTCAATTTTGTGCCGCTTGACAAGGTGATTTCCAGTTCATCGTTTTGGTTGATGATTATGGTATCAATGCCAACGCCATCTTTGCCATTAGCGCCATTTTGCCCATCTTTCCCGTCGGTTCCATCTTTCCCGTCTGCGCCGATCACTACACCGAGATTATCAATTAGATTGTTGGAGTAGGTTAAAACCAATTCGCCTTTTGCGTTGATTTCTGATTTTACAACACTGATTCCATCGGTACCGTCCTGCCCGTTCAACCCGTCTTTGCCATCTTCACCATCAGCACCATCTTTTCCGTCGGCTCCAATCACATTACCGAGATTGGAACGCTGTCCGTTTGAGTAGGTCAAGACCAGTTCACCATTTGAATTGATTTCGGCATTGGTAACACTAACGCCATCGTCACCGTCTGCGCCATCGGCTCCATCTTTCCCATCAGCACCAATTACCACGCCTAAATTTTGGGTAGTGCCATCGGAATAGGTGAGTACCAGTTCATTGTCTGTATTGATAACCGCAGTATCAATGCTAATCCCGTCTTTTCCGTCGATACCGTTTGTACCATCTATCCCGTCCTTACCATTTGCCCCAACGACAACGCCTAAATTTGATACCTGCCCATTGGAATAGGTTAGAATCAGTTCCCCGTTGTCATTGATTTCTGAATCGGTTACACTTACGCCATCTAAGCCATTGGTGCCAACGATTTTATCCAGATTAACCGTTTTCCCGTCGGTAAAGCCAAGGATAAGCTGTCCCTCGCTATTTACATTTGCAGAAGAAATGCCAACGCCATCTTTCCCCGGCTTGCCATCGGCACCGTCCTGCCCGTTTTGTCCATCGGTTCCGTTGATACCGTCTTTGCCATCAATACCATTTTGTCCGTTTTTTCCGTCGGCTCCGACAGCTTTCCCAAGGTTTAACACCGTATTATCTGATAAAGTAATCAGGAGTTCCCCGCCGGAAGAAAAAGAAGCGGTTTTGATAGTGGAACCTTCTTGATTCGCAAGGGCCGCCAAAGCGTCGGCCCATTCTTTTTCTGTTCCTGAGTAGCCATTTTCTACCGCAATATCATAGGCAGACTTACCAGAAAGGGAATCCAGCCATTCCTGCACCGTCCCGTCATAACCTTGCTGTACCGCTAATTCGTATGCCGACAGCCCGTCCGTCACCGTAGTAGAAGCGGGCACACTGCCCCCGTTGTTTTTATGTATTATCAATGCAACCACCGTTGCAATTCCAATCATCAGCAGGATTGCAATAATAACACATAGAACTTTAGTAATAGTCTTTTTCTTGTGTGCTTTTGAATTTTGTGAATTCATTTGGACAGCTTCTCCGTTCATAATTATGCCCTCCCCAAAGTATTTGAAATAAAAAATCGGATTGTTTTTTGGTAAATAAACTTATTTATAGCATAACACTTTTTAGGATTTGTGTCAATTTAAAATATCATTATGATAATGAAATATCTTTGTGATTACTATACCCTTTTTATAGGGGTGATTTCGTGTCAAAAGAATTATTTACATTAGCAGATAGAATCAAAAAACTGCGTGAACGTGCCGGATTAACGCAGGCAGAAATAGCACGTCAATTAGGGTTATCACGTTCCGGCGTAAACGCTTGGGAAATGGGGTTGTCCGTTCCGTCCACGCAATATGTTGTAGAACTTGCCAAGAAATTTGATGTTTCAACGGACTACCTTTTAGGATTGGAAAATACCTCTACCATATCGGTTAAAGGCCTTTCACAAAAGCAAGTAACTGTATTGCTGGACACTATTGAATGCTTTAAAGATGCTGGGAATTGACAATGAAAAATAATACCGCTAATATAGTGAATTTTTGTTTTTAAAGGGAGTTTTGTATATCCAGAGATTTTTAGTTGAGCGGAAATAAAATCAATATCCCACAAAAACCTTAATTTTAAACAAGAGGAAAAATTGTTCCGCTTTTTGTTTTACAAAGGTATTTTGAAACCGTCAAACTGCCTTTTAAAACGGGAAGACATCTAACCTGGGTGTGTGAACAACGGTTATCTGCTAAATTTATCGGATAGTATGAAACCAGCCTTAAAAACGAAATTTACACGAATTAGAAAGGTAGTATATTTATGATAAGAAGAAAAATTTACAGCCCAGTTTATGCGAATGAAGAAGTTATTTATAGGATTCCCGTGACTTGGCAGATGAGAGCGATTATTCCTGTGTCCGCTAGTTCTCTGAAAGAAGCGTTTCAACTGGTAAACACGCTGGAATATGACTTACCCGAAGGGGAGTACGTTGAAGATACCTATGAGATAGATTATGACCGTTTGGAAGAATAACGGGGGAAACATCATAATATGAAAAAAGCCATTGAACCCGAAAAACGGAATCAATGGCTTTTTTGTGTGGAAATGATTCAAGTCACTTTAGAAATCCCTTTTTTATTTATTATCCGTAAATTTATCGCCATCATCACCATGCTTTCCATTTTCAGGTTGATACGAAGTTAAATCCTCTGAGTTAAAAGGCACATGATATTCCGTTAGCTGGCCTCCACTTATAGGGCGGTATGGTGATAATGGTGATGCTTTTTTATTTTCAATGAAAATCCATGTCCCTTGTGATCGCACATCAGTTGTAAAAACAATTCCTATTGCTTCTAAATTACTTTTCGTTTCGTTTATGCGCCTTGATAAAAGATTGGGTTGTGAGGGAAAACCTTTTGAATGCGGATTAATACCTAAATCAGGCGCAAGAAGTACCAATTCAGCTAAAAGTTGTGACACCCAGCCTTCCCATATTGTCTTATTCTGCATGAAGACAGTAACCATCAAGGAAACCAAGTGGGAATTTATCACCTCGATATTTTGTTTGGCGCGATTCGCCTCATATTCTTTTAAAAACTTTTCCCCATGACCGCCTAGGGCTTCGCCAATCGCATATCCCCAACGGGTAAAGTCTGCCATACGGGGAAGTTTGGTTAAATGAATATCCGGAAAATTCCTCATTGCTTTTGACAGAACATCAAAAATCCCGCCTAAAATAGATGGTAAATCCTTTTTGAAATTTTCCTGAATTTCGCCTAGTTCTTTTCGCTCTGATTCAGGAATTCTTCTTAATTCAATCAGCAAAGAACGGTCAAGTAAATCAGGACGTTTTGCAACATTGTCGATACCATTGACAGAAATACACCTCTGAAAAGTAAAGATATAATCTTCTGCATTCGTACACAGCTTGCGTTGTTGAATGCCGCCTCCGGTAATTGCCCGACATAACATATCGCTGATATCTGTACCAATATTTGATATGTTGTCAAAAGGCAAAAACCAATGCTGTTGCAGACTGACAACTAAATCTCTTGGATTTTTCGGCAGTGCCAGTGTTTCTAATACAGACGGGTCTATTAACTGTTTTAAAATGCCGCAGGCTGTACTTTTAGCGGCTCCTTTTTCTCCATAAAATATTAACATGGCATGTGGTATTTCAGGAATAAAACTGGAAATCAGCCAGCATAAAAATAAAATCTGGTTGTCTTTCATATTAATATGGTGGAATATTTTATAAACGTCCCCGCCTGTTTTTTGAGGATTAACCTGTGGCATTTGATGTCGATAGCGGTTAAATAAGATCGGGACATTATCCTCTATATTCCAACCGTCTGCTGTGATTTTTACAGCCTGCCACAACGGATTGCTAAGGTCATACCAAAATGACTTGTCCTCTTTTGCTATGCGGGAAGATAATAGAATCGGCGCATTTCCATTAAACCGTGCTCGAGCAGATAATATAGCTACCGCCTGTTTGATTGCTTCTTTCTGTATGGGACGTTTTGTCCCTTCATAGTACACTTTATTAAGCCAAACACTGAAATCTTGTCCTTCGATTGACCAAACTTCAGTATGTCCGTTGACCGTTAATGCCACATAGGGAGCATTGACCTCATTCTGAAATAGTATAATATCATTCTCTTCCACTAATTCCAATAATGTTTCTGCCTGCGTTGGCTTACCGTCAACTGTTTTTTTGTTTTGTTCACAGGGCAGGCCGTCTAATTCCTCCATTGTATGACCGTTTTTTAACCAATCATAAATATCCTCCTTTGCAGACAGTCCCGGCAGTTTTACAATTTTTGCGTGAGGGATATTTTTTACAATTCTTTGGGCATATTTCATGCCGGGTTCATCGTTATCTGGAATGACAATAACCTTTTTCCCATTGAAATAGTCATTATATTCCGGTAGCCATTTAGAATTTGCTCCGCTGTCCAGCGTTGTAGCTACCTTTCCGGCTTGAATTACAGCTTCCGCACATTTTTCACCTTCGACAAAGTATACGGTATCTGCTTTCATAACTGCTGGAAGATTATAGACTACCCGTTTAACGTTCGCAAGTCCTTTTATACCGTTAGGCTGAAAAGGGTAAAAAGTCTTTGTCCCATCGTCATAATCAATACGTTTCCTATAATAAAGAACTGTTCCATCACAATCGCAATACTGATAATCCTGTTCGTTTATTTTCTGCTTTGGTGCAGATTTCCTTTGTTCGAGATACAATTCATTCATGCTTAAACCCACCTTTGTCAAAATATCCTCGGTGGTACACCCTGCAAAACAGTGTACTAAAATTTTATTTCCATCTTCCGCAAGTTTTATGGACAGGCTTGCCTTGCGGTCATCATGTGCTGGACAAAGCGCCATATATTGATGTCCGTTTTGTGTTACACCTTGAAAATGGCTCAGAAATTCTTCAATCATTATGACTTTATACCTCCTAAATTTTTGCCAATAAAAAAGAATGATTTACCGCTTTACAAGGTAAACCATTCCTAAAAACTCATGCATATAGTTTGGCATAAACCCGTTTAATTGGTTTTGCCAGTGGATACCTTCCCTGTATCGATAAGCCTTAAAAAGCATACAATAAAAACAGGAAAGAATTATTCTTTATGCATGTCCACATTATGAGAAATAAAAAAATGAATGGTCGCCTTGTTTTTTGCCTTACCATTCATTTATAATAAGCCGTGGTTACAACATAGGAACGAGAAATTTTTAAAACAGCCGCAACTTCGCGTTGTGTCAAGGGGTGCCTATTACCGATGCCATAGCGCATTTCAATTATCATTTTTTCCCGTGGCGTAAGCGAACCGGTTAAGAATTTTTTCAGTTGTTCCACCTTCATTTTCTTATCGATGCTTTCTACAATACTATCTTCTGCCGACATGATATCCATAAGAGTCAATTCATTGCCCTCTTTGTCAGTTTCAATTGGCTCATTTATCGAAACGTCTTGCGCGCTTTTTTTGCCATTGCGAAAAAACATAAGTATTTCATTTTCAATGCACCGTGCCGCATAACTAGATAAGCGAATACCTTTGGTATTGTCAAAGGTATTTACCGCTTTGATAAGCCCTATTGTTCCGATTGAAACTAAGTCGTCTTGGTCATTTGTGTTGGAATAATACTTTTTCACAATATGCGCCACTAGGCGGAGGTTATGTTCTATGAGCTGACATCGAGCGTCTGGATCCCCTTTTTCTAGGCGCTCTAAGCACTCTTTTTCTTCTTTTGCGCTCAATGGCCTAGGGAAGGAACCGGCCCCGGTAACATGTAATATAAAAAACAACAGGTGTGAAAAAACCGCATTTAATAAAGCCGGTAGCATCACTACTCCCCCTTGCACATCAAGATATCCTTATCCTATGCAAAAAGCGAAAGGCGCGTGCACGTCCTTCGCTTTCTTGTTTGTCCTTATCAGCTTGTTTTTTCTCTATAGAATTGCTACTTTTCGTTTCTTTAGGTGTTTTCGGCAAACCAACAGCGCTCACCACATTCTTTCGCTTGATCTATAATGCGCTCTAAATTTACATATAGTTTGTCGCATTGCAGAGAACGATCCATTTTGACTCCTGCCGCCCACATGGCGACCGGTATCTTATGGCCAGCATAATCTACAGATTCGCCATTGTGCTCCAATACCTTTTCCGCTACCTTGCGTGCCTGCATTAATTCCCGCCGGTTGGTCAACAAAACAAATTCATCTCCACTAATACGAAACAGCAGCATGTCAGCATCCTTGTTTTCGTCGATTCGCTTTAAACATGTCAAAATTGCCAAATCTCCCGCCTTTCGGGCAATTTGGTTGATCTCCGACAAACCGCAAACATCAAAACACAAAACATAAGTGCCGGTTTGACGGCAAAGGTGCGCATAAAGTTCGCTTATATCAAAGTTTCTTCCCACCACAAAGCCTCCTTTCTGACAATTCATTTCAACCCGGGGAAAAATACCGGAAAAACGCCATTTTGTGCGAAAAGCAGAAGGCGGCATTCCCCATAGCTTTGCAAAAGCGCGTGTAAAGACCTCATGCGACTGATAGCGATATTCCACGGCGATATCTAAAATGTTTCTGTTCGTTTTCAGCAAATCCTGGGCGGCGCAGGTTAATCGGCGCCGTGTTATATAATCCGCCACGCCGATACCAAAGACTGTTGCAAACAGCTTTTGCAACGTTGATAACGAACAGTTGCATGCCTCTGCCGTTCTTTCCGGTGAAATCTCTTCGGTCAGGTTTTCCTCAATATAGTGCAATGCCCGTTCCAAAATGATAAATTTTTTCATACATACCCCCTTCGTTCACCGGCACTGTTGGAAAGGATGATAGATTAAGTGGGAACCGGTTCCAGCTTGTATCATACTCTGTTTTTAAATGATTATCTTGATGTTTTGCGTAACTCTGCGTTATTTTTATACCGTATAAAAAAGCAGCGGGTGAGCCATAAGCTGGTTTACACCCACTGCTTTTCACCTTTCATTCTGACAAAGAACGTTCCCAGGCTTGAATGGCCGCCTCGTCTACCCGCATGGCCAAAATGGTTTTTTCTAGTAGCTCGTCCAACGTCCAGCCCAGCCATTCAGCGCCCTGTGCGATAACTTCTCGGGAACATCCGGCGGCAAAGCTGGTTGATTTAAATTTCTTCTTTAATGACTTTAGTTCTAGATCCTGTACGCTTTTTGATGGCCTTAGCAGCGCTGCCGCGCCGATAAGCCCCGTTAGTTCGTCGGTGGCAAACAGCACCTTTTCCATCTCGTGTTCGGGCTTAATCTCCGACGCCAAGCCGTACCCATGGCTCACAACCGCATGGATAAACCGCTCGTCATAATCTAAAGAGCGCAGAATCTCCTGCTCTTTTATACAATGCTGCTCAGGGTATTGTTCAAAATCCAAGTCGTGCAGCAGCCCTACCAGCCCCCAAAAATCTTCTTCCTCGGCATATCCTAACGTTCGGGCAAAGTAGCGCATAACCCCCTCGACTGTAAGGGCATGCTTCAAGTGAAACGGTTCACGGTTATATTGTGTCAGTAGATCCCACGCTTGCTCTCTGGTAGGCAACACGGCAAAAACACCATCCTTTTTGATACATCAATTAAAGTGCAGCAGTGCAACGCTCAGCCAGATAACGGCCCACACGAAGCATTAGGCGGGATGCATCATCTATCAGCTCATCGGGGAAGCGTGTAAGAAAGTTATCTGCTTCAAAAGTAAACACGCCGCTGTATTGAATTTCTCTTAACGCGTCGGTAATTTTATCCCAGTGCAGCTGCTGTGTAAACGGCAGAGTGTGCAGATCGGTAATATTGTTGTTATCGTGCACATGTAGCGCCTTTAATCTGTTATGTCCCAGCGCTAAAATCATATTTTCAGCCGTTTCACCCACCAATCCGGCATGCCCGATATCCAAGCAAGCCACAAAACAGGCGGGGTCCAGCTCATCCATATATTCAACGAATTCTTCTGCTGTGCTGCACACATTGGGGATCAACCGGTTTGCAACCGGATCGTGGCCAAACATATTCTCTAACGCCACCTTAACGCCGAACTCGCGGCAATATGGCGCCAAGGTGTTATAAAAATCCATATTGAATTTCTTTTTATTCTCGGGCAAATAAGTAGGGTGAACAATAACGCAATCCCCGCCCAAAATAGCGGTAACTTCTATAGAACGTATCATAGCTTGCCGCATCATATCATTATAGTCATCTTGCCCTTGCCGGTAAACCGGGAAAGGCGCATGGCTTTGATTAAACGATATTCCAGCATCCTCCGCCTTACGGCGCAGCTTTTTGGCATATTCCCGAAAAGAGCTCTGCCATAATGGGCTATCAGGAGCACACATATCAAACATAGAGTAATCCAGCGCGTCGTAACCAATACGCGCCAGCCGCTCAATGGCTTGTTCATCACCAAACCTCTGGCTAAATTGTTGCGTCTGTGTGGAAACCTTCATAAAAATCGTCTCCTTCTGTTCCTTTAAGATGTGATGCCACCGTTTCTTATCTTGGCTTCAACTGATTTTCGTAAAACGCCTACCGCATTTTATGCCGCCACTGAATGAGCAGGGTTTCTATTCTGCCTTCCCATCAACATCAAAAGCTTGTTTGTACCTTGTAATCAGTGATGTGTTTCTATGCGCAGCGCTGACGACAGTTGTTAAGTATACCATACATATGTTAAAAGAAAAAATAATTCTTTATGAAGAAATAGCAAAAGAATTTTATACACATTTGCCGTCCTTGTAATACTATTTACGCTTTGATATACTAAAGCAAAAGGGAGGAATACCATTGACCACTACTATTTTGAAAAAGGGCAATACCGTATTACCGGTGAAAAAGGCGCTGGTTCTATACGGCTCGCCAAGACAAGACGGCTTTACCGCCCAGATGCTTCAGCGTTTTTTGGAGGAATTACAGTGTAGCAGCTATACAGTAGACGCTTATCAAAGAAACATCCATCCCTGCACAGGATGCGGCTATTGTGAACGGGTGCAAGGGTGCATCTACGATGATTTTGACGATATTCATGTTCAGCTTTGCAGCGCAGACTATCTTATTGTTGCGTCTCCGGTGTACAACCTTAGTTTTCCCTCTCCATTGAAGGCGGTTTTTGATCGCATGCAGCGTTATTTTTCTGCACGGTTCGCCCAGGGAATCCGGCCGCCGATTGCCAAGCACAAACAAGCGGCCATGCTGCTTACCTGCGGTTCTAAAAACAGCGAGGGCGCTGATATTATACGCAAACAGTTAAACATGATTTTTACCATTCTTAACGCATCACTGGAACAAGAAGTGGTTTGGCAAAACACCGATAGCCATCCTTCTTTTGCAGAAATAGCCCCGCTTGTTGATAAAGCAGCACACTCGCTAAAACTTTCAAATCATAGTAAGAAATAACAGCCTGCTTTTTAGGCAGGCTGTTTACTTTCCATCTTTTGACTCTTTGATAGACGAAGACGATTTCCCGCAGCCCAGCGGATCGCCCAGCAGCCTACCATATGAAACCGCCTTTTTCCCATACCGATCGCGTACGCCGTCCATGGCGTGTTCCAGCTTTTCTCTGCGCGCTGCGTCTTGCTCACGCGGGCCATGGAATAAACTCATCTGCTCCGATTCCCCATCATGTATTAAATTAGAAGCAGTAAGCCCCAGCAACCGAATCGGACGGCGCATATTCCAAGAGGAATCGGCTAAATCCATACCGGCTCTCCAAAGTTCCCCGGCCAAATCAGTGGCCGGCTCTACGGTTTTTTGCCGCGAAATATTTTTAAAATTAGGATCGCGAATCGTTAATTGCACGGTGCGGCACTTAAAGCCATGCCGTCTTAGCCGGGCGGCAACCATATCCGCCAAGGTGAGAATACCGGAATTGACCTCTTCTCTACCCACCAGATTGCGGCTAAACGTAATGCTATTGCCAACAGACTTGGCCTCTCTTTCCTCGCCGGCTCTGTGCACAGGTTCCTCGTCCATCCCGCGGGCATATCTCCATATCTGACCGCCGATTTTCCCCAGCAAGCCTTCTAAACTGCTTTGCGGCGTATTGGCCAAATCCCCTATGGTATGAATGCCGGCCCGTTCTAAAACCCGCAGGGCGTTTTTTCCAACAAACAGCATATCGCCCACCGGTAGCGGCCACAGGATTTCTCGAAAATTCTCTCGAGAAATCACGGTGGTTGCATCCGGTTTTTTATAGTCGCTACCCAGCTTCGCAAAAATTTTATTAAAAGACACGCCCGCTGAAATGGTAACGCCCACTTCTTTACGAACGCGAACCCGCAGTTCGTCGGCTATCCTTTGACCATCCCCAAACAGCAGCCGGCTGCCGGTAACATCCAGCCAAGATTCATCTATGCTAAAAGGTTCTACCAAATCGGTATATTGCCGGTAAATATGGTTGACTTGTTCTGAAACCTGCGCGTACCGATCATGGTGCGCAGGCACCAGTAAGAGATCCCGGCATTTTTCCTTGGCTTGCCAGATGGTTTCGGCGGTTTTGATGCCATAGCCTTTGGCAAGCTCATTTTTCGCCAAGATGATGCCGTGACGGCTATCCGGATCGCCGCAAACCGCCATGGGAACTTCTTTCCACTGGGGATGATCGATGCATTCCACTGCGGCGTAAAAGCCGTTGCAATCGCAGTGCAAAATTGTTCTATCCATCGGCTTGCTCTTCCTCTCTTTGTGCCTGCGGCCTGAGCAGCCGGCTATTCTCCGCCGTACCCGACGGCACAGCTTGGGCGCCGGAAGGCGCGCGCAACATCTCCATCGTCACCTGCTGGGGCAGCTGTTGCTGGCAGTGTTCTGTCATATTACCCCAATACCGCTTAGGCATGTGGCTCATACGGCAGCGCGGGTTATACCTACCCTCAATGGCGATGGTGTCGTAAAACCTTTTCCACAGTGCCCGGAAAGCCGCCTCTTTTAAATCGGGCGGAGGCGGCTCAAAAGAGTCCAGCGGCGCAATAGCCCATTCCCCACGTTGTGAAAGCAATGCAGAGCGATGGGTAGCGTCGTAAATTAAAAAATTCTCTTGTGGGTAACGATCGCAAAAATGGGGTTGCAATAGCGGTAACACCCAGTTTTTAGGAGTGATAACGCTAGTGAGCGCACCGGCATGCTCAGAAAAGCGGATAAACCCTTTGAGTAAATGCGCCTCATTTCCCAAATGCTGCACCGCTTTGTTCACCGCGTTAACCGTGTCATTTGTCAACATATTTGTCACAGCCGCGCCATACCGGTAGCCCAAACATACATAACGATATAGCATAAGCTCCTTTTGCGGCGCGCAGGTTAAAAAGCCCTCCTGCACCAAGCGGCTGGCTTCGGCAGAAATCTTTCTACGCAGCGAAATAAACACCCGATCCGCGTGGGCCTCATCGGTTTCAATCCATCGCTCTGGGTACAACAACCCCTGTGCTTCCTCCTGCGATAAAATATCCACCGGATGTTCTTTATGCACAAAGCTTTCAAAAATACAGCATAAAAGCCCTTCAAAACTTCCGTCGTAGCGGTATACCAATTCTTTGCCCGTCACAGCGCTCGTCTCCTCTCCTGCGGGGGCGCTGCCGCATCTTTCCACGCCTGCAATAGTTTGGGCGAAAAGGGGGATTGCTCCGCCTGCTGAGGCAACGGAGAAAAAAGAGAAAGCTGCTCATACTCCTCCTGAGGCAACAAACGCCTGCCCTGTTCGGTAATCATCGCCCTTAGCAGCCCGTCGGGCGTTACCCGCAGGCCCTCTAATAATTTACCCGAACAGGTGATGAAATACTGAGCCCGTTTTAGCACCACCCCAATTTTCTTTAACCCGGCGTAATCCAACGATCCGCTTTTTCTTGCCGCTATAATTCGCTTTGCGCTGCGCACGCCAATGCCCGGAACACGCAGCAAGGTGTGATAATCGGCCTTGTTCACTTCTACCGGGAAATAATCCATATGCGCGATAGCCCAGCTGCACTTGGGGTCCATCAGCGGGTTGATATTGGGGTGCGCTTCGTCCAGCAGTTCTCGGGCTTGAAAACCGTAAAAGCGGAGCAACCAATCTGCTTGATACAACCGGTGTTCCCGTAGCAACGGCGGTGGCGAACCGGCGGGAGGCAACAAAGCATGCTCCGCCACCGGCATGTAGGCCGAAAAGAAAACCCGTTTGAGCGCATATTTTTGATACAGCCCTTCTGCCAGGTTTAATATCTGATAGTCGCTATCTGGAGTGGCGCCTATGATCATTTGCGTGCTTTGCCCTGCCGGCGCGAATTTGGTTGCATGGCGGTAACGCACCATATCATAACGGTTTTCTTGAATCCGGTTGTGGATAAAACCCATAGGCTTTAAAATATGATTCTTCGTTTTATCCGGCGCCAGCAGCTGTAAGCTTTGTTGGGAAGGTAACTCAATATTAACGCTCATGCGATCCGCCAGCAGACCCAACCGCTCGATCAACTTGCTGTCCGCTCCCGGAATGGCTTTCACGTGGATATATCCGTTAAACCGATAAGGCCCGCGCAATAGCTCTAATGTTTTTATTAGCCGCTCACAGGTGTAGTCCGGCGAACGGATAATACCCGAGCTAACAAACAGGCCCTCGATATAGTTCCGTCGGTAAAACCCCATCGTTAAATCAGCCAACTCTCTGGGTGTAAAGGCGGCACGCGGCGCATCGTTAGAAATACGGTTAACGCAGTATTTGCAGTTATAGATGCAGTAATTGGTCATTAGAACCTTGAACAGCGAAATGCAGCGTCCGTCGGCGGCAAAAGCATGGCAAATCCCACACCCTACCGCGCTGCCGGTGGCGCCGGGTTTTCCTTCCCTATCCACTCCGCTGGAAGTGCAGGCCACGTCGTATTTAGCGGCATCAGTCAAAATGGTCAGTTTTTCCAATACATCCATACGGCATCCTCTTTTTCAGGAACGTTTGTTCTCAATCTATCATAAGCATACCTTTTTCCTGTTGGAATGTCAAGCATTTTCGAAAATTTGTTCCGTTAATTTTCATTTTGCGTTTGCGCATCTATTATGCCCTTTGTACCATAAGAACAACTGCAAAAACATATCAAACTTTATAATAGAAAATCAGCCGTTCTTTCTTAACGGTTTCGTTTTATCGCTTGCACAGCATACCCTCTCTCGTTTCATTCACCACCCCTTGCTAATGATTCTCTATTTTCGTGACATAACAGCACTTTCTAATAATTCTTCCTAAGATATAAAAATGAGTGCCCTTGAAGAAATTCAAAAGCACTCGCATCTTTCAGTTATAAACAAACCGCCTAGTAGGGTAAAGCTTTTTATTCGGCTTTCTTTTCATCATCTTCAGACGGTTGCTGTTCGGCCTCCTGCGCGTTCTCTTCTTGCGCACATTCGCTCTCTGCGCAGCCGCAGCTGCAAGCGCCATCCTCCTGTTTGTCGCCTTCTTTTTCCACCGATGCAGTAAGCTTTACGCCGCATTTGCTGCAAAAGACGGCATCTTGCAGATTTTCATAGCCGCAAGCTTTACATTTGATGCGGTTATGCGCCGTCGCCAACTGATCATTGATTTCATCCAGCTGTTCATACAGTCTATCAAGCACTTCCACACAGCCATCCACCAGCGCGTCGGAACCCTCACCCGTTTTACGGGCACGGTACACCATTTTTCCCAAAGCTTCATACCGCTCGGCGATCTCGTTGTTTAAGTCAGCAGCCGTCAAACGCAGCTTGGACACATCAACAATCTGTTCCGCTTTCTTTCCAACCAGGTTAACCGCCGATCTTGCAGTGATGACCACATCCTCGAAGATACCCATTCTGATTCACTCCTATCTGTTTATTGATATATACGAATATCCGAAATGCCATAGATATCTGCAATTTACTCCAATTTTACAACGTCATTTATGCGATTTGATGAACACCATGTAAAGCTTTGTTACATAGAAAATAGATTTTTATTTTTAACTCACCCGCTCAAACAGTAGTGCTCTTTGGGCCGATAAACTCACGCAATAAAGAATCTTCCGGCACCAAATCGGGGTCAATGGGTTCAAAGCGGTGCAGAGCTCTGGCCAAAGATTGAATATAAGGATAACTGGGGCTACTGGAAGAAACAGCATCCAGCAGCGGCAACGCCGTTTGCCCAAGCACACACGGCTCATAGATATGCAAAGAATTAATGGTAAAGTCGCTGGTTCTTTTAAAGGGGCGGATATACAGGTCCTCCCCTCTGCACACGCGCTGCCACATGTCTAATGTGCGCTCCGGATCCATACCGCGAAACTTATAATCCCGCACAATTCGCCGCAGTAGGCGCAAATCTTTTGGAGAAAGTAGCTCGCCCACCTCGTCTTTTATCCCTTGCTTAACGCTGATATACAGCTTTAACAACCCGGTTTGAGGCAAATTCTCTGTGATAATAGGATTTAGGGCATGAATGCCCTCAACAACCGCCAGTTCGTTCTCTTTTAGCTGGATATGGGTTTTATGGGCAAAAGGTTTTCGGCCGGCAAAGTCAAAGTTAGGCTTATCACAGTAGCCGTGTTCTAACAAGCTAAGCAAGCATGCCTGCAATTGAGGAATATCCAAAGCCTCAATCGCTTCATAATCGTGGTGCCCATCAGGGAGCAGCGGCGCGCGCCCTTCGCCCATATAAAAATCGTCCAGTGAGATCACCTGCGTGCCAATGCCATGTTGGTGCAGCCGTTCGCACAGCAGATGGGCCGCTGTGGTTTTGCCGCTGCTGGACGGGCCGGAAAGCATCACAACCCGGCAAACAGGCTTTTGATCCACAATTTCTTCTGTAATTAACTGCAGGCTAAGCCGAAATACCCGCTCTACCTGACGGATGAGCTGTTCCGGCTGCTGCAATGCAGCGGCGTTGATCTCTTCCAAATGAGAAATAAACTTATGATAAGAATTTCCTAGGCGAATCATGTAAAAACCTCCTTTGCCGCAAATTATCATGCTTACCCTTACACCTTTTTAAGGACGATAAACCTCATAAAACGCCGGTATTTTCTCTTTTCGTTGCAGCATTTCATCAAAGCGCGAGATATATTCATAGGGATATTTAAAGTTGAATACACGCTCTAAATAGCTGCTGTGGGGATCTCGCAGCTTGGTTACAGCACCCGCACCGCAGGCCAGCACAGAATGGGTTTCATCCATGGCATAAACATTATAAAGCCCCTCTTTGCCGGGCTTCGACCACCCAACGTTTTCTAAATTGCCCACCATGCGGCTTTGCCGATACAGGTAATAGGGGCTGTATTCGTGCTTTGGCAATAAGGTATCGCTATAATCCAACATCGCCTGCGCTGTTTCACAAGCCTCTTTATAAAGCCGCATGCCCTGCAGGGTATATTGGGCAGAGCGTTTCATCGCTAAGGTGTGAACCGTTATGCTTTCAGGCGCGAGCCCCACCACCTGATCCAGCGTGGCCTGAAAGCTTTCTGCCGTATCCTGCGGCAACCCGGCTATCAAATCCATGTTGATATTGTCAACACCCATTTGCCGGGCCAGATCATACGCCTGCAGCACCTGAGCGGCAGAATGCCTGCGGCCAATGGCGGCAAGCACATCATCATTTAACGTTTGCGGATTGATACTAATACGATCCACGCCGCCGTCTTTCAAAGCCTGCAACTTTTCCACCGTAATGGTGTCAGGCCGCCCTGCCTCTACTGTAAATTCCCGACAATGGGTTAAATCAAAACATTTTCGCACCTGTTCGATCAAACGGGCCAATTGCTGAGCCGTTAAAGTGGTGGGTGTGCCGCCGCCAAAATAGATGGTTTCTAGCCGCAATGAAAGCGCGGAAGCAATGGCAGCCGTCTGCTCCAACTCCTGGCACAACAAATCTACATAGTCTGGAATCAATTTTGCCGCTCTCTCTACGGTTTGAGAAACAAAGGAACAGTAGGCGCACCGCGTGGGGCAAAAAGGAATAGACACATATAAGCTAAAGGATTCCGGCCTAGACAAGGCAAATAACCGTTGCTCCTCATGCATCGTTTGCAACGCCAACTGTGTTTTGCCGGGCGTAACCAGCAGCTGATCGGTAAAATACCGGCTGGCCTGCGCCTCGCCTCCTTCTGTTTCTACCAAGCGCCGCAATAGCTTGATAGGACGCACGCCGGTTAAAATCCCCCAACTTGGAACAATCCCGGTAAGCTTTGTTAGAATACGGTACAGCAGCACCGCCATACGGCGTTCGCACTGTTGCTCTGCTTCTTCGCCATCTCCAGCAATCGTTTCACTGGCAAAATCTTCTTCCCCTTGTGCCAATACATGAACCCTGATGATATAGTTGCCGTCAGACGTTTGTTGCCGCTCCAGAAATACATAGGAGGGATCCGACTGCATCCCGGTTAGTTCCCGGGTTACCGTCAGTTTTTCGTTGGGGAAAAAAACGCGGCAGAGGTTTTCCATCTCATAGTGAAAATCATGCCCTTTAATATATATCGTCATAATAATTCTTCCCCAAAAAAGGATTGTTCGCCCTTTCAAACGCCAGTGTTGTGGCAGGGCCGTGCCCCGGATAAACGGTATAGTTCCCCTCTAAATCATTTAGCCGCTGCAAAGAGGATTTTAACTGCTGGTAATTCCCGGTGGGAAAATCTGTGCGCCCCACGCTCTGGTGCATTAAAGTGTCGCCGGTAAAAAGCGAATCGCCTATGAGATAGCAGCTGCTGCCTGCCGTATGGCCCGGCGTATGCAGCAGTTTTATCTTGCTGTTGCCCAACGCCAACTCTTCACCGTCTTGTAATACAATATCCGCCTGTAACGGCTCCATTCCACCGGGGAAATACACCCCGCCTAAATTGATACTCTCATCAGCCAGCATCGGCACATCCTGCTTTTGAATGACCACCTGAGCTTGTGTCAGCTGCTGGTAATGTTTCACAGCAGCAATATGATCAAAGTGGCCGTGGGTCAGCAAAATATACCGCACATTCTGCCTGCCGGTTTCAGAAACAGCCTTGTCTACCAATTGTGATACCCCGCCCGGATCGACGATGGCAGCTTGGCCGCTGGTTTCGTCTTGTATAAAATAACAGTTGGTACTTATCATACCTACCGTTTGCTGAATTAATTTCATAAGGCTCCTTTCTAGACTATGAACGATTTACCGAAATAACGCCGTTTATCTTGCTAAGCTTATTCATCACATCTTGCAGATGTTCCTTGCCGTTTACCGTAATCGTTGGGTAAATAACCGCTAAGTGATCCTTCGTTTCCCTAGAATTAAGAGAGTGGATAAAGATATGCATATTAGAAAGCTGAATGGTGATATCGGCCAGCAAGCCGGTTCTGTCATTGGCAACAATTTCAAGGGTAGACTTAAAGTCCTCTTGCACGCGCCCCGCCCAATGCGCTTTTACCCAACGGTCGGGCTCAGGGCTTTCGGCAATAACCCGAGGCACATTGCTACAAGTGCGCTTATGGATAGATACACCATACCCCCGGGTGATAAAACCAATGATTTCATCCCCGGGCAGAGGGTTGCAGCACTTAGAGAATTTGATAAGGCAATTGTCGATTCCCTCGATAACAACACCGCTGGAAGCCTTGCCGGAGGAAGGCGCCGGCGCCTTTTGCCGAATTTCTACCGGCGGTTCGGGGGCCTTTCTTTTTAGGTATTCCTCTTTGATGCGCGGCATAATACGCGAGAGGATAACCCCACCGTATCCAATGGCAGCAAAAAGATCTTCTACAGAATTGCAGCGCTGGCGGCGGGCAATATCCGCCAAAAACTCTTGCATATCAGGCGCAGATAGATCGATGCCGTCCCGCCGGAATTCACGCTCCACCTCGCTTTTGCCCTCGGCAATATTTTCATCCCGTTTTTCCCGTTTAAACCACTGGCGTATCTTATTGCGCGCCTCACTGGTGTGCACAATTTTCAACCAATCCCGGCTCGGCCCTCTGCCTTCCTCTTTGGAGGTAAGAATTTCGACAATTTCGCCGGTTTTTACCTTGTAGTCCAACGGTACAATGCGTTTATCCACCTTAGCGCCCACCATACGGTTGCCTACGGCGCTATGAATGGCATAGGCAAAATCGATTACAGTGGCCCCGGTAGGCAGGCTTATCACATCCCCCTTCGGGGTAAAAACGAATACCTCTTCCGGCGCCAAATCCGATTTAATGGTGCGCACCAGATCGGTTGCGTCCTCGTTATCCTGCTGGTTTTCCAGCATTTGGCGGATCCAAACCAATCGCTTTTCAAACGAATCGGTTTTGGCAAGCCCCAACTTATATTTCCAGTGGGCGGCAATACCGTATTCCGCCGTGTGGTGCATCTCCCATGTGCGGATCTGCACCTCAAAGGGGATCCCTTCTTTGCAAATAACCGTGGTATGCAGAGATTGGTACAAATTGGGTTTGGGTGTGGAAATATAGTCTTTAAAACGGTTGGGAATCGGACGGAACATATCGTGGATGATACCCAGCACATTGTAGCAGTCGTTCACCGTATCTACAATCACGCGCACTGCA
Organism: Candidatus Gallacutalibacter stercoravium; assembly: GCA_018716975.1. Lineage (GTDB taxonomy): Bacteria > Bacillota > Clostridia > Oscillospirales > Acutalibacteraceae > Gallacutalibacter_A > Gallacutalibacter_A stercoravium. The sequence goes on along the minus strand of DVJE01000034.1, from coordinate 1,475 downwards.
TAAATATCGTAAATTTCCTCCATAGATTTGCCCTGAACAAACACCTTTCGGTATATGCCGTTGATGCTCTTTACGCGGCCCTCTAGGTATACATTGGGAATCATGGGGGATACGCGGTCGATAATTCGCTGTTTGATAGTTGCGATGAATTTTTCCCGATCCGCTGCCTTCAATGCCAGGGCGTTTTCAATTTCTTGGTAGGCCACCGGATCCAGGCAACGCAGCGATCTGTCTTCCAGCTCCTCCTTCACCGCGCGGATACCCAAACGGTGCGCGATAGGTGCGTATACCTCCATGGTTTCAAGCGCCTTATCCCGCCGCTTTTGTTCCGGCATAAATTCGATGGTGCGGATATTATGCAGCCGGTCGGCCAGCTTAATGATAATAACCCGTATATCGTCCGCCATGGCCAGCAACATTTTGCGCAGGTTTTCTGCCTGCTCTTCTTCACGCGACGAATAAGGGATACGCTCCAGTTTGGTCACACCGTCTACCAGCCCGGCCACCTCCTGCCCGAACTGCCGCCTTACCTCGTCTAAATTTACAGCGGTATCTTCCACCACATCGTGCAGCAACGCCGCCACAATGGATTCGGTGTCCATCCCCAACTCTACCAGGATATACCCCACCGAAATGGGGTGCAGAATATACGGGATACCGGATCGGCGCTTTTGATCCCCGTGGGCGGACAGAGCCAGCCGGTAAGCACGATCAATCAAATCCATATCAAATTCCCGTTCGCTCGACTTTAACAGCGCCACTAATTCTTCATAGGTTTTATTCACATTGTCTGCTCCTGTCATGAAAACGCTTCCCCCTTTCCCCGTTGATTCTCCGCCTGCTCGCGCAAACGGCGGTACACAGCGGCCTCTTCTAAATGCACTTTACCAGTGGTTTGTTGTAACTCTATTTGCCAAGCGTCGCCGTCTATTTGAATCAAAACAAGCCCGCTTTGCTCCATCATATGCAAGATTACCGCCAGCTTACCGTAACCTATGGAGCGTACTCCCAACCGGTATAAGAGTACGTTTAAACCAACCCGCCAACCTCCTGACGCACGCAAATAGCGGTAAACCGCCGCACATTCCTCCCGGTTGGGTAAAAGCGCCCGGGCGGCCTCAGGCGTAATCTCTTCGCCACGCATCACCGCTTCGAACCAGCGGCTTTGCTGTAAACAATCTTCTTGCTTTGTTTCGGTCAGGCGCATTTCTCGGATAATAATCGTAACGCTTTCTTGCCCTCGGTAAGAAGACTTGTCCAACGCCACGGCCAAATCCAGCACATCGCCAGGCTGATAGGGGAACTGCTCCGGCGTTGTTCCAAAACGCATGGCAGAAAACTCGGTTCCCTTTTTGGTAAAAGAAAGCCGCAAATGCTTGCCGCCCCCTACCGGATGAACAGCGTGAAGCGAAACGCCAAACAGCCCGAATAAAGGCGCCGGATTTCCGCTGCCAAAGGGCTCCATTGCCTCCATT
>DVJE01000033.1 GCA_018716975.1 Candidatus Gallacutalibacter stercoravium | reverse complement strand
GTCCAGCACCTCAAACAGCGAAGCAAACATCTCGCCGCCCCGGGTATCGGTTACCACCGCCACCCGATCCAGCCCCTCCTTTGCCTGTTGGCAAAGCTCATAAAAGGGGATAATCATTTTAGGGGGAATATTATCCACACAATAAAAGCCGATATCCTCTAACGCATTCATCGCGCGTGATTTACCCGCGCCGGACATGCCGGTTACCACTATAAATTCCATCGTCTATATCCCCCTTCCATCGCGGTTAGCCTTTTGGTGAAAGAATTTTAATTTCGCATTCCAGCTGCACGCCGGTTTCGCGCAGCACCGTTTGCTGAATCAGCTCTATTAGTTGGCGCACATCGTTGCTGGTGGCCCCGCCGTCGTTCACAATAAAGCCCGCGTGCTTTGGGCTCACAACAGCGCCGCCCACCCGCGTGCCTTTTAATCCGCATTGTTCAATCAGCCCGCCGGCAAAGTGGCCCGCCGGGCGCTTGAACACACTGCCCGCGCTGGGGTATTCCAGCGGCTGCTTTTGTTCCCGGCGCTCCATCAGTTCCTCCATGCGCGCCGCAATACTGCCGGCGTCCCCTTTTTGCAGGCTTATCTCCAGCGCCGTGATTAAGTGCCCATTTTCTGTGTATGCACTGCGCCGGTAGCCCATTTGTAACGCATCGCCTTCTAAGCGGCCGGTTTGGCCCGAGCGGGTGATATGGCGGCAAGCCGCCAGCACATCCTTCATTTCGCCGCCGTAAGCGCCGGCGTTCATGTAGGCCGCCCCTCCGGCCGAGCCCGGTATCCCCCAGGCAAATTCCAGCCCCGTTAGCACATTTTGCTGGGCAAATTTGCACAATCTGGCCAAGGTAGCCCCTGCGCCGCAAAGAATGCGGCCGTCTTCCAGCTGTGAAATCTGGCGGAATTCTCCCGTCAAATGCAGCACCACGCCGCGCAGCCCCTCGTCGGGCACCAGCAAATCGGATCCATTGCCCAAAAAGAACAGCGGCAGCTCCCGCTCGCGGCATAGCGCTATTAGCCCAGCGGCGGCCTTTTGCGTGTGCGCCTCTATCAGCACATCGGCCGGCCCGCCAATGCGAAAGGTGGTGCGCTTGCTCATAGGCTCGTTTTCATACACCTGGCAGCCGTAGCGCCCGGCTGTTTGTATCAGTTCATCATACCGGTTCACAAAACCCCTCCGCGCCGGCCCTTGTGTTTCTCTGCGGCCGGCTTATGTTTATATATATGCCGCCTGCTTTTGGGTATGTATGCCGGCGGCGCGCCCAAGAACCACCAGGCGCGTCAATAATTGTTCCAATTGATCTTCGTTTGGCCGTCTCCGTCCGCCGAATATTCCATGCCCAGGCTGGCCAGCAGCTCTTTTGCCGCGTTATAGCCCATTTTCTTTTGCCGGTTGTTCATAGCGGCCACTTCGATAATCACCGCCAGGTTACGCCCCGGCTTTACCGGTATGGTCAACTTGGGAATGCGAATACCCAAAATTTCGGTAAATTCATTATCCATCCCCATGCGGTCGTAAACTTTAGAGTTATCCCACAATTCCAGGCTTATCAAAATATCTATTTTTTCCGTCAGCTTAACGGCGCCCATACCGAAGATGCGCCGGGCATTGATGATGCCGATGCCGCGCAGCTCAATAAAGTGGCGAATATTCTCCGGCGCGGAACCCACCAAAGATTTTTTGGAAACGCGCCGTATTTCCACCGCGTCGTCGGCTATCAGCCGGTGCCCGCGTTTGATGAGCTCAATAGCGGTTTCGCTTTTGCCCACGCCGCTGTCGCCCACCAGCAAGATCCCTTCGCCGTAAACCTCCACCAGCACGCCGTGGCGGGTGATACGGGGCGCCAGCTCCACGCTCATATAAGAAACCAAAGCCGCCACCAGGCTAGAGGTGGTATCCGCTGTGCGCAGCAAGGGCACCTCATGCAGCTTGCAGGCGGTAAGCAGCTCTTCAAAGGGCTGCAAATTGCGGCAAATGATAATAGCCGGCGGCTTGCGGGATACCAGATCCTGCAACACGCGGTAGCGCTCTTCTGAGGTAAAACGGGCTAAAAAGGCGTTTTCTGTATTGCCTATCACCAAGATGCGGGTATTGTCGTAATAATCGAAAAAGCCGGTAAGCTCCAGCCCCGGCCGGCTGACGTCCATAGAAGAGATCAAAATACCCTCTTCATTTTCGGGCGTATAGATTTTTTCCAAAGAAAGTTCCTTAATCACATTGGTTAAAGGAACGGTAAAAGCAACAGCCATATCAGCACCTCACGCTTCCTGCCTGATCCCGCCGGTAAAGTGGCAAGCGGGAATTGAATTGTACCATGGTTGTATTATAACCCAGCAAGCGATAAGTTTAAAGAAAAATCTATAAATTCTGTTTGCAAATTTGATCGCGGAAGGCGAAAAATGTGTTATAATGTGCGCAAAACCAAGTTTTACGTATGAAAAGACTGCGGCTGTCTGCATAAAAATCCACAAAGCGGTGGTGTTGAAGCGCTTTGCTGTTTGACAATAAACAGCGGCGCCGGGCCTTTGTTTTTACCCCACCGCCTGCTTGCGCTGGGCGCAAAAAGATATTTTACCCATTTTTTAAAATAAAGGAGCTTTACTATGCGCATTGCTATATTTTCTGAGGCATATTTCCCCACCATCAGCGGGGTGATTACCAACTTGACGGCGGTTACCAAGAACCTGCGCGCCCTGGGGCACGAGGTATTGCTTATCGTTTCCGACCCCAACACCAGGGATTTTCACGAAGAAGACGGCGTATTCAAATGCCCCGCCAAGCCTGCAAAAAATGAATACGGCTACGCCATTGCCAATCCCGGTAGCCGCGCCCTAACCAGCCGGTTAGAGCACTTTCGGCCGGAGGTTATTCATGTGCACACCGACACGGCCCTGGGCCAATGCGCCGTGCGGTTTGCCGGGCAGTATGACATCCCGCTTGTTTTTCAAATTCACAGCTTTTATGAATACCACCTGCAAGAGGCGTCCGCCAAGCTGCTGGCCCGGCAACTGGCCAAAAACCGGTTTAAAAACTGCGCTGAATGCGCCGACGTGCTGGTGGCCGCCCACAAAAAGGCGCAAAACTATCTAAAAAGCGCTAAAGTGCACCGGGAACTTACGGTGGTGCCCAATCAGGCCGACTCCCGCCAATTTGATTACGAGGAGGTTCCTGCCGCTAAAATAGAACAAATCCGGCGTAAACTTGGCGTTTCTGCCGGGCAAACGCTGGCTTTGTGCGCCGGGCCACTCACAGCACAAAAGGGGATTGACAGCCTGCTGGAACTCTGGGCGCAAGGCGTTGACGGCGACGAACGGCTGCACCTGGCCGTTGTGGGCGACGGACCCCAATCGGACGCCTTGTATCACACCGCCCAACAGCTGGGCATTGCCAAGCAAGTTTCTTTTGTGGGCGCCGTGCCTTATGAAGAGATGCCCGGCTATTACGCCGCGGCGGATGTTTATGTAAGCGCAGCAGAGCACGACTTAATGCCCATGGCTGTGTTGGAGGCGATTTGTTGCGGCACCCCGGCAGTGGTGCGGCACAGCTGCGGTGAAATTAAAGAGGGCGTAAACGGCTTTACTTATAAAACCCCCCAGGATTTTGCCTCATACCTGAAACAATTCGCCGGTTTGGACGAAGAAGGCAGGCGGCTGCTGCGCCGTGTGGTGCGCCGCACAATCGAAGGCATCCCCACAAACAAGCAAGCCAACGAGCTCGCCGGGGTATATCAGGCCGCCGTTGCCCAACACGACGCCCAAGCATAACGCCAACCTACCGCTACAAACTTGATAAAGCAACCGCCCGTGTAATAGCACACAGGCGGTTGTTTTTTGCGTATTTTGATGCCTTTGATTCATGGCTGGGGTAACGCTCAATTTAATCGCAATATGTGTGAAGCCGGGTGCGGAAATAAGCGTAATTTTCAAAAGACACCTCTTCCGGTACGCCGTGATCGCAAGTGGGAATGTAGCCGCCCCTGGCGCGCATAGCAGGCATAATCGCTTCTAGATGGCGGTCGATGGCGTCGCGCCCCTTGGCCAGCTCCCGCTTATCAATGCCGCCGGAGATGAGCAGCCCCGGATACTGCCGGCCTAGTTTCACAACATCGCACCCTGCGGCCACCTCAAAGGGCGAAAAATAATCCGCCCCTATGCTTTGATACAGGGCAATCACCGGCGGGCAAAAACCGTCGGTATCAATCTGAAAGTGCAGCGGCCGGGGATCCCGCGCCTGCCGGCGTTTCATATTGGTGTACAGCTGCTGGTAATAGGGCAACAAAAATTCCCGTATCATATCCGGCGAAATCAACGGCCCATGGTTATAACAGATATCCTCGCCCAAAAACAGCTCGTCAAAGCACAGCGTCTGCTGGTGCCGTTCTATCACAGCATCTGCCAATTCAAACCAGGCGCGCATGCAGGCGTGAATCAAGGCGGGATTATCGTAAAATTGATACAAAAGCGCCTCCGGGCCCATCAGGCTGCGCAAATACATATAGCCGCCCACCACGGCTTGAATAACACAGCTGCCATACTGGGCTTCTTGGGCGGCCGCCTGCACCTCGCGCCGGGTTAGCTCTTCCCGCCCGGGGGTGTTGGGATCCATGCGCCACTTTACGTTGCGCTCCCAGGTATCCATATCCTTAACCGGGTGATCAACATACTCCGGCATAAAGCCGTTGCGCCTGCCCTTAAAATACAGCACGCTGCGCCCGGCGAAATCCTGCACCAGCTCGTAGTCGCCCCTATCCTCCAGCACCTTTTCTTCAAAGGCGGGGTAAAACCCGGCTTCGCACCAGCCCAAACCGCCCACGCGGGACTCAGCCCGCCGGCTATAGCCAAAGGTTTCTTGCAAATACACGTCGTAATCTGCAACCGCATCATAGGGCTTTAAATAGCCTTGGGCAATCCAGTTATCCAGCCCAAAATAGCCGAATTCCTTTTTGTAAATTTGCGCGCCGGGCTTGCAGCTATAAAAATCGCGCCGGCGCTTTACTGCGTTTGCCAATTCTTGATCCATGAGAGTTTTCTCCTTTCTGCTTTATCAGTGCCGTTTCATGCTTCCATTTGGATCGCCGAATTTAAGTTTTGACAACCATATAGGAAGCAGCAAAGTGCCTCCTATAGCAATAGCAGATAAAATAAAAAAGAGTACAAGCGCCTTGGCGTTACTTGTTTTAGCACAGTATAGCAATGCCGAAACCGCAAAGAAAACAGCCGCGAAAATCCCGCTTAAATTGCCGGCCAAATGATTGGCGTAATTCCATTTTTCTGCGCTATCCATGAGGCGGCTGTCGTGGTAGCCAACGGTAAAATCAGGATAATTGGAACGCTTCTTTTTCAAAACAAACGCCAGTATCCCAAAAACAACGCCTTCTATTAAATAGAGCAACAATACGATATGCATGGCAAATCCCCCCGCAACGCCGCAACTATCACCGTTTGCTTCTCGCCCGTATATGCGCAAAAGCAGCATTTTTCCTGGCTTGCCTCGCTTTGTAAATCGCCCATCCGCCGTTTATGCATCCGCACAACCGCAAAGTTCTGTTGGGGCGTTACCAACCACGCCTGCGCTGGCGCACATCCCTGCCCAAAAACTCCAGCCGCACATAGTGGCCCATAATGCGCGAAACAAAGCGCTCAGAATAGCTCTTTTCCAGCTCGCGCATGCTTAAATTGGTGCTGATAATGGTGGGCCGCCCCGCCATAATGCGGGAATTGATGCAGTTATAAACAGCGGCGGTGGAAAACGATGTGGTAAATTCTGTGCCCAAATCGTCTAAAATCAGCAAATCGCAAGAAATAAGGTGCGCCTCGCTGTCTTCGTCCTCCTCCGCGCCCCGGCCAAAACGCTCCTTTTCCAGCTTGGAAACGATGTTTTGCGTGGAGCCATACACCACCCCAAAGCCCTTTTCAATGGCCGCGTTGGCAATGGCCAGCGACAGATGGGTTTTGCCCAAACCTGTGGCGCCCTGCAACAAAAGGTTGGGCGAGGCCGGCGAAAACGACTGGGCATACCGTTGGCAGTAGCCCAAAATATCCTCCATCCGGCGGCGCGGGGAGGCGGCCCCTTCCCGCAGAGGCGCCGTGTCATAATACTCCAGCGAAAAATTATCAAAGGTAGAAAGCGACAGCGGCGAAAGGGCGTTGAGCCTGCGGTACGCTTCGTTGCGCAGCAGTTGCCGCAAGCAGGCGCACATGCGCCCATCGATATAGCCGGTATCCTTGCAGGCCGCGCAGGCAAAATGAGGCTCCAAATAGTCTTGGGGCAAGTTCGCGCTTTGCAGCAGCCCAGCCAGCTCTCTTTGCAACGCCAAATTGCTTTCTTTCAGCTGCCGCAGCTCCTGCGCCACATTGCCGTGGTTTAACACAGATCGGGCCGCGCGGACGGCTGTGGAAGAAAGCTCCCGTTCTATTTCCTCCGCCCGTGGAAACCGGGCGTATAAATCCCGGCGCCGTTGTTCCGCGCCCGCTTGGGCCTCTCTGCGCCGCTGGGTCAGAATATTGGTTGCGGCCTCATACACCGCCTTGCTGTAGCTCATCTTTTCCCGCCTTTCCTCTGCTGCCCAAGCTGTTACAGCTTCTGATCGTCAAATATGCTGCTGCGCTCATATGCGTCAATGTCATAAGAGGGCGCCCGCTCCTGTTCCGCCCGCTGCCTACGGCCGTTGCTTTTTTCTTCGTGCGCCTGCTGCAAGGTGCTTATTCCCTCATTGTGCCAGCGCTCCAATATCCGGTTGGTATAATCAACGCTGTATTTTCCCTTGCTGTCTACGCAGCGTTCATAGGCTTCACGAATCATCCTTTCGTCAAAGCCCCACTCCAACACCCAACGGGAGGCGGCCGCTTCCTCTTTGGCCGTGGGGGACCGATCCTCAATGCCAATGACCCGTTCCACCAACCGCCACGCCTGGCGGCCTTCGGTGAGAGATCGGATCTTGCGCTCCGCCTTTTCCAGCGTATCGATTTCTTCCGCCGCCCAGCTGACGGCCATTTTTTCAATATAGCGCATATTATTTTTGTTGATGCTTACAGCGTATTGCAGAATCATCAAAATAACGTCCACCGGCAAACCGTCGTTATCGTGCAGCATCACCAGCGTGGCGCTATCCCCGTTGGAGATGGGCCGGCCCAAAATCACTTGGGCTTCCTGCATCATAAAAGCGATTTCTTTGCAGTCTTGCATCCGCCGGGCCACATAAATGCTGTCTGGCTTTTGCGGGCGGGATAAGGGCCGGGGCCGCGCGGGGGCGGCGGGCGCTTCCTGCTGCGCCGGGGCCTGCGGCGCAGGTTGCTGTGCCGGCTGCTGGGGCTGTATGTATTCCGGCGCAGGCGTATTCACCGGCGGCTGGGCGGCAACGGGCGCCGGTTGAACTGCCGGGTTGACTGCAGGCGCCGCCTCTCGCTCCGAGAGAGGGGCCTCTCCCGGGGTAAGCTCCCCTTGGTTGCGCAGCAACAGGCCTGTTTCCAGCCAATACTGCATCGAGTCGTTTACGTCCGCCGGGTGCATACCCAGATCTTGGGCGATGTTCCCCGTTTCAAAGGGTTGCCCCGCATGGCGCAACACCCACAGCAGCACCTTGAGCTGGGCGGCTCCCGCCAGCTTGATATGTTGATCCACTACTGCGCAGGGCACGGCAAACACACCGTTCCATGCGCCTAAATTCAGACAATATTCCATTCCTTATGACACCTCGTTGCCCTATTATAGCATATCGCCGGGTTATCCGAACTTCTTTTTCCGTTTTTCCAAAAAATTTATTGGCGAACGGGATTGTGATAAAGAAAGGCGTTTGCTTTTTATATCATGCAAAATCTCTGTAGCTCCCGGCAAAATAAGATGCTTTTGAAATAATAAAAATAGGACAAAGGCTTATCAAAACCTTTGTCCTGCTCTGGAGCGGATAACGAGGCTCGAACTCGCTACCTCCACCTTGGCAAGGTGGCGCTCTACCAGATGAGCTATATCCGCATATTCTGTTGTTCTTGCCTCATCTGAGTGCGAGAATTATTATATCGTACCAATTTTGTTTTGTCAATACTATTTTTAACATTTCTTTGAAAGGGTTTAGGGGGCAATCCTATGACAAAGCAAGCAGTGAGAGAAGGGCTGCTTTTCTTGCTCAATGGTGTTCCCCGCTCCTTTACGATTCTACAACGCCTCTGCAAAGTTTACGCTTTATTTTTCGCAGGAAACACGGTGCAACAAAAAGGGCAAAAGCGCTTTGCTTTACGCCCTTGCCCTCTTATTCTGCGCCGCCAAAGGGAACAACAAAACTGTTGCAATCCCTATAAATCCCTATGTATTAAAAGTATTTCCGTTTATAGCTTTTTTCTACCTTGCGAATCAGCGCTTTGGCCTCTTCTTCGGTACGTGCGCCGGATAGGTTCATCATAACCCCTTCGGGGCGCAGGTTTTCCAGCAAAACATCCAAATCCTGGGGGAACACCTCCACCTGGATCAGCTTGCCCGCGTTTTGGATCTTTTGCAACACAGGCAGCCAGTGCGCCGCCGTGGGCTGGCCCGCGCCGTAAACCCATTGCACGCCGCCCAACTTTTCGATGGATAAGATATCGTCCAAATGCTTGAGCGCGCCCGGCCCGTCTAAATGGTAAAAAGAGGCGTCTAAGCTGTTTACCTCGGCGGTGAGCTCCGGCAAAACAAATTCTCGGTACATTTCTTGCGAGATCATGCAAGAAAAGTCGCTGCACACAATGTACCAATTGCCCGGGTGCCACAGGCCAGACCAGTTGGTGCTGCTCCACTGATGCCGCGTGGTCAGCTTATACAAGGTATCCAGCGACTGGCGAAAAGGCGGCATTGTGTCCCACAAGGCTTGCTTAACCTGCTCCGGGTAATCCAGCAAATCGCAGCACAGCTCCTGCGGCCCCCGCAAAGAAACCAAGCCGTCGCTGCCTGGGTGCAAATCGGTAATGCCCACCAAATAATCCCCGTTGGAGTCCTCTACAAAATGCTCCGTCATGTGCAGCATCTTCTTCCACCAAGGATTTTCGGTATCAATAGCCGGCACGCGGTAGGTTTCCCAATCCTGAATAATGGGCTTAGCCCAGCTGGTGCTCTCGCCGAACACAATATCGCAGCCCAAATAGGCGCCGAAAATATCCGGCCCCAAGTTGGGGTTGATGGTAGGCAGAGATTCCCCGCCAAACCATGTGGATTCAAACCACGCCCGGGAGGATTCGATAATATAATCCTCGTCTGTCCAGCGCTGCTCCAAAGTGGGCGGCGGAGTTACGGCGCGGTGCTTCGCTCCCTCCTTGGGCGCGGTTACGAGCAAGGTTGGGCGATCGTGATTTTCTTTGTTCCAAAAGGCCAGGTGCCGTTGCTGGCGTTCTTTCATATCCTCAACATAGGGCATGGCTGGTTCCTCCTTGCAACCATATAGTAAATTGGCTACAGTATAGCACAGGGTGGCCGAATTTCTCTAGATCTTTTTAACGTTTTTTTGCATTTTTCTCTTGCATTTTTTGTAATTTAAAAAATAGCAGGCAAAGCACCGGCGCCTTATGCTAAACCGGCGCCTATGCCCCCATATTGAAGATGTAAAATTTCATAAACGAAAAAGGGATACGAGCAGACATGCTTTGCTGCCTTTCATAGTATGAAACCGCAACTACTCAGCAAAAAACCGCCGCGATCAGCATCCAACGCTGTTTCACGGCGGCTTTTCTCTTATCTTATGCGAGTGGCTATGTGCATCAACCAAGGGCTTCTAGCGAAGCGTTGAGCATGCGGATTTTATCCTCCAGCTTAGCGGCGTTGGCCCGCACGCCTTCTACCACATTGGCGGGAGCCTTACCCGTAAAGCCGGGATTGTTCAGCTTGCCCTGCGCTTGGCTCAGCTGCTTTTGCGCAGCCTCCAGCTCTTTGCTCAAGCGCGCGCGCTCCGCCTGCTTATCCACCAGCTCATCCATGGGGATATAAATCCGGGCGTCGGCAGTAACCACAGTTACTGCGCCGGGGATGTCAAACTGCTCCCCAACCTCCACAGCGCTGGCATAGGCCAAACGAGAGATAAAGGCGGAACCGTTGCAAAAAGTATCCTGCGCAGCAGAGGCAATATACACCTTCGCCTTGCGGGAAGGCGGCACGTTCATCTCGGCGCGGCGGTTGCGAATGCCGCGAATGGCATCCATAATGCGTTTCATTTCCTGCTCTGCCTGGGGGCAATCCAGCTCCGGCCGGCGCACAGGATAAGGCGACACCATCAGCGCCTTTTGATCTTCCGCTGTATGAGGCAGGGTTTGCCAAATTTCTTCGGTGATATAAGGCATGAAGGGATGCAGCAGCTTGAGCACGCCCGTCATCACCCATACCAGCACCTGCCGCGCGCCCTGGGCGGTTTCGTCGCCGGACTGTAGGCGGGTTTTGGCCAGCTCGATATACCAATCGCAAAATTCATCCCAGATAAAGTCATACAGTTTTTGCACCGCGATGCCCAGCTCAAACTTTTCTAGGTTCTCGGTTACCTCGCCGGCTACCCGGTTAAAGGAGCTGACAATCCAGCGATCCTCCAGCGCCAGCTCCTCGGGCAGCTGGTTTTTCACCTCATGCCCGTCGATATTCATATGGATGAACCGGGCGGCGTTCCAAATCTTGTTGGCAAAGTTGCGGCTAGAAGCCACTTTTTCATCGGTAAAGCGCATATCGTTGCCCGGGCTGTTGCCGGTTACCAGGGTAAAGCGCAGCGCATCCGCCCCATACTGATCGATAACCTCCAGCGGATCCACGCCGTTGCCCAAAGATTTGCTCATTTTGCGGCCCTGCCCATCGCGCACCAGGCCGTGGAAAAACACGTTTTTAAAGGGAACTTTGCCGGTGTATTCCACACCGGAGAAAATCATGCGCGCCACCCAGAAGAAGATGATATCGTAACCGGTTACCAGGGTATCTGTGGGGTAAAAATACTCCAGCTCCGGGGTTTTATCCGGCCAACCCAGCGTAGAGAAGGGCCAAAGAGCCGAAGAGAACCAAGTGTCCAACGTGTCTTCATCCTGGTGCAGCTTGCCGCCGCACTTGGGGCAGCAATCCGGCTCTTCGCGGGCCACGATGGTTTCGCCGCAATCCTGGCAATACCAGGCCGGTATGCGGTGGCCCCACCACAACTGACGGGAGATACACCAATCGCGGATGTTCTCCATCCAGTTATAATAGATCTTTTCAAACCGATCGGGCACAAAGCGGATTTCGCCCTGCTTTACGCAATCTACCGCAGGCTTTGCCAAAGGCGCCATCTTTACAAACCACTGCTTAGAAATGCGCGGTTCCACCACTGTGGAGCAACGGTAGCAAGAGCCCACGTTGTGCTTAATGGGCTCCACCTTTACCAAGTAGCCGCCCTCTTCCAGATCCTTTACAATGGCTTTGCGGGCCTCATACCGATCCATGCCCTGATACTTGCCGCCGTTTTCGTTGATAACAGCGCACTCATCCATCACATTGATGATGGGCAGGTTGTGCCGCGCGCCCACCTCAAAGTCGTTGGGGTCATGGGCCGGCGTAATTTTCACCACGCCGGTGCCGAAATCCTGCTCTACATATTCGTCGGCGATGATGGGGATCTCACGCCCCACCAAAGGCAAGGTTACGGTTTTGCCCACCAAATCGCGGTAGCGCTCGTCCTCCGGATGAACGGCCACAGCGGTATCGCCCAGCATAGTTTCGGGCCGGGTGGTGGCCAGCTGCACATAGCCGCTGCCGTCGGTCAACGGGTATCTTAAATGCCAAAAATGGCCGTCGTGCTCAGCAAATTCCACCTCTGCATCCGAGATGGTGGTGCGGCAATGGGGGCACCAGTTAACAATGCGTTCCCCTCGATAGATAAGGCCTTTTTCATACAGGCGCACAAACACTTCGCGCACCGCTTTCGAGCAGCCCTCGTCTAAAGTAAAGCGCTCACGCTCCCAGTCGCAAGAGGAGCCCAGCTTTTTCAGTTGTTGGATAATGCGCCCGCCGAATTTTTCACGCCACTTCCAGGCGCGATCCAAAAAGCCGTCGCGGCCCACATCCTGCTTGGTAAGCCCTTCTTTTTTCATGGCCTCTACAATTTTAGCCTCGGTGGCAATAGAGGCGTGATCGGTTCCCGGCAGCCACAAAGCGCTGTAGCCCTGCATGCGCTTAAAGCGGATGATAATATCCTGCAATGTTTCATCCAGCGCATGGCCCATGTGCAGCTGCCCGGTAATGTTTGGCGGCGGAATCACAATGGTATAGGGCTTTTTATCGGGATCCACCTCTGCGTGGAAAAAGCCGCCCGAAAGCCAAAAGTCGTAAATGCGATCTTCCACCTCGCGTGGCTCATAGGTTTTGGCCAGTTCCTTGTTCATATATGCTCCTCCCAGTTGTTATCGATAACAGATGCCGCAATCCGCTATGATCGGCTTTGATAATATTATAACCCTTATATTATCCCACCCGTTTTCCGGCTTGTCAATATTGGCGGGAAAATGTCTTGCAGCCCGCAACCGCCGCTATTGTGCCCGGTTGGCAAATATGATACTATTAACTAAAATAGTTCGGCGCCCTTGCACATATGGCGTCAATATGGCAGATACATCCCTGCGGGAAAGGAGAACGCTTGATAAAATGAAAGCCCTACCAAAAGCAACCCGCCCCAGGCGGGCCTTGGCTGTTATCCTGTTGGCATCCACGTTGCTTTGCGCCGGCTGCCAGAGCCCTGCGCAAATGGGTTCTCCTGCGGCGGTTGCCTCGCAGGATGCCGCCGCGGTTTTTCAAAAAGAAGAAAAAGGCAGCGCTTCTTCCGCCTTGCCGGAAGAGACCCCCGAACCGGCGGAAAGCGCCGGGCAAACAGTTGAGCCCGGGCAAAGCGAGGCATCCGCACCGGACGGCGAAAACCCCGCCGCCTCGTCCAACGCCGGGGAGCCCTCCCCTTGCTTGCTAGACGCGCCGCTGCTGATGCAGCTGCCGGAGCTGCCCGTGGGCTGCGAAATTACCACTTTAGCCATGGCGCTCAACGATGCGGGTTATTCGGTGAGCAAAACCGAGCTATCCGACTCCTATTTGCCCAAATCCAGCAATTGGTATTATGTGGGCGACGTGCGTTACGGCCCCGACATGCGGGTGGAATTTGCCGGCGATCCCCGCTATGAGGGCGGCGCCTGCTGCGATGCGCCCGCTATTGTGACGGCGGCACAGCGGTACCTCAGCGCCGTGGGCGCTGCAAACACTGTGGTGAATTTAACCGGCAGCGAACCCCAGGCGTTGTATGATGAGCTGCTGGCCGGCAGGCCGGTGGTTACCTGGGTGACCATCGGTATGGTGGATCGGGTTATCTCCGGCGGGTGGTACGTTGCGGGCACCAGCGACTATGTGCAGTGGGGCGCTATGGATCATTGCGCCTTGCTTACCGGTTTTTCTGACACCACTGTGTATTTTAACGATCCCTTAGCCGGAGCCGTAAGCTACCCCAGAGACGTGTTTGAATCGGTTTTTCGCCAGCGGGGGCAGCAGGCGGTCGTTATCCGGTAGAGGCAAGCGGCCGGATAAGGCAGGGGCCCGGCGAGCAGAGGCTAAGGGGTGAAAGATTATAAAAGAGCATAACGCCTGTTCGCCCTTTTCGGGGCGCTGCTGTTACCACTTGCCTTGTTTGCCCCATCAGCCGCCGCCCCTTGCACAGCCGGTTGCTGTGATTGCTGTTATCTTGTTCGGTTTTTGCTTGGCTTGACTCTTGCAAAGCTTTTTACCTGCCCCGGCTCAGCGGGGCGTTTTATAAAAGGAACGCACAACGGCGGCCCACGGCTTAATAGCCCTGGTGCCGCCGTTCTTTTCGCAGCTGCTGGCGGCGGGCGCCGCTTTCAAATTCATAGCGCTCCTGTTCATTTTGCACCAACAGTTTGGGCACCGCCACCGGCCGCTGATGTTCATCCAAAGCAACAAATACCATATAGGCTGTGTTTACCAGTTCCCGCTGCCCATCCAAATGCTCCACAAAGGTATCCACACGCACTTCCATAGAGGTGCGGCCCACATAGGTCATTTTTCCAATCAAAACCACTGTGCTGTTGATTACCACCGCTGCCCGAAATTGCAAGTTATCAATGCAGGCGGTGGTTACCTCCCGGCCGGAATGCCTGCGCGCTACGACCGCGCCCACCGTGTCTATCCATTCCATCAGCTTGCCGCCAAACAGCCGCTTGTTGCCGTTGATATGGGAGTTTAAAATAATTTGCACCTGTTCTGTGCGGGATTCTGCAACCGCTTTGGCCGGTGCTGCTTGATTGTTTTGTTCCATGTTGCAACCTCTTTTCTTGTTGGAAGGACGACTACCGGCAAACAAACCCAGCGTTTTGCCGCAGCTTGTGCTGCCCTCGTTGCCTTTATAACAAACACCTTGTTAGCATGCCGAATTTGCCAACCGTCATGCAATGCTTTCTTGCAAACGGATACAGCTGCGCTACTCCATTTGTGCACAAATGCCCGAGCCGGAAATCGCCGGCTCGGGGCATTTTGTAGTAAGAAAATATAACTACGGGCATAGCGCGCCGCCCCGCGCCCAGTGCGGCAAGGGGCAACTTGCTTAATCCATTTTGATCCGGTCGAACTGATGGGCCACCAAATTCTCTGAAATGGTGCGCGCATCGGCTTTTTTGAGCAATTTTTCGCGGTTTTTCACAGTACGTTGCAACGGCAACACCGAAGCCGGCCCGGCGATACAGCCGTTTTCGCAGGCCATGCCTTCCACAATATTTTCTGGCAAGCGCCCGGCGTTGAGCACCATCAGGGCCTTTTTGCACTCTTTGGCGCCGTTGCACTTCTTGCAGGTAACCGGCATATCGACGCCCGCTTCCTCCAAAGCGCGTTCTACCGCGCCGGAAACGCCGCCCGACATGGCAAAGCCCTTGCCGTACAAGCTGCCGTCTTGTTCGTCCTCCGCAGCTGCAGAGGGGTTGATGCCGCGGGCGTCAAACATGGCGGCCAGCTCTTCAAAGGTAAGCACATAATCCGCGCTGTCTTCCACCCGGGTTATCTCTTGCTTTTTGGCAATGCAGGGCCCAATAAACACCACCTGGGCTTTGGGATTCTCCTGCCGGATAAAGCGCGCCGTAGCGGTCATAGGCGATACCGTGTGTGAAATCAGCGGCACCAAACGGGGAAAATGCTTATGAATCATAGATACAAACGCCGGGCAGCAAGAGGTGGTCATTTTTCTGCCGTCTTCCATAGCCTCTTTTAGCTCCGCTGCCTCATGCTGGGCCACCGCATCGGCGCCCAACGAAACCTCGTATACCCCTGTAAAGCCCAGCTGCTTAAGCGCTGATTTGAGCATGCCCACAGTGGCGTCTCCAAACTGGCCCTCAATAGCGGGGGCAAACATGGCGTAAACCGGGTGTTTGCTTTGCAATTGACGGATAACCTCTACAATGGAAGATTTGTCGGTAATAGCGCCAAAGGGGCAAGAAGCCGTGCAGGCCCCGCAGCCAATGCACCGGTCGTACTTAATGCTCGCCTGCTTATTGTCATCCATCGAAATGGCGTCCACCGGGCAGGCACGCAGGCAGGGGCGCATCGTGTCGGATATGGCGTTATAGGGGCAAGCAGCAGCGCACCGGCCGCACTCTTTGCACTTGGCCGGATCAATATACGCACCCGAACCCGTTACCGTAATCGCCCCAAACGGGCAGGCCGCCACACATTTTTTTGCCATACAACGCTGGCAGTTGGTGGTAACCGTAAAACGGTTAATGGGGCAACCCTCACAGGCGGCGGGCAACACGGTAACAATCCCGTCTTCGCTGCCGCCGGGCAGATCCTTACCCCGGGCCATGGTTACACGCTCACGGATGATCTCCCTCTCGCGATACACACAGCAGCGGTATTTCGCCACCGTACCGGGGATGATATCATAGGGGATTTGATCGATCTTATCTTCCAGCTCCCCGGCAAACGAAAGCTCCGCCACCCGCTTGAGCACCTCATATTTTAATTGCTTTGCATCGTTGTCATACTGCATAAAACCCGCTCCTTCTCAATTCGCCGCACAAGCCGGCACTTAATAAAACGCCTTTTCTACCCGCTTGCCTAAGCGCTCCATCACACTGCACAACTCATTAATCAGCTTAAGCTTAATGCTGAGATCCGACGGCAGGCCGGGATCCTGATGGGCAGGATTGATAGCAGTGCCGATAAAGACCTTTAGCGTGGTGCAGCTTTCCAGCAACAGCTTGGCCAGCAGCGCCGCACCGTTTTTGTCGTCCAATTTGTGAAAATAGAAAGCGTCCGCTTCGTGAGATAAATATTCTTTTAAGATATCCACCGTACGGCTAAGGGTAAGCACGCCCTCCGTTACCAGATCAATGCCCTCAATATAGCCCACCGGCGGAATTTGGGGATCGATATATTGCAAAGAGGTTTCCACCTTGCGGTTGAGCACCCGGCCCACAATGTTGGCGCTGGTGCCGCCGCACACCACCCTTTTGCCCGGGGAGGTCATAAAGTCCCGCACAATACGGGCGTCGTCCTCTTTGTTTTTCGGGGGGCCGGCCAGCATATTAACCACCACCCGAGGCGTTACCCGGGCGATTAACACGGTGGAATCGTCGCCCGGTTTTTCCATATACAGCTCGTTTACCGCCTGCGACAAAGCCACCGCCAGCCGGGGGGCCGAATTTTCTTTCAACGTGGCCTTGGTAAGCCAAGCGGCCACATTCTCCCAACTCCAGCCAAAATTGAGCAAATTGCCCACGCCGGCGTACACCACACCGTCGCTAATCAAGCCGATTACGTCGCCGGGGCGCACCGTAAACCGGGATTCCGACACGGTTTTGCCGGAATACTCTTTATACTCCGGATTGAGCTCCACCAGTTTGCCGTCACGGATAAACATGCAGGCTGGGTTGTCAAACTCCACCAAATAGGCCTCTCCGTTTTCTTGAATCTGCAACACGCTAAAGGTAGAGTAGGCAAGCTTGCGCACATTGCAAATCGGCAACGTGCGCACAATGGTTTCTACCGCTTGCTCCACCGTGGCGCCTTCGTTTAGCATGGTGGAGATAATAGTGCTGGTCAGCGTGGATAAAATATTGGCCTTAACGCCGCTGCCCAAGCCGTCGGCCAGCACTGCGATTACAGAGTCATCCGTGCGGGTAATAACAACTTTGTCACCGCACAGCTCTTCGCCAAATTTATTCAGGCTTCGATAAGCCATATCAACATGCATTTTCATGACTGCGACCAAACTCCTTTTTTAGTATGATGGCAAAAGTGCCTGCCTTGGGGTAAGGGGCATTAAGCGTCCTCGCCGTCAAAGACAATCATATTTTTCAGCTTGGTCAAGGTCACTTTGGTTTCAGCTGTGGTTTCGCCTAACAGGCTTGCTATCTGCTGGGCGGCAACCATCTGCTTATCGATAACCTTTTGGGCCATTTCCATGGTTTCTACACGCAGGTTGTAACGGTTTTCAATTTCCTTTTCCTCGGCGGTAATATCCTTAAAGATACCCATGGCGATATCTTCCTGGGCTATGTAAATAATGGTTTGCAGGGTTGTGATGTTGTACTCGCGGTAATGCACCTTTTTATCGGTGATGGATTGACCGGTTTCAAACACGAACTGGAAGTCGGAAACATCGATAAGTTCAAACAAGCCCTTTTCCAGCGCCTCGCGGCGGGTGATGCCAAAGCAAGCTTCGGCGGCCTTGTTAAACTCGATAATATTCAAATCCCTATCTACCAAAATGGTAATGTTGGGGGTTTCAGACAGCACATAGTTGGAAAGGGACTCTGCCCGCTCCTTCATGTAGGGCATGCACATGGTGAGCTCTGCACGGTTTAAATACACAGCGATGGCCTTTTCACGGCAGGAGGCGTAGCCGCAGGCGCCGCAGTTGAGCTCCTGCTCGGGGCTTTCTTTGCCGATTTTAGCCAGGATGCTGCGAATGGTGGCCTCGTCAGGCAGCTGCTCGTGGCTGGAACGATCGAAGAACTTTTTGTGCATAGCCGGTTTCTCCGGAGTGGCGGGGTAGCAATCCGCGTCGCTCTTGGCATATTGCTCCACCTTCAGGCGGGAGGCAAAACGCGAAGCTTCGTCTTTCGCCTTTACCGGGCCGTTGACACAGCCGCCCTTGCAGGCGTTAATCTCAATGACGCAATGGTGCACTTCGCCGCGGCGCATAGCGGCAAACAGATCTTGACATTCCTGCACGCCGTCTACGCTCATGGTGCGGTAGCCATTGATATCTCCACGCGCTTGCAAAGAAGCAATGATACCGTCGGTTACCGGGTACATGCGCAAAATTTTTGAGCTGGCGTTTAAAAAGGACGCCTCCTCACATTCGTTCACACAAATATTTTCTTCTTTCAGCCAGGTTTCCACCTCGTCAAAGTTGAGCACCGCATCCACATCGGTATCGTGCCGGATATCGGAGGCCTCATCCATTTTAGAAATGCAGGGCCCTATAAACACAACGCGCACTTTGGCATCTAAGCTTTTTTTCAACAGCCGCGCATGGGCGATCATAGGCGACACCACCGGGGCCAATTGATCAATGAGATCCGGGTAATAGCACTCCACCAGCCTGTTTACCGTGGGGCAGCAAGTGGTAACCAGGTTATCCATGCGCCCTTGCATCAGCAGCTGGTAATATTCTTCGGTAACATATGCCGCGCCTTCAGAGGTTTCGCCCACCCCGTAAAAGCCCAGCTTTTTCAAAGCCGTTACCATTTGCCCGGGCTTTTCCATGTTGAAAGAGCCGATAAAAGAAGGCGCCAGCGAAACCACTACCTTTTCGCCAGAACGCAGCATCTCTTTCACCTTATCCAGCTCGCTGGTTAGAGTTTTGGCATTTTGGGGACATTCCGCCAAGCAGCGCCCGCACAAAATACAGGCGGAATCGATAATTTTCGCCTGCTCGTTTTCCACTTTGATGGATTTGACCGGACATACTTTGACGCATTTATAGCAGTTTTTGCAATTCGCCTTCTTTAAACCAAGTATGCTCATATCGACAACCTCCCCAAAATCTCACGGTTGAAAAACGCCTCCGTTTCCGCCGGCGTTACCGAAAAACGTTTGCCGTCCACGCTGACGCATACGCCTTCTTTGCATTCGCCCATGCAGAAAGAACCCTTTAACTCAATTTGATCGCGCAAACCATTTAATGCGATATTTCTTTCTAGAATTTGCACTACATCCCGCGACCCTCTCAGATGGCAGGAACTACCGATACACACAATAACCTCCATGCGTTTTTCCACCCCTTCTACAACCGCTCAACCTTCCCATATGAGCGGAAAATTGTGTTAATTTTTTAACAGTTCAAGCCTATTATAGCAGTTGCCTTTGCTGTGTGCAAGTACGTTTTGCCCCGTGCGACTAGGCGCACTCGTTTATAAAACGCGTCTATGCAGGATTGAAAGCGTCACGTTGCACCGCTGCCTTGCGCCGCTGCCATTTTTGTTGAAAAACTGCGCCGCACCGCCGGTGAAACAGCAAACCGGCTCGCTTGTGACGCAGGTAAAACGCGCGGCCTTGCAAGATTTTTAAAAAAATTTTTTCTCACATTTTTGCCCGGCGTTCACGCAGACGCCGGACCCGCTTGCCGAAGCACAGCAAGCGCCTGCCCAACCTCTTGCTCCCAGCAATCTTGGCTGCGGGCGTTTGCCTCTAAGCTAACACGGCTGTTGTAAGCAATTTTGTTTAACGCGCCAAAAAAGGCATGATACGGATATGTATCCTGCGGCGCGGGATAATAGCGGCCCTCTGGATTGGCAATATGCACGTGCGCCAGTAATGTATCCGCCGCCTTTACTTGCCCCGCATCTTCTCCTTCTTGATACATATGATACAGATCCGCCAATACGCGCACATTCGGCCGGTTTATCAACCGCGCCAAACGGCAAGCCTCTTCCACCGAATTGATAACGTTGGTTTCTTTTCGGCACAACGGCTCCAGCGCAACGCATAGGCCGTTTTCCTGTGCCAACGCGCCAATGGCGTCAACCGCTTCCAGCAGCTGCTCCTGGGCCCGGGCGGCATCCATATTTTCAGGAATCCTGCGCGCGCCTCCGCTGCCCAGTACCGCTATTTTTCCACCCAACTGGGCAGCACGGGCAAACCCCACCTCGAGCAGTTGGCGGATTTTACCCAAATCGCGGCCGGGACCAACCAAAGCGCAGCCGCCCGGCAACATGCAGTTAAACGCCTCGGCGTATAAACCGCTGTTGTCAATTGCCTGGCGCCAACCCATATACTCCTCTTGCGGCAAAGAACTTAGCTGCGATAGGTTCAGCTCAATGTAATCAAAACCCATACGCTGCAAGGCAGGCAACCGTTCTATGCCTGCACAACAACCAAATTTCATAACGTTCCCCCTTTTAAAACGGAACTGTGTTGCGGCGCTGCTTTTTATTTTGCAGGTATTGAGCAAAAAAGCAATGCCCTCATAGGAATTATACCAGTTATCGTTATAAATTTCGATAGTTTCTTGCAAATTTACACAATAAAGCAAAACCTTTCTTCTTAACGCACCGCCTGCACCGTCATATAAACAGCGCGCAAATAAAGCTTGGGCCAATGGGCAAGCTGGGCAGTTGTTTTATGCATGCCGCCCCGCCCGAATGGAAAAATTGCTTTTGAAAAATTTTCCGCACCTTATAACCGGCGCCATGGCCGTCATACTAAAAAAGCGCCCTCCACAAATGTGAAAGGCGCGGCTTACCGCTGGGTTTTGTTGATAACAAAGACGCCCGGCTGTGCTCTTTACCGAAAATGGATGATAGCAAAAAGCCGAGCCTGGAACACGGATTGCGTCTAGGCTCCGTCCTACTGAAAAAATGAATGCTGAAAGCGCGGGCGCAAAAGAAAACGCACCCCACAATGTGAGGTGCGCGAATTGGGTGCGGCAGCTTGCCGCTGGGTTATGTTGACAAAAAAGATGTCCACTGCCGGCCGAGCTGCAAAATAAAAAACGGCCGGCAACCCCTTACGAATTGCCGACCGCAGGCCTGGGTTTACGCTACAAAAAAGATACCCACTATAAACGCGAGTGAATAGGCTAAATAAAAACTGAGCCCCGAACGCGACTTGCGCGTCGAGGCTCTCGACTGGAGCTACTGGCCGGACTCGAACCGGCGACCTGCTGATTACGAATCAGCTGCTCTACCAACTGAGCCACAGTAGCATCTTATTGTAACTTATCACAATGCGAATCTATTATACAGAACCGGCCTTGTTTCGTCAAGCATTTTCTTTGTTTCTTTCTTTGCCTATTTTTCAACACCACCCCGCCCTACCTTCACCTGCGCGCCTACACAAAGCGCTAAACGCCAAGGATATTTATATTTTGTAATAAAATATCCTCACTTTAACGATGAAACTACACCTTTATTCACGAAATTAAAATAACATCGGTATAATTTATCGATTAAAATAAACAATAAATTCAATTTTTTACTTTGTAATTAAAAATTTTATATATACGTGAACATTAAACACAAATAAAGGTGATAAGCCGCCGGTTTTTTTATAATAGAAATAGCCGTATATGAGCGGAAAAGCCATATGCCCATACAGTAACTAATGGAGAGGTGCCTTCCGATGTTATCAAAAAGACTAAAAATACTTCGCGAAAACTGTGGCTATACGCAG
The DNA here is from genome assembly GCA_018716975.1 of Candidatus Gallacutalibacter stercoravium. Lineage (GTDB taxonomy): Bacteria > Bacillota > Clostridia > Oscillospirales > Acutalibacteraceae > Gallacutalibacter_A > Gallacutalibacter_A stercoravium. Next base: position 19,042 of record DVJE01000033.1, on the reverse strand, counting down.
CAGCAAATTGCTGACGCGTTAAACATCGATCGTTCCACCTATACGTACTATGAAACCGGCAAAACTTCACCCGATATTCATGCCATTGTAAAATTGGCTAAGATTTTCAATGTTTCCTATTCCGATATCTTAGACGATGAAACGCCCAATAGCAGCGTACGGGATCCCTTGATGAAATCCATGGGCCGGTATGGTGGCAAGAACGCCTACAATATTTACGAGCTTTCTAAGCAGGAAAAGAGGCTGATTATCTATTTTCGGCTGCTTCCTGCCGAAGCGCGCGATCAACTCATCGATATCGCCCACGACCTTTTGGGCCACGATAAAAAACGCGAAAAGGGTGCAGATGCACAAAAAGGAGATGCAGCCGGCAAGCCGGATAATTCCGCCGACAAAAAGGATTAAAGGGCTCAACGCTAAAAAAGCCTCACCCTATTTTGCACCGCCAAACAGGTTGCATAACTTTATGCAAAGCATAAAAGCATATAAGGGCCGCCTTCCAATATTGGAAGGCGGCCCTTGTGTGTTTATACCCTAGGCTGCACGTCGTCGGCAAACAGCAACTCAAATAGTTCATCGTTGGCAACGCCATCTGCCAAATGGTTGTATTTTCCATCCATGGTCATTTGGAATTGGAAGTTCACCACCGCCTCTTGGGTGGCATCGTCAAAGGTTCCGTTGGGTTCGTTGTACAGATAACGCAAATCATAAAGCCTTTGCTGCAATTTTGTTACATTCTCGCCGGTATCCCCATATTGCAATACCGTTCCTGCGGGGAAGGGGTTTTGTCCGCTGGAAGAGGACGCTTGAGAAGAAGCGTCTTGCTGCGAAGAACTGTCGGAAGGCGCTTCGCTGGAAGCATCAGATGAAGGCTGCGAATCTGTCCCCTCCTCTGACGAGGGCTCTGAAGAAGCTTCTTGCGAAGAAGAATTTTCCAGCAGTTCCGGATACATGCTGCCCGCCATAAAGATAACCGCATCCATCAGCGTATAGCCTTGCCACTGCATCAGCGAGCTTTCCATTTCAAAAACCCGGCCCTCTTGTACGGCCGCAAGTTGCGAAAGCTCCTCATCTTGCTCCAGCTGGCTCTTTACACCCGGCTGGCAAAAAATATAGGTGGGATTGCCAAGCACCAGCGATTGCCGCTCATAGCGCCCGTTCTGGCTGTCGCTTAGCACGTTCACAGCGCCTGCATATTCAATCAGCTTACCGCCCAGCGTGTCGCCCGTAGCCGCCTGACCGTCTAAATCATAAAGATAGCAGGCGGTTACCAGCACTTCTGATTCGGGTATGCCCCGGTTAATATCATCTAAACTTTTAAAGATGCTTTGGGCTACCTTTACCGCCTTGGCATTGCCGGTTTGGGCGCCGCCTAAAATCGAGCCCACATTGGCATACAGCACCTCAATTTCTTCACGAGTGGTGGCGGATTGTAAAACCAACACCTGGATCCCGGCGTTTTGCAAAGTTTGGGTCTGTTCCTCGCTCAAGGCCTGATCGGTTAACACCAGTTCCGGGCTCAAAGCAATAATCGCATCTGTGCTTACCGCCGTAGCGTTGCCCACGGTGGGCAATACCGCCAAATCCTCTTGGGTGCACTCTTCGCTTCTGCCCACCAAAGACAGCTCATAATTGGTGGCCAGCACAATATCGGCCAACGATGGAGAAAGCACCACCACGCCTGTTGGCGAATGATCAAACTGAACGTTCCCCACCGTAACCGGATAATCGTCTTCTGTAAAGCCGGAGCTATCTTCTCCGCCGCCGGAACAGCCGGAAAACAGCAGCGCCGCCATACTCATAACCAAAACCAGCGAAACCATTCGCAGCAAAAGCTTTTTCAAACCAATTCTCCTTTCCTGTTTGCCATCCATGCCGTCCATGCCGTGCAAACCGCCCGGCAAACAAATCACAAGGGTAAACCGCGCCTTAACCGGGATTCGGCCAAGGCCACATATTGGCGCGCACAACGCGGAGAGCGCCCGCCCCGTTCCAAAGCCCAACGCTCGGCGCCGGCTTCCAGCTGGGGCAGCTGCGCTTCTAGGCCGCGTTCCAGCGCCAACGCCCTTACAATTTCTAAATAGCTCTCTTTACCGGGCACCGAGAAATTCACCGCCAAACCAAACCGATCAGACAGCGACAGGCTTTCTTGTATGGTGTCGCCCCGGTGCACCTCGTCGCCTTCCCTATCGGAAAAGCGCTCCCGCAGCAGGTGGCGCCGGTTAGAAGTGGCGTAAATCAGGGCATTTGCCGGGCGGGCTGCCAACCCACCCTCTAATACCGCCTTGAGCGCAGCAAAGGTATCGTCTTGTTGCGAGAAGGAAAGATCGTCGATATAAATAATGAAGCACAGCGGCAGCGGCGCAATTTGATCCACCAGTTTGGGAAAGTCCTGCAACCTCTCTTTAGGCATTTCCACCATGCGCAATCCGCGGGAATAATACTCGTTTAGTATCGCCTTTACCGTAGAAGATTTGCCCGTTCCCCGGTCGCCATACAGCAAACAGTTGTTGGCGGGCAACCCCTCTAAAAAGGCCAAGGTGTTATCCAGCACCCTGCCCCGGGGAACCTCGTAGCCCTTTAAGCTGCTTAATTGAATCGGATCCGGGTAGCGCACCGGCTCAATGCCCCCATCTTGCCAAATAAAAGCGCGGTAGCGGGCATACATACCGCAGCCGTTGCGGCGGTAATAAGCCGCCATCTGCGCCACACAATCCTCTATCTTTCCGGCAAGCTGCGCAACCGGGCGCCCCACCGCCCAGCCGGGCAGGGTAGCCCCCATGCCGCACAGTTCCTCCCGATGCAAGTAACTTTGCAAAATTTGCTCCGGCGTTAGGCGAGACACCTCCAGCAACAAGCCGATATCCCGCTTTACCGCTTCCATCACCTGACCGGGCAACTGTTCTTCCCGGCCGGCAGCCGCCGCGCGGGAAAAGGCATTTTCATCAAACAGCACGGTTTCGGATATACATGCCGCCAGATCGTCGCTGTAGCCCCGGTTGCACAGCAGAGAAAAAAACTCCCCCCACGCTGCGGCAAACTCCAGCGGCGGCGCATCATAAGCGCGCAACAACCGGTAAAAAGCACGCGGCACCGTGCGATTTAATATTCCCTTATATACCGACAAAGAGGCGAGGGCAAACGCCGCCTCTTGCGCTCGTTCCATTCTAGCCAACTCCTATCCGGCTTCTTCAAACAGCACGCGAAACCGGCCGCCTGCATCAGCCTCTTTGCAGCATTGCGCATAACAGAATGCAAAAAACAAAAGCCGGGCCGTCAGTCTTTTTCTCCATTCAGCAGCCTCGTGATAAACCCAGCCAAGCAATATTTTACCCCGAATCGTTATACAAGTCAAACCGGTAGTGCCCTCCTCCTTCACCCAATGGGGGGTATACGCCCGAATTTTACAAAAAATTAAAAATACAGGGCGACCAGGGCGGCCAATATGCGCCGTTTTGCGCCAAAATCCGCAACGTGTTCTATTTTGCGGGTCACGCTCGCCCTCATCTGTAGCGAACCTCAACAGGTCAAAAACAAAAAGCGACGCGCCTGCTTTGCCGAAATAGCTGCAAGCGCGCCGCCCCTTATTCCATTATTCCATTTTTAGTTTTAGCGCAGAGCCTCGTTGCTATCATCGCCGCTTGGTGGCAAACAACAAGCCTCTTTTTCGTTAAGCGCAGCAAAGCGGGCGCGGATTAATAGCTCACCTTGTCTAAAATGCCGCTTAGCTTGGCGATGGCCACCCCATAGTTGGTAATCGGCACCCCTTGCTTTTGCGCCTGCTCAATGCGCGAAAGCACATATTTGCGGTTAAACATGCATGCGCCGCAGTGGATCACCAATTGATACCCGCTGAGATCGGCCGGAAAATCCGTGCCGCTGACGATATCCACCTGCAAGGATTCCCCCACTCGTTTGCGCAACAAACGCGGAATTTTCACCCGGCCGATATCCTCTTGCAACGGGGCGTGGGTGCAAGCCTCTGCGATAAGCACGCGGGAATCCGCCGTAAGCTGATCGATGGCCGCTGCTCCCTGCACAAAGGCGTTGATATCCCCCTTAAACTTGGCAAAAAGCACCGAGAAAGAGGTTAGCAAACTTTGCGGCGGCTTTTTTTCATACACCTGGGCAAACACCTGCGAATCGGTGATAATCAGCTTGGGGGGCTCTTTTAACCCGGCCAGCGCCTCATCCAACCGATCGGTGGTGGCGCACACCACCACACAGCGCCTATCCAACAAGTCGCGAATGGTTTGCACCTGGGGCAAAATCAAACGCCCTTTGGGGGCTTGAATATCCTGGGGCATAACCAGCAGCACAATATCGCTGGGCGAAACCAGCGAAGCGGTAATGCTCTCTTGTCCAAATCCTTCGGGCACTGCGCGCACCAGCGCCGCCAGCAGCTTATCCACACCCCGGCCCGTGGCCGCGCTGACCGGCACCACCGGCTGCTCTAATTTCTCTTGCAGCCTTTGCGCTGTTGTTGTTGGATCGGTTAGCTTATCCACCTGATTCAGCACCGCTACCACAGGGATATTCTTTGCACAGATCTGGCGGTACCAGCCGGTTTCCATCTCGTCGCCCTCATCGGTAAACACCAGCAGCGCCAAATCTGTTTTTTCCAGCGCTTGCCGGGTTTTCTCTACCCTAAGGCGGCCCAAATTCCCTTCGTCGTCAAAGCCCGCCGTATCGATAAACAAGCAGGGGCCAAGGCCGTGGATTTCCATAGCCTTTTGCACCGGATCAGTGGTCGTGCCCGCCACATCTGAAACCAGCGCGATGTTCTGCCCGGTTAATGCGTTCACCAGCGAGGATTTCCCGCTGTTGCGCTTGCCGAATAAACCGATATGCAGCCTATTGGCCGAAGGTGTTTGTTGCAAACTCATTGGCGCACATCCTTTCTTTCTGTTGCCCTATCAGCGGCGCTGCTGTCTTGATGCCAAGGCGTCAGCCGCGTTTGGGGCCGCTTAAACGCGGAAATCACGCATGCCGTTGTGCAGCTCTACCATGTGTTTTTCCACCAAAGCCCGCACCTTTTCGTTGGGGATGTTGGGAATTTCGCGGCGGATGAGCGCCTCGCCCTTTGCTTTTGTATCGGGGCTGGCATAATCTTCCAAATATTCTTTTAAGGTCATCAGGGCGTTGGGCTGGCAGCAGTTGGCAATTTGCCCGCTCTTTACCAGGCTCATAAACCGGTCGCCTGTGCGCCCCTCTCGGTAACAAGCGGTGCAGAAGCTGGGAATATAGCCCATATCCAGCAGCCAGTTTACCACCTGGTCTAACGTGCGGTTGTCGCTGATTTCAAATTGAGAAGAATCCTCCGGCTCCGGCTCGGCATACCCGCCCACGCTGGTGCGGGAACCGCCGCTGATCTGCGAAACGCCCAGATGCAGCACCTTTTCTCTGGTTTTCTGCGATTCACGGGTAGAAATGATGATGCCGGTGTAGGGCACAGCAATGCGCAGCACCGCTACAATCTTTTGGAAGATTTCGTCGGGCACGGCGTTGGAATAATCGTTTACATCCACGTCGTCCGCCGGGCGGATACGCGGCACGCTGATGGTATGAGGGCCCACGCCCATAGCGGCCTCTAGGTGTTCGGCGTGCATCAGCAATCCAACAAAATCGTACCGGTACATATTCAGCCCAAACAGCACGCCGCAGCCCACATCGTCAATGCCGCCCTCCATGGCGCGGTCCATGGCCTCCGTGTGGTAAGCGTAATTGCTCTTGGGGCCTGTGGGATGCAGATATTCATAGGACTCTTTGTTATAGGTTTCTTGGAACAGAATATAAGTGCCGATGCCGGCCTCTTTCAACTTGCGGTAATTTTCTACGGTTGTGGCGGCTATGTTGACGTTCACGCGGCGGATAGCCCCGTTTTTGTGTTTGATGCCGTAAATGGTTTTAATGCTCTCCAGCACATATTCGATGGGGCAGTTAACCGGATCCTCGCCTGTTTCCAGCGCTAAGCGCTTATGCCCCATATCTTGAAGCGCCACCACCTCGCGCACAATATCCTCTTGCGAAAGTTGCTTGCGGGGGATGTGCTTGTTTTTATAGTGGTAGGGGCAATAGCGGCAGCCGTTGACGCAGTAATTAGAAAGATACAACGGCGCAAACATCACAATGCGGTTGCCGTAAAAGCGCTGCTTAATTTCCATGGCCAGCGCATACATTTTTTCTACCAGATCGGGCTCGTCGCAATCCAACAGAACCATGGCCTCCCGGTGAGAAAGGCCCTTACATGACTTTGCCTTTTCTAAAATGCTTTCTATCAGGCTACGGTTGTTTTTATTTTTCTGTGCATAATCTAGGGTTTCTTGAATTTCGGTATCGTCGATAAACTCGGTGGCTATTTTTGATTTTACGTTATACATAAAGCGCTTCCCTTCTTTAAAAATACCGTGTTACAAACATTGGTCCGTGCAAAACTGCCGCTTTATCCCCCTTTGGAATAAACGGTTTTTACACGAATGCCTTCTAACATTCCTAATTTGCCCGAGAGGGCGCTTATCACATTGCCCGGCGCATCCAGCACGACGCTGATAATACACACGCCCTTCTCCCGATAAGGGATCCCCATCCGGCCGACAATGTACTGCCCATAGTCGTGCAAAATCCGGTTTAGCCGCTCTGTTGATTCCACATCCTCTACGATGATTCCAATCAACGCGATTCTGGTTTCCTCCAAGCCGTTCCCTCCCATTGTGCTTGTTTAACCAAAACAAAAAGGCCCCTGCGCCATACAAACAGGCACAGGGGCCGCAGACAATACGTCTGTTCTCTCTGACTTGCATCACCGCCTTGTGATTCGGGACGAACCCTCCTGCTTCAGCACGATTTTACATTTTCAATTGATGCGCTTATCCGCGCGGAACAAATCCTTGCGGCCAGCTGCTGTTTTTATTTTAACACAGTTTGAAAACCGTTGCAATCTTAATTGCCAAATTCAGGGCCTATCTAGGCAAATATCCGGCAATCCGTTCCCGGTAAGAGGGCAGGGCGGGCAATTGAGAAGCGGGCTTATCCAAATAGAAATAGGCAACCGAGCACCAATCGTCGTCAAACCGTTCAAAAATCGCCCCTTGCGTTTCATAATCAATCGGGGTGCTGGCGGTATTTTGAACAACCAAGCCGTTGTCCATCATATCTTCTATATCCTGCTTGGTAGCGCAGCCGATTTGCTGCACGGTGATGCGGATATCCTGCGAAAAGTATACCGGATCCGGCACATGGAAGCGATAGAACGAATAACGCTTCGCCTTGTCGTCGGCATGCACGCAGCCTTGGTAGCGGTTAACAAAACGGCCTTGGCCCCAGCCGGTGCCGATGTAATCTTCCACGCCGGTATTGGCCAAAGTGGGGTACTCCCCGTCGCCGTCGATATAGCACTTAACCTCGCCTTCTCCCCACCAGGAGTTGGTCATCAGCGGGTTGGCGATCACGCCAAAAGAGGCCCCAAGATAGCGCCCGTGCCCGGCAACCGGGGGCAAAATGACATAATCTTTTCTTTCCACCGTGCGGCGCTCCCGGTTGTAATAAGCGTGAAAATACAGCGCGTCTTTCACATCGTCGCCCAGGGTATAATCCACCTGGTAGAAGAACTGGATCTCTTCAATATTTTCCGTTTCGTTGGTAACGGTAATTTTCATGCCGGTTTTAAAGGGCATGGGGATATAACAGTTAAAGCTTCTGCCCTCTGGATTGGAGAAAAATTCGTTTTCCATAGGCGACAGTTCGCCGGAATTAAAGCAGAAAAAGTCCCCCATCGGCACTTCTACGGCGGGTTTGTCTTGCCCATCCCAATAGCAGCGGATCACATAGCCCTTCAGCGTTTGCAGCTTTTCCTTTTTTTCCGTCGTGATCCAAATACGGCGGATCATCCCGCAGCCCTGGGCTTGGGCCAGCACACGGGTTTCGCCCGGCTTTAAATTGCGCAGGCATGGGGCGCCCTTGCGGCCGTTGAGCGCTTTTGCAGCGCCTCCCTTTTCACCCGTGGGATTTTCTGGGTTGACCCAATAGGTTTTGATCTTGTCATCAAACAGGAATACGGGATTTTGCATGGCTTAACACACTCCTAATCAAAATTTAAAAAACCGGCTGGCCGTTTTTTCGGCAGGTTGCCGCTTCCACAGCCGTTCTATGGCCCACAAACCGGCTAATTGCATAAGAAACCGCTGGCATTGTACCATATCCGCTGATCAGCGCGCAATATCTTTTTTGCGATCAAATTTATCAATTTACCTACATATTTAACAAAAGTATGATAAAATAAATTAGGAAAACGTTGCTCTTTTTCGCCCGTTGGCACCGGGCAAAAAATGGGGAACCAGCCCCGTTTTCTTCAACGCCTGCAATCCCCTTGCCTTTTCTTTTGCCCCACCGGCGCAGGATATAAGAAAAACATTGTTGGCTATTCTTAAATTTGTTATAATTCCTTTATAATAGGGCCATATAAAAGCTTTAAAAAATAGGCAACCGGCCGCGTCTTTCGGCCGGCTGCATGAACGTTATAACGACTGGATAAAGGGGTGTTTTTGTGAATAAAAAGCGCGGCGGCAAGGTGGTTGCCGTCATCGATATCGGCTCCAACGCCGTTAAGATGCGGGTGGCGCAAATGCAAAACAACGTTGTGAAAGATTTGGATTTGCTGTACTCCCCGCTCCGCTTGGGCCACGAGGTGTTTAGCCAAGGCAAAATAAGCTTTGACAGCCTGCGCGAACTATCCGCCACATTGCGCGGATACTCGCAGGTAATGACTGAATACGGCGTATCCCAATATAAAATTGTAGCCACCACGGTTTTTCGCGAGGCGCAAAACCGGGCATATGTCACCGATCAGCTAAAAATACAAAACGATATGACCATAGAAGTGCTGGAAGACGATCAGGAAAAAACGCTTATCTATTCTGAGATTCTGCGCAATCTATCGGAACCGGACGCGCCTAAAATCGGCAACGCTTTGGTGGCTTATATCGGCACAGGCAGCATCGGCGTGGCGCTATACAGCGAGCAACGGATGATTTTTTCTCAAAATATTTCCATCGGTTCGCTCAAGCTGCACGACTTGCTGCGGGGCATTCAGGATGAAACGCCGGAATTTTACACCGTGCTGGACGAATACCTAAACGGAATTATCGGGCGCATTGCCTTGCCGCCCACAAAAAAACCTGTGGATAGCCTGATTATTACCGGCAACGAGATGGAACTGATTGCCAAAACTTTGCAAGCGCCCTTAAAGAAAAAGCGGTATTTGATCGATGCATCGCAAATGGAGCAGCTGTTTACCACCATTCGCGATATGCCGCCGGAAAAGATCAGCTTGCTTTACGATATGAGCGAAAGCGAAGCAGAGCTGCTTTATACTTCGCTGGCGATTTATCTGCATATCCTGCGCCTGACCGATGCAAAGCGCATTATTTCGCCTAAAATTGATTTATGGGATGCGGTGGCGCGTCAATTGCTCATTTCAAAAAGCAAAGCGGAATATGATGAACATGTGCGCACCAGCGCCCTGTCTTGCGCGGTTACGTTGGCCCAGCATTACCAGTGCAACCATGCGCATTTGGAAACGGTTCGCAGCTTTGCCTGCTTGGTATTCGATAAACTGAAAAAAATACACGGTTTAAGCAACAAGCGCCGCCTTTTGCTGGAGCTTGCCGCTTTGCTGCACGAATGCGGGTATTATGTAAACTCTAAGTATCATCTGCGCAGCACCTTTGATCTGATTAAAAACACCGATATTTACGGCTTAACGGATGAAGAGGTGTATCTTATCGCCCATGTAGCCCGCTATACCGAGTTTTTTGTGCCCAGCTACGACGACCGGGAATACGCCGCATTGTCTGAAAAAAGCAAGCTGTTGGTTTCTAAGCTGGTGGCCATCTTCCGTTTGGCCAATGCATTGGATAAATCCAGCAAGCAGAAACTACAAGACGTAAAGGTGCGTTTGCAAGAGGATACGTTGGTGATTACCGCCGTCAGCGATCAAAATGTCTCGCTGGAAAAATGGGCCTTTGACGAATGCGCCCCCTTCTTTGAAGAGGTATTCGGCATTAAGCCGCAGCTTGTGGTAAAACCCCTTATGTTTTAAAGCGCCCGTTTTGCACAACAAAAGCTATGTCTCTTGGCAAAAAACGCGCATAATCGAATCAAATTTATTTGACATATTTGCAAGTGCCGGCTGGCCGCCGGGGAAAGGATAGATAGCCATGAAAGAAGCCGCCGTCCCTTATAACAATAGGGAACTCAGCTGGATGGACTTTAACGCCCGCGTGCTGGAGGAGGCGTTGGAAAAAGACAATCCTCTTATGAGCCGCATCAACTTTTTAGCCATTACGGCCTCTAACCTGGATGAATTTTTTATGGTGCGGGTTGCGGGTATTGTGGAGCAAGTGGATTCCAAATATACCACGCCGGACGCTTCCGGCCTTACGCCGCAGGCTCAGCTGCGCCTGTTGAGCGAAAAAATACACGCCTTTACCGAACGGCAATATTCTTGCTTGCACCGCTCCATCTTGCCCGCTATGCGGCGCAAAGACATTGTGTTTTTAACCCCCCGCGAAATGAACGAAACCCAGCTGCGCCATATCAACGATTATTTTAACAAAACGCTGTTCCCTGTGCTTACCCCTTTGGCGGTGGATCGCAGCCGGCCCTTCCCATTGCTGGCTAACAAAAGTTTAAACATCGCCGTGCGCCTGCAAAAGGACGGCGAATCCAATTTTGCCGTGGTGCAGGTGCCCTCTATTCTGCCCCGCTTTTTAGAACTGCCCTGCGATAACGGCCGCGCCTTTGTGTTGCTGGAAAATATTATTATTGAAAAGCTGGATCAGCTTTTTGAATTGCACCGCATTGAGGCGGTTTGCCCCTTCCGCGTTACGCGCAACTCCGACCTGGAAATTGACGAGGAATCAGAAGACTTGATGCTGGCAATTGAAAAATCCATTAAAAAGCGCAAGCGGGGCCGCCCGGTGCGCTTGGAGCTGCTGCAGCGGTGCGACGCCGAAACCAAAAGCTTTTTGGTGGATATGCTAGAGGTTTCTGATCAAGAGATCTACGAAATTCCAGGCCCTGTGGATTTAACCTTTTTATCCAAGTTCTGCGGCCTGCCCGGCTTTGAAGAGATGAATTTCGCCCCCATCCGGCCGGTGGATCCCCCCGCCGATTTTTGGGGCTACGACGATATTTTTGAGGCCATACGCGATAAAGACCGCATGGTGCATCACCCATATGAGAGCTTTAACGTGGTGGTTCGCTTTGTGCAAACAGCGGCAGAGGATCCCGATGTGCTGGCCATTAAACAAACGCTTTATCGGGTCAGCGGTAACTCCCCCATTGTGGCCGCCCTCATCCGCGCGGCGGAAAACGGCAAGCAAGTTACCGTTTTGGTGGAGCTAAAAGCGCGCTTTGACGAAGAAAACAACATCAACTGGGCCCGCAAGTTGGAACAAGCGGGTTGCCATGTGGTATATGGCCTGTCGGGGCTTAAAACCCATTGCAAGGTGCTGCTGGTGGTGCGCCGGGAAGAAGACGGTATCCGCCGGTATGTGCACATGGGCACCGGCAACTACAACGATTCCACCGCCCGGCTTTATACCGATATCGGCATGTTTACCTGCCGGGAATCCTTCGGCGCAGACGCTTCTTCTTTATTTAACGTGCTTACCGGATACTCCCGCCCGCCGGAGTATAACAAAATGGTGGTGGCGCCCGACGGTATGCGCCGCTTTTTTGAGCGCATGATAAAAAATGAAACCGAAAACGCCAAAAAGGGCTTGCCCAGCGGTATTACTGTTAAGGTCAATTCCCTAGTGGATCCCGAAATTATCGCCTTACTTTACGAAGCCTCTCAAGCCGGCGTGCCGGTGCGCTTGATTGTGCGGGGCATTTGCTGCCTGATTCCCGGCCTAACGGGGATCAGCGAAAACATCACCGTTATCAGCATTGTGGGCCAGCTGCTGGAACACAGCCGCATCTTCCGGTTTGAAAACGGCGGCATGCCCAAAATCTATATGGGCAGCGCCGACTGGATGCCCCGCAACTTGGATCGCCGCGTGGAAGTGGTCTTCCCGGTGGAAGATGAGCAACTGCGCCAACGCGCCTTTTCCATTCTGGAATTGATGTGGAACGATACGGTCAACGCCCGGGTGCAATCCTCCGACACCTCTTATTCCCACATTGATAGAAGAGGCAAACCCACGATACGCAGCCAGCAGGAGTTTGCCCGCTTGGCAAAGCAAGCCCTGCGGGAAAAAGAGCACGCCGTGCAAGAAGAGCCCTACCAGCCCAGAATGCACCCGCAAGAAGCCCCGGCGGAATAATTGTTTTGCCGTCCCTTTTCTTCTAAGGTTGCGCGAAAAAGGAAAAAGAGGTAGAATAAAACAAACCGCTCTATCGGGGAATGGGCTTTTTGTAGAAAAGCCCTCTCTTTTGCCGGTAAAGAAGCGCCGAAGCAACAAAAATGAATTTAAAACCTGGGAAGTTGAGGGATGACAATGAAACGGATTGGAATGCTCACCAGCGGCGGCGATTGCCAGGGCTTAAACGCGGCCTTGCACGGGGTAGCGAAAGCTTTGTATGAATACTATGGAGAAGACAATTTGCAAATTTACGGCATCACAGACGGTTACCGTGGGCTTATCACCGGGGAATACCGCCTGATGAGCCGGGAAGACTTTTCTGGTATTTTAAACCTTGGCGGCACAATCCTGGGTACCTCTCGTCAGCCGTTTAAGCTGATGCGGGTAATTGATGAAAAAGACAGCGTGGATAAAGTAGCCGCTATGAAAGCCACTTACAAAAAGCTGAAGCTGGATTGCTTGGTAATCTTGGGCGGCAACGGCACCCATAAAACTGCAAACCTGCTGCGGGAAGAGGGCCTAAACGTGGTTACCCTGCCCAAAACCATTGACAACGACGTGTGGGGCACCGATATGACCTTTGGCTTTCAAAGCGCAGTGGACATTGCCGCCAATGTGCTTGACTGTATCCATACCACAGCCACCTCCCACGGGCGGGTATTTATTGTGGAGCTGATGGGTCATAAAGCCGGTTGGCTCACTTTGCACGCCGGCATCGCGGGGGGCGCCGATGTGATTTTAATTCCTGAGATCCCCTATACCACCGAATCCATTGTAAAAACCTTAAAGAAGCGCAACCGGATGGGCAAGCGCTTTTCCATTTTGGCCGTGGCGGAGGGGGCTATTTCAAAAGAGGACGCTGCCCTTTCTAAGAAAGCCTATAAAGCTAAATTAGCTTCCTCTCCGTATCCCTCTATCTCTTATAAATTAGCTACAGAGTTGGAAGCCCTTACCGGCCAAGAAATTCGCGTTACGGTTCCTGGGCACTTTCAGCGCGGCGGCAGCCCGTGCCCCTATGACCGTACCCTGTCCACCCGCTTCGGCGCGGCGGCGGCCCAGCTGGTTATTGAGGGGAAATACGGCAACATGGTGGCGTTGCGCAACAACGAGATTGTGCCCGTGCCGTTGCAAGAAGTGGCCGGTAAACTGAAAACAGTGCCCACTGATTCTTCTATCGTGCGTGCAGCGCGGCAAATCGGCGTATGTTTCGGCGATTAAATCATTCTTATTTTATTCGGTTTCCTTTTGCAGCAATGGGAGCGCGCAGAACCAAACCTTCTGCCGCGCTCCCTCCTGTTTTAATAAGCAGTTATTCCTTTGTATATGATAATTAGAAAAGAGGTTTCTTGTGTGTCTGCTGTATCTGCAAGCCAGTTTTTAAACATGTGTATGATTTACCGGCCTGAAACCGATGAAGTATTGGCGCTAGATAAGGTTCCAAAACACGGTTGGGGCGGCGTTACCTTTCCCGGCGGGCATGTAGAGCCCGGCGAAAGCTTTTTGCATTCGGTAATACGAGAGGTAAAGGAAGAAACCGGCCTCACCATACATAATGTGGAATACGCGGGCGTTATCCATTACGCCCAGCCTCAAAGCCAAGAGCGTTGGCTTTGCTTTTTGTACCGCACCAGCGATTATGAGGGCACCTTAATCGACCAAACCGACGAAGGGCGGGTTTTTTGGATAAAACGCGATCTACTGCCCACCCAAAAGCTGGCCCCCGACATGGATAAATACCTAGAGCTCTTTTTAAACCCCCATAAGCAAGAGGCTTTCGCCCCTTGGAATCAGGCGCTAACCGTGCTGTAAAACGCCGCAAGAACACGAAACCCTACTGGATTGGAGTTGCATAACAGATGAAAGAAAAAAGCGTAGCTACCAACGAGGCGCTCCCTCTTCCTGTAAAAGAGCGCAAGCGCTGGCTTTTCTTCGGCTTGCCTTTTACCTTTACCACCTATACGCTGGCTGAAAAAAGGTTGATTTTACGACAGGGCTTTTTTAACATCAACGAAAACGAAACACTGCTTTACCGCGTGGTGGATATGACCTTGCGCCGCTCTCTCATTCAGCGGATTTTCGGCTTGGGCACCCTCATGGTAGAAGCACAAGACAAAACCCACCCCACTTTGGTGATTAAAAACATTCGGCACTCAAAACAATTTCGCGATCTGTTGTCTCAGGCTGTGGAAAACGACAAAATCCGTCTTCGTATGCGTCAAGGCGAGCTGATTGATCCCGATATGGAAGCGGATGATCTCCCCCAACCGGAGCCTTTAGAATAGCCGTCCTTTTACCCCGCTGTAAAGAAAATCGTAACGCTCAAATTAACTTGCAAGCTATAAAAAGGAGCCCCGATGAGGGGCCCCTTTTTCTTTTAGCACAAGGGCGGACAGAAACGATAGAGCAAGCATCAGCGCAGCAACAAATGCATCGCAATCTTACTATCTTACGATATCGCAAAAGCTTTCTTCGTATGGAATTGCCCGTTTACGAACGGTGGGACAATGAATACTACTAGATGAATTTTCAGTGCCACTCGAACGGCTTGTGGTATCACGTTCTAGGGCCTGGCTCCCTTGCGAAAATATGCTCTTGCTCCTCATATTTCGCCGCGCGCAGGTGGGCAAAAATCCGGGTAACATGGCCCAGCACCTCTTGTTGCTCCGGCTCTTCATATTCACCGTTTTGCAAGCTACGGTAAAACTCCCAAATATCCTCTAAATCCCGGCGCGTAATGTAATAGGTTATCGCCTCTTTTTCTACGCTCTGGGCAAAAAGAGGAAAATAATCCTCTTCGTAAAAGCTGAATAGGTCTGCTTCTTTCGGCGCGAGAATCACGTTTTCCCAATCGATCAGATAAAGCTTCCCTTTGGGATCCCGCATAACATTGCCGCCGTGGATATCGGTATGACACAGCACAAAGGGCAATTCCTTCTTTTTGAGCAGTTGGGCCAGCTTTTGCGTATGTTGGATTTGGGAAACAAGCACGCCGTAATATTGGCGCGCCGCTTGGCAAAAGGGTTCCGGAAAACCTCCTCCATCCTCCACAATCGTCTGCATCATCTGTTGCAGACGCACACAAAAGCGCAAATCATATTCTTCCTTTGGGCAAAGCTTTTCATAAGGTCCGATGTCTACCGCGTGCAAATCCTTTACAATGGCGGCAAGCTGCCGCAGCTCTTCATTGGAATAGGCATTGCCATACCCCACCGCTGCACCCGGAATCAGGTTAAAAAGCACACCGGTTATGAGATGATGCGCAAAAAACAGCGCTCCTTGCACCGTTGGAATGGGGTGGCAAATCCTATCTGCCAGGGCACTGGTGCGGTAAAGCTTATCCAGCACTGCCAGTTGCTCAGGCAATGCAGCGATGCACCTCGGCGTAATCGCTAAACGGCTATCATACAGCTTGAGAAAATATTTGCCGTCGATCGCATAAGTTTCCCCCACGGTGCCGCCTTTCACCGGTTCTATACAGCACGCTTTGTAATGGTAGTAGCGATACATATATTGGCTGATTTGAGAAACCTCTACGCCCATACGGCCACCCACTTTATCAAATTGGCAGAAAGCCTCTTGATAATTATTATACTGTTTGTATTTTTCATCATGATATATATAAATTTTTGATATGATAAAAAAGAGAGCATATTCAAATAGTATATTTTTATTATAATAATACAATTTGTTAGTTAAACGAACCCCGCCGCCTCATCCGCTAAACCGTTAAGTAAGGGGCCATCTTTTCATACAGGGCGTCGCCGATCCCATCCACCTGCAACAACTGTTGCAAATCGGAAAAGTTGCCTTGCTGCTGGCGGTACGCAACAATGCGGCCCGCCAACACCTCGCCGATACCCGGCAATTCCATCAGTTCTTCTACACTGGCTGTATTGACGTTGAGCTTACCTGGTTGAGAAGAAGCTGGGCGCGGATCATAGGCTTCTGATCCCTGCACGGCTTGCTCCTCTATGGCCGAAAGATCCCCTTCCACCAAAATCACCTGCGGCGTTTGTGCAGAAGGAATATAAAAAGCGTTGTACCCTATCAAAAGGGCGCACAATAACAACGCTACCGCTATCAGCACACGTTCGGTCGTCACTTTCTGCTCCACAACAGGTCAACTCCATTTTGTGGTTTTTATAGTCTAACCGCTTCGGCGGCTCTAAGCACACAAGGAAAAACCAGCCTTTTTCAGTAAAACGATACGGTTAGAAGGTTAGAAGGCTAGGAGGCTAGGAGGCCATAAGCGGCTAAGCAACCCAGCGGCTTAGCGGGTGAGCTTATTTAAAAAACGGGTAAAATAATCCGGCAAGGGGCTGGTAAACTCCATATACTGCATGGTGCGGGGGTGCACAAAACCAATTCTACGGGCATGCAGGCATTGGCCGTTAAGCCCCGGCGCCGCTTTTTTCGGGCCGTATAGCGGATCCCCCGCCACCGGATGCCCAAGATAGGCCATGTGCACCCGAATTTGATGGGTTCTGCCTGTTTCTAACCGCAACCTCACATGGGTATAACCGGAATAATAGGCCAGCGCCCAGTAATGGGTAACGGCCCAGCGAGCGCCCGGTGCTTCCTTGGGTACCACAGCCATCTGCTTGCGGTGCACCGGATGCCGGCCAATGGCGGTTTCCACCGTTCCTTGTTCTTCCTTTAGCCTACCGTGCACCACCGCTTCATATTCCCGTGTAAAGCTGTGGGCCTTAATTTGCTCCGCCAAGCCCTGATGGGCAAAATCATTTTTTGCCACAATCAGCAAGCCGCTGGTATCTTTATCGATACGGTGCACGATGCCGGGGCGGATTACCCCATTGATACCTGAAAGAGAATCGCCGCAATGGGCCAGTAGGGCGTTTACCAATGTGCCGCTGTAATTGCCCGCCGCCGGATGCACCACCATGCCCTGGGGCTTGTTGACCACCAGAAGATCCCCATCTTCATAGATGATATCCAATGGGATGGCCTCCGCCTCCACCGATAAGGCAGCCGGCGGCGGAACCACAACGGCTATCTGATCCCCTGCCTGCACCCGGTAGCTTTTGGCAAGCGGCTTGCCCTGTAGCTGCACATGCCCTTCATCCAAAAGGCGCTGCACAGCCGAACGCGTTAGGTCGGTGTATGCCTCTGCCAACAGCTTATCCACCCGCAGGCCTTCTTGGGCCTGCGCAACCTCAAGAACCCTCGTTTCCATTATCGTTTACCGCATCCTTAATTTTTTCACGATTTATCCTGCCCGCTACGGCTCTCTTTGTTTTGCGCCTTGGCTTCGCGCTCCTTTTGCGTAAGGTCGGAAAAAAATAAAATGTAAATTACCAGCAGCACAGTGCCAACCGTAATGCAGTAATCGGCCAGATTGCACACCGGCGGAAAAAACGACACGCTTAAATAGTCCACCACAAATCCATATGCCAACCGATCAATGAGGTTGCTGATGCCGCCGCCCAAAATTAACACCACAGCGGATGCAAACAGCTTACTGGTAATTTGAAAGCGACATAGAATAAAGACAAAAATAGCTGTGATGAGCACCACCATGGCAATCAAAAACCACCGATGTCCTTCCAGCATGCCGAAAGCGGCGCCTCTATTCTCTACATAAGTTAGATTAAAAAGCCCGGGGATTACCGTTACCGTACCCAGCGGTTTAAGGGCATACAGCACCAGCAATTTGATGAGCTGATCCGCCAACACCACGGTAGCCGCCAAAAATAATACCAAAACCGGCAAAGCTCTCGTCCTTTCTTTACTCTTTTGCCAAACAAAGCGGGCGTTACACCGGCCGCGCTTTATTGTAATTTTTATAACCGGCAAGGCGGGGACGAACGCCACGGTTCGCCCCCGCCTGCCCACCTTGCGATGCTTCTAACCGCAGAGCGTTTATTGTTCAGATGATTATTTAAAAAGGCCGCGAGGAGATTCTTGCTGCGCCTCTTCTTGATGAATATCGTAATCGTCGCCGAATTTTAAATCCGCCGCCGGTCTGGGCGCGGTTGCTTCTTCATGGGGTTCCTCCGGCGCAGGCCCTTGCGGCGCGGCCGCCGGCTCTGTTGCCGGTGCGCTAGGCTCCTCGGTTTTCACGGGTTCCTCTTGCTGCGGGGCATTTTCCTGTGCAGCCGGCTGCTCCGCTTCTTCCTGTTGCTCTTTTGGTTCCTCCGCCTTTTTTACGCCGCTTTCAGACGGCAAAGCGTCAATCAAGGTTAAATGCTCTTTATAAATGGTAAGTAGACGGGAACGAAAACGAACCACTTCGCTTTGCAGCCGCTCCAGCTCGATACGCTGCTGCTCCACCTCAGACTGCGCATTGGCCGATAGCTTTTCCGCCTTGGCCATGGCGTCGTTTACAATTACCTCGGCCTTGTGCTTGGCTTCGCGCACAGAGGCATCCGCCAGTTTTTGCGCGTTCATCAGCGTGTTGCGGATGCTCTCTTCCTCTTCGCGGTACTCCTCCACCTTTTTGGCGAGAATTTCCAGCTTGTGCATCAGCTCCGCATTTTCTTTCAGCAGGTGATCATAAGAAGCCTGCACCTCGTCTAAGAAGCTGTCGACATCATCGGGCCGGTATCCCCCGATAGTCGCCTTGCGAAAACTTGCGTTTATAATATCGTCAAGCGTAATAAGCTCCACCTACCGCCGCCTCCTTATTTATACTTTCTGGCTTCCAGCCGCAGCCGGCC
>DVJE01000032.1 GCA_018716975.1 Candidatus Gallacutalibacter stercoravium | reverse complement strand
TTCCTGGTAGGTCAGCTTATCCTGTGGTTTGTACCGGACAACACGAATATCTGGGCTTCCGTGCTGTTCATTTTCATGAATCTGCTGCCGATGCTGGTTGCCTTTGGTTTCGTGCAGATGTCCGGTGAAATGTCTGGAATAGGGCAAATTCTTAAAGCGGCGTTTTCACCGCACGAACGCCGGTATGCCTATGTCACCGCTCTGGCGGTGCCGCTTATCTATTACGGAATATCAGTTTTACTGGGAAATGTGACTTTTACCGGTTCCCCATTTTCGGCCATGATTGCCTATTTCCCCTGGACGCTTTTGCAGGGCGGACTGGAAGAGGTGGGGTGGCGATGGTATCTGCAAACCCATATATCCATAAAGAAAAGTTTTGTGCTGAAAATGCTCGTTATATCCGTCATCTGGTTTATATGGCATTTCCCCATCTATCGTCTGCCGTGGATCACGGCTGGTTCCTCCAATTACCTCATCTTTTTCCTGATGATACTTGGGAACACATTTACCCTGGGTGCAGTAAAAGAATTGTCGCGCGGCTCCATTCCTTGCATTCTCGCCCATATGCTTATAGACACAGCGGCGGTCACCATGCTTGTTGGGAGCAATTTAACAAAAGTAGCTTTGCTTGTCGGCGTGGAAATTATCCTCTCTGTGATTCTGGTAGGCATATTGGGCCGCAGGCAAAAGCAGCAAAGCCAGGTCTGAACCCCCTTAGCGCAAAGTGAACCCCCTAACGCCAAAGGGGGTTCACTTGTATCACAATTAGGGTCATTTGCCAGACCTGCGGTCAGCAATTCGCGCACCGCAGGCTTTTTCTTTATTCTGAAGTTTTGTGCCCGCGCTTGTAGCGGGTATCTTTTTTGTCAACGCTTCCCAAAAGAGAGCACCAGCCGAAAGGTAAATAGCAATAAAGAACTATAACAAAAAAGGCAGCAGTTAATTTAGTTGCCACCTGTTTTATGAAAAGATTGTTTTTCACTTATTATGATTTTGGGAAAGGCAATTCATCGTATATTGCAATCAATAAGTTAGTAAGAAAATTGCGATCGTCAACGTTATCAACACGCAATAATTTTTTTCTGCCGCCTATACTTATTGAATCATATTCAGCATCAGGAAGCATTTTGATAGCTGATGGCACAGGCTTAACTAAAAATTTGTTATCACAAATATAAGCTGCAACTTTTCCACGATAGTATATTAGATATTCACCCATCATCATGCGATAAGTTATTCCTTCAAGAGAAGATAGCTGGTCTAACAAAAAATTCAAATAGTTTTTGTTTGTTGACATTTTATAACCTCTCCCCCAATCATATTTTTAGCCCAATTATAGCATACGGAAACTACTACTTCTGCAAATCAAGTCATTAAAGCATTGAATCAAGATATCAAAACACCAAAACCTTGGGTTACCTTCTTTACGGAGGGTACCACAGGGTTGGTGCTTTTCTTTTGGCGCAAGAAATGGAGTCGAGAATAGACTGGAGGAAAATTTGTATATCTCAATCTGCCTGTTTGCCTATGCTCTGTCGTTTCCCTGCGCAGGCAACCTGCTGCTATTGCCACACCTTTCGAATTTAGGTGAATTTTTTACAGCTATAGAAAAATTATCAAAAGATGGATGATTGTAAAGCAATTGACGTCTTTTGTGTTTTTCGGTAAGATATAACGAAATCCATTTATAAAGTAGGGATTACCATGGATAAGGATGTTGGGAACTACTTTTATCAAATTGCGTTTGAAACACAAGTATATAACGGCGTGTATTGGGTTCCCGTAAATTCTCTTGGTAAAACAAGATATACTTCTGCCGATATACTCGAAATATGTAAAATGCCGCTGGAAAACAAAAAAAGTAAAATTAGCAATTTATATGAGGCAATACAATTATTCCAAATATCGGGATTTAAGGGTGTTCTTGATAACAAAGATTTTTACATAAACGGCGTGCATTGGCAAACACATAAGGGCCCAGAAGAGGCCGTGCTTTCAAACGAAGGGTGCTGTGCGACCGACACAAATTGGTTGGCCTATTTTATTGGCGATAAATATGAAAAAGTGGGTAGTTTTTGCTATGGGAACACGGATGGAAACGGACATATTACAACCTATATTAAGCAAAGCGAATATTATTACTTTATAGATATGATGATGTGCAGAAAAGATTCGCAGGAGTATTTTTGTCAAGAATCCGGTAGATTGGATGATTTAAAAAACGTTGAATGGGCAGGTTTTTTATTTAAAAGCAAAAATCCGGTTGACTTTTGCCGGTTTTGTATGGAACAATTTAGGTTTAAACAACGGGATGTTCCGTATTGCTTTTATATGAGAGACGCCCGTTATGTTACGGCAACTGCTGCTTTAAAAAATGGAAATGAAATAGCTTTTTATGTGCCAACTTGTGACAAACCACATCTTGTTTATAAAGATGCGATAGAGTACCACCGATTTTTAAAAGTTGCATTGCCCGTACAGTTGCAAACAAAATGAATATACCATGCTGCGTTATCGCGATCCGGTAGAAAGTATATAGTAAATAAAATACCGTCTACAAAATGTAGGCGGCATTTTGTTTATGAAGAGGTAGTTATATGTACTATTTTTTTAACAGTTTAATATAAGCCAGAAGAAGCTCTACAGTTTTATCAATTCCTAACACCCCACTATCCACTGTCAAATCGTAGGTTGTAGCGCTATCCCACTTTTTTCAGAGTAAAGCGCAGTAACCGTTAGAGAAATTACACTCGGAACCATAAATATGTTTATGGAAAAAGTAGAACCTTTTAACCATTTCATCAGAAAGAGGGAAGAAAAATGCATCATGGAGTATATATAGGTAAAGAAGCTGCAAAAGAAACGAGAATTTTGATATTAGGTGAATCACATCATAATAAGAATAACGAAGGAGAAGGAGAACCGGCTTTCTACACAACAAGTTCAGTTGTAGAAGCATATTTGACCGAAGAGGAGACAGGAAAAACACATCGATTTTTTCACAAGATTGCTCAATCCTTTGGCATAGATACAACAAAAGTTGAGGAAAAAAGATTTTGGGATAAAATCTATTTCGGAAATTATATCGATGTTGTTTGCGGCGTGAGAGATAATGCTGCCCCCCAATTAATAAAAGACAAAGGAAAGAGAAAACAGTACAACGAAGAACTCTTTAAATTTGTCAACGAAAATGAGATCGACATTGTTTGTTGCTTTAGCCGGCTTG
The DNA here is from genome assembly GCA_018716975.1 of Candidatus Gallacutalibacter stercoravium. Lineage (GTDB taxonomy): Bacteria > Bacillota > Clostridia > Oscillospirales > Acutalibacteraceae > Gallacutalibacter_A > Gallacutalibacter_A stercoravium. The sequence continues at coordinate 9,943 of DVJE01000032.1, read as the reverse complement.
TCTATCAGAATCTTCCGGCAAAATCTTCATTTGAAAATAGCGGGATAACAATCGGTGTACCAGATATTGGCGGAAAGAGAGACTATATTCAAAAGTTTATCTATCAACCCGGGGTACGCAACAATTGCGATATCGCTTTAAACAAGCCGCTAATGGTATATGGTTTTAGACACCCTTCGGCCAGGTGCGGATTCTGTTCAGAACATTATAATTGGTATTTACAGAAAGAAATCCAGCTATAGCCTCTTTTATTTGTATCCTGGTGGTCATGCTGGCTGTGTCTCTTACGGCGTGTGAAAAGGTATATATAACATCTGACTGGCACGGTTATCCTCTTGCAGAATTATTTTTCTGCAATATACCGTACCGATTGTCTTTACCACTTGTTTTCAATACCTTCGTTACGGAACCTCATCATAACCGTGTGGCCTCCTATTTTTGTTTGCCCTATCTCCTGCCCCGCTGCTTTAGGAGCTTTGTTACAAGCGAATTGATTTTGGGGTTATCACCTTGCTGTAAAAGAACCCGGTTCTTCACAGCTGGCAAAGGCAAAGGCAATATTGCTACTGCGCAAACATTGCAGCTCTCCGCCGGGGTAGAGCCCCAAAAACGAAAGGGTTGACTCTTTGAGCGATATATATTTGCCGCCTACCATATTTACCCAACAGTAGTGGCGGCCCTTATACCGCACAAAAACCCCCTCGGGTATTTCGTATTCTGCAAGCACAGGTGTTTCCAACAGCACACGCCCCATTTTGGAAGGCGACAACAACCCCTTGCGTGTAACGCAGAAACCATTATTGCTTTTACTGCCGGTGAACAAAATAGCCCGTCCTTCCGCTGCCATACCGTAGTCTTGCGTAACCTGTAACGGCAGGTGCAGCAAGCCGTCCGGCTGAATCACGCAAGTGCCATAAACCAACTTTCCGCTATTTAACTGCGGCATTGTTTCTTCGCCCCTTTTTGATACAATGTTTCTTAATCATAGCACCATATCAAACGAAAATCACAAACCTGTGAAAATAAACCGGCTTGATTTTTTCTATCAAAAGAGCAAATAAGAAAAGCAGCTTTTATTATCCTTTTACCGTTTTTACTGTTTGGCTTTTTCCACGGCGCCAAGGCCTTACGCATGCTTAAGCAGCTGCTCTAAGGCGGAAAATACCACCGCCCCGCCCGCCAGTATGGGGATTGGCTCGGTATAACCGAACGTATAGGGCGGCAGAGTGCCGATAAAAGCCCCAGCCTCCTTTAAAATAACCGACGAGGCGGCGTAATCCCAAGGGGAAAGCACGGCCTCAAAAAAGCCGTCTATACGGCCTGCCGCAATATCGCACAAATCCAAAGCCGCCGATCCGGTGCGGCGCAAATCTCCGCAATGCAAGAAAAGGTGTTTTGCTGCCTCCATGGTGCGCTCGGCCAGATCCCGGCGGTAAGGCGAAGTGCCCAGGGCGATAAGGGCGTCTTCCAGTTCGGTGTGGGCAGCTTGGATGGGCTGGCCGTTGCAGCGCGCGCCTTCCCCCACTGCAGCGGAGAATAATTCGTCTTGATAGGGGTTGTACACCACCCCTAGAAGCCCTCTTCCCTCTTGAACAAGGCCGATGGATACGGCGCTACGCCGTAAATTCCGAATAAAGTTGGTGGTGCCGTCAATGGGATCGATTACCCAGTAAAGGGCCAAATCTTGTTCTTTGGGGCGGCTTTTTTCCTCTTCCTCGGCTAAAAATCCAGCATGGGGCAGCAGCTTAGCCAACCGATCCATCAGAAAGTTCTGCACCGCCACATCTACCTGCGTTACATAGTTGGCATGCCCCTCTTTAACGGTAACGGCAATTTCTTTTTTAGCCTCTTTTGCCTCTTTTGTTTCATCAGCCTCTGCCTGCCCGGCGGAGCCATCCGGTTTACAGCTGTAAGCGAGCATAAAAGCCCCTGCCTGCCGGGCTGCTTCTTCCACCTGACTTTGTAATGCCTGCATTGTTTCGCGGGACAACGTTTCCCAACCCTCCATGATAACGCCCTCTTTTCTATATTTTTATGTTTTGTAAGCTGTGTAAAGGTTTACCCTTTTTACCTATACTTCTTTCTCGGCCGGTTTGGATAAAAATACAGCCGCTTCATGCGCCGCACCACGCAATCCCGCCGTTTAGCGCTAAAAGGAATTACGCCGGAGGGAAAGGTTTGCTCTTGCAAAGGCGGCGTGCACACAGCAAAGCCCTTTTCCACCCCCAGCAGCAAAGCGGCGCCGTTGGGTTCGGCGTACTCTCCGTCCACTTGGGTGAATACGCTACCGGCAGCAAAGGCGGCAACATGTTGCGCGGCACAAAGCTCTTGCACACAGCGCACGCCGTTTAGCAGCGTTGCGTCCGCCGCCCGCACTGTTACGGCCCAGCAGTCATCAATATTAGCCGGCCGAAGGGAAACACGGTCTGCTAAACCAATCTCTTGTAGACGCCGGCGTAGTGCGCCGGCCAATGTTTGGGCTTTTTCCTTGGGCGTAAGTGCCAGCAGGCACAAAGCCCTGGCTTCTTTTGGAGGCGGCACAGGCACAAAATGCTCGTGCCTGTCTCCTTTGTGCGCGTCTATGAAAGCCTGTTCCGCCGGGTTTGGCGCTTGCTCCCCCGGTGTAGGCACGCGATAGATATGCAGCACGCTGTGGGTGGTAGCGTAAAAGAAGAAGCCAACCCCCTGCTTGGCGAAAACAACAGCGGCTTCGGTTTGAGCGGTGCTGGAGAGCGTTTTGCAATTCAAAAAGGCTTCTTGTTTGACGTCGTATAAAGCAGCACCGCCCAGCACAACGGCGGGCAACCGCAAGGGGGTATCCCCCAGCGCCCCGGCCAGCGTGCCGGGGGAAGCGTTGGTGGCTATGGTTAAGCAGGCGCCTTGATCCAAAAGGCGTTGCAGATGAATGCGGGTATAGGCGGAAAGCCCCGCCGATGGGTCTGCGTTATGTTCACCGGGCTGGCATAGCGCCCCCTCTAAGCAAGGGGCCAGCAGCAGCCCTTTATCTTTTTTATGGGGCAAGCGGAAGGAGTTGACCCCCAGCGACACCAAAATGCCAATAAAGGTATCCAGCACGCGGTTGAGAGGAAATAGATAGGGATTCACATCGGCGCCGTGGGAAACCGTGATGCTTAAAAAGACCACGCAGGTGATGTAAGAGGCGGTGGGCTTTTTTACCACCAACGTTAGGTAAATCAGTGGTATAACACAGGCGGATACCAACAAATATTGCAGTCCGTGGGCATTAGGCGGCAGAAAGGAACGCTCAAAAAGCAGCACCAACATACCCGCCGCGCCGCCTATTAGGGTGCCTACCGTTCGGTTAAGGGCAACCTTAACGCTGTTGGATACATGGGGCTGCATGCACAGTATGGCGGCGATCGCCGAATAAAAGGGCATTCCCTGTTCGCCCCTGAGCAAATATACAACAAAGCATAAAAATACCGCTAGGGCTGATTTTATAATACGCATGCCCACATGGGGTATGTGATGTGTGCCGGGGCGTGGGGTTGGGTTTGGCATTAGCGCGCCTCCTTACAACGCAGTATTTTAGGGCCAACGAATACGGCGAACAAATTGCCGGCAAATGCCCGCGCAGGGTAACTTTTAGATTAGAATAGATGTTTCCAGTTTAGTACCCTCAGGCGTGCCTGTCAACCGCAGAGATGGCGGCCTGTATTGGGGCCTACGAAATAAAAATGGAAACGCACCAGCCCATTGATGCGGCAAAATGGATAAGGGGGAAGATCTTTTTAGATCTTCCCCCTTGCGATATCGCAATATCCTTTTTACCCCGCAATTGTTTTATAAACAGCCGCCGGTTTTGTGCGGCCTTGGCCGATTTCTGCCCCTTGCTCCATAAGGGTTTGCCGCAGGGCCTTGATATCCACCGCGCGGGGCTGCACGCCGTCACGGGCGCACAAAGCCGCCGCAGTGCCTGCCGCTTCACCGATGTTCAGCACATGGGCCATGGCTCGCCAAGACTCATAAGCAATTTGATCGCTGCTCATGCATCGGCCCGCCACCAATAGTCCATCCAGCTTTTCAGGCACAAGGCAGCGATAGGGAATTTCATACCCCTCGTGCTCTAAAAAGCGCCGGTAACCATAATATTGAATCACCGGGTTGGCGCCCATGGCTACCGCGTCTTCAAAAGCGGCGCCTTGCAGCACGTCCTCCCCAGTGAGGGTATAAACTCCTTTGATAAAGCGGGTTTGACGGATGCCCAGTAGTACGCCGGTTTCAGAAACGCGGGCGTCTTTGAGCTCGGGATTCTTCTTTTTTAACTCCTCCAGGTGGTCAAACACCTTCAGCCGGGTGTTAATCTCCATATCGGTCAGATCCCGGGCGTCGGCGCCGTTGTGCGCGCCGGGGGCAGGGCCCCACAGGGCCATGCTGTCGCCAAAAACGCAGCCTGCCTGCTTGGTGCCGGGTTCAAAACCGGTGATTTTATACATGAGCCCGTCGTTGAGGCGCTTTGCCTCTTCCCCTTTGGTTTGCCAAAAATCCGCCCCGCCCCGGGCAGCCACATCTCCGTCGCCAGAAGCGTCTACCACCACTTTGGCAAAGGCGGCTTGGCGGCCAGATTTATTTTCAAATAGCACGCCGGTAACGCGGCCGTCTTCTACAATAGTGTCGGCAAAATAGGTGTGAAATAATATTTCGCACCCGGATTGCAGCACCATCTCCAGCGAAACCTTTTTAAAAACCTCGGTATCGAAGGCGTAGCTGTAAGAAAGATCCCCCTTGGTATCGCTGCGTTTTTCAGATTTATAGGCGTTGGTGGAATGGGCCGCCCCGTGTTGTTCTATCATCCTTAGGATCAGCTCTTCCCCCAGGCCCTTGCACACTTGCAAATCGTCGGGCTGTACCTGGTTGCGGGTACCGACAATGGTTGCCATCAGCGAGGCGGTGGCAGTGCCGCCAAAAAAGGGGAACTGCTCCAAAATTAAAGTGCGCGCGCCGTTTCGCGCGGCGGCCACAGCGGCGGTAAAGCCCGCGCAACCGCCTCCCACCACGATGACGTCGTAGGTTCCGTATACCGGAATTTGTTTGGAAGGCTCGCAATAGGTATTCATGCCCCGGTCACATCCTTTGCTTAATGATAGCCCAGCTCTGCCGCCTTTTGTGGCGAAACAGGTTTTAGCGGCAGCTGGGTATTGCGGTTATCATTATAAAAGCGCATGGAGTAAAAAACAATTATCTCGCGGGAAGAAAGCAGGATCTTAGAGAACAAAGACAGTTTTATCCGGCATCGCAGCTCTGCAATGTTGGAGAAAACCGTCTTTGATGCTGTGGACTTTTACCGCAGCCGGCACGGACAATTCTTACCGGCCCCTACTGGCGTTGTTCTCGCTTTCCTTTATGAAACAGATTGCGCGGTTTTAGAGAAGAATGCTCTTTGGCCGCATAGCCGGCGGAGGCCCCACGCCGTTGGCCGGTTGCCCGGCCAACTCTTCGCTTGCGCAGCAGGGCCTTTTCCAGCTCTACCACGGCGAGAGGAGCCAGCGAAAGAGCGGCCACGATACCCCATTGCATCCAGCTTAAAGGGGTAGTTTTAAAAATAGCCGATAAAACTGGAATAGATACCACCGATATTTGCAGCAGGGCGCACACCGCAAAGGCGTAAAGCATGCGCGCATTGCCCAGCAACCCGATGGAAAACAGCGAGCGCTTGCTGCGCACGTTTTGCGCATGCACCAGCTGCGAAAGGCTTAGCACCGAAAAAGCCATGGTGCGCCCCACCACCGGCGCCGCGCCGGGCGTATCGAAGAATACCCGGCCGATGGTAAAGGCCAACAGCGAAATAGCGCCGATAAAACAGCCCTCTACGGCGATGCTGTAGGCCATGCCGCCGGCAAAAAGACTTTTCTTGCTGTTTTCTGGCGGGCGTTGCATGGCGTCCTTCTCCACCGGCTCCATACCGAGGGCAAGGGCGGGCAGGCTATCGGTTACCAGGTTGACCCACAGCAGCTGTATGGCCAGCAACGGCGTTGGCAGCCGCAGCAAAAAGGCGGTGAGCACCGTAACAATTTCACCAATATTGCTGGATAGCAAAAAGTGCACGGTGCGGCGTATATTGGCAAAAATGCCCCGGCCTTGGCGCACAGCATCCACTATGGTAGCAAAGTTGTCGTCGGTCAGGATCATGTCGGCGGCGCCTTTGGCCACGTCGGTTCCGGCAATCCCCATGGCGCATCCGATATCTGCCGCCTTTAGGGCGGGGGCGTCGTTTACCCCGTCGCCTGTCATGGCCACCACCTGGCCCCTAGCCTGAAAGGCCTTGACAATGCGCACTTTGTGTGCCGGTGATACCCGGGCAAACACGGCGTAACGCCCAATGTTTTTTTCAAGGGTTTGTTGATCGGTTTCTTCCAGCTGGGCACCCGTCATAGCCAGATCCCCATCCTGCAAAATACCCAGCTGGGTGGCGATGGCCCGGGCTGTTACCACATGATCCCCGGTAATCATCACAGGGCGAATCCCCGCGCGGCGGCACTGACGCACCGCTTCTTTTGCTTGGGGACGCGGCGGATCAATCATGCCGCACAACCCCATAAAAGTTAGGCCGTTCTCGGTTTGTTCCTGGTTTTGCGGCAGGGTGTCTACATCCCGGCGGGCAACGCCCAGCACCCGCAAAGCCCGGGAAGCCATTTCTTGGTTTTGCTGTTCAATGCGCCGGCGGCGCTGATCGGTCATGGGCAGGGCGCTGCCGTTTTCCCAACAATGGGTGCAGTGTTGCAGCAGAACATCGGGCGCGCCTTTTGTGATAATACGATAGCGGTCGCCCCCCAGCCGGTGGACGGTGCTCATCAGCTTGCGCCCGGAATCAAAGGGGATCTCGCCTACCCGAACAAATTGCTTTTCCAACTGGGGTTTGGGTTTGCCGGCCCGGGCCGCTGCCAGCACCAAAGCGGTTTCTGTCGGTTCGCCGGTTGCCTCCCAGCCGTTGGGCGGTTTGCCGGGGGTAAGGGCCGCGTTGTTGCACAGCGCGGCGTAGGCCAGAATTTCTTGCCCGGCGGCGCTGGAAGCCGCCACCTTGCCTCCCGGCGCGGCCAGTTCGGTAACCGTCATCTTATTTTGGGTCAGGGTTCCTGTTTTATCAGAGCAAATAACCGTAGCGCTGCCCAAAGTTTCTACCGCAGGCAGCTTGCGCACAATGGCGCGGCAAGCCGCCATACGCCGCACGCCGATGGCCAGCACGATGGTTACTACTGCGGGTAGCCCCTCTGGTATGGCGGCCACCGCCAGGCTGATGGATAGCATGAACATTTCCAACGGCTCCACCCGTTGAATCAGCCCCAGCAAAAAGATGGCAAGGCAGATAACCAGCGCGCCGATGCCCAAGTATTTGCCCGTCTGCGCCAGCTTGGTTTGCAAAGGGGTTTGTGGGGAATCCCCTTCGTTTATCATGTGAGCAATGGTTCCAACCTGCGTGTGCATACCTGTACCGGTAACAACGCACAAAGCGTGGCCGCAGGTAACGGTGCTGGTGGCGAACACCATGTTTTTGCGATCCCCCAACGATGCCTTGGCGGGGCAAAGCAAACTGGCGTCCTTCTCTACCGGCACCGATTCGCCCGTTAGTGAGGATTCCTCCACTTTTAGGCTGTGCGCCTCAATAAGCCGGGCGTCTGCGGCGATAAAATCCCCAGCTTCCAGCAGCAAAATATCACCGGGCACCACTTCCTCTGAGGGAACGCGCCGCGCCTTTCCCTCCCGCAGCACCCGGGCGCTGGGAGCCGACAACTGTTGCAGCGCCTCGATGGCGCGCTCGGCTTTGCTTTCTTGCACCACCCCTGTAATAGCGTTTATCACCACGATTATCAAAATGATAATAGAATCCACGTAGTCGCCGCTGCCCTCCAACATTGAGGTGACAAAGGAAACAGCCGCCGCAATCAGCAGTACGATCACCATGAAGTCGGAAAACTGCTCGAAAAATTTTGCAACGATACCCTTTTTCTTTTTGCTTTCCAGCCGGTTGTATCCGTACTGCGCCAGCCGCTGCTCGGCCTGCCCGGAGGAAAGGCCGCGTTTGGTGTCGGCTTTTAACTCCTCCAGGGCTTGCTTAGCGGTTATGTTGTGCCAATCCTGCCCGCCCAATTTATCAGCCCCTTGCTTGTTCTTTTGATATGCGTCTATCTGCAAAAATGGGCACGCCGGCCCGTGAGGATAGAACCGTATAGGCAAGTATATTGCCTTGTCCCACCGCTTATGACAGCTTTCTTGTTAGATAAGAACCAAGCCGGGAATTTTTCATACACTAATAAGAGGTGCAAAATGCCGATGCACGCAAGCGGTTTGAAAAGGAAAGGGGCGAAGCGCATATGGAGGAAGCAGGCGCCGGTGCGTTTGCCATATTGCTGTTGGGGGCGTCGTTAAGCATGGACGCCATGGGAATCGGCGTTTCTTACGGTATGCGGGGGATACATACGCCTTGGCCGGCTAGGCTGGTGATGGCTTTTATTTCTATGCTGTTTACCGGGGCCGCCGTGGGGCTGGGCAGCGCGCTGCTGCGGATTATTCCACCGTTGGCCGCCAAAATGGTGGGCGCCGGCATGCTGGCGGCCCTGGGGCTGTTTATTATCGTGCAAGCCTTTTATAAAGGGCGCAGAGATCCGCCGAAAAACAAAAAAGGCAGAAAAAAAGGCAAAGAGGGCGACGTTTTTAATTTTGCCATTCAATCCTTGGGGATTACAGTAAAAATTATGCGTCAACCGGTTAGCGGAGATTTTGACCACAACCGCCGGATTGACTTGTTGGAGGCGGTTTACCTGGGGATAGCGCTGTCGGTGGATTCGTTCGGCGTGGGGGTGAGCAGCGCGGTTTCAGGCCTGCACTCTGTTTTGGTGCCGGTGGCAGCGGGATTGTTCCAGCTGCTGTTTTTAAGCGCGGGCGATATCTTAGGCCGCAGGTTAGCGCTGCTGCGCGCTGTGGATTCCCGGATTTTTGTGGCCCTATCGGGCGTACTTCTTATTGTGCTGGCGGCGATGCGCTATTTTTGTTGAGCAATTTTAAAAAGGCGGAAAACAAAAAACAGAACGGCATAGCAAAACACTATGCCGTTCTACAAATTTCTTTTTACTTCGTTATTGTTGCTTAAGACAGGGCAGAAGAATTCCTTTTTTCCCATACCGTCGTTGTTTGCGGCGTTTTATGTTCCGCTAATCATTACTAGGGCCGATATCTGGCGGCTGCGCGCCGGAAGGATCCCCCACCTGTTCCAAATTGGCGCAAACGCGGTTAAAATCTTGCAAAAAACGTTCGCGCTCTTGCGCAGAAAAGCCTAAAAATAATTGGTCGTCTATTTGACGGCGAAACACCTCGAACTGCATGAACTTTTCGTGCCCCTTATCGGTAATGCGCACATGGATAGCGCGTTTGTTGTCCGGCGGGATCTGCCTGGTGATAAGGCCCTGGGCTTCCATATTGCTTAACAGACGCGAAACAGTGGCGGGTTCAATGTTATAGGCGTCCGCCAGTTCTCGCTGCAACCAACAAGGGCGGTTAGAAAGCAGCCGCAGCATTTTGGGCTGCCCTTCCGATAGGCCGGTGCGCATTCTAAGCGGCCGTAGGCGGCGCTTGTAGGCGTGATAGGTTCGCAACAACAATTGATGAAAAGTTTCTTCCATTGGGATACGCCCCCTTTCGCCTGGCCAGCGGACTGGGCCGCTGGATGGACTTGAAAGCTATCTTACTGATCCGATAAACGGTTTTGCGCAACTATTGCGCCATAAACTATCGTACAGAAAATTATAAGTCTTTTCCTATGCAGCGTCAATGCTGGCGCAATTTGTTTATGCAAATGACTGTAGGAGTTACAATGAAGTGTGACAGAAGGGGATAAAAAAGATAGCAAATAGGAAAGACCTGTGTTAAGGTTAAGTTGCTCACACCAAACCGAAAGAAGGTCATCCTATTTGCTATGAATAAGATAACA
>DVJE01000031.1 GCA_018716975.1 Candidatus Gallacutalibacter stercoravium | reverse complement strand
CGCTGCACAGCTGGGCATCCGCCACAAGCTCATCTGTCCCTACACCCCACGCCACAATGGAAAGGTCGAGCGCAGCCATCGGGAGGATCAGAAGCGTTTCTACTCTTACCGCTGCTTTTACTTCCTGGACGACTTCGCTAAGCAACTCTCTGTCCACAATCGCCGCTCCAACCTCTTCCCCATGAGGCCGCTCTGCTGGTTCTCTCCTTACGAGTTCTCTGTCCAATTTGTTTGACAAACCTACACTAAAAGAAGGCGATTGCCACACAAATGATTGACTTCTTTTGCATTTTAGGGTAGGCTGTGTATATCATCAACAGTGGTTTTGAAGGGTAAAATTATGCGTTACGAATATTGCAGCGGAGCTGTTTTATACACAGAAGTGAATCATACCATAAACTATGTTTTGGTTGTAGAAGCTGATGGACATTGCGGCTTGCCCAAAGGCCACATTGAATTGGGTGAAACGGAGGTGCAAGCCGCATTGAGAGAGATAAAAGAAGAAACAGGCATAACCGCAAATATTTTAGATGGCTTTCTTACAAAAATTGAATACACAATGAGCAATGGCAATCGCAAACAGACAACTTATTTTTGTGCTAGATATGAAAATCAATCTATAGAATATGATAAGCATGAAATTTTGGATGTAAAATTGTTGCCGTTTGACAAAGCGCTACTGTCGTTATCCTATCCAAAAGTCAAAGACGTTTTGATAAAAGCAAATCAATATCTCACTTGCCTCAAATAAGCAGGGCCTCTGGTGTGGGAATATAGAATAGAGGCCAAAATTTGGAACGCAAAATGATGTCCAAGTTTTGGCCTCTTTTTGTATTGTAAGTTCTGTGTTCCAGCCACTTTTCAAAGATTTCTACTTTTTAGAAAGATGAGGCATCGAAAAGCAAAGATTCAAAATGCAGTTGAACACGTTTGCTGATATCTTTTCTCGCCAATATACCTACGTAAGTTTTTATACCGCCGTCGGAATGCGCTTTTTCAAAATACAAGCGGCGGTTAGGAGGGTTATCATGGGAGTAACGCGCAGCCATCTTCTCTTTCGTTTTGAACGGTTTCAATATTAGAAAGATGGAAGGTGTTCATTTGCAACTGGTTATCAACAAGCATCTTTTTGCTGCTTACTGCGGCATGATAAAAGGCGGCTATGACCTCATGGAGCGTTCCGACCCCATTGTGGCAAACATTTGCAAATTCCTTGCCGAAACGGATTTTTGCGACAGCGCGGCCCATTACTTTGCCTGCGCACGAACCGGCGAGGTTGCTGTTAACCCATACTTTCCGCGCGGATCCGATCTTGCGGTTGCCTGTTTCTTTCAAGAAAAGAGCCTACCGGAATACCTTAGATTTTTGGATTACTGCGAATCGCCCGAACGCAATGACGCCGGTTTTATCGAATGGATCTCCCAGCTGCCCCGCGTTCTAACCGGCATAGAATCACATCGGGAATTTAACCGCCTGTACCTTTGCTACCGCAATCTTTTGCGCGAGCGGTTTGCCGGTTTTTCTGCACAAGCGGCAAAATGCGAAGAAATCTTTCAATCGGCGGCTCTATTTCCCCAGCCCTCCCTCATTGCCTTTGCGCCGAACCTGCTTCAGTCGAAATATCTAGCGGATTATGCAGTAGTTGACGGTACGCTGTATGTAATAGCCTACACCTTTGCACCCGAGGCCATCATCCATGAATATCTGCACACACTTTTAAAGCCCCATCAAAGCTTATTGCTGAATGCTGTTAGGCGGCACGGCATCAACAAGTTTATTAACGTAAACGCTACGATAGCTTTGGGGTATATGAATTCAGATTCCCCCTTTGGCGCGGCGCATGCCTTGGAAGACTGCGTAGTCCGGGCTTTATACGGCGCATTGGATCCATCTCTGGATATGGCGCTCTATTGCCAAAAGAACACAGAGAGTGGATTTTGCTCTGTTGCGCGCATGATACAAAACCTGTCAAACACCGCCTGGCGCAGCCTACCGCTCGCTCAGGTGGCCGCTCAAATGCTGGACTGCTGATAACAGCTCAAAAAACGCCTGTCGGCATCCGTTATCACGGCGCCGACGGGCATTTTTGCGGCTCCTATACCCGCTTTATAAAACCTACTTGACTTCTACCCGGAATGCGGTATGATGAAACCAAACGAACAAGACAGGAGGCGCACTATGTATCAAGCAGCATCCCCCCGTTATGACTCCATGACCTATTACCGTTGCGGTTGCAGCGGCCTGCTTCTGCCCGGCATTTCGCTGGGTTTATGGCACAATTTCGGCGACACCGCCGCCTATGAAAACATGAAGCAACTGTGCTTTACCGCCTTTGATCACGGCATCACCCACTTTGATTTGGCCAACAATTACGGCCCCCCGCCCGGCAGCGCCGAACGCAACTTTGGCCGGCTGCTCAAAGAGGAGCTGCGCCCCTATCGGGACGAACTGATTATCAGCACCAAGGCGGGCTTTGATATGTGGGAAGGCCCTTATGGAAACTGGGGCAGCCGTAAATATCTCTTGGCCAGCCTGGATCAAAGCCTTATGCGCATGGGGCTGGATTATGTGGATATCTTCTATCACCACCGGATGGATCCCGAAACTCCCTTGGAAGAAACCATGGGCGCTTTGGCCCAAGCGGTTACCAGCGGCAAGGCGCTGTATGTGGGCTTATCCAACTACGACGGCCCCACTTTAGAAAAAGCCGCCGCCATTTTGCAGCGGCTGGGCTGCCCCTTTATCATCAACCAAAACAGCTACTCCATCTTCAACCGCACCATTGAAAACAACGGGCTAAAGGAAACCTCGGCGCGGCTGCAAAAAGGCATTATCGCTTTTAGCCCCTTGTCGCAGGGTATGCTGACGGATCGATACCTGCACGGCATTCCAGAGGATAGCCGCATAAAAACCGACGGCCGCTTTTTGCAAAGCTCCGCCTTAACCGATAAGCGTTTGGAGCAAATCCGCGCCCTCAACAGTTTGGCTGCTCAACGCGGGCAAACCCTGGCGGAAATGGCTTTAAGCTGGGTAATGCGCGACGGCCTGGTAACCAGCGCGCTGATCGGCGCCTCAAAACCCGCGCAAATATTAGATAATATCAAGGCCCTGCAAAACACCAGCTTTACCCAAGAGGAGCTAAATCGCATTGATCAAATATCTTTAGATTAACCGGCTCTGTTTTACGTTGGAATAAAAAGACAACCGTCATACGAAAAGGCCACCGGCAGAAAACATCTTTGCCGGCGGCCTTGATTTATTTTGTTTCTGGTTGGCGCAAGATTAGCCTAGGCGTTTTTACGCCTGGATTGCACCTTATCCATAACCTCCGACGCTAAATACCCACGGGTAGGCACCGGCAACACATAAATGCCGGGCGCCAGCATGCGCAGGGCCGGCACGTGGCGGCTGCGCTTTTGCCTGAGCTCGTAGCGCTCCAAATAGCACATGGCATAGCCCATTAGCAGCCAGAAAATCAGCACCATAAAGGTAATATCATACAGCAGCGTCTTTTCAAACAGGCTGTAAACACTGTATCCGCCCAACGCCGCCACCAGGATGGGGAAATCCTCCCTCTCCCGCCCAAAGCGCAGCAAACGCCTATCCACGCATTTTAACATACGCCGGGCAATCAACACCAAAAAGGCCATAAACAACGCTAACCCGCAAAGACCGCCGGATAGCAGAATGGTTAAATAGCCGTTATGCACATCGGTAAACAAAAAACCTTCGCTTAAATAGCGATCGCCGTAATCTAAAATATTCGCTTTTCCGATGCCCATAAAGGGATAGCGCACAAATAGCTGCAACGCCTTTTGTAAAGAATCAAAACGACCGCTAGAAATTTCATAATCGCTGCGGCCAATGGTAACGCCTGCGGCGTCTTGTTGCACCGACGCCGTTTCTTGCGCCATTGCTTGATCGGCCGCCCGGGCATTAGCCTGCTGCTCAGCCTTCTCTGTTTGCTCCCAATCGGCCGTTTCCGAAGTATGCATCACTTCTTGCGTGTCGTTAAGAACAAACGCTACGCCAGACTGAAAAGTGGAACGCGCGCCAAAGGACGCCGCTAGCACAATCACCCACGCGCACAGCAGCAGCGCGCCATGGCGGATCCCGACGGCGCGGTTGTTCCGGCGAAAATAACGAGCCAGCTTATAGGCGGCATACAGCCCGCTATATACCACCGTAAACACCAAAGAAGCGTTGGAATCCGACAAAAACAACACACACAGATTGCTGATAAAGCAAACAGCCGCCAACCCGCGAGGCACATAGCGCTTGCCGTTTTCGCGGCGCTTGCCCAACATAAAATGACAGCAAACCAACGAAACCACCGA
>DVJE01000030.1 GCA_018716975.1 Candidatus Gallacutalibacter stercoravium | reverse complement strand
GGACAGCTCAAAAATTGCTACCCGCACATGGAAAAGCGTGGTTCCCGATACTTACGCTACGCACTTTACAACGCAACCAAGTATGTTTGCTACTGGAACCCGGTTTTTGCCGATTATCTCGCCAAGAAGAGGGCGGAGGGAAAACACTACAATATTGCCATCTCTCATGCTGCCAAGAAATTGGTGCGTTTAATTTTTGCCTTGGAGAAATCCAGAGCGACATACCGTTTGGCAGCTTAATCCTTGTTTAATAGTTAGCCGGGGCCTCTCCGGCCTCTGCTTTGCTATACCTTTTTTGAGCAATCTTTTTTCACCACCAACAGTCATTTTTCGGGTTGACTTTTAATAGTTAATCTTTCAAAAAACAAGCGTGTGGCCAAGACGTTCGCTGGATTTACGCCGTCTTGGCCACACGCTTATTGCTGTTCTTTTAGATAATCTCCAACAGGGCTAGAATTGTATTGCTTCATAATTTTGATGATGATTGAACCGTCCGGTTGAACTGTTTGCTCTAAAATTTTATGCTTTGTTCGGTTGCGCTCCAAGCTTGCCTTGTATTGTTCCACTTCCTTTTCAACCTGTTGCGCCGCCCAATCATGAGGTGCGTCCTCTTTTAACATAAAGTGAAGGGTTTGGCAAATACAAGCCGCTTTGATCCGTTTCATATTGTGCATTTATCTCCTGTTCTCAAAAATAAACATGCAGCAAACAACCACATCTGTACTACTTACTACACGCTCTTTATATAAAGGATACCAAAATAAAGCAGCTTTTTTCAAAGGCGATTTTGCACAAAAAGAAACGCAATGATTTCGTTACAAATGATAATGGCAGTTTTTTGTAATAGACAATTACTGGCATGTGGTAAGGCGGAATTTACAACGCTTATATGAGATATCGACAAAGCATCTGCTGTTTCTAGCTCTATAGGTTCTGTCATCATATCCACACCCACGGTAAGACGCAGTTTCTTTGTTTTGGCCCGTAGCCCTATAAGTCGGTTTGCGATAAGCTTTTGTAAATTAGAAGTAAATGCCTCTGCATGTTGGGCCGCATTTTTGTGTTGAAACCGTTTGCCCCAAGGTAAAAAAGTTTCCGGTGGCAAAAAAAACGACCGAAACATATAATGGCATCAAGAGAATGCGATAGGCGGCAACACAGATCCGCCGGAGGGTAAACGTTTTGAACCGAAAGGGATGACGAATATGCTAGAGGTTATTGGCGGTGTGCTGGGCGTCTTTTTGATGTTGTTAGGGTTTGTGGAGATTTTTAAACACGCGGTATTGCTGATTCTCCGCATGAAGGGGGAGAAAGAGATTATGATTGTAGTTCCGGTGCGCGGCCATAACGAAGAGGCCGAACTGCTGCTGCGCAGTGCGGCGGAACGGGTCAGGTGGGCGGGGGACATGCGTGATTCCCGTGTTATTTGCCTGGATTGCGATATGGACGAAGAAACCAGAAAGATTTGCACACTGATCGCAAAGGATTACAGCTTTATGGAAATAAGAACACTGCCGGAATTTGAGGCTCTTTTTAGCGATAAAAAGCCCCTTTACCCCATCGCGCAACAAGAAGAGGATCAGGTATAGCCTTTACTCCGGCGCTGCACCAAAAGGCGGGGCGAACAAATGTCTAGTTTTTGGCAAATGCCTATGCTATAATAATGTGCGTAAAACTTTCTTTGCTCCTCTTATGTGCGCCCTTCGGCGAAGGTATGGAATGTTTTTCAAAAAACGACTTTTCTACATGAAAAGGACACTGCATGTCCTTTTTTGGCCTTCTGCGGGGGGTGAGAAGGTTTTTATATAGTAAAAATACTTTGCCCCCATTCGTCCGTTTCCTGTAGAAAAAGGCTGATTTTGGGTGGCAGTGTTTTTGTGACAAAATAAACTAGCAACAACAGCAGTGCGGTATCAAATGCTAAAGGAAAGGGGGAGCCCGGTGTGCCCCGGGCCGTGAAAAGCATGGAAGAAAACGGCTTATTGGAACTGACCGGTTCGGTAGAACAGATTGTGTTTCGCAACGAAAAAAATGGCTATACTGTATTAGAAATTGCAGCAGAGGATGAAATCATTACCGTAGTAGGTATCTTGCCCGGGGTCAGCGTGGGGGAGCAGCTGCGCTTATACGGCACCTGGAAAAACCACCCCAGCTTTGGCACACAGTTTCAAGCGGAGGCTTGCGAACATTTTATGCCGGAATCCACCTCTGCAATTTTAAAATATTTATCTTCTGGGGCGGTAAAGGGAATCGGTCCGGCTACGGCGGCCCGTCTGGTGGATGCCTTTGGTGAAAAGACGCTAGAGGTAATGGAAAAAGAGCCGGAACGCCTGCGTACAGTGCGGGGGATTACGAAGGCAAAGGCTGAAAAAATCGCTCAGGAATTTCGCAATATCTTTGGAATCCGTGAGGTAATGGTCTATCTGGGCGGATATGGAATTACCCCCGAAGAGGCGCTGCGGGTGTGGAAGCAATGGGGAACGCAGGCGCTGGATCTGCTGCGCAGCGATCCCTATCTGCTGTGCGAAGAACCGGTGCGCGTAAGCTTTGAACGGGTGGACGCCATTGCGGCCGCAATGGAACGGCCGCAGGACGATGCGTGCCGGATTCGTTCGGGTATTTTGTATGTGCTTCGCCACAATATGAGCAATGGGCACACCTGCCTGCCCGCCGATAAGTTGGCGGCTGCGGCCGCGGGCTTTTTGGGTGTGCCGTTGCAGCAGGTGGAAGAACTGCTGCAACGTATGATAGAGGAAAACACTGTAACGGCGGACGAGCTTGACGGGCGCTGTTTTGTGTTTAGCCCAGCAATGCACCGCAGCGAGGTGTATTGCGCCGGCAGGCTGCTGATGCTGCTGCGCTATCCACCGCAAAGCATCACCGGGATAGAACGGGAGGTGGAGCTGATTGAAGCTTCCCGTGGGATCCAATATGCCGAAATGCAAAAAAAGGCCATTACCGATGCGCTTGCCAAAGGTATGCTGATTTTAACAGGAGGCCCCGGTACAGGCAAAACCACTACGCTAAACGCAATTATTGAGATTTTAGAGAAAAAAGGCGAGCGGGTTTATCTAGCCGCCCCAACGGGCCGCGCAGCGCAGAGAATGTCGGAACTGACGGGCAAAGAAGCGAAAACCATCCACCGGCTGTTGGAAGTGGCTTGGGATGAACAAGATAAACCGGTGTTTACGAAAAATGAACGAGACTTGCTGGATTGCGACGCCCTAATTGTGGACGAGCTTTCTATGGTAGACGTTACGGTTTTTGAGGGCCTTTTGCGGGCGTTGCCGCTGGGTTGCCGCCTGGTGCTGGTGGGCGACTGCGATCAGCTGCCTTCGGTGGGGCCGGGCAATGTATTAGGAGATTTAATTGCATCCGGACGCTTTCCTGTGGTGCAGTTGACCGAAATTTTTCGCCAATCGATGCAAAGCCTAATCGTCACCAATGCGCACCGCATTGTGCAGGGGGAGATGCCGCTGCTGGATGTGCGCAACAACGACTTTTTCTTTTTACCTTGCCCCGATCCCCGGGAGATCAGCGCCACTATTGTGGATCTTTGTGCCCGCCGGTTGCCTGCCAGCTATGGTTATACCCCTACAAAGGATATTCAAGTGCTTTCTCCCAGCCGCAAAGGAGAGCTGGGCACAGTGGAGCTTAACAAGCAGCTGCAAAAAGCCCTCAACGCGCCCTCGCGGGATAAACGAGAGCTGACGGTAAACGGCTCGTTGCTGCGCGAAGGCGATAAGGTGATGCAAGTGCGCAATAATTACGATATTCCTTGGGAAAAGGACGACGGCACCCCGGGTGAGGGAGTGTTTAACGGGGATGTGGGGCTGCTGATTTCTATCAACCGCTCCGCTTCTACCCTACAGGTGCGTTATGAAGATCGCGTGGCCGTTTATGACTTAGAGCAGGCGTCCGATTTAGAGCTGGCCTACGCAGTTACCGTGCATAAAAGCCAGGGAAACGAGTTTGAAGCCGTGGTGATGCCCATGTACCCCGGACCTCGCCAGCTGTATTACCGCAATTTGCTTTATACCGGCGTCACGCGGGCGAAATCGAAGATGATTATGGTAGGCACCCGGCGCACCGTTCAAACTATGGTGGAAAACAACCGAAAAACTTTGCGCTATACGGCCTTATGCGCCTATCTATCGCAAGAGAAAACGTAACGTTAACAGGCGGGTGAGAAAGATGCTTGAACGGTTTTGGCGGCTTTTATTTCCGCTGCGCTGCCCTTTTTGCGGGGCGGTGTTATCCTCCGGCGCCCAGTGCTGCAGTAGTTGCGCTACCCGGCTGCCTTATTTTACACAAGCGATCCCCATTGCGTCAGATGGCGCAGAACCAATTATGAGCTGTGCCGCGCCCTTTCGGTATGAAGATATTGTGCGCAAATCTATATTACAGCTCAAATTTCATGGCAAACGCGGCTACGCGGGGCCGCTAGCGTTTTATATGGCCCAAGCGGCCGGTGAGGTATTTGCCGATATCCACTTTGACATAGTGACGAGTGTGCCATTAACCCGGGTAAAGGAGCGGGAACGTGGCTATAATCAGGCTGCGCTGCTGGCCAAAGAGACGGCGCGGCGAATGGGGGCGCCCTATGCGGCGTTGCTGCAAAAAGTAAAAAGCAATGAACAGCAGCACAACTTGCCGGCCCATCTTCGCTGGCGCAATGTGCAGGGCGTGTATGCGGTAAGGCCCGGCAGTTCGTTACAAGGCAAACGCGTGTTGCTGTGTGACGATGTGGTGACAACGGGCGCTACTTTGGGCCAATGCGCCTCTGTTTTGTTAGCATCCGGCGCCGCGCAGGTGAATGGCCTAGTGGTGGCGGCTGCGCTACGCAAGGGGTAAAACGGTTGTTTTTTAGAAAGAAACCGACTATAATAAAAGACAGCAAAATAGTGATAAAAAGCGCTGAGAGGCAACCTGGCAGAAGCTGGCAGGAAAACGTTTGGGGCTTGTTTGCTTTTCAAACGGAAGGGATTACCGCTTTGGCGCCAAATAGCGCCTGGTTTTCTAAAAACCGCAGGGAATCGTATTGTGATGAAAAATCAGAAGATAGGCAGAGGTTTTCATTTTTAACCATTTTGCGGTAATACTTGTCAGAAGGTGCCCGTGTTAAAACTGTAAGCAATCAATAAAACAAAAGAAACGTATTGACGCGAGCCCCGAAGCGGGCTTTGGCAATGATTATAGGAGGCATAGCCTATGTTGGGAACGGATGCGGCAATCGATCTTGGCACATCCAATATCCAAATTTACGTCAGCGGCAAGGGCGTTGTGGTAAACGAGCCCTCAGTAGTGGCGGTGGATAATGAAACAGAGGAACTGATAGCCGTGGGTCAAGAGGCCTATCAGATGGTGGGGCGCACGTCTAATCGGGTTTCGGTGGTATATCCCTTGAGCAACGGGGTTATTTCTGATTTTGACTTAGTGGAACAAATGGTGCGCCATTTTTTAAAAAAAATAAGCTCCAGCATGGTGTTTATGCCGCGCGTGGTGGCTTGTATCCCCGGTGAGGTGACAGAGGTAGAAAAGCGCGCGGTGGTTAATGCTATCAGCACAGCCGGCGTGCGCAAAATATGCCTGATAGAAGAGCCGGTGGCGGCGGCCATCGGCGCAGGCTTAGATATTTCAGGCCCGCATGGCTCTTTGGTGGTGGATATCGGCGGAGGCACTACCGATATGGCGGTGGTATCTTTAAGCGGTGTGGCGGCGGTTCGCTCCATCAAAGTGGCGGGTAATACCTTTGACGATGCAATTGTAAAATATATTCGCAAAAAGTACAATTTAATAATTGGAAAGCGCATGGCAGAAACCATTAAAAAAGAGATTGGGTGTGTATATCCCCGCAAAGAGCTGTTGCATTACGCGGCCAAGGGGCGCAATGCGCTAACCGGTTTACCTCAACAGATCCAGATAAGTTCGGATGAGGTGCTGGAGGCCCTGTTGGATTTCGGCATGCAAATATGCCGGGTTATTCAAAATATGTTGGAAGAAACGCCTCCGGAACTGGTGGGTGATATTTATCAAGATGGCATTATGCTTACCGGCGGCGGCGCTCAGCTTTATGGATTTGACGAGCTCATCGCCAAAAAAACGCGCTTACCCGTCACGATTGCGGAAGATCCCGGTAATTGCGTGGTGCTGGGGGCCGGCAAAGCCATTGCCTATATCGACGCGCTGGGAGATGAATCTGGCGCCGCTATGAATCCGCTTAGCGAAGAGTATTAATCTTTTCTGAGAGGGGCGCTATGGAACAGATAGCCGAGATTTTGTCGCCGGAAAAACAAGTGCAGCGGCAGGGCGATACGGTATGCAGGCCGCGCAGGCCATGGTCGCCTTCGGTGCAGCTCTTTCTGCAATTTTTAGAGCAGGAGGGGTTGCCGGTGGAGCATATGCGCGCCTTGACGCCGGAGCAAGAGGTTTATGATTTTATTCCCGGAGAGATGGTGCACCCCTACCGCTGGAAGGATGAAGCACTTTTTGCGGTGGGTGGTTTGGTTGCGGCGTTACACCGGGCGGGCGCTCGTTTTTACGCCGAACACCCACGGTTCGATGTTTGCCAGCCTTGGTGTTTGCGTGAAATTGGGTGTGAGCGCCGCATTTGGTGCCACGGCGATGTGGCCCCCTGGAACCTGCTGACAAAGGGCGGTATGCCGTTGCGTTTGGTGGATTGGGAGTTTGCCGGCCCATTGGATCCTTTGGTAGAGTTGGCGCGGGTTTGCTGGCTGTTCCCCCAGTTAGTGGACGACGATTTGCAACAAAAGTATGACTTGCCATCCCCTGAAGGGAGAGCGGCCCAGGTGCGGCTGGTATGCGATGGCTACGGCCTGGCGCGCTGTGAACGGGCCCGCTTGGTGGAACAAATGATAGAGGTGGTTATCTGCGAAACAGCCCACGAGGCGATTGACCCTCACTTACAACCGGAGGATGAGGGCTGCTTGTGGGGTTTTGCCTGGCGTATCCGTAGTTTGTATTGGATTTGGCGCCACCGCCAAACGCTAGAACAGGCCTTGGCGTAAGCCGATGTATAGATACAGATAAAAAGCAGCTCCGTTGGTCAAGAACCAATGGAGCTGCTTTTATGCTCAGATTTGGTTGTGCTTTTGTGCTCTGTGTTATTTTGACGCCGCGCATATGAAGCACAGCTCACCGCGAAAACAGCTTTTGTAGCCGGTTGGTTAGATAAACGGCGGGAATGGACAGCAGCCCCCACAGAAAGCTGTACAGCGGGCAAATTTGCCCCAACAGGTTAAAGGGCAGGTAGGAGTAGTCCCAAACATCCATGCGCAGTCCTAAGTTGACAATGCACCCGGCCAAAAATTCAATCGAGGTGATAATGCCGGCGCCTGCCATGCATTTTTTCCATAGTTGGCACCGTGCAATTTTACAAAACACGCGGAACAAAACAACAAAGCAGATACCGCCGGTTATCATCATGGTCCAGTGCGTGTAACCGCGCCATAGAATTTCAATGGCTGAGTACGCCAGCGACCCAACGGTAAATACGGCGATATTTTGATGGGAGCGTTTATCCAACCGCAGAGAAAAGCGGTTTTTGATGGGAAGAGTGAGTTCTTTTTCTTTGTCTGCCATTGTTTTCACCACCGTTCATACTATTCGCATTCTATCGGTGGATTATCCGTTACGGTAAAGGGAAATGGTGGCAACGGTGGCATAACAATTACGGCGCGGCAAACTATGTTTGCCGCGCCGTGCGTTCTTCGCTATGATTTTTTATTGGCCAAAAGCGGTGTTATTCTTGAATGCCGGCTACATACGAAAGCAGCTTGACGTTGTGCTGCAAAAATTCAGACATCTCTTCCGGCGTCAGTTGCTTGTGACTGATACGCGCCAGATCGCACACCGTGCGGCATACCAAGGCGCATTTTTCGTCCTCCAGTTTTGGCACAGCCTGAATGATCGGGTTATTTAAATTCAGCACCAGGGTGGACTTTGCGCTAACATCATTACCAAAAGCGAACCCATATTGGGCGCTCATATCTTGTATGCGGCGTTCATATTCCGAAAGCAGCATAACTGCCGGGGTTTCGGCGGATTTTAAACGCTGAGCCTGTATGGCAAGTTTATCATCCCCAAGCTCTTTTACAAAGATATCGGTAATTTGTTTCGCTTGCTCTTCTTCTTTGGCTTTTTCATCCTGCGCCTCTTCACCAGCATCTTCCTTCATGGCGTCGCCGATGTCTGAGTCAATGCGGGCAAATTTTAAATCCTTCTCTTTGTATTCCAAAAAGCTGATAAAGTGGCTGTCAATGGCGTGGCCCAACAGGGCGGCATTGATGCCGTTTTCTTTAAACAGTTGGATGTAGCTGGCCTGCACGCTTTCGTCGGTTACATAAAAGATTTTGCCGTCTTTTTGCTTGGGGTATTCCTCTAAAGTAAGATATTCCCCATTGATGGTTTGCAACAACAAAAT
Source organism: Candidatus Gallacutalibacter stercoravium (assembly GCA_018716975.1). Lineage (GTDB taxonomy): Bacteria > Bacillota > Clostridia > Oscillospirales > Acutalibacteraceae > Gallacutalibacter_A > Gallacutalibacter_A stercoravium. The sequence continues at coordinate 85,993 of DVJE01000030.1, read as the reverse complement.
GTCCTTTACCCGGTCGTAAAACTTTTCGTCTTTAATGCAACCAAACTTGATAAAGGGCGCGATGTCTTGCCAATATCCCTCGTAGGCCTTGCGATCCTCGCGGAAGACGGAATGCAACTTGTCTGAAACTTTTTTGGTGATGTGGCGAGAGATTTTAGCCACGTCGCCGTCGTTTTGCAAAAAGCTGCGGGAAACATTTAAGGGCAAATCGGGGCAATCAATAACCCCCTTAAGCAGCATTAAAAATTCCGGCACCACTTCTTTGATGTTATCGGCAATATACACTTGGTTGCTAAATAGCTTAATTTCGCCGGGCATAACCTGCAATTTGTCGTTCTGTTTGGGGAAGTAGAGGATGCCTTTTAGATTAAAGGGGTAATCCACATTTAGGTGGATCCAGAACAGGGGAGGATTAAAGTCTAAAAATACCTCGCTGTAAAAGTGCTCGTATTCCTCTTTGGTGCAGTCCTTAGGGGCTTTTAGCCAGAGAGGGTGAGTGTTGTTAACAGGTTTTTCTTCGGTCTTTTCTTCTGTATCTGCTTTTTGCTCGTTCTGGGCGCTGTTTGTGTGGAAATAAATTTCATAGGGCATAAAGTAGCAGTACTTACGCAGCATTTCCCGTAGGCGGGATTCCTCTAAGAACTCGCTGCTGTCTTGCCCGATGTACAACGTGATGGTGGTGCCCCTTTGCTGGCGGGCGCCGTCGGATATTTCATAGGTGGAGCTGCCGTCGGATACCCAATGCACAGCCGCCGCGCCGGGTAGGTAAGAAAGGGTATCGATTTCTACCGAGTCCGCCACCATAAAAGCCGAATAAAAGCCTAAGCCGAAGTGGCCGATAATACCCGAAGCCGCGTCGCCTTTTTCTTGGTATTTGGCGATAAAATCCTCCGCGCCGGAAAAGGCGATTTGCGTAATATATTTTTCCACCTCTTCTTCGGTCATACCTAAACCGTTGTCGCTGACCGTCAGGGTGCGGGCCTCTTTGTCGGCAGTTATGTCAATGCGCGGGGTGCTTTCATCCGCTTGGGCCTCGCCCATAGACACCAAGTGCTCCCATTTTTTGATGGCGTCGCATCCGTTGGAGACGAGCTCCCGCAGGAAAATATCCTTGTCGGAATAGAGCCATTTTTTAATAATCGGAAAAATGTTTTCAGAATGTACCTGAATTTGGCCTTCTCGTTTCATTGTAACATTCCCTTCCTGATACTTTGGGCAACCGCCCAGAATAAAGCGCTTTTATCAACGCTTAAATAATGCTAACAATATATTTTACCCCTTCTGCTGGTTTTGTCAATTCTTCCACCGAAAAAGAGAGCGGATAAAAAAACAGGAATACGGGCAAATTTGTTTGCCGTATTCCTGCTATAACAAATTTTCGTTTTAGCGCAAGGACAACACTCCGGTTAAGGCGGGATGTTCTAACTGTTACGGCTGCGTTTCAGGCTGTGCGCCGTTGTTTTGGGGCAACAAGCGCAGTTTTACCCGGGCAACCCGTTGTTCCTCTACTTGTGAAACGGTTACGTTAAGGCCTTGGTAGGTAAATGATTCTCCAGTGTTGGGGATATGCCCCAACATTTCTAAAGCCCAACCACCGATGCTGTTGGAATCGCTGCTAAAATGGTCGTCTTGAAATTGTATGTTTTCAAATACCTCTAGGGTGTTCATCTCGCCATTCACAGAAAAGCTGCCGTCCGGCAACGCGACAAAGTTGGCTTCTGCCTGTTCGTCTTCATCCCAAATATCGCCCACCAACTGCTCTAGCAGATCCTCCATGGTAACAATGCCCATCGTACCGCCGTATTCGTCGGTAACAACGGCCAGGTGCTGCTGGCTGCGCTTAAAGTCGTTTAATAAAGAAGATAGCTTTTTGGTGCGGTAGACAAACGCCGCGGGCTGAAGCATTTCTTTTAGTTGGATGGATTTTCCACAGGCCATGGCGTGCAAAAAGTCCCGCGTATGTAACACGCCCACGATATTATCCATATCTCCTTCATAAACCGGCAGGCGGGCAAAGCGCTGTGAAAGCACCAAAGAAGAGATTTGTTTTATGTCATCGTTTATATCTATAGCGATCACATCTACCCGAGGTGTGAGAATTTCTTGCACAGTGCGTTCGTCGAACTCCAGCGCCCGTTTCACTAGTTCTCCTTCTTGCTGTTCCAGCACACCCTCTTGTTCAATATTTTGCACAAGGTACTTCAGCTCTTGTTCGGTATAGGTGGGGGAATTGCTGCCGCTTTTGGTAAGGCGCGCAACAAACCACTTTAGTTTTACAAAAAGATATACCAAGGGTGAAAAAACGCGCATAAGCACAAACAGCGCAGGCGAAAAAGCAAGGGCCAGTTTTTCACTGTTATCTTTGGCCAATGCCTTAGGAAGCACTTCGCCAAAGGTTAAGATAAGAATTGTCATCACAATAGTGCTTACCACGGTGCCGGCTTCGCCTAGCATGCGAACAGCCAGCATTGTGGCGATAGATGAGGCGGTGATGTTGACGATATTGTTGCCGATTAAGATAGTAGAAATGGCTTTGTCGTAGTTGTCGGAGATATACAGGGCCTTTTTCGCTTTACTGTTACCTTGTTCGGCATAGTGACGCAGCCGCATTTTGCTTACGGTGGATATAGCGGTTTCAGAAGAAGAAAAATAAGCGGAGAAGGCGATAAGAATGACCAATAATATGTAAAATAGCCAATCCATGCCGTTGCTCAAGAAAGATCAGCTCCTTTATTGATTTTAGATTTGTTTTTTAAGCAAGACGTTTCGCCGGGGTTTGACCCTAAAAAATGGCAAACCCGGCGAAACAGCAACTCCCGTTCACAGCCGAGGGTGCACACATGTGGGCTGTTTTTTAACACCAGCAGTTTTTTATACCGGCTTTTTGTTTGCAGCAAAATCCATTTCGCGCTGTCGGGGTGCACCGTTTCGTCCTTACCCGCCTGCACGGCCAACAGCGGGCAGGTAATGCGCTTTAGCCCTTGCCGGGCTACCCGCATCATTTGGTTCATATCCACCACACTGCGCAGCGGTGTACACGGATAGCAAACGTTATATTCCGCTAAAAAGTTGTGAGGCGTCTTTTTATGGCCAGAGACTGTGGGATAGGGGCATAACCGCCATAACAGCGGGGCAAAGTGGCTGCGCCAATCCCAAACTTTAAGAGCGGCGGCAATGGGAACAGCCCGGTAGACGGGGCGGCTTTCTGCCAACAGCAGGGTAAGGGTACCGCCCATAGAAAGCCCTACTACACTAACGTGACGGCAACTGCGGCGCATATCGTCAAAGGCTTGTTGTGCAGCTCCAAGCCATTGTTGCCATCGGGTGGCCGCCATATCTTCCACACAGGTGCCGTGGCCGGGTAAAAGAATTCCCCGCACATAATGCCCGGATTGCGCAATGGCGCGCCCCAACGGCAAAACAGTTCCCGGCGTGGCGGTAAAACCGTGCAGCACTAACACACCGTGATCTTTCGGCCCGTCAAATTCAAAGGGCCGGCTCATGGGATTTTTTGAAATGTCGTACATAAAAAATACCTTTCTCAATATTAGGCAGACATTAGACAGCCGCCGCACCGTCAAGGGCGGCCTCTAACGGGTGAAGAAGCCGTTCCACGCGGCGCAAGCCGCCAAAGTGCTCGAAAATAGAGCCGCTTTATGCAGTTTAGAAGCGATCTTGCAGCAGTATCTTTTCATCAAAGTGTTTCTACCGCTCTGAACCCCCTGCTTTTATCACGCCTCTGCCGGACAATATAAAAATTGCAGTTCTATTATATCAAATTTAGCAATTGCTGTACAAGGCGAAATAAGCGGCGGACGGTTCACCGGTGTTCGCCCCGGGGAACTATGCACAATTAGAACGCAGATGCTTTTATAGCATCCTGTTTTTACCCAATCGCTGGCGCTGGCTTGCTGTTTTTCGGCGCTGAATCATAGAAGAGGGCCGGTTTCATCAAAAATGCTTCTTTGACTTCATCAATCGATGTGCTATACTAGAACACATAAAGAAGCCCCTTTTAAGAAGGGGCGCGGCGATTGCCTCTGGCGCTATAGGCGAAACGGGGGCCTCTTGCTCAAGGTTGTGCCGGCTGTTAAACATGCCGGATGGGAAAAGTTGTTTCGTGAAGGGGAGTATTACAATGGCAAAATTGTTAAACGGCAAAGAAGTGTCTGCTCAAGTGCGCAGAGCTGCTGCGGAGGAAGTGGCGCAGTTAAAGCAGCAGGGGGTTACCCCCGGTTTAGCGGTGGTAATTGTGGGCAATGACCCCGCATCCCGCGTGTATGTTAACAACAAAAAAAAGGCCTGCGCCGAAGTGGGCATTTATTCGGAGGAATACAGCCTGCCTGAGCAGACCACGCAGCAAGAGCTGCTGGACTTGGTGGAAAAGCTGAATAAAAAGCAAGAAATCAGCGGTATCTTGGTGCAGCTGCCCTTGCCCAAGCATCTGGATGATAAAGCGGTAATCGCCGCCATTGATCCCAGCAAGGATGTAGACGCCTTCCATACGCAGAACGTAGGGCGCATTATGTTGGGGGATTATCACTTTCTGCCCTGCACCCCTGCTGGGGTTATGGAGCTGTTGCGTTCTGAGGATATCCCGGTGGAAGGAAAGAATTGTGTGGTTATCGGCCGCAGCAATATTGTGGGCAAGCCTATGGCGATGCTGCTGCTGCACCAAAACGGCACGGTTACCATTTGCCATAGCAGAACCCAAAACCTGGCCGACATCTGCCGGGGAGCGGATATTTTGGTGGCGGCGGTGGGCAAAGCGAAGTTTGTAACCGCCGATATGGTGAAACCCGGCGCTGTGGTAATTGACGTGGGAATGAATCGGGATGAAAACGGCAAACTGTGCGGCGATGTAGACTTTGCCGCAGTGGAGCCCATCGCTTCGTATATCACGCCGGTGCCCGGCGGCGTAGGTCCCATGACCATTTCGATGCTGATGAAAAACACCATTATGGCGGCGCGTCTGCAAGCAAAACTGCTGTAAGCTAATGTTATAGGGCTGCCGCTGAGCGGCGGAAAAGATTTTTAGAGTAAAGTGAATCGCCCCGTTTCCTTTTGTATGGAAACGGGGCGATTTTATGTAGGTAAGCAATCAAGAAAATCATTCGGTTTTGGCGGCGACCACGCTTTTGTTTTTCCAGCGCCCGGTTTTGTAATAGATAAACACCAGAATAAAGCCCAGCAGCCACCCTGCCGCATAAGAGAGAAAGATATATTCCTTGCCCCATACGCCGGCTATCCAATAAGCGATGGGAACGCGCGCTATCCACAGCGAGAGAAATGAGCTGATGAGCGGAATAATCATTTCGCCGGCCCCGCGCAAAGCGCTGCTAAACATAAATTGTAGCGCCAGCAGGGAATAGAAGGGCAGCACGGTTTGCAAATAATCCACGCCTGCGGCAATCACCTCTGGATTTTGGCTGAACATACGCATCAGCCAAGCGCTGATGGGGAACAGCAAGCCGCCGATGAGGATGCTGCATCCCACCGATAACACCAGCCCGGCCTTCACCCCATGCTTTACCCGATCCATGCGTTTAGCGCCGATATTTTGCCCCACATAGGTGGTAATGGCGGTGGTAAAGCTTTGGATGGGCATAAAAGCAAAACTGTCGATTTTATTGGCGCCGTTAAAGCCCGCCATAAAGTTAGAGCCGTATCCGTTTACCAGAGATTGCATCACCATAATGCCGATAGAAAACAGAGCCTGCTGAATGCCGGAGGGGATCCCCAACCGCATGGCTTGGAAGAACAGCTGGCGATCAAAATGAAACGAAAGAGGGCGGATATGAATAAAGTCATAGTGCCGGTTGATAAACACAATGCCGAAAATCCAAGAAAAAATCTGGGCGATGATGGTGGCTAGCGCAACGCCGAATACCCCCATATGAAACGAGGCGGTAAAAAGCAAATCAAGCACAATGTTGATAACCGTGGCTATCATCAGAAACAGCAAAGAGGTGCGGCTGTCGCCCAGCCCTTGCAGGATTCCGGCATTGATATTAAAGCCCAAATTGCCGATGATTCCAACAAAAATAACAATCATATACACACGCGCCATTTCCAGCGTACCGTCGTCGGGAACCTGCATCAAACGCAGCAGCGGATCGGCTAAAACAATTCCCAGTACAGTAAGTGGGAGGATGCCGATCATTATAGCCGTGTAAATGGTGCCAACAGTATCTTTTACGCGCTGCATGTCCTTGGCCCCATAGAACTGAGAGATCATAATGGTGGCCCCCACGCCGATCCCCATAAAGAGCGAGCTGAGCATAAAAATGATGGGAAAACCCGTGCCCACGGCAGCCAGCGCTTTTTCGCCCACCAAGTTGCCCACTACAATACTGTCTACCATGTTGTAAAGCTGCTGAAATATATTGCCCACCAGTAAAGGCAGAGAAAAAATCAAAATCAGCCGGTAAGGGCTGCCTACTGTCATATCGGTGGCGCCGCCCTGTTTACTTTTTTTGCCTAGCATTTTTGTAACATCCTCTCCTCGTATTGTCAGCCGGCGGCCAATGCCACGTTACCGCCGTGCCCCGGTTCTTTTATTCTATCAGATGGCCATGCAGAATGCACTAGCTGTATGGAATAAAGATAGCACAAAGATTTCATCGATTATGAATAAAGGCCGTATCATGAAAATCCCGCTGTTTTTGCGCGATAGAAAGCCATATTTTACATTGTCAGATCGGGCGAGCGTCGATATAATGAGGTCTGTAATAGATTAAGGGGGGTTGTATACCTTCCAAATAATGATTCTTGAGGTGATGAAGAGGTGAATTTCCCGAAAAATTTTATTTGTGTAAACCGTAATATGTGCAATTTTGAAGATTACGTGTCGGCACCTTGCCTGCGCCGTTCCTTTCAATTGGATTCTGGTGTGAAAAAAGCGAAAATCCTAGTATGCGGCCTAGGTTTTTACCGGCTATTTGTTAACGGGAGCGAAATAACCAAAGGGCCGTTGGCGCCTTATATCAGCGCGCCGGATGACATGCTTTATTACGATGAATACGATTGTGCCGAGCATTTGCAGCAGGGCGAGAACGTGATAGGGGTTTTGCTGGGCAACGGCATGCAAAATTCCTTCGGCGGTTATGTATGGGATTTTGAAAAAGCTGTGTGGAGAAGCTCGCCTAAGGTTGCCTTGCGGCTTACTGTAGAAACTGAAGACGGCCAAACCTGCGAGATAGAAAGCGACGAGCAGTTTTTGTGCAGGGAATCGGGCATTTATTTTGATGATTTGCGCTGCGGCGAATATTTTAATGCTCACCAAAATCCCAAGGGGTGGACGTTGCCCGGTTTTAACACCTGCGGTTGGCTGGCCGCGCAAAAAGCGGAAGCGCCCCGCGGCGAAGCCAGACTGTGTGAGGCGGAGCCTATCGCTATTGAAAAAGAGTTGCACCCTGTGGCGATTACCAAGCAGCAGGGCGGCTATTTATACGATTTTGGTGAAAATAATGCCGGTGTGTGCCGGTTGAGCATCGACGGCTCTCCGGGGCAAATGGTGGAAATGGAGCACGGAGAATACCTGAAAGACGGAAATCTGTTGCTTAACAACATTCAATTTGAACCGGATGGTTATGTGCAAAAGGATATTTATGTTTGCAATGGCGAAGGGATAGAAACCTATGTTCCCAGCTTTACTTACCACGGATTCCGGTATGTGCTGGTGCGCGGTATTACCGAGGAGCAGGCGCAAAAATCCTTGCTCACCTATTTGGTAATGCATTCTGATTTGAAAGAGCGCGGCGGTTTTGATTGCTCCGACCCCACGCTGAACACCCTGCAAACTTTTACGCGCCGCTCAACGCTGGCTAATTTTTATTATTTTCCCACCGATTGCCCGCACCGTGAAAAGAACGGTTGGACGGGGGATGCTGCCCTTTCCGCGGAGCATACGCTGCTGAACTTGGCGCCCGACGAAAGCTATCGGGAATGGCTGCGCAACGTGCGCAAATCTCAAACGGAGGAAGGGGAGCTGCCCGGCATTGTACCCACAGGCACCTGGGGCTACCATTCTTGCGGCCCCGCTTGGGATTGCGTGGTAACTTGGTTGCCCTATGAGATGTACCGTTATCGCGGCGACAAGGCCATTGTAGAGGAAAATGCCACCACCATCTTCCGTTATTTGGATTCGTTAGAAAAAATAACCGATGAAGACGGTTTGGTGCGCTTTGGCCTAGGGGATTGGTGCCCGCCCGCCCGTGAGCCGGACGGTGCTCCCGCGCCGGTGGCGCTGACCAGCACTCTAACAGTGATGGATATTTGTAAAAAGGCCGTGTTCCTGTTTAAGCTGCTGGGGCAGGAGAAAAGAGCGGAATTTGCTCAATCTTTGTATGACAGCTACTATACGGCTGCCCGCCGGGGCCTTATCGATTATAAAACGATGACCGCTTTGGGCGACTGCCAAACATCCCAGGCCATGGCCTTGTATTATGGATTGTTCACCAAAGCGGAAGAACAGCAGGCATTTGAAGTGTTGGTAAAACAAATCCATGAAGCAGACGACCATATGGATTGCGGTGTGCTGGGCGCACGGGTTATCTTCCACGTATTGTCGCGCTTTGGCCAAAGCGAACTGGCCTACCGTATGATTACTACGCCCACCTTCCCGTCCTATGGCAACTGGATTGCCCGTGGAGCCACCTCCCTTTGGGAGTGCTTCCAGCCGGAAGGCGGTACGGTTAATTCGTTAAATCACCATTTCTTTGGCGACATCAGCGGCTGGTTTATCCAGTGGTTGGCGGGTATTCAGATGAACCCCGACGCTACGGATTGTAATACGGTTGTAATCCACCCCAGCTTCATCCCTCAGCTGAACCATGCGCACGGTTTTCATATTGCGCCCGCCGGCAAAGTAGAAGTTTCTTGGCGGCGGCAAGAGGAAGGCATCTTCTTGGATGTTACCGTGCCCTGCAAGATGAAGGGATATATCGAATTGGAAGCGCCCTATTGCTTCGCGCCGGATGAGGCCGGGCAGCAACCTTGCCGCAAAAAGCCGGTGGCTACCGGAGAATATTTGATTGTGGAGCAAACGCAGGAGTAACAGTTGACGCAGCATATTTTTCTTTACAAGAATGGAAGATGGAATGAACCACCGGTTATATCTGTATACGCCCCAATTATCCGACTTGTGGTACCGGCAAAAAATACTAGGGGATCCCGACACAATGGGGTATAACAAAGGTTACCACCTGGATTTTGCCGGTTACCATAACGATACGGGCTGTATCGATTTCCCTAAAGCGCAATGGAAAGAATGGCATGATTGGTTTGTTGGCCATACGCCCACGCGTTTTTATGCTTATATTACACGCAAAGAAGATAATGCCTTTATAGGGGAAGTAAATTTGCATCAAAGCCGCCAGGGCGATTGGCATGACATGGGGATTGTTATCGAAGGCAAGCACCGTGGAAAAGGATATGCCGTTGAGGCGTTGTATTTGTTGCTCAAGGAAGCGTTTGAACATTTATCGGTAACCGCTGTTCATAATGATTTTGAAAAAACAAGAGCAGCGGCCGTGAAAGCGCATTTAGCCGTAGGTTTTCAAATACAAAAGGAAGAAAACGGCGTTGTGAATCTGTGTATGTTAAAGGAACAATACTTCGCCCGGCAAGGCGGCGGTCAAAGGCAGTGCGATATCTTTCATGAGTAAATCATCGTAAAGAAACGCCCCGCTTGTTATTCAGTGTTTTATACTGACTAGCAAGCGGGGTGTTATTTTGTATTTACAGTATTTACAGTAAACGCAGTGTAATCCGGTTCTTTAGCACTTAAAGAGAAAAATCCTCCGGCCGGTACTGAGGCAGCTTGGGCTCCGGGCGGGGTTGGCGCATCAACGGATCATACGAAAAGCCACGGCATGCGCCGTTTTTTATTTCTTTCCCTTTACCGCAGCGTGTTGCGCCATTTTCATTTATTGCATGGGCGCAATATGCGCAGGAGCAGGGCACATTTTTTCCAAACAGGGGTTGCTTCATTCCGTGTTCCTCCTAATATTGCTTTCTGTTAACAGCACTTTTTCTTTTTTTCAAATTGTAACACGCCTGCCGGTAAAAGTCCATGTGAGAAAACCGGCCGGCATTTTTATGGAAAGTAAGCGAGAGCAAAAAGGCGGCGCAAAGAGCCAGCAAAACGCAGCACCCCGCGGGGCTGGAAGCAAACCCGGCTTGCAAAGAAGAGGAAGAGGACGCGAAAACCTCGGCGGCAACTTCGGGGGCGAGGGCGAAAAATCCCCAGGAAATAACGGCCGCCAACAAGCCGTGCAACAGTCGCATCAGGGTGAAGTTCCCGCGGGAAAAATGGACGCCGTTGAGCGAAGCGGAAATTTGAAAATGAACGCAGGCCCCCGCCCAGCCTAGGGCGAAGGAAATAAGCACCGGCGAAGCACCTGCCTGCGCCGCGCTGGAACAGCCGCCGGTTACTTCCAGCAATATTGGCAAAATGGATTGAGCGGCCGACGATGGGATGCCGAGAGCAAGCAGCGCCTGAGAGAATACGCCGCCTGCGCCGCTTTGTTCCAAAATGGCCAATAAAGCGGAAAAAAGGATCACAAAGGCCGACATATTCAGCATACCGGCGGTGGAATCGGCAGCGGAATCTACCAAAGCAGTGGCAATATCTATTTTATCTGTGGTTTGCCGGCGAGAGGAGGATGGCGGATCGGCGCTCTCGCCCTTGCGCCGGGCAATCAGGCCTGAGATAACGCCAATCCCAACAGCGGCGGCCACCTGTGAAACGAATAGCACCACACCTGCCGCTGAATTGCCCAATAAATTGGCGCCTACAGCGGTGATTACAAATGCCGGGCCGGCCCCTACAGAAAAGTTGAGCATACGTTCACCCTGCCGGGGCGAAATTTCTCCTTGTTCCACCAAAGCCTTAATTCCTCTAGCGCCGGCGGGGTAGCCGCCGATAAGCCCCACTAAAATGGTGGCGCCGGTGCAGCCGGGCAAATAAAACAAAAACCGGGTTATGGCCCCAATGTGCCGCCCAATTTTTTTTGCTAAACCGGATTTCACCAGAAAAGAAGCCAGCACCATAAAGGGAAAAATGGAGGGAATTAAAATTTGCCCGCAAAAAGAAAGCCCTTTGCGGGCGCCCTGTACAGCGGCGCCAGGAAAGAACAACAGGCCGGCTCCAACGGCAACTACGGATATGAATAGAAAAACGGTAGAAAATGTTCGCTTCACAGTTTAACCCCTCCTTGCCCAAAAGTTCTGCCGGGCTCTGGCAGAACGCCGTCAAGAGATTATATGCCTGCGGTGATTTTTCTAGCACCGGGTGCATAAGTCTATGAAAGAGTGCCCGATAAACGGCCGGAAGGGGTGTGGTATTACGGCTAAGCGAAGATGGTACCGGCTGCCGGAGGACGAAAGAAATTCGCCGGAAAAGGCCAACCGCCTGGCGCAAGCGTTGCAACTGCCGGCCAGCGCTTTAAGCGGCGCGGCTCATTTTGAATTGTGCGGTAATCGCGAGGTGATTGTAGACGGCTGCCGCGGTGTGTTGGAATATGATGAAAACCGAATCCGAATTAACACCGGCAAGATGGTAACCTGCTTTTGCGGCAGAGGGTTAACCATTAAATGCCTTACGCCGGAATCGTTAATTGTCATCGGTTTTATTACATCAATAGAATTTTCAGTATAATGTGTGTTCCATCAAGTAACACAAAAAAGGCAGCTTTGCTCACTTTGTGCGCATTCCCTGCAGGGCGCGTGTTACTTTTGTGCACGGCAAAACAGCTTTCAGTGCCCCTTGCGGGGCACAGTTTATTTTTCTAGAAAGGGCAGCTTTTTGTGGTATAACGGCATATGGCCGCAGAAGGGGAGGGGCGAAAATGCTGTTACGTAGTATTCGATGGGTGAAAGGTTATGTGCTTTTTCAGGGGGATGGCATGCTCCCGGAACGTTTTTTAAATCTGGCGGCCAGGGCAGGCATTGAGTTGTGGCAGATTGAAAGCACAGGGGGAATTTTGCGGGCGCGTACGGCGTGCAAGAATTACAAGCGCCTTCGCCCCTTGGCGGTAAAATCCCGGATGCGGCTGCGGGTGAAAGGCAGAAAGGGTCTTCCTTTTTATACCAGAAGATACCGCGGCCGCTTTGGTTTGCTGGCGGGAGCCGCGGTATTTGCCGTTACCTTGTGGCTGTTGCCGCAATTTGTGTGGGGCGTGCAGGTGCACGGCAATGTCACATTAAGCGAAGATGAGGTAAAGAACGTAATGGCTGAGCTGGGAGTAGCACCCGGTGCCATGATAAAAAACATAGATGCCGAATTGATAGAGCAAAGCGCCATGGTGCGCCTGCCGGATGTTTCGTGGATGGCGATTAATATTCAGGGCAGCGAGGTTACAATCGAGTTAAAAGAGCGGGCCGCGCCCCCCAATATGATCCCAGATGAGCAGCCGTGCAACATGGTTGCCGGGTACGACGGGCAGATTTTGCGCTTAGAGGTATATACCGGCAGTGCAGCCGTTAAAGAAGGAGAGGCGGTGGTGAAAGGGCAGCTGCTGATAAGCGGCGTGCAGGAGGACGAAACGGGCGCAGCCAAAGTAGTGCATGCGTCCGGCCGGGCGATCGCCTCCACTCGCCGAACCTTAAGGGTAGAGGTGCCTTTGCAGCAAGATGTTGTAACCGCCACCGGTAAAACAATTGTGCGCCGCCGTATCCGAATCTTGGGCGCCCAACTGCCGCTCAACCTGGCGGTGATCCCCGAAGGATATGTGCGGCGTAGTGTGGCGCGGCAGGTGCAGTTTGGAGAAATACGTTTGCCGGTTACCATTTATGAAGAAATTTGGGAGGAACAAAAAACAAAGCATGTAACTTTATCGCCGCAAGAGGCAGAGCAACAGGCGCGCCTACAAATAGAAACAATGGAACAAAGCCAGTTGCAAAATGTAACAATAAAGAACAAAGAGGAGCAGCTGCAAATAGATGAAAATTCGTTGCAGTTTACGGTTTATTATACCTGTGAAGAAGATATTGCGGTGGAAAATGGGATTGTTGTTACAGACTCGTGATGATTTTTGTGTAAATTATATGGTATCTTGCCCAAGCTGGGAGAGAAGTTGTACATCACATGTAACAAATCTTTAAAAAGTGATAGGTTTATGATGACGAAATATATAAGATGTGCTATAATAAATTAGGCTAAGCGCCGGAAATAGAATACAGGTGGTCGAAAGATTGGAACAAACGATTAATATTGACAGAATGGAGCAGGTGGCCGCACTGTTCGGTAGCTTTGACGAAAACATCAAACTGATTGAAAAAGAGTATCAGGTAGATGTGATCGGACGGGGCTCTGAGCTGAAGGTGACCGGCGAAGTGGAAGATGTTTCAAAAGCGGTTCGGGTGATCACCAGTTTGATGACACTTATTAACCGTGGAGAAGCGCTCAGCGAACAGAATGTGCGCTATTGTATGTCGCTGGTAGAAGAGGGCGGCGAGGATAAACTGCAGGCGTTGGCGGGCGATTGTATTTGTATAACCGCCCGGGGTAAGCCGGTTAAGCCAAAAACCATTGGGCAAAAAAATTATTGCGCAGCCATTAAACAAAATACCGTAACCTTTGGGGTGGGTCCGGCTGGCACAGGCAAAACTTATTTGGCTGTGGCGCTGGCGGTTACGGCATTTCGCGCACGGGAGGTTAACCGCATCATCCTAACCCGTCCGGCAGTAGAAGCAGGGGAAAAGCTGGGGTTTTTGCCCGGCGATTTGCAGCAAAAGGTAGATCCTTATTTAAGGCCGCTTTATGACGCTTTGTTTGATATGCTGGGTTCAGAAACCTATCAAAAATACGTGGAGCGGGGCAACATCGAGGTAGCTCCTTTGGCCTATATGCGGGGCAGAACGTTAGATGATAGTTTTATTATTTTGGATGAAGCGCAGAACACCACGCCCGAGCAGATGAAAATGTTTTTAACACGATTGGGCTTTAACTCTAAAATGGTCATTACCGGTGACGTTACACAGATCGATTTACCCGACGGTAAACGCTCCGGTTTAAAAGATGCGCTGCATGTACTGCGCAATGTGGAGGATATTGCACAAATACGCTTTAGCGAAAAAGATGTTGTTCGCCACAGGTTGGTGCAGGATATTGTAAAAGCGTACGAAAAAAATGAGGAGGGAAAGAGGTATAAATAATTATGGACAAGATCAGAGTCGTTATTTCAAACAATCAAAAAGCCGTTAAAATACCCACGGGGCTGCGCATGCTGGTGCGCCGCTGCTGCAACGCTGTGCTGCGCATGGAAGAGTTCCCCGGCTCGGCAGAAATCAGCGTTACCTTTGTTGACAATAAACAAATTCATGAGTTAAACAAACTGCACCGCAAAATAGACGCGCCCACCGATGTGCTTTCTTTCCCCATGGGTGAAAACGGGGTGTATGATATCGATCCTGCAACTAACGCAAAAATTTTGGGCGATATCGTTATTTCGATGGAAAAGGCCGCCGAACAGGCCAAGCGTTACGGGCACAGCCTACAGCGGGAAGTTGGTTACCTAACGGCCCATTCCATGCTGCACTTGTTGGGTTACGATCACGAAAAAGGCGGGCTGGAAAAGGTGCACATGCGCGAAAAAGAAGAATGGATTATGTCGCAGCTGGGGCTGCCCAGTACGGCCAGTTATGTTTTAGATGAGGATGAAAACAACACATGAAGTTTTTGAAAAGCTTTGGATACGCTTTTCGAGGAATTGTGTTTTGCCTGAAAAACGAACGGAATATGCGCGTGCACGCCACAGTGGCCGTGTATGTGCTGGTGTTTTCACTCTTCTTTGCACTTAGCCGTGAGCAATATGCCCTGCTGTTTCTGGCAATTGCCGGCGTTATGTCTGCCGAAATGTTTAATACAGCAGCTGAAAAGCTGGCGGATCAGGCCTCTGAGGAGTATAATCCTTTGGTACGGATTGCAAAAGACGTGGCCGCCGGCGCGGTGTTGATTTGCGCTATTTTTGCTGTGGTTGTGGGCATTTGCCTTTTTTGGCAACCGGCGGTTTTTTGGCAAATTGCGCTGTTTTTTGGTGCGCGTTTATGGCTGTGCGCCTTATTGGTGTTGTCTTTTGCCGCCAGCCTATGCTACGTTGCTTGGGGGCCGGCGGGCATTAAGCAGCGCTTGCGTAAGTTAAAACGCCGGGGCGTGGGCCGCCGGAGAGGGGCGCAAGAGGGCATAACGCCGGTTGCTGCCCCTGCATCGGCACAAGATGCGAACGAAGGAGAGAAAGAATGACGGAAAAAGATAAATGTTTCAGCGGGCCCAAGAGTGCGTTTATTGCCATTGTAGGCCGCCCGAACGTGGGAAAATCCTCTTTGCTCAACTGTATGTTGGGGCAAAAGGTAGCCATTGTTTCCAGCAAACCGCAAACCACCCGCACCCGCATCATGGGGATATGGACCCAAGACGAGGTGCAATTGGTGTTTATCGATACCCCCGGCCTACACAAGCCGCACAATAAGCTGGGCAATTACATGGTGCGCTCGGTAAACGAATCGGTAGCAGGGGTAGATGCTTGCCTGTTGGTTGCAGAAGGCGGCAAAGAGATTGCGCCGGCAGAACGCGAACTGATGCAAAAATTTCAGGCGATGGGGCTGCCTGCCGTATTGGCGCTAAATAAAATTGATTTGCTGGCGGATAAGCAGGCGCTTATGGGGCAGATTGCCGCTTTTACCGCAGAGTTTGATTTTGCCGCCGTTGTGCCGGTAAGCGCTGTTGAAAAAGACGGGGTGGATGATCTACTGGAGGAGCTTACCCGTCTGGCCCAACCGGGGGATCACTTTTTTGACGAGGATGAGTTAACAGACCAGCCGGAACGGGTACTGGCTTCCGAAATGATCCGTGAAAAGCTGCTGCGCCTTTTGGATAAAGAAGTGCCCCACGGCGTGGCGGTGGCGGTGGAACGTATGCGGGAGCGGGAGGATCAAAGCGGCATTACCGATATTGACGCCACCATCTACTGCGAGCGCGACAGCCACAAGGGTATCATCATCGGCAAGGGAGGCGCCATGCTGAAAAAGGTAGGACAATACGCCCGTGAGGATATGGAGCGTTTTTTTGACTGCAAGATTAACTTGAAGCTTTGGGTAAAGGTAAAGGAGGATTGGCGTA
This sequence comes from Candidatus Gallacutalibacter stercoravium, assembly GCA_018716975.1. Lineage (GTDB taxonomy): Bacteria > Bacillota > Clostridia > Oscillospirales > Acutalibacteraceae > Gallacutalibacter_A > Gallacutalibacter_A stercoravium. Next base: position 69,870 of record DVJE01000030.1, on the reverse strand, counting down.
ACCGCGAGGGCCTATTGAAAAATTTTGGCTTTGATTCCTCCGATTTTGACGGCTGATCCCGGCGGCCCACGCGGCCGCTGGTTTTTTAAGCAAACAAATTTTTATTTTATCCCGTTTGTTGTGTTATGCAGATTTTGCCTTCGATAAATATAAAATGGATGCGAATACTGATAGTGTTGCATGTAAATGAGGCAAAGGCGGCATATTTAACGACGGGAGGTATTATCGTGGACGAAGAGACGGCGTGGAGCAATTTTGTTCAAACCGGTAGCGTGCTGGACTATTTGGAGTACCGGGCCTTGTGTATTCACCGGCAGCAGGTAAAGCCGGCGCAGGCGGCCCCGCCGATGCATCAAATTAGGCCGGAGAGTGAAGACAAGGCATGCAGTTTAACACAGACGGATTGGTAATCCGGGAACAAAATATTGGGGAAAGCGACCGTCTGGTAACCGTGCTTACCAGACGGGAAGGGCTTGTACGGGCTTTTGTGCGCGGCGCCAAAAATTTAAAGAGCCGAAATGCATCCTCTACCCAACTGCTGTGCTATTCGCAAATGAGCATTTATAAAGGAAAGGATAAATACATAATAGATGACGCTGCGCCCCAAGAGGTCTTTTTCGGCCTGCGGCGCGATATAGAAAAGCTTTCGCTTGCCCAGTATTTTTGTGAGCTGGCCCTTGCGCTGGCCCCGGAGGAAGGGGAAGCGGGGGATTTTTTACGCCTGATGCTAAACGCCCTGTTCTTTTTGGCCAATAATAAGCGCCCGCCTTTGCTTATTAAAGCTGTTGTAGAAATGCGCATGCTTGCGTTGGCGGGGTATATGCCGGATTTGATCTATTGCCCCGGCTGCGGCGTATATGAGGCGGAAAAGATGTATTTTATCCCGCGCACCGGCCAGCTGTTTTGCGAACATTGCCGGCCCCAGAACTTGGGGGGCGTTGCAATGGGGCCCGGTGTTGTTACGGCATTACGGCATACGGTTTATGCGGATTTTGAAAAAGTGTTTGCCTTTTCGCTGCCCCCAGAAGGGTGCCGGGTTTTGGCAAAAGCATCGGAGCTTTATGTGCTAAACCGGTTGGAACGTGGATTTCAAACGTTGGATTTTTATCATCAACTGGTGCCTGCAAAAGACAGTTGAACCCCAAACGGCCTCTGGGCATGGGGATGGATAACGGGCCCGCCGCGGCCCCTGAGAATAATGGAGAGGGTATATGGTTATGGAAAATAGGCACTGGCGTGCCTTGGAACTGGATAAGGTGTTGGCTATGCTGGCGGAGGAGACCTCTTGTGAAGACGCTTATGCGCAGGCTTTAGCGCTACAGCCTGCTCAGGATTTGCTGGAGGTAAAGTTGGCTTTGCAGCAAACCGACGATGCTTACCGCTTAATCGGCGGATTCGGCACGCCGTCGTTTGGAAAAATTAAAAATATGACCAACGCGCTGCGCAGAGCGGAGGCAGGCGGCGTGCTCAGCATGCTGGAGCTGTTGCGCATCGGCGAAACCTTGCGGGTGCAGCGTTCGTTGGTGGAGTGGCGCAAGCACTGCGAAGGGGTAGAAACCTCTATCGATTGGCGGTTTGAGGCCCTGTCGCCTAATAAATATCTGGAAGATAAGATAGCAATGTCGATCCTTTCAGAAGAGGAAATGGCCGATACAGCTTCGCCGGAACTGGCGTCAATCCGACGAAAAATACAAAATGCGTCTATGCGTGTGAAGGAACAGCTGGATAAATTAATCCGCTCCTCCACCTATCAAAAGTATTTGCAAGACCCGATTGTAACCCTGCGTGACGGGCGTTATGTAGTGCCGGTCAAGGCAGAAAGCCGCGGCAATGTGCCCGGCTTGGTGCATGACACGTCGGCCAGCGGCGCCACGTTGTTTGTGGAACCGATGGGCGTGGTGGAGGCCAACAACGAAATCCGCATGCTGCAATCGCAAGAAAAGGCGGAGATCGAGCGCATTTTGGCTCAGCTTTCCGCTGAAGCGGGCGGCTTTGCCGACAGCATCATCGAAGGTTATCAGGCGGCGGTGGAGCTCAATGTGATCTTTGCCAAAGCGCGTTTGGCCTATCAGATGAAGGCATCGCTGCCGGTGATGAACGACGATGGCAAAATCGAGCTGAAAAAGGCCCGGCATCCGCTCATCGATCCCCATAAGGTGGTGCCCACCGATATTGAGCTGGGGTTGCATTTTGACACCCTGGTTATTACCGGTCCCAATACGGGCGGTAAAACGGTAGCGCTGAAAACGGTTGGCCTGTTAACCCTGATGGCGGAGTGTGGATTGATGATCCCTGCCGGGGACAACAGCCGCCTTTCGGTGTTTGCCGAGGTGTTGGCCGATATCGGCGATGAGCAAAGCATTGAGCAGTCGTTGTCCACCTTTTCCTCGCATATGGTGAATATTAAGCAGATCCTGCAGGTGGCTGGGGAACAAAGCCTGGTGCTGCTGGACGAGTTGGGCGCCGGCACCGACCCGGTGGAAGGCGCCGCCTTGGCAATGGCTATTATAGAAGCACTGCGCGGGCAGGGCGCCAAAATGGCGGCCACCACCCATTATGCGGAGCTGAAGGCTTATGCGTTGCAAACCACTGGGGTGGAAAATGCCTGTTGTGAATTTGATGTAACCACTTTGCGCCCCACCTACCGGCTGCTCATCGGCGTGCCGGGGCGTTCCAATGCTTTTGCTATTTCTGAGCGTCTAGGTATTCCGGCTCAGGTGGTACAGCGGGCGAAAGAAATGGTGTCGGCAGAAAACGCCAAATTTGAAGACGTGGTGCAGTCGCTAGAAACCAGCCGCCAACAGCTGGAAGAAGAAAGAGGCGAGGCCGCCCAGTTGCGTGCTCAAGCACAACAGCTACAGCAGGAGGCCCAAAGAAAGCTGGATGAGCTGAAAAGGGCCAGCGAGGCGGAGCTGGATCGCGCCCGCACCCAGGCTCGGGATCTGGTGGCCCGCGCCCGTGCCCAATCGGACGCTTTGTTAAACGAGTTAGAAGAGCTGCGCAAGCAGAAAAAGCCGCTGGATAGCAGCGCCCGCGCCAGGCTAAAAGCAGGTATCCGCTCTATGGAGGATGCGGCGGATCCCGTTAACAGGCGTAGAAGCGAGGATTATGTGTTGCCTCGTCCTTTAAAGGTTGGAGATACCGTTTTGATTTTCGATATCGATAAAAAGGGAACTGTGCTGGCCCTGCCCGATAATTCCGGCCAGGTGACCGTGCAGGCGGGTATTATCAAAACCAAAGTGCCTCTTTCCAATTTGCGTTTGCTGGAAAGCGACAAAAAGCCGGAGCTCCCGGCTGTGCGTTCCGGCAGGAATATGCGCAACAGGCTGACTGCCCCGGTTGCCACCGAGCTGGATTTGAGAGGTAAAACCGCTATGGAGGCGATACAAGATTTGGATGGCTTTATTGACGCGGCGATGCTTTCTGGCGTCAACATGCTCACCGTGATCCACGGCAAGGGCACAGGTGTGCTGCGCAAGGCGGTGCAGGAGCATCTGCGCCACCACCCGGCGGTAAAAAGTTACCGGCTGGGTACCTTTGGCGAAGGAGAATCCGGCGTTACAGTGGTGGAGCTGAAATAAATTTTGTGCAACGAATAAGAGTAGGCCGAATGATTGTTGATAAGGGGCGATGGGAATGCATGTTGTGCTTAAACGGATCCTGGTGGGACTGGTTGCGTTGGTGGTTGTGGCAGCCATTGCTGCAGGCGTGGTGTTTTACCTGGCAAAACAGGATGACAATGCCGGCAAGCATCAGGCGGAGCCCTCTTTGGATTTGCTGACCAAAGGTCTTGTAGCGGCGGGCACCGGCGAAGAGGTGGCCGTTACCCAAGAAGAAATCAACGGTTTTTTGGCCTATTGGTTGCAACAACAGGAACAGCAGGGGGATTTTGCGCTGCGCGGCGTCTATTTAACCCTGGGGCAGGAAGAGGGCAACATAGAGCTCTATTTGCCGGTTACCTATAAGGGCATTGAATTGGGAGTAACCGCCCAGGCCAACCTGACGTATAACGCCGCCGCCAAGCAGTTTCGCATAGAGGTGCAGCAGGTTCATGTAGGTCGCTTGCCGGTATCCCCGCAGTGGGCCGTCGCCTTTTTAAACGGGCATTTGCCGGGGATGGTTTCAGTAGATGCCACGGCTTTGTTGGTGGATGCTTCCGCCTTGAAAGTGACGGTAAATGAACAAACGCCGCCGTTAGAATTGGTGGCTTTTTCCATCAGCGGCGGCCAAGCGCACTTGCAAACCACGGGGCTGCTGGAAGCTATTATGGATTATGTGGGCCAGATGGCGGCCCAGCTGCCGGGTGGAGACAGCGAGCTTGTGCAGCGGTGGCTTGATAATCTTGGCGATGATGTAAAAGAATTTTTGCAAGGGTTGCAGCAAGAGTAGTGATACAAATCTGCGCCGGTGATTAAGCGGCGCACAGGGAGCTGGAGATTTTTTGGGGCGCCGACAGGGCCGATATGAGAGACTCTTTTTGGAACGAGGGCGCCGCCTGATGGCCTTTTCATGTATTTTACATGAAGCGCTTGACATTTTTGAAAAACCATGCTAACGTGTTAAGTATAAGGGAATAGTTAAAAGCGTTGACAGAGACAGTAGGCCTTGATGGAAAGTGCCAGCGAGCCGGGGATAGTGTAAGCCCGGTACGAGTAGCGCAAGGCGGAACATCCCTCTGAAGCTGTAACCTGAACGGCGTGCGCCAAGTAGGGAAGCCGGTTTTCCACCGTTATGGGAAGCGCATATGTTGGTATGCAGTAAAGGGTGGTATAGCGAAGCGAGCCTTCGTCCTGTTTGCAGGGCGAAGGCTTTTTTGTTATTTTTTGTGCTGGCGTGCCGCCCGCCGGGGCCGCTGCCCCAAAGCGGCGCGGCCGTATTTTGTAAGGAGGAAGCACCGTGTATCAAAAGGTATCCACAAACATGAACCTTATTGAACAGGAAAAAAAGATTGAAAAATTTTGGGAAGAAAACCACATCTTTGAAAAAAGTATGCAGTCGCGTGAAAAAGGGCAAACCTATACGTTTTATGACGGCCCGCCTACTGCTAACGGCAAACCGCATATCGGCCATGTGCTGACCCGCGTTATCAAAGATATGATCCCCCGCTACCGCACCATGAAGGGCTATATGGTGCCCCGCAAGGCTGGGTGGGATACCCACGGCCTGCCGGTGGAGCTGGAAGTAGAAAAGCTGCTGAACATCAATGGTAAAGAGCAGATTGAACAATATGGCCTGGAGCCCTTTATTGAAAAATGCAAGCAAAGCGTATGGAAATATAAAGGTATGTGGGAGGATTTTTCCCGCACGGTTGGCTTTTGGGCGGATATGGAGCACCCCTATGTTACCTATGATAATAACTTTATCGAGTCGGAATGGTGGGCGCTGAAAAAGATTTGGGAAAAGGGCCTTCTTTACAAGGGATTTAAGATTGTGCCCTATTGCCCCCGTTGCGGCACGCCTCTTTCTAGCCATGAAGTGGCCCAGGGCTACAAGGATGTAAAGGAGCGTTCGGCTATTGTGCGTTTTCGCTTAAAAGGGGAAGACGCCAGTGTGCTGGCCTGGACGACAACCCCCTGGACGCTGCCCTCTAACGTGGCCCTTTGTGTCAATCCGGAAGAGGAGTATGTGCGGGTGCGGATGAACGACAGCGGCGAGCGGTTTTATTTAGCCCGCGCCTTGTGCGACGCCGTGCTGGGTGAGGGCACTTATACTGTAGAACAGAGCTACCGCGGCAAAGAGCTGGAGTACCGCGAATATGAGCCGTTGTTCAATTTTGTACAGCCTCAGCAAAAGTGCTGGTATATTACGTGCGCGGCTTACGTCACACTGACCGACGGTACCGGCGTGGTGCATATTGCGCCGGCTTTCGGTGAGGACGACGCCCAGGTGGGCCGCGTATACGACTTGCCTTTTGTTCAGCTGGTGGACGGCAAGGGCGAAATGACAAAGGAAACCCTGTGGCCCGGCATGTTCTGCAAGGATGCCGATAAAGAAGTGCTTAAAAACCTGAAAGAGCGCGGCCTGCTGTTTGCCGCCCCGGTGTTTGAACACAGTTACCCCCATTGCTGGCGCTGCGATACGCCTCTTATCTACTATGCCAGAGAGTCTTGGTTTATCCGCATGACTGCGGTAAAGGATGATTTGATCCGCAACAACAACACCGTGCATTGGATGCCGGAGAGCATCGGCAAAGGCCGGTTTGGCGACTGGCTGGAAAACGTGCAGGATTGGGGCATTAGCCGCAACCGGTATTGGGGCACCCCGCTGAATGTGTGGGAGTGTGAGTGCGGCCACCGCCATGTGGTGGGCAGCATTGAGGAGCTCAAGCAGCTTTCGCCCAACTGCCCCGAAAACATCGAGTTGCACCGGCCTTATATCGACGCGGTAACCATCACCTGCCCCCAGTGCGGCAAGCAGATGAAGCGTGTGCCCGAGGTGATCGATTGCTGGTTTGACTCAGGTTCCATGCCCTTTGCCCAGCATCATTATCCCTTTGAAAACAAAGAGCTGTTTGAGCAGCAGTTCCCCGCCGACTTTATATCCGAGGCAGTGGATCAAACCCGCGGTTGGTTCTACTCGCTGTTGGCTATTTCTACCTTAATATTTAATAAGGCGCCTTTTAAAAATGTAATTGTGCTGGGGCATGTGCAGGATGAAAACGGACAAAAGATGTCCAAATCCAAGGGCAACGCCGTGGATCCCTTCGATGCGCTGGCTACCTTTGGCGCCGACGCTATCCGTTGGTATTTTTACAGCAACTCGGCGCCCTGGCTGCCCAACCGCTTTCACGCCAAGGCGGTGCAAGAGGGGCAGCGCAAATTCCTTTCCACTTTGTGGAACACCTATGCCTTCTTTGTTTTGTATGCCGATATCGATAACTTTGACGCTACAAAGCACCAGCTGGATGCCGGGGCGATGACGGTGATGGATAAATGGCTGCTTTCTAAGCTCAATTCGCTGATTTTGGAAGTGGATGACGACCTGAACAATTACCGCATCCCTGAAACGGCAAAAGCTTTGCAAAGCTTTGTGGATGAACTGAGCAACTGGTATGTGCGCCGTAACCGCGAACGTTTTTGGGCCAAGGAACTTACCGATGACAAGGTTGCGGCCTATATGACCTTGTATACCGCCTTGGTAACGGTGGCTAAGCTGGCTGCCCCCATGATCCCCTTTATGAGCGAGAGCATTTATCAAAACTTGGTGCGCGGTTTAGACGATACTGCGCCTGAAAGTGTGCATCTGTGCGATTATCCGCAGGCCGACGCTTCCTGGATTGACAAAAAGCTGGAAGACGATATGGAAGAGGTTTTGCAGATTGTTACCCTAGGCCGTGCGGCGCGCAATGGGGCCAACCGCAAAAACCGTCAGCCGTTAAGCGCGATGTATGTACAGGCGCAAAATGTGCTGGATGATATATATCAAGAGGTCATCAAAGAAGAGCTGAATGTAAAGCAGCTGGAGTTTGTGGACGATGTTTCTCGCTTTACCTCCTACACCTTTAAGCCGCAGCTAAAGATTCTGGGACAGAAATACGGCAAAAAAGTGGGCGAGATCCGCACACTGTTGTCCCAGCTGGATGGCGCCAAGGCCAAACGGGAGCTGGATGAAACCGGAACATTGACCTTGCAGTTAGCCGACGGCCTCATTCAATTAACGGTTGAGGAGCTGCTGATTGATGTGGCGCAGGTGGAAGGCTATGCCACAGCTTCGGATCGAGGCGTGACGGTGGTGTTGGATACTCGCCTGACCGACGAACTGATTGAAGAGGGCTTTGTGCGCGAAATCATCAGCAAAATACAATCCATGCGCAAAGACGCCGATTTTCAAGTGACCGATCGCATTGCGGTGTATGAACAGGGCAGCCAAAAGCTGGAAGGAGTAATCCGGCGCAATGAGGACGCGATTCGCCATGACGTTTTGGCGGACGAAATTCATTTGGGCGAGCTGGGCGGCGTTACCGCGCAGTGGGATATCAACGGCGAGAAAACCACGCTTGGCGTTCAGGTGTTGGCGTAACTGGAATGCTGCTTGCGCCCCTTGGGGCGAAGCAAGTGCGTTGTGTTCGGGTATGTGGTGCCGGCGCCCGCAATTTCTGCGTTATTTTTAAGCAATGATAAAAGGGAGAAAGCAAGCGCTGCTTTCTCCCTTTTGCAATGCCAACAGGCGATAGGTATTTGCAATAATTAGTCTTCTTGTCTATTGTAGAAAGAGGCGGCGAATCCCATCTCATAAACAGTTTAAGAGGATCGGTGATAAAGTACCATCGTTTTTTCAGAAGGCGATGTTTTATAAACCGCCGGCGATGTACGTGTTAAGGGGTGCAAGACAATGAGAAAAGAGTACCTGATTCCCGCTTGTTCGGGGATGAAAATCGATGTTCAGCAGGGGCAAACCATAACGGTTATAGATATTGAGGGCGGACAGGTTGCGGATTTTTTTGCTGAGGTTATTGACCAGGAAGCAGAGTTCCTTTCTACCGGAGTGACGATCGACTGTAATGAATCGTTAAAGCTGCATGTTGGCAATATCATCTACACCAACTTGTACCGTCCGATGATGCAGGTGCTTGCAGATGATGTGGGGGAACACGATCTGTTACATCCATGCTGCCGCCCGGAGATGTATGATTTCTTTTATCATAATGGTGATGGACATCCAAACTGTCTAGATAATATAAATAGGGCACTTGGAAAACGGCGTGCAACCATTACGCCCATCAACTTGTTTATGAACACAAAGATCCATCAGGATGGCAGTATTTCTGTGGAAGCGCCGCTTTCCAAAGCTGGAGATAAAATCATGCTGAAGGCGCTTTTGGATATGACGCTTGGGATTGCGGCTTGCAGCGTTTCCGAAAGCAAGTGCAATAATGGAAAATGTACATCTATAGGGGTTATTATCGAATAACCCCCATTCTGTTTTCAATATCAAAAAAGCAAAGCCTTGTCAATCTGTCAAAGGTAAAAGGCACAGAACGTACCGTACCACCAGGGATAGGCTAATACGCCATGACCGATGGCAATAAAAAAGGGAAAGCCCATTGCCAGGCTTTCCCAATTTTGAATAAAAGAAAAGAGCTTTTGTTTTCAGAAAACGGCCCGAATTGCTTTGCAGGATGGGCTACCTTAGGCGATTATTTCTAGCCATAGTACTATTTCAGAAGTTTTCGCATCACCAGTCTGCCGTCTTGTTTTGCTACCCTGCAAAATCCCAGCTTTTCATAAAGGCGAACCGGGCCGGGGTTATCCCACTCGTATCGTTCACTGCGCTCAACGGGGAATCCCTCAACGGCGGTATAACCGCCGGCCGTTGCATCGGCCAGCACCCGCTGCAAAAGGGCGGTGGCAACGCCTTTGCCGCGGTATTCCGGAGCGATTTCAAAGCATATCACAGCTTTTTCTCGTTTTTCGGCCGGGGCGTGAAAGTGGATGCCAATACAAGATTCCACTGGGAAATTTACCTTGTCGTTGGCATTACACCAGCCGATAGACACGTCGCCGTCATAGGCCAGATATCCCCCCAGAATGCCGGATTCGATTTGACGCCGGGCTATTTCTTTTGCCACACTGCCCGGGTCGGCGCCGTTGAGATTGCCGAATGCCGCGCCGTACTGCTCTTTGGTTAATTGATAGTTTTGGCAGTAGCACCGGTAGGGGGAATCATCGGTAAACGCCCTGTTTTCAAAAAAATCAAAGTAATCATCCACAAGTTCCGGTGTAAGCTGTTTTATGGTAAGGTTCATGGTTGCCTCCTTTTGTTTCACGTTTTACCATGGCCGAAAATTTGTGTAGAACAGGCGGTGCAATGCCCGGCCTTTGGCAGCGGACGCATTGTTAACCGGCGCCATGCCCGGCAAAGTACCGCCAACATCGAAAAAGGCACAGCCATTGAATGTAGCGAATATCTCCAGTGGTAAAACCGGGGGCCAGACCCGCACGTTTTGCGGCGGTTGCCAGCTGCTTTTTGGTAAATAGCCTGCGCAGCCCGCCGCTACTCAGGGCGGCGGATAGAAAGCGCAAAAATTCACCTTGCAGCGTTTGGGGCAGGTCGGGCTGAGGTTTTAAAGTCAGGTGTAGTAAAGCAGCATCCACCTGTGGTTTGGGGTGAAAGGCAGAAGCGCTGATGCGCTGAGAAATACCGGTTTCAAAGCGGGTTTTGAGCTGAAGGGAGCGCAAGCTTTCTTTCGGCAGGCCGCAAAAGGGTTTGAATGTCTTGCTTGCTGGTCATAAAATTTTGGGATACCCACAGTGGGGCGTTGGCTTTTTTGGACACAAAAAATACACCTCCGTTGTCATTCGCAAACAACAAAAAGGCGCAACAAAAACACATTCTGTCACAGAATGCTTTTCATTGCGCTTTTAGTTGCGAATACGAACCACACACATGGGTGTATTGTACCTCACTTTATGGTTTCTCCTTTAGAAATGAAAGAAGTTTAGTTTGATTATAGGTAGCTTGGGTGGTTTTGTCAAGAATTCGGTTCTAAAATTGCTAAAAGGTCATCTTTTGCTTGACAGGCTAAGCGGGCTATTGTATAATAAAACAGCTGCGTAAAGCAAAATTGCTTTACATAGCAATTTCCAAAGGAGTGGCGCAGATGGCGAAGGATCTAAAAATATCTTTCCTGCTGGATTTTTACGGCGACTTGTTGACCGATAAACAGCGGGAGGCGGTAGAATTTTATTATAACGATGATCTTTCTCTGTCTGAAATTGCTGCAAACCAGGGGATTACACGCCAAGGCGTGCGCGATGCCATCAAACGGGCGGAAGCACTGCTTTTGGATATGGAGCAGCGCCTGGGCCTCGCTAAGCGGTTTCGCACCATGCAGGAAGGGCTAGAGGCCATCCGCCTGTCGGCGGAGCACATAGAAGCGTGCAACGGGCGGTACAGCTATTCCCGTGAAATACATGAAGAAGCCGGCCGGATCATGGCAACGGCCGATAGGCTGTTGGAAGAGGGCTGAGGCGTATTGCTAGAAGAAAGGAAGTGTGCCTATGCCGTTTGACAGTTTGGCCGATAAGCTGTCGGCTGCGTTTAAGCGTTTACGCTCTAAGGGCAAGCTGTCGGAATCCGATGTAAAAGAGGCCATGCGCGAAGTGCGGCTGGCACTGTTGGAGGCCGACGTCAACTATAAAGTGGCAAAAACCTTTACCTCCCGCGTTACCGAACGCGCGGTGGGCGCTGAGGTGATGGAAAGCTTAACGCCGGCGCAGATGGTGATAAAGATTGTAAACGAAGAGCTTACGGCTCTGATGGGCGGGGAGCAAGCCAGGCTGAATACGCCTGCTAAGCCGCCGGCAGTGGTGCTGCTGTGTGGTTTACAGGGCTCTGGTAAAACCACCCATGCAGGAAAGCTGGCCATGATGCTGAAAAAGCAGGGGCATCGTCCGCTGTTGGTGGCCTGCGACGTTTATAGGCCGGCGGCTATTACACAGCTGCAGGTGGTGGGCGGCAAAGCAGGTGTGCCCGTGTTTGAGCGAGGCACGGCCGACCCGGTGGAAACCGCCAAGGCGGCTGTGTCCCACGCTAAAGATCACGGCAACGATTTTGTGCTTATCGATACGGCGGGGCGGCTGCACATTGACGAAGCGTTGATGGATGAATTAAGGCGGCTCAAGGCAGCGGTTACGCCGGATGATATTTTGCTGGTGGTGGATGCCATGACCGGTCAAGACGCGGTGAATGTGGCCAAGTCCTTTGACGACTTGCTGGACATCACCGGCGTTATTCTCACCAAGCTGGATGGTGATACCCGTGGCGGCGCGGCGCTTTCGGTGCGCGAGGTTACCGGCAAGCCCATTAAGTTCGCAGGCGTTGGTGAAAAGCTAGAGGACTTGGAGGCGTTTCATCCTGATCGGATGGCTTCTCGTATTTTGGGCATGGGCGATATGCTTTCGCTGATTGAAGAGGCCGAGAGCAAGCTTGACAGCAAAAAGGCCGCCGAAATGGCGCAAAAGCTTACCCAGAACCGCATGGATTTTAACGATCTGTTGGAGCAGTTCCAGCAGGTGCGCAAAATGGGGCCGCTAAAATCGGTGTTGGCAAAGTTCCCGGGCGTCGATCAACGCAAAATAGAGGATGCTAACATCGACGATCGCCAAATGGATCGCATGGCGGCGATTATTCAGTCTATGACCCAAGAAGAGCGCCAGAAGCCCGCCATTATCAATCCTTCACGTAAGCGCCGCATTGCCGCTGGCAGCGGTATGAAGGTGGAGGATGTGAACAAGCTGCTTAAAATGCTGGAGCAAATGCAAAAGGTGATGAAACAGTTTGGCGGCAAAAACGGCAAGGGCAAACGGCGCAGATTCCCCAACCTGATGAATATGGGCGGCGGGTTCCCGCCGGTGTAATGTTATGGTTTTCATCCGGTGGCTTTTGGCCCTGGTGAAGATAAATATTCAGGCGCAAACGCGCAAAAATAATGGAGGTGAAAGAAATGGCAGTTAAGATCAGACTCCGCCGCATCGGTGCAAAGAAGGCTCCCTTTTATCGCATCGTTGTCGCAGATTCCAGATATCCCCGCGACGGCCGTTTTATTGAGGAGATCGGTACCTACAATCCCATGCAGGAACCCTCTGAGGTAAAGGTGGACGCTGAAAAGGCGAAAAAATGGATGGCCAACGGCGCGCAGCCTACCGATACGGTAAAGGCTTTGCTGAAAAAGCAAGGCGTGCTTTAATAGCGGGAGGCGGCTTATTCAATGAAGGAGCTATTGGTTACCATTGCGCAAGGGCTTGTGGAAAACCCCGAAGCCGTTCGTGTTGACGAGGATGCTCCCTCGGAGGACGGCACGGTGGTATATCACCTGCATGTGGCGGAAAGCGACATGGGCAGAGTGATTGGCAAGCAGGGCAGAATCGCCAAGGCGATCCGCTTGGTTATGCGCGCTGCGGCCACCCGTAACAACGCCAAGGTCGCGGTAGAAATCGACTGATAGGCGATGGGCGTAAGCCTTGGGCTATTTTTTCAAACGGCGAAGCGCGCAGTAAAACGGTATGGGCCGGTTTACTGCACGCTTTTCTTCTGTTTACCCAAATCTGACTGAATAGCTGCAAAATGACGGGCCGTAAGGTGGAGGTGCTTATGAAAGAACTGAAACAATATTTAGAGGCAGGGAAGATAGTAAACACCCAGGGCCTGCACGGTGAACTGCGGGTGGAATCCTGGTGCGACAGCCCCGCTTTTTTGTGCGGCTTTCGCCGCCTGTATTGGCAGCCGCAGGGGGAGCCGGTTCGCGTGCTATCCGCCCGGGTGCATAAGAGCTTGGCGCTGCTGCGCTTAGAAGGCGTGGAAACGGTAGAACAAGCAGATAGGCTACGCGGCCGTGTGCTGTATTTTAACCGGCAAGACGCGAATCTTCCCCAAGGCCGTCATTTTGTGCAGGATCTGCTGGGGCTAGAGGTGGTGGATGCGGATACCGGCCGTTCTTATGGCGAGCTAACCGATTTGTTTAAAACGGGCGCTAATGACGTCTATCAGGTAACAGACCGCCGGGAAAGCGGCGCCAAGGACTATTTGGTGCCGGTTATCGACGAGGTGGTTATCCGTATTGCGCCGGAAGAAGGCAAGGTGTATATCCGGCCGATAAAGGGGATTTTTGATGATGCGGATTGATATTCTCACCCTATTCCCTGAAATGTGCCAAACGGTAATGGCGGAAAGTATTATCGGCCGCGCTCAGAAAAAGGGCGCGCTGGAAGTGCACTGTCACCAGATCCGGCAGTATACATATGATAAGCATAACCGGGTGGATGATTCTCCCTATGGCGGGGGCAAGGGGATGCTGCTGTTGGCTGAGCCAATTGCCGATTGCTTTGAACATGTGTGCCAACAAGCCGGCACACGGCCGCGGCTCATCTATATGTCTCCCCAAGGCAGCGTGCTTACGCAAGAAACCGTCAAGCGCCTTGCACAATATGACAATCTGGCCATTTTGTGCGGGCATTATGAAGGGGTAGACGAACGTGTGCTAGAGGCGTATGTGGATGAACAGATCTCCATCGGCGACTATGTGCTTACCGGCGGCGAACTGCCGGCCCTCATCCTTGCGGATGCGGTTAGCCGGTTACAGCCGGGGGTTTTAGCCGAGGATGTTTGTTTTGAGGAAGAAAGCCATTTTGACGGTTTGCTGGAATACCCGCAGTATACCCGCCCTTCCGTTTGGCGGGGACGCGAGGTGCCGCCCATTCTGTTAAACGGCAATCACGGCGCCATCGCCCAGTGGCGGCGGGAACAGTCGCTGCTGCGCACAGCCCGCAACCGGCCAGATCTGCTGGAAAAGGCCCAATTAACCGACAAAGAACGCGCATTTCTTAGCCAAGCGCTGCAAGCAGAGAATCTTCCGGAAAATGAGGAATGACGGATTAAGCGATAATTTTTGTAAAAATAGCTGAATGTGCAAAAAAATGCAGTGCCTTTTTTTACCATGTATTAGAAAAATCAAGAATGACGGTTGTTTTGTGGGCATAATGTTCACATTGGCCGCATAAACATTTGATACGTGTAATAATTATACGTCCGTTTGAATTGTTGAAAACAATGGCACTATCGTTACCTAACAAAAGTTTTCAACAATAGTGGTAATGTGCACAAATACAAAAGGGCACGTACGGATCGATATCGTTCATCAATCCAAAAATGGCGGTTTTAGTTGACTGTAGGGTTTTTTGTGGATATAATACTTTTATCTTAAAAGATCACTAAGAACAATGGCACATTGCGATGGCCACAAGATTTTTGTGTAGGAGAGGGTTTTACAATGTTTGTAAAAGATGTTATGGTGCAGAATCAGGTTGGTCTGCATGCTCGTCCGGCTACCTTCTTTATTCAAAAGGCCAATGAATTTAAGTCTTCTATTTGGGTAGAAAAAGAAGAGAGACGGGTTAACGCTAAAAGCCTTTTGGGTGTTCTTTCGCTGGGTATCGTAGGTGGCACTACTATCCGCATTATCGCAGACGGCCCCGATGAAGAGGAGTCTGTTGAAAGCTTGGTTAAGCTGGTACAGTCCGGTTTTGCGGAGTAAGCAAAAAGCCTCAGCACCGCCGATGGGCGGTGCTTTTTTCATAAAAAGCGGTGTTTACCGGGGAATACGATTCTAAAGAAAGGGGGGCAGAAATGGAAACTTTGCAAGGCAATGAGAAACTTCGCCAATTGCGCGCCAAGGCGATGCAGTTGCCGTTGACGCCAGGGGTATATATCATGCGTGATAAAAGCCGCAAGATTATTTACATTGGCAAGGCGAAGGCGCTGAAAAACCGGGTAAGCCAATATTTCGGTTCACAAAAAAATCATTTAGAAAAAGTCAGGCAAATGGTGGCCCATGTGGATGACTTTGAATATATCTTGACCGACAGCGAGTTTGAGGCCTTTGTGCTGGAGTGCAGCCTCATTAAGCAGCACCGGCCAAAATATAACATCTTGCTCAAAGATGATAAAGGCTTTAACTATATTAGGGTTACCCAAGGGCCTTGGCGGCGCATCTCGGCGGCCAGGCAAAAGTTAGACGATGGTGCCGAATATTTGGGGCCGTATACCAGCTCTTGGGCGGTTACCGAATCGGTGGATGAGGTGCAAAAGCTGTTTCGCCTGCCTACCTGTAACCGGCGTTTTCCGCAAGATATTGGCAAGGGTAGGCCGTGCTTGAATTTTTATATTAAGCAGTGCTGCGCCCCTTGCAGGGGAAAAATGCCGTTAGAAGAGTATGAAGAAGTGGTAAACGAAGCTTTGGGTTTTCTGCGGGGAGGCAGCATGGCCTCTATTAAAGAGATGACCCAGCAGATGCAGCAGGCGGCAGAAGAGTTGAATTTTGAAAAAGCTGCCCGGATCCGCGATCGTATTACGGCGGTGCGCCGGGTTGGCGATAAGCAAAAAGTGGTTTCTGCACGGGTAAAAGAGCAGGATGTGGTGGCGCTGGCGCAAGGGCCTAACCGGGCCTGCTTTTCGGTTTTGCGCTTTTCCGGCGGCAGGCTGTATGACAAAGAGGACTTTTTGTTGGGTGATGTGGGGGATGCCGCCAACGCCCGCATGGAATTTTTACAGCAATATTATTCCATGCGGGATCATGTGCCGCCACAGATTGCGCTGGATGGGCCGGTGGATAGCATGGACGCCCTGCGTAGCTGGCTGGGTAAAAAGGCTGGGCGCAGCGTGCGTATTGTGGTGCCGCAAAGAGGAGATCAGCTGCAATTGGTGCAGATGTGCCGCAAAAACGCGGCAGATAGGTTGGCTCTTAATTCAGGAAGAACGGGCAAAGAGATGTCGGCTTTGGACGAGCTGGCTAGACTTCTGGGGCTCAGCCATCCCCCTGCGTATATCGAATCGTACGATATTTCCAACTTAGGCGGCAGCGATAATGTGGCAGGCATGGTGGTTTTTGAAAACGGCCGCCCGCTGAAGTCGGCCTACCGCAAATTTAAAATAAAAGGTTTTGAAGGGCAGGACGACTATGCTTCGATGCAGGAGGTAATTTCCCGCAGGTTGGCAGAGTATGAAAAATGCAAAGATAGCGGAGAGGGGTTCGGCAGACTGCCGGATTTGATTTTATTGGATGGCGGTAAGGGCCACGTGGCCGCCGTTAGGCCGGTATTGGAGGCATACGGGTTGTCTATTCCCCTTTACGGCATGGTAAAGGATGATAAACACCGCACGCGCGCAATTGCCAAAGATGGCGGCGAGATTGCCATACATGCAAACCGGCAGGCTTTTACTTTGGTTTCGAATATCCAAGAAGAGGTGCACCGTTTTGCCATAGGCTACCATCGGCAAACCCGCAAAAAGAAGGCCATCTCTTCTACTTTAATTTCTATCCCAGGGGTAGGGCCGGCCAGGGCCAAAGCCCTGCTGAAGCATTTTCAGACCATAGGGGCTGTTTCCACTGCTTCGCAGGAGGAATTGGAAAAGGCGCCCGGCATTACAAAACCCGCAGCGCAGGCGATTTATCGCTTTTTTCATCCGGATGAACTTCCCGCAAAGGAGCAGATCTGAAGGTTGACACCGTGCGGGTGAAATGGGATAATAAAAAAAGCTTTTTCAATCTCGCTTTTGAAAGGAACGTACGCTATGCGCGTTATTACAGGGATTGCCAGGGGAAAGCGTTTAAACGCTCTGCCTGGTGAGGAAGTTCGCCCCACTGCAGAACGAGTGAAAGAGGCGGTATTTAGCATAATACAATTTCAGCTGGAGGGCCGCCGCTTTTTGGATCTATTCGCCGGTTCCGGCCAAATGGGCATTGAGGCACTCAGCCGGGGCGCAGCGCAAGCCGTGTTTGTGGATGTGCGCCGGGAATCTGTAGAACAGGTGAAGCGTAATTTACAGGCAACGGGGCTGGATAAAAACGCCAAGGTGCTGCAGATGGATTATGCTTCTTTTTTGGCGCAAAAGAACCAGGCGTTTGATTTGGCTTTTTTGGACCCGCCCTATCAAACCGGGGTGCTTCAGCAGGCCTTACCCGGGGTGGAAAAATTGATGAATCCGGGCGGCACAATCTTATGCGAGCATCCCGCAACAGAAGCTATGCCGCAACAGGTGGGAGCATTTATCATGCGAAAGCAATACCGGTATGGCCGGATTATGATAACAGCATATTGTCATCAAGATATGGCTTAACATCGTTAGGTGAAAAACGGGAAAGGCGCAGCGCGCCCTAGGTGTGAAGGGGATAGAACAGTATGAAAATAGCAATTTGCCCAGGTAGTTTTGATCCGGTAACTGTGGGGCATGTAGATATTATCCGCCGTGCGGTTAAAATGTTTGACCATGTGATTGTGGCGGTGATGGTAAACCCCTCGAAACATCCCGCTTTTACGCTGGAGGAACGGGAAGGGCTGCTAACCCGTGCGTTAAAAGGAATGCCCAAGATAGAAATTGTGGGGTTTGACGGGTTGCTGGCCGATTATGCCCGGGAACGCAACGCAACTGCGATAGTAAAGGGCCTGCGGGCGGTTTCTGACTTTGAATATGAGTTCCAAATGGCTTTAACCAATAAGAAGCTGAACCCCGAGCTGGAGACCGTGTTTTTAACCACGACGGCGGAGAATATGTATTTAAGCTCCAGTATTGTAAAGCAGGTTGCTCAGTTCGGCGGCGATATTTCTAATTTTGTACCGGAATGTATTCTGGAGGATATTAAGGACCGGCTTTGTAAAGGAGTGTAAATAGCATGAATGTAGACGAATTGATTGACGAATTGGATGAAATGCTTGAGAAATCCTGGAGCTTGCCCTTGAGCGGAGGCCGTACCGTTATCGATGCGGAACGTATGCGTGAGATTTTAGATGAAATCCGCGAGAATTTCCCGCAAGAAATACGGCAGGCAAAAGCGATTGTAGCCGACCGAACCCAAATTATCAATGACGCTAAGCGAGAAGCGGAAACAGTGGTGCGTGTAGCCGAAGAACGCGTTAAGGTGATGGTAAATCAAAATGAAATAGTGCGGCAAGCCCAAGCAAAAGCCAATGATTTGTTAACCCAGGCGCAATCAAAAGCTAGGGAAATGCGCCGTGCCGCCAACGACTATGTGGATGATCTTATGAAACGCACCGATGAGCAGATGACGGCTAATTTGGCCGAGCTTCGTAAAACCAGGCAAAATATCAAAGCTTCTCAGCGCTCTGGGGCGGGGCAATAAAGCCGCAAGTTTGCTTTTGCTCTCATTTTATTTTCATCGTTCTTTTAAAGCCTGCGTATCGCGCAGGCTTTTTTCATGCCATTTTTTGGGAGGGACGACTCTATAAAGCTATAGGACGATAAAGAGTTTTTCGGTCTCACAGAAATTGTGACAATCATATCCTTTATGGTGAAGCTTTGTTTTATTTTTAGTAAAATTAGCAGAATGATAACAAAAATAAGTAAGGAAAATTGTAAAAATAGGTAAATAAATAGGGTAAAATTACCAAATCTTAACTGGATAAAAATAGAAAAACTGCTTGCTTTTTTGAGTCGCTTGCCTTATAATCAAAACAATAGTGGTGAAAGGTGGGGCTAAGTAGTAGAAAGTGGGTGCTTTTTACCGAGTTGGCCCTGTAAGTGGCGGTTATGTTGATCGGTGAGTACCAACATAATATCGATGCAAAAGGGCGCGTTATCGTCCCGGCTAAATTTCGGGAAGATCTGGGCGATGTGTTCTATGTAACCAAGGGCCTGGATGGCTGCCTGTTTGTATTGTCGCCGTCGCAATGGGCTGCGTTAGAGCAAAAGGTGCAAAACATGCCCATCTCTAAGGCGCGCGGCTTACAACGTTTTTTCTTCTCTGGCGCTGCCGAAGTGGAAACCGATAAGCAAGGCCGCATTCTTTTGCCGCAAAAACTGCGGGATTACGCAGGGTTGAGCAAAGACGTTACCTTTATCGGCACGTCTGGGCGCGCCGAAATTTGGGATTCTGAACGTTGGAACCGTTTTAATTCTGAATTAACGGAAGAAAGCATTGCAGAAGCAATGGACGAGTTGGATTTGTAGGGAAAGGGTGGCTGATGTGCCTCAATACCACAAGCCTGTCTTATTTGACGAGGTGATGGAGGCGTTGGCAATAAAGCCAGATGGCTTCTATATAGATGGCACAGCAGGGGGCGGCGGCCATTCCGAGGGGATCGCCCAGCGGTTACAAACGGGCCGGCTGCTCTCCATTGATCAAGATCCCGATGCCATTGCAGAGGCAAGTTCTCGGCTGAAAGATTATACCTGCAGCATTGTTTATCAGTCGAATTTCAGTCAAATGGAGCAAGTGGTCACTCACTTGGGGCTGGGCCAGGCAGACGGGGTTTTGTTGGATATTGGCGTGTCTTCTCATCAATTAGATACACCTCAGAGGGGGTTTTCCTATCATCACGATGCCCCTTTAGATATGCGTATGAGCCAAACGGGGCCCTCTGCCAGTGATTTGGTCAACACCCTAAGCCAACAAGAGTTGGCCCGGATTATTGCTACATACGGTGAAGAAAAGTGTGCCCGCCGTATTGCGCAGGCTATTGTGGCCGCCAGGCAAGATCAACCCATTGCCACCACAGGAAGGTTGGCCGAGATTATAAAAGAGGCGGTTCCCGCAGCCGTGCGCAGAGATGGGCACCCTGCGCGTAAAACTTTTCAAGCGCTGCGTATCGCAGTAAATGGCGAGCTAGACAGGCTTTCAGAAGGGCTAGACGCCGCTTTTACCGTGCTCAAGCCCGGCGGTAGGTTGGCGGTGATTACCTTTCATTCCTTAGAAGATCGTATGGTAAAGCAAAGAATGGCGGAGTGGTGCAAAGGTTGCACTTGCCCGCCGGATTTTCCTGTTTGCGTATGTGGTAAAACGCCCAGCGCTCATTTGTTGCATCGTAAGCCAATAGAAGCTGGGGAAAAGGAGCTGCGTGAAAACCCGCGCAGCCGCAGTGCGAAACTTCGTGTTTGCATAAAAGACAAAGAATTGCCGAATATTTCATCTGAAATAAATGAAACGAAAGAATCATGATACTAGAAAAAGATAGGAGTGTTAAGATTGGCGGCTTCAAACAGGAATACGGCGTATGACTTTTCGTTGTTCGAGTCCTCGGCTGCTCCCAAACAGCGGCCCGGTAAAAAAAAGAATATCATCCGTATTCCCGAAGAGCAGCTGGAAATTAACCGCCGTAAGCATTATAGGCCCACCACGGTGATAGCAACCTTTTTGCTGTTTGCCATTACAGCTTCGGTGCTGGCAACGATGATATACAGCCAGGTTCGCTTAACAGAGCTGACAGAACAGATTAATGCGGCAAATAAACAGCTGGAAGAAAGCAAAAGTATCACCACACAGTTAGAGATGAAGGTAGAAGCAAAGTTGTCATTGCGTGAAGTTGAGGAGTACGCGCAAAACACTTTGGGAATGACCAAAACCGAAGCGTCTCAAATTCACTACATCCAATTATCAGAGGGGGATAAAGAGGAGGTTGTTGAGACGGAGGAGCAACGCTCTTTTTTGGATAAGCTATCGGACATGCTGTCGGGCTTGCTGCCGTAAACTGGCATAACCCGGTGGTGCGCCACATATATAGTATGGGGAGAATGCGGAGAGTTGAGAGATGATCTTGACTCTCATTTTGCTATATGGCTTAGTCGGCCGCAGTGATAAACCAGGGGAAGGAGTTTGTGAAGAATGGCAAAAGGAACAACCGTAAGGATGTGGCGCCGGTCTCTGGCAGTGTTAATCATCCTGGTCGTGGTAGGGTTCGGCGTGCTGATTGCCCGGCTGTTTCAGCTACAAGTGGTGCAAAGCGAAGAATTAAAAAAAGCAGCGGTGGGCAACCAGCTGGCCAGCACCACGATTAACGCGCAAAGAGGATCTATTTTAGATTGTAATAATAAGCCGTTGGCAGAAAGCGCCAACGTGTGGACGGTGGTGTTGGAGCCGGTATATTTAAAAGACGATGCCGCTATGCGCGAAACCGTAATCACCGGCCTGGCATCCATTCTCTCACTGGATGAAGCTGATTTGCGCGAGAAAGCGGAAAATACCAGCTCTTACTACACGATTATCCAAAAACGGGTAGAGAGCGACGTGAAAGATCAAATTTTACAATTTAAAGAGGAAAACGGCATCACTTCCGGCATACGGTTGATCGAGGATTACAAGCGCTATTATCCCTACGGTAACTTTTTGGCCTCGGTGCTGGGTTTTACCGGTGAAGATGGTCAAGGCCTAAACGGCCTAGAAGCGCAATACGACGAATATCTAACCGGCACGCCCGGCCGGTTGGTCACGGCCAAAAATGCCTTGGGCACCGATATGCCTTATGATTATGAGCAGATGGTAGAGCCGAAAGACGGCTGCGACCTGATTCTTACCATTGATGAAGTGGTGCAGCACTTTTTAGAGAAATATCTTGAAGAAGGCATTGAAGAAAACGAGGTAAAGAACCGGGCCACCGCTATCGTAATGGATGTTGATACCGGCGCAATATTGGGTCTGGCAGTAAAGGGCGATTACGATCCCAATGATCCGTTTACCATTGTGGATGAGCTGAAAGCGGCGGAAATCGCCACATTGCCGGAGGATCAGCAGGCAGAAGCCCGCAATGAGGCGCTGCAATATCAGTGGCGTAACAAAGCGGTTAGCGATACTTATCAGCCCGGTTCTGTATTTAAAATTATTACGGCGGCCATGGGTTTGGAGGAAGGCGTGGTAAATGAAGAGTCCTCCTTCTATTGCTCCGGATCTTATAAGCCGGTAGAAAACGCGCAATCCATCGGCTGCCATGTGCGCACGGGGCACGGCCAGCAAACCTTTTTGCAAGCCCTATGCAACTCTTGCAACCCGGCATTTATGCAATTGGGGCTTAACATAGGAATAGATCGCTTTAACCAATATTTTGGAGCGTTTGGCTTTTTGCAAAAAACCGGCATCGACCTGCCCGGTGAAAGCAACAGTATTTATTTTAATCAAGACAGCATGACCCAGTTGGATCTGGCCATCGGATCCTTTGGTCAAGGCGAAAAAGTTACCCCGATTCAAATGATTACGGCAGTGGCCGCTGTGGCTAATGGAGGCAAGCTGGTTCAGCCTCACATTGTGGATAAGATAGTAGACAGCGACGGCAATATTGTAAAAACAGCCGGCGATACGGTAAAGCGCCAGGTGATATCGGAAGAAACATCCCAGCGTTTGTGCAGCATGCTGGAAACCAACGCTATACAGGGCTCAGGTAAAAACGGCTATATTCCCGGCTACCGGGTGGCGGGTAAAACAGGCACCTCTGAAAAAATTGGTGAGGTCGCCATCGGTCCGGGCGAAGATTACATTGCCTCTTACTGCGGTTTTGCCCCGGCGGATGACCCCGAGGTTGTTATGCTGGTGTTTTATGATACGCCGAAGGGCCCCAACGGCTATTATGGCAGCGGTGTGGCGGCCCCCACTTTCCGCAAAGTAATGGAAAACGTATTGCCTTATTTGGGCGTGGAACGCCGGTATACCGATGCAGAGCGGGCCGAGCTGGATACCACCGCTCCCAACACCATAGGTAACACGGTGGAAGAAGCCCAGCAAAAGCTAAGCGACGCAGGGCTTACCGCAGTGGTAAAGGGATCGGGCGATACCGTGCTTTCACAGATTCCGGATCCCGATGCTACGATACCCAAAGAGGGTAGCGTGGTGCTTTATACAGAAGAAGGTATTGAAGAAAATGAAAAGGTTACAGTGCCCAACCTGGTGGGCTTGACGCTATCACAGGCAAATCAACAGGCGGTAGCGGCGGGGCTAAACTTTAGCATATCCGCCCCGGCCAATTCCGAAGACGCAGTGCTGACATCGGTGTCACAAAGCATATCGGAGGGGACAGAGGTGAGCCCAGGCACAGTTATTACCGTTACCTTTATTCAAAAAGACAATGTAGAATAACATCCAAGGGACGTTCAGCCGCGGGCATATTGTGCAGCCATATAGTAGTTTCCTTTGTGCTTATTCTTGCTATTGCGTCATATGCCTGTGGCTTGAATGCGTCTGGTTATAAGGAGATGAGGCCAATGGAGGGCCAAACAAATCTATGCAACTGCCCGCAGAAGTGCAATCGGGGAATCCGTTTGTTTGCTGTTGTGGGGCCGCAAGCCGAACAGGCGGCGAACACACTGTTGCAAATTTTGCGCGGTTGCCGGTGCGAAACGGTTTGGTTGAACCGGTGGATGGGAACCTTTACCGGGGAACAAAAGCAACAATTAAGCGAAGTGCATGGTTGCTGTGCCTGCGCTGTTATCTGGGCCGACAGTTTAAAGGATCTTTGCACGGAAGAAGCGTTGCTGCCCTGGGTTTTGTTGCAGACGCCCGGCGCGCAGTCAAAGGCGCTTGACGGAGGGAGCACCCCCTTTTACCGTGTGGTGCGGCCCTTTGATCCCACAGGCGTTGCGCAAGAAAACGAACGCACCTACGATATGCAGGATAGCGGCGCTGATTATTCGGCCCACAATCTGCGTCAGGAGGACGGCATAACCTTTGAAATTCTGGGCCAAGGTGTGATAGGCAGAGTAAAGGTAGAAAAAAGCGATCTCCCCGTTGATTTGCTTTTGGCGGTATTAGCGGCCGCATTAGCCGGCGAGCTACCCTTTGCAAAGGTGTTGGATGCTGTTCATTTGTAGAGAAAGCAATTCGCGGCAGTTGCTGAAATTTCGTTAAAAATGGTAAGAATTACCGTCAAGTTACGTAAATACACGGTTGGTATTTTGTGCTATAATGTTCGGAGGGCCTTGCGAGGATTGGAAAGTTAAGCCGCTATTGCGGCGGGATTTTGATACTTTACAGGATGGGGCGGATGATAATGAGCGGTACATGGACATTAATTGCGGCAGTTTTGGGGTTTGGTATCACGGCTTTGCTGGGCAAGTGGTTTATTCCATTCTTGCGCAAAGTACACTTTGGGCAAACCATTTTAGAGATAGGTCCCAAATGGCATAAAAAAAAGCAGGGAACTCCCACTATGGGAGGTTTTATGTTCATAATCGCTTGCTTTGTCGCCATAATAATATGTGTGCCGTTGGGGTATTTATATGATGGGAACGGCTTTGGCCTTTCGGTGTATCAATTCGTTATCGTTAAATGCCTGGCAGGTCTGGGGATGGCCCTATGCTTTGCTTTTATCGGCTTTTTTGACGATTATATTAAGGTAGTAAAAAAGAGAAACCTGGGCCTAACAGCCCGGCAAAAATTGCTGCTGCAGTTTTTGGTGGCTGCTGCCTATCTGGCCGCCCTATATCTGGCGGGCGCGCGTGGAACCACGATTATCCCCTTTGTAGGAACGATTGATTTGGGTTGGTGGTATTGGCCGCTGGCGGCTATTTTAATCGTGGGCGTCAACAACGCGGTTAACTTTACCGATGGCATCGACGGGTTAAATGCCTCGGTCACCTTTTTCGTTGGTTTATTTTTTATGGTTATCGCCGGTGTAATGAACGTGCAAGGGATCAGTATTTGTGCTGCGGCGCTGGCCGGCAGTTGCCTAGGCTTTTTGGTGTGGAATTTTAATCCGGCCAAGGTGTTTATGGGGGATACCGGCTCGTTGTTTTTGGGCGGCATGGTGTGCGCGTTGGCGTTTGGACTGGATTTGCCCATTTTGCTTATCCCACTAGGCATTATCTATTGGTGCGAATTATTCTCGGTGATTTTGCAAGTTACTTATTTCAAGCTTACACACGGCAAACGCCTGTTTAAAATGAGCCCTATTCATCATCATTTTGAGATGAGCGGCTGGAGTGAAATTAAAATTTGCGTGGTGTTTAGTTTGGTCACTATCATAGGCGGAGTTGTCTCGCTACTTGTCGTTATATATGGCGTATAAGCAGTTCGTTTAGAAACCACTTTGTTAAGGAGGTATGGCAATTGGCGCAAACAGGTGCAAATCGAGCGGTCGCTTCGCCGGGTAGGCGCCGGAAGGCAGCGGGTATCAAAAACACTTCCATACCTTCAACGGCCCCTGTAAAAGCGCCGGTGAGGGAGCCTTCGCGTAAAAATAAGCGAAAAACAGAGCCCAAAAGGGATCCGGCCCCTAAGGGTATGATAGCTATCCGTAAGCGTTTTCGCATTTTTTCCATCCGTTCAGGGATGGATATGCCCTTCTTTTTTTTGCTGATGATTTTGCTGGTGATTGGGCTGGTTATGTTGTTTTCCGCTAGCTACCCCAATGCTTATTACCTCTATGACGACAGCTACTTTTTCATCCGTTCT
This sequence comes from Candidatus Gallacutalibacter stercoravium, assembly GCA_018716975.1. GTDB lineage: Bacteria > Bacillota > Clostridia > Oscillospirales > Acutalibacteraceae > Gallacutalibacter_A > Gallacutalibacter_A stercoravium. The sequence continues at coordinate 44,207 of DVJE01000030.1, read as the reverse complement.
CAGGCCATTTGGGCGGTGGTTGGCGTTATTGCCATGATTTTTATTTCTTATTTTGATTACCATCATCTACACAAATTTGCCATGCCTATTTTGGCGCTTTCTTATGTGTTACTGGTGCTGGTTTTATTTGCTCCGGCTGTTTCGGGGGTGCACCGCTGGATTTTCGGCTTTCAACCTTCGGAATTAACCAAATTTGCCATCGTTTTATCTATGGCCCATTTGATATCCATCAATTTTAATCGGATGGACAAATTTCGCTACGGTGTGTTGCCCTATATCATCATTTTGGGCAGCACGGTAGGGCTTTTGGCCATGGAGCCGCACATTTCATGTGCAATTATTGTTATATTCCTTACTGCCGGCATGCTGTTTATCGGCGGCGTTAAACTGCGGTGGTTCGCAGGCGCTTTGGGCTTGGTGGGTGCCGCCCTTATTTATTTGGTGGCCTTTACCGATAAGTTCGCCTACGCAATGGAGCGGGTAAACGGTTGGTTGGATCCTTTTAATCCCCCTGCAGGCGTTGACACTTGGCAAACCCAAAACTCCTTGTACGCCATTGGGTCGGGCGGTTTGTTAGGCTTGGGATTGGGGCAATCCCGGCAAAAGTATTTGTATTTGCCCGAACCGCAAAACGATTTTATCTTTGCTATTGTGTGCGAAGAGCTGGGGCTCATTGGCGCGTTGATTATTGTTGTGCTTTTTGCGCTTTTGGTGTGGCGCGGCATTGTTATTTCTATGCGGGCCAAGGATAAATTCGGTGCGCTGTTGGGCATTGGCTTAACCGCCCAAGTGGGAATTCAGGTGGTGCTGAATATTGCGGTTGTAACCAATACCATCCCGAATACAGGTATTAGTTTGCCCTTTTTCAGTTATGGGGGCAGTTCCCTGGTTATGTTGCTGGCGCAAATGGGGGTTGTGCTTTCTATTTCGCGAACAGCGAACTTAGAGAAAACTTAGCGCCCGTGTGTCGCGTAGAAAATTTGGCAGGGGAGGTTTTGTAATGAAAATTTTATTTGCCGGCGGCGGAACGGCGGGCCATATTAACCCAGCCTTGGCCATTGCCGGATATGTAAAGCAACAGCAGCCCCAGGCTGAGATCCTTTATGTGGGGGCGAAAGGCGGAATGGAAGGTAAACTGGTGCCTAAGGCCGGTTACGCTTACCAAGAAATTGCCATATCGGGTTTTCAGAGAAAGCTCAATTGGGAAGGGTTCAAAAAGAACCTGCGCACTTTGAAACTATTGGTTACCTCTAGCGCCGCGTCGAAAAAAATTATTCGCAGCTTTGCACCGGATATTTGTGTGGGAACAGGCGGTTACGTCAGTGGGCCCGTGTTGCGCGCGGCGGCAAAGTTGGGAGTGCCTATTGTCATTCATGAGCAGAACGCCTATCCGGGCGTGACAAATAAAATGCTTGCGAAATATGCCAGCAAAGTGTTTTTAACGGTGGAGGACGCGAAAAAATATCTGCCGCAAGGCTGCCCTTGGGTGGTTACGGGTAACCCGGTACGTGCCGAGTTTTTAACGGCGCAGCGAGAAGAAGCCAGAAAAAAGCTGCGCCTGGACACACGCCCGGTTATTTTGTCCTTTGGGGGCAGCTTAGGGGCGCGTAAGATCAACGAAGCTGTGGCGGATTTAATCGCCTGGAGCGCGAAGGAGGATCGTTATCAGCACATCCATGCTTATGGGCAGTATGGCAAATGGTTCCCCCAGCGGTTAGAAGAAAAAGGCGTTCGGTTGGCGCAGCACCCTAATTTGGATATTCGCGAGTATATTGATGATATAGCCGACTGTTTTGCGGCGGCGGATTTGGTTATCTGCCGGGCAGGGGCAGGAACTCTAAGCGAACTACAAGCGCAAGGCCGGGCGTCGATTTTGATTCCTTCTCCCAACGTTGCGGAAAACCATCAATACCATAACGCCATGGCTTTGGTTCGCCGCCAGGCGGCCAGTATTTTGGAAGAAAAGGATTTGACGGGGCAACGGTTGATTTCAATGGTGGATGAAATGGTTTCGCACCCCGATGTGCTGCGCGCCTATCAAGCAAATGCAAAAAAAATGGCCATCACTGATTCCAGCGAGCGGATCTATCGCGGGATCTGTGAGGTTTTAAGTAAAAAGTAGTGGCGAACCACACCGGCTTTTTCGGCATAGTATAGTGCACAGAGCCGTTTGAGCGGGCTGGCGCTGTGAAATATTTGCCGGAAAAGAAGAAAGGTGTGTTTGCCATGTCTAAATTGATCATTGAGGGAAGTCATCCTCTAAAAGGTGAACTAGAGATACACGGGGCGAAAAATAGTGCCCTGCCCCTACTTGCGGCAACCATTTTATGTCATGGCCAAAGCTGTTTACATAATTGCCCTGCCTTGTCCGATGTAGAGGTATCGGTTCAAATCCTGCGTTATTTGGGCTGCCAGGCAGAGCGGCAGAAAAAATCGTTGTTGCTTTCGGCAGACAGTATCTCCCGCTACGATATCCCGGATCATCTGATGCGGGAGATGCGTTCCTCCATTGTGTTTTTGGGTGCTATTCTGGCGCGTATGGGTAAAGCGCGCCTTTCGCTGCCCGGAGGATGCGAATTGGGGCCGCGCCCTATTGATTTGCATCTAAAGGCTTTGCGGCAAATGGGGGTTGTTATCGATGAATCTCATGGTTATTTGGATTGCACTACGCCCCATGGGTTGCAGGGCGCGCCTATAGCGTTGTTGTTCCCCAGCGTAGGAGCTACCGAAAATATTATGCTGGCGGCGGTACTGGCAAAAGGGGTAACTATTATAACCAATGCGGCCCGTGAGCCGGAAATTGTGGATTTAGCCAACTTTCTTAATAGTTGCGGCGCTAAAATTACCGGGGCCGGTGAGGGAACGGTAACGATTGAAGGCGTGGAACGTTTGCAGGGGGTAGAACATCGTATTATTCCCGATCGCATTGCTGCGGCAACCTATTTGGCCGCCGCGGCCGTAACGGGAGGCTGCCTAGAGTTAAAGCACGTGGAAACGCAACATCTTGGGCAAATCCTTCCCATGTTTGAAGAGGCGGGATGTACCGTAGTAGCCCATAGGCACACAGTGCGTTTGCAGGCGCCCGAAAGGCTGCAGCCCATTAAAATGGTTCGCACTATGCCTTATCCCGGCTTTCCTACGGATGCACAAGCGCCGGTTATGGCGATGTCGGCCACGGCCCGCGGCACCAGCGTATTTGTAGAAAATATTTTTGAATGCCGCTATAAGCATGTGGGGGAGTTGTCGCGCATGGGCGCCAACATAAAAGTAGAGGGCCGCGTGGCGGTTGTAGAAGGGGTTTTCCGCCTATCGGGGGCGCGGGTAGAAGCGCCCGACTTGCGCGGTGGCGCGGCGTTGGTGGTAGCCGGCGTGGGCGCCGACGGTGTAACCGAGTTGAGCGGTTTGCGGCATATCGATAGGGGATATGAATCCATTGAACAAACCCTATCTACGGTTGGAGCTGTGATAAAAAGGATCTGAGGAATGGCTATGACGAAAAAAAATACCGTAAATCAGCAAAGACAAAAAGTTGTTCACCGGCCGGCACAGGATGATAGGCGCAGACATCTTTCACCCCGAAAAAGCGCACGCAGCCGGAAAGTCCGCTTATGGCTGTTATACGGTTTTTTAATTTTGGCCGTGCTGGGGGTGGCGCTGGCCTTATCTTTAACCGTGCTGTTTAAAATTGACACGATAACCGTTGAAGGCGAAACCCGCTATGATTCGGCGCAGGTTATTGAATTAAGCGGCATTGAGCAGGGGCAAAACCTGTTTTTGTGTAAAGCCAAGGAGGGTGCGGCTTCTATTGAAAATGCTTTACCTTACGTAGAAACAGTAGAAATCTCGCGCCGAATCCCCAACAAAATTGTAATCACTGTGAAAGAAGCCACCCCTTCTGGGGTTATTAGCCAGCAAGACGGCTATGTGATTATCAGCAGCCAGGGCAAAGTGTTAGAGGTGGCAGATCAGCCCAAGGAAGATTTGCCGATCATTAAGGGAATTCAATTGGAAAATGCGCAGCCTGGCAGCAGTGTGCAGTTTGAAGATCAAAATGCACAAGAAGTGCTGCAAAGCATTACGCAGGCGATTGAGCGCAATCAGATGGAAAAAGTGACGGAAATCGATTTAACCAATATAACCAGCCCCACTTTAACCTATGATAACAGGGTGTTGGTAAAGTTGGGATTACCCACTACGCCGGAAGAAATGGATTATAAAATCCGTTTTGCCATTAATTGCCTACAGCCGCCCAATATTGGGGAGGAAGAAGAGGGGGTGCTGGATGTGTCGCTGGCGGTAAGCGATAATATGGCGCCGTTCCGTATTTCTGATATCAACGCCGCGTCAAATATAAGCGAATAAGATTATGCATTTAGACGGAAAATCGCAATATTTTCTTGAATTTCACCTAAAAACGTGTTAGATTATTATATGAGCATTTTTTGATAGAGATGATACAAAAAATCAGAAACTTACATAAAAAAGAAGTCAAATTGGGAGGAAGACGGTTATGCCTTTTGAGCTGGATAATGACTTTGAGAATATAGTACAAATTAAAGTTATCGGCGTAGGCGGCGGTGGTGGCAACGCGATTGATCGCATGGTAAACTCCGGTGTAAAGTGTGTAGAGTTTATTGCGATTAACACCGATCGTCAGGCGCTGCTGCGTTCGCAAGCCAGCCAGAAAATTCAAATCGGCGAAAAGATTACCCACGGTAAGGGCGCAGGCTCCAAGCCTGAAATTGGGCAAAAAGCGGCCGATGAAAGCCGTGAGGCCATTGCGGCCGTGATTCGCGGCACCGATATGGTGTTTATTACCGCCGGTATGGGGGGCGGCACTGGCACAGGGGCGGCGCCTATTGTGGCAGAAATTGCTCGTGATATGGGCATTTTAACGGTAGGCATCGTAACCAAGCCCTTTGAATTCGAGGGCCGCCGCCGTATGGAGCAGGCGGAAGCGGGCATTGCTGCACTGCGGGAACATGTGGATTCTTTGGTGGTTATTCCCAATGAGAGGCTGAAATATGTTAGCGAACAGCGCATTACACTGCTCAATGCCTTTGCTGTGGCCGATGATGTGTTGCGCCAGGGTGTGCAAAGTATTTCTGATTTGATTTTGCTGCCTGGTATCGTCAATTTGGACTTTGCCGACGTTACGGCGGTGATGAAAGACGCGGGCTATGCGCATATGGGCGTGGGCCATGCTTCGGGTAAGGATAAAGCGGAAGCTGCTGCGAATATGGCTATTAGCAGCCCCCTGCTGGAAACAGCTATCAATGGTGCAAAGGGCGTTATCATCAATATCACCTCGTCGCCTGATATTGGTTTGGATGAGGTGGAAACTGCTTCGGCTATGATTGCCGCGCAGGCGGATGAAGAGGCCAACATCATTTGGGGCGCTGCCTTTGATGAAGATATGAACGATGAAATGAGTGTCACCGTGATTGCAACCGGATTCGCGACGCATGAGCCGTATACTCCCGTGGTGGAAGAGCCTGCGGCGGCGCCGATTAAGGCGAGCGGTTCCGTACGGCAACAGCCCGTTGCCCCAGCCAGGGGAGCGGAAACAGCTGCAAAACAAAGTGCCCAGCAACCGGCCCGTCCGTCACAACCGGCTCCGGCTGCGCGCAACACCAACGATGATGACGATACTTACTACGATATTATGTCGATCTTTAACCGCAAATAAGTTGATTTCTCGGCTGTTTTCTTAGTAAGACAAAAACATAGGGCAGGTTTTTCAACTGACGTTTTTCGGTATTGTGAAGGGCGGCAGGCGAGGAACCTGCTTTTTTGTATGTTGTGTAGGCCGAGTGGGGGGCTCTTTTATCTAAAACACACAAAAGAAAACCAGCGCCTAAAAAGACGCTGGTTTTCTTTTGACATTAGTATCGTGTAGTCATTTAAGAAACGGCTTATCCAAGCTGACGCTTGGTTAGCCACAGGTATTGATAGGGCTTGAGCGTGATTTTTTCGGGGGAAACGGTAGCGTTGGTAAACAGATCGGTATAGCTTCCGCCATCTGGCAAAGATAGTTCTTTTGAACCTTCGCAGAAATTAAATAACCCGATCACCTGTTCATCTTTATACTGGCGGGCCACAGCCAAAACATTGAGATCTCCGGTATCAAAGGTGAAACACCGAGCGCTGTCGGATAGCACCGCATACTGAGAGCTTAGGGTTTGAATAGGCAATAATCCCCGGCCCAATCTACCAGGTACGGTAGAAGCATCCATGCTTTGTTGAGCGGCCTGCCAATCAAATGTGCCGCGTTGCAAATAAATAGAGTTGGCGGCAAGTTGCGGATCTTCTTTGTAGCTGTAATTGTTGGTTTGCCCCAATTCATCGCCGCTGTATATCATGGGGATGCCTGGTAAGAAAGCGAGCAAGGCATACAGCATGAGCTGCCTGTTGATGGCTATGCTGATAGCTTCTTCATCCTGATCCAAAAGGGCCTTTTCCAATCCGCAAAAGGAGGCTGTGGTGCCGCAGTTTTCCGCCTCGCCGGTTAAGGGGTTATAACGGTACAGTTCGCCGCGGCTGAAGCTATCGGGATAGGTTCCCGCAAAGAAATCGTTGAGGAATTTACGGTGCAGATAAGGGTCAAAGCCGTAACGGCGGATGGCATCGTCGTCTAGGTGCCACTCGATGCTATTGTGATCCCGTAGGGTGTTTACATAGGTGTGATTGGTGCCGGAGCAATCCATTTTATCTATTTGCTCTCGCAGCATGCGCACATCGCGGGTGGCGAGGCTGTTCCATATATAGGCGCTGGTTGAAGTGTTTGCCACCAGATGGCATTCGGGTTTATCCGGGCTGCCGAAATAAGGCGTAGCCTGTGCCGGCGCCACCGCAGCCTCTGCATTCAACAGCACTGCCGGGCAGACAATGTCGCAAATGATGCGCAGCATCCGGGCAATGGAATGCACCTGCGGTAAATCATGGCAATTGGTGCCGAATTGTTTCCAAATACAGGGAAGAGCGTCTAAGCGAAAAACCTCAACCCCGCGGTTTGCCCAATAAAGCAAATGGTATACCATTTCATTAAATACAACGGGATTCTTATAGTTTAAATCCCAGCTATGGCGGCCGAATGTGGTCATCACATAACGGTGCAACCCTTCGTCATAAGTAAAGGCGCCCGGCATGGTGCGTTCATATTGCGATACAAAATCGTGATCGCTGTAGCAGATGTACCGGCTTTGGTAGGCGGGATCCCCAGCTTTGGCACGCAAAGCCCACTCGTGGTTATCCGCTGTATGGTTCATCACAAAATCTAAACTTAAGCTGATACCTTCGGCGCGGCAGCGGTCGGCCAGTTCTTCCAGCTGTGCAGGCGTCCCCAGTTCTTTTTTGATAGAGCGGAAATCGGTTATCACATAGGGATCCATCGCATAAGAAGGGGTTTCAAACAAGGGGAGTAAATGCAGCAGGTTGATTCTGCGGCCTTTTAAGTAATCCAGCTTTTGGCCCACTCCCTCTAAGTTTTCTGCAAAGCGGCCAACATCCAACAAAGCACCGCGCAAGGCTTTACCGCGATACCAATCTAGGTTTTGCAGCCTGGCGCGATCCAATGCTTTTAAAGCGGGCTTTCTTTCTTTTACATAAATAATACGTAGGTTGCCAATCAAATCCTCCAAAGGCTGAATTTCGTCATATAGGTCGGTATACAGCCATTTCAGTTCGTCATAATGCTGCTCCAGCCGTTGATTGAATTCTGCCTCGGCGTCCACGTCGAGTGCTACACCCTGTACGCCGGCCTGCGGTAGGGTTGCATTTGGGGAGGAAACCGTGGTTAAACGCAACTCTTTAGGCGGCTGGCTTGCCATAGCCGTTGAGGCCGGAGAAGAGGTAACCAATGTTTTTTCCTTTTGCTCGGTTTTCACAATCCTTTTTTCAGTAGGTGTAACCTGCGTCATCCCTCTATCTTTGGCCTTGCTTTCTACCAAATCTTTGCCGGCCAAAACAGGGGTAAGGTTGTTTTCGCTCGCTTTGGAGGGTTCTTCCGGTTGCGTATTGGAGGCAGTTGTGCCGGTTTTTTTCTTGGCAGAAGCCCTGGTTTTCTTTGCAGGTTTAGCGGTTTCTTTTGCTGTGGCCGTGCCTTTTTTAGCTGCGCTAGATGAGGCGGAGCCGCGGGGCTTTCTTGCCCTCGTGGTTTTGGCAGGCTGAGCGGCCGCTTTTTCCGGAGCATCGGCCTTAGCGGCGGCTGCTTCTTCTTGAACCATGGGAGTCTCTTGCTTTAGTTCCTGCTCTGGCTGCGTGTTGATACTTTTTTCTTTGGTTTTGTTGTTGCTGCGGCTTTGAGATGATTTTTTATTTGAAGATTTTGAAGACGCGTTCATTTGATAACACACTCCTATCTACATAGTCGGTTGACGTTAGCTGAAAAGCTCTACCGCGGGAGAGCTTAGAAAAGTGATGAAATCAAGCTTTTCTGTGTTTTATTATAGCATGAAAAAGGAAAAAAAGCAGGATATTTATAGATTTCAGCACTTTTTATAAATTTGAAAAAAATGGAAATTAAACTGTATCGCTTCATACCAAATCACATAAAAGGGTTTTGTCGAAATTTTCAGAAGGATATCGACAAGCATTACTTGGTTTGCTATACTAAATGTTGCGCAAGAACAGAAAGGAACGAAGCACATGAGAATTAGAAGAAAAGCTTGGGCGAGGCCGGAGTTGGATGCCTGCCCTTTTTTTGTGAAGCAACCGGCTCTCAACCGTGGAAGATGGGCGGAATGTTTTGACAACGCTGGCCCTTTGCATTTAGAGGTTGGTTGCGGCAAAGGGGCTTTTATTGCCCAACTGGCCCTGCAAAACCCCGATATTCACTATTTGGCTTTTGATATAAAAAGCGATATGTTGGGGGTTGCCAGGCGCAAGATTGTGCAGCTGTTTGGCAGCCAAGGCAAAGAGGTGCAAAACTTACTGCTTAGCGCGGTAAATGTGGAACAAATCGAAACAGTATTGGCGCCTGAAGACGGTATTTCGCGCATCTATATTAATTTTTGTAATCCATGGCCCCGTGAAAAGCACAAAAAAAGAAGGTTAACCCATCCCCGTCAGTTAAAAAAATACCAAAGTTTTCTGACCCCAGGGGGAGAAATCCACTTTAAAACGGATGATGCGCCGTTGTTTGAGGATTCTGTGTCTTATTTAGAGCAATGCGGGTTTGAGCTACTGTACCGTACCGATGATCTACACGCCGCAGGCATAGAAGGTAATATAGAAACCGAACATGAGCAGATGTTTTCTGAACAAGGCATCCCCATCCACTTTCTGATTGCCAAATGGCCGGGCTAACCGGAGTCCTACGACACGCAAAGGTAAATTAATAAAACATAACAACACAGAGGGCACCCTTTGCCTTGTTGCAAGGGGCGCCCTTTTATCTTTATCACTTAACTGCCAGTTCTTCTTCCGGCCGCTCCGGTTCCGCAACAGAAGTAAGAAAAGCAGATTGCGGTTCCTGCTTTTTTGCGCCAACAGCGGCAACAGGCGAAATACTGTCAGATATATTTAAATGTTTGGATTCAATGTCTTCAGCAGAAAAGCCTTCGGTACTTTCTTTCATAAACATAATTTTTATGGTCATTAAAATAAGCTTTAAATCCATTAAAAAGGAGTAGTTCTCAATATACATTAGGTCTAGCTTAAGTTTGTCATAGGCAGAGGTGTTGTATTTGCCCACGATTTGCGCATATCCAGTTAAGCCGCCCTTAACTTTAAGGCGAAAAGAAAACTCGGGAATCTCTTTGGTGTAACGCTCTACGTGTTCCACCCGCTCTGGCCGGGGTCCCACCACGCTCATATCGCCCAACAGGATGTTAAACAACTGGGGCAGCTCATCCAACCGGGTTTTGCGTATAATCCTCCCCACCGGCGTAATACGGGGATCGTCTTGGGTAGCGGGATGCGCGTTGCCGTTTTTTTCAGCATCCACAATCATGCTGCGAAACTTGTAAATTTCAAACACTTTGCCGCCCAACGTACAGCGCTTTTGCTTAAACAGTACCGGCCCGCCGTCATAGCATTTAATAGCAATCGCCACGATGAGCATGAAGGGGGAGGTAAGCACAATAGCCACCGAAGAAAGAAGAAGATCCAGCGCCCGTTTCATAAAGCGCTGTTCAAAGGTTAACCCTTTATTGCGGCATAGCAGCAGGGGGGTATCAAACAAATTGATGTCTTCTGCGCCGCGCAAAATAATATCAGAAATCTTAGGCGTTATGTAAATACGAATCGAATGATCAAAGCAATATTTTACCAGCTTATTGCGCAACTGCGTTTTTACATCGCAAATGATGACGGATTCGTAATTTTGTATCTGGCGAAAAACCTCGTCAAGCCCTTCTTCAATGCTAATAGAGGCGCAAATTTTATATTTGTCAGCCCGCTGGTTCATTTTTTTAATGAGTCCGGCGGCAGAGTCGTTTCCGTATACAATTATCATCCTTCTAGGCGGATACAGCCGAAAATAAATCCAATTGGAAACCAACGCCCACAGCACGGTAGCAGCCATCTCGGCCAAGGTAAGAAAAACCATTGGCCAAATGTTCAGCAGCCAGCGTCCAATCAGGCTTATCTGGCAGTAGGTGATAAAGTTGACAAACAGTAATGTTAAAAACTGCGAATAAACCACCTCGGATACACGCAAGTAACCGATTTTATAACCACCGTATATGCGTGAAAATGTAAAAAGCAAAATAACATAAACTAATAAAATCAGCCAGTTGCCCCGCAAAACGAAAGGTTGATGAATTCTATCGTTATAGAATCGATCCCACACAAACCAAAACATCCCGGTGTGTATGCACAAAATAACTAGGGAAGTAAGGAACATGATAAGCCGCTTACACTGTGCCGCCCTCTTCACGTCAACACATCCTTTTACTTACTGTTATTCGGCAGGTGTTTATATTAAGTTCAAAACGCCGCACTTTTCAGAGGTTATTCTACCATTTCCGTCACAGAAAATCAATCCGTTTGGTAAAGGGGGTTAGAGGTTCACTTTTTTGCACGGTTATGTTACCATATGCATAACAAAGTGCCTGGAGGGATAAGGATGAACGCGGCGCTTTTAAAGCGGCTTTTGCCGGTAACACCGGAGGAGCAGGCTATTTTGGACGGTAGGCCTCAAGTGAATAAACAGCTGTATACAGCACAAAAAGATTTTACAATAGACAGCGCTAAAATGCTGCAAGCCGGCGAGCTTATCAGCATTCGTACACACACCCGCTTTGTGCATTTTCCTCGCCATCGCCATAATTATATTGAGATGATTTATATGTGCGCGGGGGAAACCACCCATATTGTGAATGATCAGGATAGGGTTACCCTTCACCAAGGGGAGCTACTGTTTTTAAACCAGCATGCTTACCATGAAATTCTGCCGGCCCGGCGGGAAGATGTGGCAGTGAACTTCATGGTTTTGCCCCAGTTTTTTGACGTGGCTTTTCACATGATCGAAAATGACAGCATTATCGGTTCCTTCTTGGTAAGTGCTTTGCGGCGGGATGGAGGCGGGCAATACCTGCATTTTCAGGTTTCTCAGGTGCCTATGGTACAGAATTTGGTGGAGAATTTGATTTGGTCGCTGGTAGATAACCGTCAGGGTTGGCAGAGCATCAACCAATATACCATGGGCCTTTTATTTATGCAGTTGTTACACTGTACCAGCAAGCTGCAAAACGGCGGTGAAGAGCAGCAAGACAGCCGCTTGATGATGACGGTTTTGCGTTATGTGGAGGGCCATTACCGAGAAGGGAGCTTGTCGGGCTTAGCCAGGGAGACGGGGCAATCGGTGTACCGGTTGGGCAAGGTGATCCGCCATGAGTCGGGGGGAACCTTTAAACAACTTTTACAGCAAAAGCGGCTGAGCGTCGCCTCTTCTTTGCTGCAAACCACCCAGCTGCCGGTGCTGGATGTAATGGATGCGGTGGGATACGACAACTCCAGCTACTTTTATCGTATTTTTCGCGCCCGTTACGGCATGAGCCCGCGGGAATACCGCAAGGCCCACAGTGTGGGCGGGCAAAAAGATGCAGCGCTGCAGCAGGAGCAGAGCAAATAAGGACGCGAAAATAGCCGGGTTTCGTCCTTATCATGAAGGAAACCATCCGTTATAATGAAAGAAAAAGGCGCAATGGCGTCAATTATTTATAGGACGGGGGGTTAATGATGCAGGAATCTCCTTATTATCTGGCAATTGACATCGGCGCTTCCAGCGGTAGGCATATCCTGGGCAGGGTGCACAACGGTAAGCTGGAGCTGGAAGAAATGTACCGCTTTGAAAACGGTATGGAAAAGAAAAACGGCACGCTTTGCTGGGATTACGATAAGCTGTTCGGCCATATCCTAGAAGGGCTGCGCCGGTGCGGCGAGGCCGGGAAGGCTCCTGTATGCCTGGGGATCGACACCTGGGGCGTAGATTTTGTGCTATTGGATGAACAAGACAACGTTCTGGGCGACACGGTTGCCTACCGGGACAAGCGAAACAATGGCATGGATGCTTTGGTGGAGCGGGACATAGCGCCTCAAGAGCTTTATAGCCGCACGGGAATTCAAAAGCAGGTGTTTAACACCATCTATCAGCTTAGGGCGATTCAAGTGCAGCAGCCGGAGCTTTTGCAGCGGGCCAAACGCTTGTTGATGACGCCGGAGTATTTTAATTTTTTGCTCACGGGCATCAAGCAAAGCGAATATACCATCTGCTCCACCACCGGTCTGCTCAATGCCCAAGCCAAGGATTGGGACAGAGAGATCATCAGCCGCCTGGGGTACCCGCAGGAGCTGTTTGGTCCCATCAGCCGGCCAGGCTCTGTTTTGGGCCCGTTGAGCCCCCAGGTTGCCGGGCAAGTTGGCTTTAGTTGCCAGGTTGCCCTACCCTGCTGCCATGATACGGCTTCAGCGGTGTTGGCAGCGCCGGTGGAGGACGGCAGCGTTTATCTGAGCTCGGGCACTTGGTCGCTGATGGGCGTTGAGCGGCGGCAACCCGATTGCAGCGAGGAAAGCTATGCGCTGAATTTTGCCAACGAGGGCGGTTTTGATTACCGGTACCGGTTCTTAAAGAATATTATGGGGCTGTGGATGATTCAGTCGTGCCGCAAGGAACTGCCAGAGAAAAAGAGCTTTGACGAGCTGTGCACCTTAGCGCGGCAAGCCCAGGGCTTTTCTTCTCGGGTGGAGGTGGACGATCCCAGCTTTATGGCTCCCGAGAACATGACCCAAGCCATCGGCGATTACTGCCGGCGCACAGGGCAGCAGCCCCCGCAAACCGAAGGCGAGCTATTCCGGTGCATTTACCACAGCCTGGCCCGCAGCTATCGCCGGGTGGTGGGGGAAATTGAGCGCGTCACCGGCAAGGAATGCGGCGCCATCCATATTGTGGGCGGCGGCAGCAAAGACGAATATTTAAATCGCTTAACCGCCCAAATAACCGGCAAAACGGTATATGCCGGGCCTGTGGAGGCTACGGCTATTGGCAACCTGCTGGCGCAGATGATAAGCCGCGGTATTTTTGCAGGCGTAGAACAGGCCCGCAAGGCGGTGATGGATTCCTTCGCCATCATCCGGGTGGATCCGTAAGCTTAGGCGCGTTTTTGTTGATAAAAAACGGTTTCACAGTTGTGATTCTGATATTGGAGTATTACAGAAAAGAAAGGAAGAGAAAGGAATGAACAACAGATATCAGTGGGCACAAGAGCAATACGCCGCTTTGGGCGTGGATACCGAAGAAGCCATTGAACGGCTAAAAAAGGTAAAGATCTCCATCCATTGCTGGCAAGGGGATGATGTTAGCGGTTTTGAAAACAGCGGCGAACTGTCGGGCGGTATTGCGGCCACCGGCAATTATCCCGGCAAGGCCCGCACACCCCAGGAACTGATGGACGATTTGGATCAGGCACTGGCGCTCATACCCGGTAAACATAAAATCAGCCTGCATGCTATGTACGCCATTACCGGCGGCCAGCCGGTGGAGCGCAACGAGCTGAAGCCCGAACATTTTGCCCCCTGGGTGGAGTATGCCAAACAGCGCGGCCTGGGGCTGGATTTTAACCCCACCTATTTTTCCCACCCCATGGCGAAAGACAGCCTGACCCTTTCCAGCCCCGACGAAAAGGTGCGCCGCTATTGGATTGAGCACACCAAGGCCTGCCGGACCATTGCGGAGTATTTCGGTAAGGAACTGGGGCAGACCAGCGTGAACAACATCTGGATTCCCGACGGCTACAAGGATATTCCTGCCGACCGGCTAGGGCCCAGGCGCCGCTTAAAGGAATCGCTGGACGAAATCTTTTCGCAAAAGCTGGATCCCAACTATATTATTGATACGGTTGAGTCTAAGGTGTTTGGCATCGGCCTGGAGTCCTATACGGTGGGCTCTCACGAGTTTTACATGAACTACGCAGCCAAAAACGGTGTGCTCTGCTTGCTAGATAACGGCCACTTCCATCCAACTGAAATGGTGTCGGATAAAATCCCCTCTATGCTGCTGTTCTTTGACAAGTTGGCGTTGCATGTTTCTCGCCCCGTGCGTTGGGACAGCGACCATGTGGTGATTTTTGATGACGAGCTCAAGGAGATCGCCAAGGAGATCGTGCGCTGCGACGCACTAGATAGAGTGCTTATCGCCCTGGATTACTTCGACGCCAGCATCAACCGAGTGGCGGCATGGGTAATCGGCACCCGTAATATGCAGCGGGCGCTGCTGTATGCCTTGTTGCAGCCCAGCAAAAAACTGCGCGACATGCAGGAAAACGGCGACTTCACCTCGGTGCTGGCGCTAAGCGAAGAGCTGAAAGGCTACCCCTTTGCCGACGTATGGGATGAGTTCTGCGCCCGCTGCGGCGTGCCCCAACGTGAGGCTTGGCTGGAAGACGTACGGCGTTATGAAAAGGATGTACTTTCGAAAAGAGGTTAACAAAAGGTATGGAAGAAAAAACCATTTTGTCGCTCCCCTTTGTGCAGGGGTTTATCCGTTTGACAGACGACGCTTTCCGTCAGGGGTGGCATGAGCGCAACGGCGGTAATTTAAGCTATCGCTTAACGCCCGAAGAGGTAAGCCAGGCAAAGCCTTATTTTACCCAAGACGGCGATTTTTGCCCCATCGGCGCCAGCACGCCCAATCTGGCTGGGGAGTATTTTATGGTAACCGGCAGCGGCAAGTATTTTCGCAATGTAATTTTGGAGCCGCAAAACAATGCCGCCATTATTGAAATTGACCAAACCGGCGAGAATTACCGCATTGTGTGGGGGCTGGAGCAGGGAGGACGCCCCACCAGTGAGCTGCCCTCCCACCTGATGAACCACAGTGTAAAAAAAGAGGTAACCAACGGGGCCCATCGGGTTATTCTGCACTCCCACATCACCAACCTGATCGCCCTGACCTTTGTGCTGCCTTTGGAGGACGAGGTTTTCACCCGCGAGTTGTGGGAAATGGCTACTGAGTGCCCGGTGGTATTCCCCGACGGCGTGGGCGTAGTGGGCTGGATGGTGCCCGGCGGGCACGATATCGCTGTGGCCACCAGCGAACTGATGAAGAAATACGATGTGGCGGTGTGGGCTCATCATGGCGCTTTTTGCTCCGGCCCGGATTTTGACACCACTTTCGGCCTGATGCACACAGTGGAAAAGTCTGCAGAGATTTTGGTGAAGGTGCTGTCTATGGGCGGCAAGCGCCAAACCATCACCACCCAGAATTTCCGCGATTTGGCAAAAGATTTTCATGTTACCCTGCCCGAACGTTTTTTGAAGTAAAACAGAAATAGAAAGTAGAGTGCGGCACTGAGGATACGCACACTGCTTCGTTAGCAAAAATCCGTCTTGCCAAAGGCTGCGTCTAAGCAGCCGGCGGGCGGATTTTTACTTTCTGCCACATTATCCTTACAGCGGTAGCCTGCGCGCCCTATATCTTATAAAGCTGCAAGGTGTGGCAATACGCCTTGCCAAGGCGGCCAAAGTGGGGTATGATGATACAGAAACGTTTTACAACGCTAAAATGAGTTTGGAGGATCCTGTTATGCAGATTACAGTGCTAAAAAGGCCGGGGCGTGCCAACCCGGCCACGCTTACTTGCTATATCGCCGATGAAGTGTTGGATAATCCGCCCATCCGCCCGGCTATGCTGGTGTGCCCGGGCGGCGGGTATGAGTTTGTAGCCCCACGCGAGGGCGAGCCAATCGCCCTGGCCTACGTGCGTGCGGGCTTTAACGCCTTTGTGCTGGACTATGCCATTAAAGAACAGGCGCTGTTCCCCAATTCGCTTACCGACGCCATGTGGGCGCTGGGAACCATACGCACCCATAGCCAAGAATTCCACATCGATCCCCATAAAGTGGCGGTGTGCGGTTTTTCCGCCGGGGGGCACCTGGCTGCCAGCCTGTGCGTATTCCACGATAGACCGGATATCGCTGTGCAGGCGGGCTTTCCTTGCGGCTTGCTGCGCCCCGACGCCGGGGTGCTGTCTTATCCGGTGATCTCGGCAGGTCCCTTCCGGCATGAGGGCTCCATCCGGCAGCTGCTGGGAGATCGCTATGGGGAAGCGGACGCGATGAACGAAGTGTCGCTGGAGCGGCAGGTTAAGGCCACCACGCCGCCCTGCTTTTTATGGCATACGGCGGATGACGACAGCGTTCCCGTGGCGAACTCCTTGCTGTTTGCCTCGGCGCTTTCTATGCACCAGGTGCCGTTTGAAATGCATATCTTTCCCCAAGGCCCCCATGGCCTTTCTTTAGGGGAAAAGTGGACTTCGCAGCAGCATCCGTCTCACATTTGGATGGATTTGTCTATCCAGTGGCTGGATAGGCTGTTTGACCGGTAACCTATGGCAAAAGCACAACAGGAAAACATCTGGTTTGATAAGCAGCGGCTGATCCGTATTGTGGAGCCGCTGCTGGCGTGGTACGGCAAAAACGCCAGGGTGCTGCCCTGGCGGGAACAGCCTACGCCTTACCGGGTGTGGATTTCAGAGATTATGTTGCAGCAAACCAGGGTAGAGGCGGTGAAGCCTTATTTTGAACGGTTTATTGCCCGATTGCCCGATGTAGCCGCTCTGGCAAACGTAGAAGAGGATGAATTGCTGAAGCTGTGGGAGGGGCTAGGTTATTACAGCCGGGCCAGAAATCTGCAGCGGGCGGCACAGCAAATCATGCGGCTATATGGAGGAAATTTGCCGGCTGATCCGGCGGCGCTGCTGGCTTTGCCCGGCGTTGGGGAATATACCGCGGGGGCGGTGGCTTCTATCGCCTTTGGGTTGCCAGTGCCGGCGGTGGATGGCAACGTGCTGCGTGTTTTTGCCCGGGTAACCGCCAGCCAAGGGGATATTACGAGCCCGCAGGTTCGGGCAGCGGCCCGCAATGCCGCCCAAGCCGTGATCCCGGCGGATAGGCCCGGCGATTTCAACCAGGCTTTAATGGAGCTGGGCGCAACGGTTTGCCTGCCCAACGGGGCGCCGCAATGTTTGCTGTGCCCCGTTCGTGAGTTGTGCGCCGCGCGGCAAGAGGGGCAAGAGGGAAACCTGCCGGTGCGCGCCCCCAAAAAGCCGCGCAGGGTGGAGCAGCGCACGGTTTTTGTGCTGTGCAGCGAAGACGGGCGAATTGCTTTGCACAAGCGCCCGTCTAAGGGGTTGTTGGCTGGGCTTTGGGAGCTGCCCAATGTGGAAGGTTGGCTGACCCCCGAGGAGGCGGGCCGGTTTGCGCCACGCCTTTGCTTAGGTCCGGCGCAGCCGCTGGGGGAGGCAAAGCACATTTTTACCCATGTGGAGTGGCGGATGATTGGTTACCGGCTGCCCGCCCGAAGAGAAGAGCTGGAAAAAGGCTGGGTGTGGGCTAGCGAAGAACAGCTGATGGGGGAATTTGCCCTACCGTCGGCTTTTTGCGCCTATCTGCCCAAAAGGAAAAATAGAACGGAATAAGCGAATGTGATGCTTGATGTACATATATCTCGGTTGCTTCATTGAAAATTTGCGTCTTATTTTGTTCGAATCCGAAGGTTCTCGCGCTGGTTTTAGGCTACTTAGCGGCCAAAGGACGAAAACGGTTCAATTTAGAGATTGACGCCACAGTGATGGTAACAACCCGTAGCGGCATGCGCAGTTGGAACGGGAAAACTATAGTGAGAGAAAGGGGGAGGAAAATTTGGGCTGCTTTTTATGCCCGGTGTGCGGTAAGGAGCTGCTACAAGAGGAAAAGGCATGGCGCTGTGCAGGCGGCAGGCATAGCTTTGATAAGGCAAAAAGCGGATATGTTAATTTGCTGCTGGCCAATGCCAAGCACTCCGCCGATCCGGGCGACAACAAACTGATGGTGAACGCCCGCCGTTCTTTTTTGGAGGCGGGGTATTACGGGCCTTTGCAAGAGGAACTGCGCCGGATGGCGGAGGAATATTTGGCGCCGGCTGCCGGATGGGTGCTGGATATCGGCTGCGGAGAAGGGTATTATACCCAAGCGCTGTGCGAGGCAGCGGCTAGCAAAACAAACGCCTCGTGTGAAACGCCTGTTCAAGTGGCGGGGGTGGATATTTCGCGCCTGGCGCTGGATAAAGCGGCCAAACGGTGCAAACAGGCGTTTTTTGCCGTGGCCAGCGCCTATCATCTGCCGGTGCGCAGCGGGTGCTGTGATATGGCGGTAAACTTGTTCGCCCCTTGGTGCGGCGAAGAAATTGCCCGGGTGCTGTGCCCCGGCGGTGTGCTGCTGCTGGCTGTGCCGGGCCGGGATCATTTATGGGAGCTGAAGGCCGCTGTGTATGAGCGGCCCTATCCCAATGAGGTAAAGGAGTTTACCTTGCAGGGCTTTACGCTGCTGGAGCATCAGCGGCTGCACTACCGCATTGCGCTAAACAGCCGGGAGGATATTGAACATCTGTTTCAAATGACGCCCTATTATTATAAAACTTCCCAGCAGGATTACGCCCGTTTGCAGACACTGGAAAACCTTAAGACCCAGGTGGAGTTCCATTTGTTGGCTTACCGCAAGGGGTAGCACGGGCTTGGTGGAGCCGTCCGCTTTTGACTGGGCACCATTGGAGCGGTTAGGGTAGAGTACCGCCATAGGCCGCCGGAGCAGTCCGGCGGCTTTTGCTATATGGAAAAAGGGGCTTCTTCTCTTTTTCGGGGGAAAAAACATTAGCCGGGGCGTTATTAGGAGCTTTTTACTAGTCTGTGCCAAGCAGCGGCCGCCAGTAGCTTGCCAAAAGATGCTGTGGGTGATCTGTTCGCCGGAATGCGGTTAGCCCATTTTTTCAGAAAAGTGGCACACTCCCTGCAAACAGAAACCGGAAAAGGTTTGCTTGGAATCTGCCTTTTGCAAATACCGCAGCGTTCCCCGCTGGCACCGCCCGCCAGCAGTCTTAAAGCAGCTGAAAAAGGGCACGACGGCTTTTTAGCATAAAACTTTGTGCCAGAAAATACGTCGTGGTTCGTTCCTTTTGTATTCCTTATTTTTTTCCAAAAAGAGGGGTATGCTAAAGTTGTACCGGTGCACACACGGGTGAGCAAAAAAGGCAAAAAAGAGCGCAATCCCGTGCCTGAAGCCGCACGACGACAAATAAAGTTGAATTTATTGGCAAAATGCAGTACAATAACACCCGGATATGTGCAATGTATCATAGAGAAGGGTGCCTTTTATAATTTAGCCTACAATCGAGCGGACAAAAGGCCGCTTCCTTTCACGAATTATATATAATGAAAATCAAGCCTGTGTGGGAAAGGATGAAACGTTAAAATGGGGTATCAAATCCCTTTTTCGCCCCCGGATATTTCTGATGTTGAAATTAACGAGGTGGTGGATACGCTCCGCTCCGGCTGGATTACCACCGGCCCTAAAACCAAACGCTTTGAACAGGAGATTGCCCGGCGGTGCGGCACTTCCAAAGCGGTTTGCCTAAACTCCGCTACAGCGTCGATGGAGCTTACCCTGCGGCTGCTGGGCATCGGCCCGGGCGATGAAGTGATCACCACAGCCTATACTTATACAGCTACGGCCAGCGTTATCTGCCATGTGGGGGCCACGCCCGTCCTGCTGGATACTGCTCCCGGTTCCTTTTTTCCCGACTATGGCGCTTTATCCCAGGCGATTACCGCGAAGACTAAGGCGGTTATGCCGGTGGATTTGGGCGGGGTTATGTGCGATTACAGCGCTATATATGCCGCTTTAGAGCAGCGCAAAGACCTGTTTTGCCCCAGCAGCCCCTTGCAAGAGGCTTTGGGCCGGGTGGCGGTAGTGGCGGATGCCGCTCATGCTTTTGGAGCCTCATGGCAGGAGAGGCCCTGCGGCAGTGTGGCGGATTTTACCTGCTTTTCCTTTCATGCGGTGAAAAACCTTACCACCGCCGAGGGCGGCGCCGTTACCTGGCGTGACATTGACGGTGTGGATAATGAAGCGCTTTACCGGCAGTATATGCTTTTTTCGCTGCACGGGCAAAGCAAGGATGCGCTGGCGAAAACCGCCGCCGGCGCTTGGGAATATGACATTGCCGCGCCTTATTATAAGTGTAATATGACTGACATCAATGCGGCGCTGGGCTTGGGTCAGCTGAGCCGTTACGATGACTTGCTGGCCCGGCGAAGGGAGCTTATCGCCCGTTATAACGCGGCTTTTGCCGACAGGGGGCTTGTTACGCTACCCCACACAGGTTCCCATTGGGTTTCTAGCGGGCATTTGTATTTAACCCACGCGCCGGATAGGGATGAGGCGTGGCGCAACAGTACCATCACTGCCCTGGCGCAGCGGGGAATTGCCGCCAACGTGCATTACAAGCCGCTGCCGCTGCTGTCGGCCTACCGCAACCTGGGGTATCGCATAGAGGATTACCCCAACGCCTACCGCATGTATCAAAGCGAAATCACTCTGCCGCTGCACACCCGCCTGACGGATCAGGAGGCGGATTACGTGGCTGAGAATTTCTGTTCGCTGCTGTAAACGACAGGCCGCCGCCTGCATTCCAACGCAACCAAGGAGCCTTGCATGAAAACGATTTGGATTGTCAACCATTACGCCATACCGCCGGCTTACGGCGGGCTTAACCGGCATTATTATTTTGCCAAGTACCTAAAACGTATGGGGTACCAGGTGCGCATTTTTTCTTCCAGCGCGGTGCACAACGCGGGTATTAATATGATAGAGCCGGGCTGCCGTGATTTAACCCGCGAGGTGGAATCCGACGGCGTGGCTTATACGTTCGTAAAAACCTGCAGCTACGGCGGCAACGGCTTAAGCCGTGTGCAGAATATGTTGCAGTTTCCCATGCGGCTGCACAAGGCATACCGGCAATTTGAGCGCCCGGATGTGATTTTTACCTCTTCGCCCACCCCTTTTGGCGCGTTGGAGGCAGTGCGCCTGGCCAAAAAGCTGCGGGTGCCGGTTGTGGTGGAGGTGCGGGATCTCTGGCCGGAATCCCTAGTGGCTTATAAAGGGCTATCGCGCCGCAACCCGGTGATGTGGTGTTTGTACCGTTTGGAAAAGTATCTGTATAAAAAGGCAGACCGTTTGGTGTTCACTATGCCGGGTGGCGCTGATTATATTAAGGAGCGCCGTTGGAGCAAAGCGGTGCCGCAGGAGAAGCTGCGCCATATCAACAACGGTGTGGATTTGGAGGAGTTCGACGCCAACCGTGTGCAGTGCACGCTAAGCGATCCGGATCTGGAAGCCACCGATACTTTCAAGGTCGTCTACACCGGTTCCATCCGAGAGGTTAACCACGTGGGCAGCCTGGTGGAGGCCGCCCGTTTGATGCAAACCATGCCGGGATGCGAACAGGTGCGCTTTTTGGTATATGGCGACGGCACCGAACGGGACCCTTTGCAGCAACGATGCGAGAGGGAACATATTACCAATATTGTGTTTAAGGGGCATGTAGAAAGGCGTTATATCCCTTATATTTTGTCAAAGGCGGATGTTAACGTTATTGCCGTGCGGCAGTCGGCGATTATGCGCTTTGGGTGCAGCTTAAACAAGCTGTTTGACTATATGGCCAGCGGCAGGCCGGTAGTATCCAACCTGCACGTGGCGCATGACCTGATCGCCCAGTACGGCTGCGGCGTAACCACCCAAAACCAGGAGCCGGAGGAACTGGCCCGGGCCATAGACGGCATACGGCGGTTGCCCCGCGAAGAATATGATAAAATGTGCGCCAACGCCCGACGGGGCGCACAGGACTTTGACTACGCCAATCTGACACGGCGCTATGCCGCGCTGTTGGAAGAGGTTTGCAGGCAAAAAGATGCTTTGGCCGTTGTGCCGGATTCTCAGGCGGGAAAGGATGAAAACCATGCAGTTTAATGATTTGCACAGGCAGTATCTGGCATTAAAGGAGGAAATCGACGCGGCCATGGCCGAGGCGGTTGACCAAGCCCACTTTATCAGCGGCCCGCAGGTGGCCCGCTTGGAAGAAGAGCTGGCGGCCTATGTGGGTGTGCGGCATTGCGTTACCTGCGGCAATGGAACCGATGCGCTTTTGCTGGCTTTGCTGGCGTGGGGCGTGGGCCCTGGGGACGCGGTATTTGTGCCCAGCTTTACTTTTTTTGCCACCGCCGAGGCGGTTAGCCGGTTGGGCGCCACCCCCGTGTTTGTGGATGTGGAGGAAGACACCTTCAACATGAGTTCCGCCAGCTTGGAGGAGGCCATCCGCCGGGTGCGGCAAGAAGGGGAACTAACGCCCCGCGCGGTGATACCGGTGGATCTGTTCGGCCAGCCTGCCGATTACTTTAACATCGGGCGCATTTGCCAGAAAAACGAGCTGCCCATTTTGGAGGACGGCGCCCAAGGAATGGGCGGCGAAATCTTGGGTAAAAAGGCTTGCTCCTTCGGCACGGTTTCGGTTACCTCCTTTTTCCCGGCAAAGCCCCTAGGCTGCTATGGCGACGGTGGCGCGTTGTTTACCAATGACGACGATGCAGCCGGGCTGCTGCGTTCGCTGTGTGTGCATGGCAAGGGTGAATATAAATACGATAATGTGCGTCTGGGCACCAATTCCCGCTTAGATACCCTGCAAGCGGCTATTCTGCTGCCCAAGCTGAAAGCGCTGAAAGAAAGCGAGTTAATGCTGCGCAACCGCTGGGCTAACCGCTACACCCAGCAGTTAAAGGGTATTGTAAAAACGCCGGCGGTGCCTCAATGCTTTTATTCCAGCTGGGCCCAATACACCATCCGGCTGGAGAGTAAAGAGCAGCGCGATGGGCTGCAGGCCGCGCTCAAGCAAGATGGGATCCCTTCGATGGTGTATTACCCCAAGGCGCTGCACTTGCAAACGGTTTATCAAAGCGTGCCCTGCAAGGCGTATGATCTGCCGGTTTCCCAGCGGCTGCCCGATATTGTGTTGAGCCTGCCCATGCATCCCTACCTGACCGAAGAGGAAGTGGATACAGTGTGCGCCGCCGTAGCGAGGTATTGCCATGGGGAATGAGGACAAGAGCTATTTTGTGCACGAATCCAGCTATGTGGACGAGGGCTGCGCCATCGGCGCAGGCACAAAGATTTGGCATTTTTGCCATATTATGAGCGGTTGCGTGCTGGGAGAAGGCTGCAACATAGGCCAGAATGTGGTGGTTTCACCCGGTGTGGTGCTGGGAAAAAACGTGCGCATTCAAAACAATGTGTCGGTTTATACGGGCGTTACCTGTGAAGACAATGTTTTTTTAGGGCCCTCCTGTGTGTTTACCAATGTAATAAACCCGCGCAGCGCCGTGTCGCGCAAGGATGAATACCGGCCCACCTTACTGAAAGAAAGCGCCAGCGTGGGAGCTAACGCCACCATCGTGTGCGGTCATACCATCGGCCGGTGCGCACTGGTGGGGGCCGGTTCGGTGGTAACCAGGGATGTGCCCGATTTTGCGCTGGTTGTGGGTAATCCCGCCCGGCAAACCGGCTGGGTGTGCCGCTGCGGCGAAAAACTGGATTTTCACGAAGGCAACGCCCGGTGCCCCGCCTGCGGCGGACGGTACCGCCTCACCTCACAAGGGGTGGAGGAGCTGACCAAGGATGAAAACTGCAATCCCGCCGAAACGGCGGGCAAAGCGGACTGAATAAAGGGAAGAAACGGGGTTTGGCAAATGAGCATGAAGCAAGAGCTGCTGCGTAAAATTGAAGAAAAGCAAATTCGCGTTGGCGTAGTGGGGCTGGGTTATGTAGGCCTGCCGCTGGCGGTAGAAAAGGCTAAGGCCGGCTATGAAACCATCGGCTTTGATGTGCAGAGTCAAAAGGTGGATATGGTAAACGCCGGGCACAATTACATCGGCGATGTGGTAGACAAGGAGCTCGCTTCTTTGGTGCAGGCGGGCAAACTTCGGGCCACCACGGATTTTTCTTTTGTAAAGGACGTGGATTTTATCGCCATCTGCGTGCCCACGCCGTTGGATGACCACCAGCAGCCCGATATCAGCTATGTGCGCGATAGTTCCAAGGCTGTGGCGCAGTACCTAAAAAAAGGTACGATGGTGGTGTTGGAATCCACAACCTATCCCGGCACGACGGAAGAACTGATTAAGCCTATTTTGGAAGAGGGCTCCGGTTTGGTTTGCGGAGAGGACTTTTATCTGGGCTTTTCGCCTGAACGGGTGGATCCGGGCAATTTGATCTATAAAACCAAAAATACCCCCAAGGTGGTGGGAGCCATCGGCAAAGACGCGGTAGAGGTGATTGCCAGCATGTACCGCCATGTGTTGGAGGGGGACGTAAAAGAGGTTTCTTCCCCGGCTGTGGCCGAAATGGAAAAGATTTTAGAGAACACCTACCGCAATGTTAATATCGGGTTAATCAACGAAATTGCTATGCTGTGCCACAAGATGGGCATCAATGTTTGGGAAGTTGTGGACGCCGCCAAAACCAAGCCCTATGGCTTTCAGGCGTTTTATCCGGGCCCGGGCCTGGGCGGGCATTGCATCCCGCTGGATCCCTACTACCTTTCCTGGAAGGCGCGGGAATACGGCTTTCACACCTCGATGATTGAAGCCTCGGGCATGATAAACGACAGAATGCCCGAATACTGCGTGGATAGGGCAGGGCGCATTTTAAACCGCTTTTGCAAGGCCCTGAACGGATCCCGCGTGCTGCTGCTGGGCGTGGCTTATAAGCAGGATATCGACGATTACCGCGAAAGCCCGGCGCTGAAAGTTTTTGAACAGTTTGAGAAAACCGGGGCAAAGGTGGAGTATTACGACCCGTTTATTCCCTCTTACCGCTATAAGGGCCAGGTGCACACGGGGCTGGAAAAGCTGGATGAGCAGGTGGTGTCGTCTTATGACCTGGTGGTGATCACCACGGCCCACACGGGTATTGATTACGATATGGTGCAGCGCAGCGCCGCTATGGTGTTCGACACCAAGAACGCTATGAAAAACGTGCGCTGCCGCGACAATATTGAGTTGCTGTAAGGCTCAAAAGCAAAGCAGCAGAAAAAAGGCGGGCGCCAGTGGTTCTATGCCGGCGGCGCGCCTGAAATTTAGGAAGGATGTGTTCTGATGGAGCCGATTCGGTATGCTTTGATAGGCTGCGGGCGTATTTCGGCCAACCATGTGGCGGCGGCCCAGGCCAACAACTTGAATATTGTCGCTTTGTGCGATATTGATCCGGCCTGTATGCAAGAGAAGATGGAACAATTTGCCCTTACAGAGCAAACCCATTGTTACACGGATTATCAAACGATGCTGCAAAAGGAGCAGCCCACCCTGGTGGCCATCGCCACAGAAAGCGGCAAACACGCCCAGATTGCGTTGGACTGCCTGCAGGCGAGTTGTAACGTTATCATCGAAAAGCCCATGGCGATGTCTATAGCAGACGCCGATCGCATTATTGAAGAGATGGAACGCACCGGTCTTGTGGTGTGCGCCTGCCATCAGAACCGGTTTAACAAGTCTGTGCAGAAAATACGAGAGGCTATGGAGGCCGGCCGTTTTGGCAAGCTCTTTCACGGCACGGCCCATATCCGCTGGAACCGAGGGGAAGAGTATTACCGCCAGGCCCCCTGGCGCGGCACCTGGGAGCAAGACGGCGGCGCGCTGATGAATCAGTGCATTCACAATATTGATCTACTGCGTTGGATGATGGGGGACGAAGTAAGCGAGGTAATGGCCTTTACCGATAACCTGAACCATCCATACATTGCAGCGGAGGATCTGGGCGTCGCCCTCATCCGCTTTGCCAACGGCTCTTATGGAATTGTGGAAGGCACCACCAATGTTTACCCCCGCAACCTGGAAGAAACCCTTTACCTGTTCGGAGAAAAGGGAACGGTAAAGGCGGGCGGCAAATCGGTGAACATTATTGAAGAATGGCGTTTTGCAGACGGGTTGGATGACAGCGACGCGGTAAAAGCCCAGTTTCACGAAAATCCCCCCAATGTGTATGGGTTCGGCCACACGCCTTTGTATGCCGATGTGATTGACGCCATCCGAACAGGGCGGCGTCCCTATATCGATGCCTATGCCGGCAAACGGGCACTGGAGCTGGTGTTGGCTATTTATCAAGCAGCGGCCACCGGCCAAAAGGTGACGTTGCCCTTAAAGCAGTGCGCTACCACCGATTTTATTGGGAGATTTGGCAGATGAGCGCGGTTTTTATGGTGCTCACCAACAGTTTTGACCCCGATTTACGCGTGTATAAAGAGGCTGTTGGCCTAACCCAGCAGGGCCATCAGGTGGAAATTCTTTGCTGGGATAGGGATTTGCGCTACCGCGATAAGGAGGAAGAAACGCTTAACGGCGTGCGTATCAAGCGTTTTTTTATCGCCTCCCAATACGGCTCGGGCCTACATCAAATTAAGGGATTGTTGGCTTTCGGCAAAGCCTGCCGCCGCTATCTTAAGGGCAAGCGGGTGGACTTTTTGCATTGCCACGATCTGGACGGTATGCTGGCGGGCTGGATAGCAGGTTTTGGCGGGCGGAAGGTCGTTTTTGATATGCACGAGTTTTACGAAAGCGGATCTTACGCCAAAATAAGGCCCCTGGTGCGCTTTGTGGTGCGCCGGCTGCAAAGCCGCAGCTGGCGGATTGTTTATCTTAACCGCCGGCAAAAAGAGGCGGTGGCCAAAAAGAATTTGCATAAATTAGTCTTTTTGCCCAATTATCCCAACAAGGACATGATGGAACCCTTTTGCCGCACCTCATCCCAGCGCTTGCGTGTGAATTATATCGGTTCTGTGCGGGATGAGGACAGTCTTGCTATGCTGGTGCGGGCTGCCCATGGGATAACGGGCGTTTCAGTGGCCATTCACGGCATGGGCACCGCCTATGAGGCGATGAAACAGCTAGCCGAGCGCTACCCTGAAATAGCGGTTACAGGCCGTTATAACGGCCTGACCGAAAGCAAGGGGCTTTTTGAAAACACCGACGTGCTTTATTGCGTATACAATACCGATGTGCCCAATTGGAAAAGCGCCGTGCCCCTTAAAGTGTATGAGGGTATTCTGAGCGCTACCCCGGTGATTGTTTCTGCCGCATCCGAGGCGCAGCCGCTGGTGGAGCGCTATCAAATCGGCTGGGCGGTGGATTGCCACGACGAGCAAAAATTGCGCTCACTGCTGACAGAGCTGGCTCAGCATCCGCAACTGTTGGAAGAAAAATCCGGCAACCTGCAAAAAATTCAACACCAATTTACCTGGGAGCAGGTGGCGCAAAATTTATATGAAGCCTATGCAACGGAAGGGGGAAAGGCCCGGTGAAGCACGCAATATCCGGCCTGCAAAGTGTATTTATTTGGGTGATGCGCCCTTTGGAAAGGCTTGCCGGCCATATCAGCGATAAAGCGGCGCAGCGGCTGCTGACCCTCTCGTTTTTTCTGATGACGTTGCAGCACTATGTGCGTCTTTCTGGATTGGGCGCTCGTTTTTTGCGCTTGGCGCCTATCCCCCAAGTGCTGCAATTCTTTTTCTTTGACTTGCTGGGCTGTGTGATTATGCTGTTGGCGGCTTTGTTCTCTATTCGGGGAAAGCTGGAGAAAAAGAATTGGAACCCTTGGTTGGCGGGGATATGGTATGCCATGTGCCTATTTATGCTCATCGCCTCGGTGGCGGTGTCGGTGGATTGGCTGCCCGACTTTTTTATTATGAGCCTGGTGTTCCCGTGCCTTTTCTTTATTTGGAACAACCGCGGAGATTATGACGTGCTGTTTGCCTGCCTATGCCGGGCGGTGCTGTGGTTTACCGGTGCATTTGTGCTGGCGTCTATGCTCTTTTGCCCGCTAACCGGGGCCCAGTACGCCGGTATGTTTACCAACCCCAACACCTTGGGACAGTATATGACGGTAACGCTAATGGCGGCCCTCGGCCTAATGGGCGCCAAATTGCGGCACGGCTTTTCTATTAAGAGCCTGTTCCTCCCATTGGCCGCCATAGGAGTAGCGGCGGCCTTCTTAATCTTTAGCCAGTCCCGCACAGCGTTGGTGGCGGCTCTGTTTGTGTTGGTGTTGTGGCTGGTGGTTACCACATGGTTTGACCACAAGGGCAAACGCCTGCGCGGCTTGATCAAAACGGCGGCGGCTTTACTGATTAGCGTTGTGGTGTGCTACCCGCTGTGCTTTGGAGCTATTCAATTGTTCAGCGGTTTGGTGAACCACCCGGTGGATATGTTTGCTTTAGAGCAGCATGAGGCTTTGCTGGCGTCCTCTGAGCAAGCGTCCGGCCAAGAGCCCGGCCAGGCATCTGGGCAAGAGGATACTGCATCCAGCGACAGCGGGGAGAAAACGGCGCCAACACAGCCCCCTGCGGCTGAGGGAGAGCAGGCGCAAGGCGCATCTTCGGCCCCTGCTGGGGAGAGCGGACAGGAAGAGCAAAATCAGCAGTCTCTTGGAGGAATTCTAGGTGGACTCACCGACCGTTTCAGCACCCAGGGGAAAGACGCCAACGAGATAAGCACCTACCGTTTTGATGTGTGGAAAACCTATCTACGCGAGGTTAATCTGTTTGGCAACGCCAACCGGGCACTGTATGTGAACGAAATTGTGGGGGAGAAGAAGACGGCCCACAACACCTATATCCAGGTGGCTTTTGACAACGGCGTGTTTACCGCTGTGTGCTATTTTGCGCTTAATATTATTTCGGCGGTGTTTGCCGTGCGGTTCTTTCTGCGCCGGCGCGAGCAAAGCGATTATGCCCTGTTCCCAGTTTTAGTGATGGGTGGCTTTGGCGTGGTGTCGCTGCTGGAATCGGTATTTTACCCCTTTGGCTCACTGATCTCTTTTCTGTATTGGATGGTGCAGGCGCCGGTGATGGATAGGGCTGTTTTTACAAAGCGCGAAAGAAAGGGTGAAAGCACATGAAAAAGATGCTGTATATCACCTATATCGACTTTGGCAAGGACTGCTCCTCTGGCTCC
Organism: Candidatus Gallacutalibacter stercoravium; assembly: GCA_018716975.1. Classification (GTDB taxonomy): domain Bacteria; phylum Bacillota; class Clostridia; order Oscillospirales; family Acutalibacteraceae; genus Gallacutalibacter_A; species Gallacutalibacter_A stercoravium. The sequence goes on along the minus strand of DVJE01000030.1, from coordinate 14,902 downwards.
ACGATGCGCCCGCAGATGATGTACCGTGCTTTTGAAGAGGCCGGGTTGCAGGTAAAGCTGCTCAGCGGCAGCCAGGCCAAAGAAAACCGGGCGCAGCGCCGGGCAAACGTAGAGGAGATCAACCGTTGGCTGGATAACAACCGACCGGATTACTGCTATATTGAGCCCAACGTCTACCCTATTATGAACGGGTTCGACGTGCGTCTGATCCGCCGGGTGCATAAAATGGGTGTGCCCGTTGCTTACTTTTTTCGCGATGCCTTTTACAAACTGGGCAAGGAGTTTTTATCACCGCCGCCCGGATTCGTCCGGCGGATGAAAAACGCGGGTCTGAACCTGTTGCATGCTAGGGACGAGAGAATGCTGGGCCGTTGCGCGGATATTATATATTTTCCTACCCAGACCATGGCGGACTATTTTTCTTTTGCCGATAGGCGTACCCTGCCGCCGGCGGGGGAAAACCGCCTGCCCGAAACGCCGCTTTCATCGGTGCGTACCAATACCGGCATTTATGTGGGGGGGATTTCTAAAGCTTATGGCATTGAGATTCTGCTGGGGGCTTATGAGATGCTTAACCAGGGGGAGGACTGCGGCAAATACCCGTTGCTGCTGGTGTGCCGCCAGGCGGAACTCAATCAGATTCCGCAGCGGTACCGCGAAGCGCCCTGGATGGAAATCCATCACGCCTCTGGCGCCGAACTGGAGCCGCTGTACCGGCGGGCGGATATTGCGCTGATTCCCCGTATTCAGTCGCAATACAACGAGCTGTGCCTTTCCATTAAGCTGTTCGAGTATATGGGCTACGGGCTGCCTGTGGTGCTTTCAGACAGCAAAGAGATGAGCTTGCAGGTGAAAAAGGCGGGCTCCGGCGTGATTGTGGGCAATACGGCCGGGGATTTTGCCCAAGGGGTAAAAAAGCTGCTAGGCGACCCGGCTCTTTACCGGCAGTGTTGTGCCAACCAGCGCCAGGCTTTGTTGGCAGAAAATCTTTGGTTGCACCGCGCCCAGCAGGTGGTGCGGGAATTGGACGAAAAGATGAAAGGGTAGGTTTGCGGCTTCCGTAGGCCCGGCCTGCGGGCAATGCTGCAATTTTCTTTCATATTTTTGTTTCATGCCGTTCATATTTTTTCGCTATGCTAAAAACGGTTGTTTTTTGGTTGGAGCGGTGGGTTGTGACCCTATATCGTGTACTGCAATGGCAAAAACTTGCATTTCCTGCTGGAACCTGGTAAACTAATCGTTGTTTGTTTACTTTCGTGTAAGAATTAAGCGGTTTCTTGCCTAAGAAATGAGTCGCTTTGCTGTAACAATCGGGGTGTTTTGCTATCTCAGCCTGTGTGGTAAAAATGTTTTTCGTTTTGCTACATTTGGCAGAGCATTGGGGGAACCATGGAACGCTTTGTAAAATATAAACGTGCGGTCATGTTTGTTTTAGGTCTTACTGCTTTGGCTGCACATACAGGAATTTTTTGGTATGTATGGGAAGTGTTTTACAGTGACCGCATTGGGCCTACCTTTTACCGGCGCGGCCATTGGCTGGTTGTGGCGATTTATGCTGTGTTGCTCTATACGTTCACCCGCATCTACGGCGGCTATAAAGTAGGTTCTTTGCGTGTTTCAGAGCTCATATATTCGCAGGTGCTTGCGCTCTTTTTCACCAATGTGCTTACCTATTGCCAGGTTAGCCTGATCGGCCGGTATTTTGTGTGGCCTATACCGCTGCTGCTGATGACATTAGCCCAGCTTTCGCTGATTATTCTGTGGGCTTATGGGGCAAATTTGGTGTATTACCGTGTGTTCCCACCGCGAAAAATGATTATGGTTTACGGCAGCAAATCAGCCACCCGTTTGGTGTATAAAATGAGCAAGCGGTACGACAAATATTTGATTTGTGCGGCGGTGGATGTAGCGCAAGGATACGACGAAGTGATACGCCAGATATCCCCTTATTCAGCGGTGGTGCTGTGTGATGTAAAATCTGAAATGCGCAACAAGTTATTGAAGTATTGCTTCGATAGGGACATTCGTGTTTATTTAACGCCTAAGCTTTCGGATATTATCATTATGGGAGCGGATAAAATAGATTTGTTTGATACGCCGCTGCTATTGTGCCGCAATATGGGGCTTTCGTTTGATCAGCGCTTGGCCAAGCGGGCGTTGGACTTGTTGTTTTCTTCTGTGGCGCTGCTAGTGGCCAGCCCGTTGTTGTTGCTTATTGCGGCAGCTATTAAACTGTGTGATAGGGGCCCGGTGCTGTTTAAGCAAAGGCGGCTTACTTTAAACGGCAAGGAATTTAACGTTTATAAGTTCCGCAGCATGGTGGTGGATGCTGAAAGCGACGGCGTGGCTCGCCTCTCTTGCCAGCATGACGATAGGATCACGCCTGTAGGGCGTGTGATACGTAGGCTTCGGTTGGATGAGCTGCCCCAGCTTATCAATGTGTTCAAAGGGGATATGTCTATTGTGGGGCCCCGGCCGGAGCGCCCGGAGCTGGCGCAGGAATACGAACGCAGTATGCCTGAATTTAGCTATCGCTTAAAGGTAAAGGCCGGCCTAACTGGTTATGCCCAGATATTGGGCAAATACAATACCGTTCCCTATGATAAATTGAAGATGGATTTGTTCTATATTGAGAACTATTCCTTTTTACTGGATCTTAAGTTAATTTTAATGACCATCAAGGTGATGTTCATCCCCGAAAGCACCGAGGGGGTGACGGATGGCAAGGCCACGCCGTTGGATGACCTCGACTCGCCGGATGTTCAAAACTGATGAATGGAGGCTGTTTCATGGATTTGTCTGTTATTATCATTAACCACAATACAAAAGAGCTCACGGCTCAAACAATTGCTTCTGTACAAGAGCAAACCCGTGATATTTCTTTTGAGATTGTGGTGGTGGATAATTCAACCGACCTATCCAAGCAGTATGAATTGGAGGATTACTTAAATTTAAAAGTGCTGTATGGCATAGAAAACCGGGGATTTGGCCACGCTTGTAATTTGGGGGCGCAAAAGGCCGAGGGGCGGTATTTGCTTTTTTTAAATTCCGATACCATTGTGCACGACGGCGCTTTGCAAAAGTGCGTGGAGTATATGAAAAGCCACCCCGATATAGGCGCGTTGGGAATACGCACTTTGCTGCAAGACGGCACGTTGGATCATGGTTGTAAACGAGGGTTCCCCACTCCTGGAGCGTCGCTTTATTATTTTCTGGGGCTGGATAAAAAGCATCCAGAAAGCAAAAAGTACGGCGCCTACCGGCAAACATTTATTGGCGAGCATCAAACCAGCCAAGTAGACGCGGTGTCTGGTTCTTTTTTGATGATGCCGGCCCAGCTGTTTAACAGTATCGGCGGTTTTGATGAAGATTATTTTATGTATGGCGAAGACTTGGATTTGTGCTATCGAGTGAAAAAGCAGGGATATCAAGTGGTGTATTACGCAGATGCCTGGATGACCCATTTAAAAGGGCAAAGCGGTTTGCACACCAAGTCACGCAAGGTTATTTATCATTTTCACCATGCCATGATTTTATTTTACCGCAAGCATTATATGAAGCAATACAGCATTTTTACCACTGTTGTCGTTTATTGCGGCATTGGTTGCCGCTACGCGTTATCCTTAGCCAGATCGTTGGTTAGCAGAGGGTAGCTCCGCTAAAATAAGGGGGAAAGCGCTTATATGGTGGATATTTTAATGGCTGTGTATAATGGGCAGCGGTATGTGGAAGAACAGTTGCAATCAATTTTAAACCAGACAGTGCGGGATTGGCGCTTAATCATACAAGACGACGCTTCGTCCGACGATACCTGGGAAGTGGTGCAGCGGTATGCCAGCCGGTATCCAAAACAGATCCTTGCGTTGCGCAGGGGGAGTAATTCCGGCAGCGCGCGCTGTAATTTTTTTGACTTAATGAAGCATGCCCAAGGGGAATATGTGATGTTTAGCGATCACGACGACGTGTGGTTGCCAGATAAGATTGAAGTGACCCTTGCAGCCATGCGCGCGAAGGAGAAAGAAAACCCTGGCGCGCCTGTGCTGGTGCATACGGACTTAACGGTGGTGGATGAGCGGCTAAATACAGTGGCTCCCTCCATGATCCAAAGGCAGAAGCTGAATCCTCAGGCGGTTCGTTTTCGTCAGCTTTTGGTGCAGAATGTGGTAACAGGGTGCACCGTAATGGTGAACAAACCGTTGTTGTTGTTGGCGGGGGAGGACGACCCAGATATTATTATGCACGACTGGTGGCTTGCCTTGATCGCTGCCTGCTTTGGGGGTATTGGGTTTGTGGATAAGGCCACGGTTTTGTACCGCCAGCACACCGGCAACCAGGTGGGTGCCAAGGATGCGGGCAGCCTGCGTTATAATTGGAACCGGGCTCGCAATGCTACAGGGGCCAGACGGGCTTTGTACACCACCAGTTGGCAGGCAGAAGTATTTGTACGCCGCTTTTCGCACCGCATGAGCCCTGAACAATTGGAGATGGCAAGAGCGTATGCGAAAATTCCTGTTCTTAACAAGTGGAAGCGTTTGGGGGTTTTATTGCGTTATGGAACCTGGAAGCGCGGCATACGGCTGAAAGTGGGGCAGGTGCTATTTATTTGACAAATTTTACAGTTAATTTTATGACGTGGTGTAGAATTCGTTGCTTCAATGTCCTGACAGGGTAAGCATTATGTGATATAATGTGTGCACACCCCGTTTGTGCCCTGCTAACGGGGTTGCAAGTTGTTGTTTTGTTTTTGCGTAGCGGGGTGCTATGTGGGGCGATCCCTTGCATGTGCTTGGGATGCGGCGCTTTGTATAGTAGCGATTACGCACCGAGCTGGGCGGCAATCTGGTGCCAGAGAAAAAAGCCTAATCAAATTTTAGAGCGAAAAACGAATCGATGGCGCGTGGTACAGCTGATGGAATGCTATGGCAGCGTGATAGGGCTGTGTGCATCTTTCTTATTTGTTTCGAGAAGGCGCCGGTTGGCGGCTTGTGCATAAAACGCGTTTCTTGTGGGTGCATGGGGCTTATCTTTGACCCGCAGAAGAGCGGACAACCTGTTTTATTTAAACCAAAGTGAATTCACAACAGATTGGATGGAGGTTTTGCTGTGAAAGGAATTATTTTAGCAGGCGGCGCGGGTACCAGGTTGTACCCTTCTACCATTGCATGTTCCAAACAGATTTTAACCGTTTATGACAAACCCATGATTTATTATCCCCTTTCTACTCTGATGCTGGCGCAGGTGCGCGATGTTTTGATTATCTCTACCCCCCGAGATGTGCCGGTATTTGAGCAACTTCTGGGCGACGGTAGCCAACTGGGGATGAACATCAGCTACACGGTGCAAAACGAGCCCCGCGGCCTGGCAGAGGCTTTTATCCTGGGAGAGTCCTTTATTGGCAATGATAATGTTTGCCTCGTATTGGGCGACAATATTTTTTATGGCTACGGCTTTTCTGAACGTTTACAGAAGGCGGCTGCGCGCAAAGATGGCGCTACAATTTTTGGCTACCATGTGAGCAACCCCTCGGAATTTGGCGTGGTGGATTTTGATGATGACGGTAATGTGCTCTCTATTGAGGAGAAGCCCGTCCATCCTAAATCCAACTATGCGGTGCCTGGACTGTATTTTTATGACAACAACGTGGCTTCTATCGCCAAGCAGGTGAAACCGTCGGCTAGGGGAGAATTGGAGATCACATCGGTAAATAATACCTATCTTCAGGCGGGCAAGTTAAAGGTAGAGTTGTTCGGCAGAGGAATGGCTTGGCTGGATACCGGCACACACCGTGCGATGCTGGCGGCCGCGAACTTTATTGAAGCCGTGCAAACCCGGCAAGGGCTTTATGTGGCCTGCTTAGAAGAAATCGCTTACCGCAACCGTTTTATTACCAAAGAGCAGCTGTTGGAGCAGGCCCAGCGGTTTAGCAAAACGGAATATGGCCAATATTTGTATCAGGTAGCCGAAACCGTGCGCTTAAAATAATGCCAGTGTTTGGGAAAGAAAAGGGGTTGTGTGTATGAAGATTTTAGTTACCGGCGCCAATGGGCAGCTGGGTAAAGAAATATCCCGCGTGCTGGCGTGTGGTAAAAGCGAGCTGGGCGATATACCTGCCTGCTTTTTAAACGCCCAAGTTACAAGCGTGGATATTGACGAGCTGGATATTGCGGACGAACAGGCGGTTGCCCGTTTTGTGGACGGCGCCGGCTATTCTCTTATTTTAAACTGCGCGGCCTACACAAATGTAGAAGCCTGCGAATCCAACCGTGATACTGCCTTTCGCGTTAACGCCCTGGGGGCGCGCAATTTGGCGATGGCGGCACAGCAAATCGGGGCAAAATTGGTGCATGTTTCTACCGATTATGTTTTTGCCGGTGATGGCAACACCCCCTATGGCGAATGGGATGTGTGCGCGCCGGTAAGCGCATATGGAAAGTCTAAGTTGCTGGGCGAGCAATATGTGCGAGATTTTTGCTCTCGTTACTTTATTGTCCGTACCTCCTGGTTGTATGGCTATGAAGGACGCAACTTTGTAAAGACCATACTGCGTGTTGCCAAAGAGAAAGGCGCGGCCACAGTGGTAAACGACCAAAGGGGAAATCCAACCAATGCTGCAGATTTGGCGCACCATATTTTGAAACTGGCGGCAACGCAGGAGTACGGCGTGTACCATTGTACGGGAAGCGGGGAATGCTCCTGGTATGATTTTGCCTGCAAGATTGTAGAATATGCGGGGGTAAATGCCACAGTTTCGCCCTGCACCACCGAGGAATATCCAACCGTGGTGAAACGACCGGCATACTCCTCGTTGGATCACATGATGTTGCGCTGCACGGTGGGGGATGAAATGCGCCCCTGGCAGGATGCATTAAAGTGTTATATTAACAATATGGAAGGCGGAGAAAAGGCATGAAAACCTATTTGGTAACAGGCGGCGCCGGCTTTATCGGCTCGAATTTTATTCTTTATATGCTGAGAAGGTATCCGAATGTTAAAATTATTAATCTGGATAAGCTCACTTATGCAGGCAACTTGGAAAATCTGACTGAGGTAGAGCATAACCCTAACTATTCATTTGTGCAGGCGGATATTTGCGACAAGGCCGCGGTAGAAGCGCTGTTCGCCCGCGAAGAAATTGATTACGTGGTGAACTTTGCCGCCGAAAGCCATGTGGATCGCAGTATTTCGGACCCGGAGATTTTTGTAAAAACCAACGTGCTGGGCACGGTTACCCTGCTCAACGCCGCCAGAAAGGCATGGGCGGTGGACGACGATGCTTACAAGGAGGGCTGCAAGTTTTTGCAGGTTTCTACCGATGAGGTTTACGGTTCTTTAGGGGAAACCGGTTTCTTTACCGAAACCACGCCGTTGGATCCCCACAGCCCGTATTCCTCCAGTAAAGCTTCGGCCGATCTATTTGTAAAAGCCTATGCCGATACCTTTAAGCTGCCGGTGAATATTACCCGTTGTTCCAACAACTATGGGCCTTATCAGTTCCCGGAAAAGTTGATCCCCTTGATGATTAACAATACGTTGCAGCACCGTGAGCTGCCGGTATATGGCGACGGTATGCAGGTTCGCGATTGGCTGTATGTAGAAGACCACTGCAAAGCCATCGATATGGTGGTGCGCAGCGGCGTGCCCGGGCAGGTGTATAACGTAGGCGGCCACAACGAACGGCCCAATATTGTGATTGTCAACACTATTTTGGATTATGTAAAAGAGCATGTGGATAGCACGGTTGGCGCTCAGCTTATCAAACATGTGGAAGATAGAAAAGGCCACGATCGCCGTTATGGCATCGATCCGCAAAAAATTAAGGATGCCCTGGGTTGGTATCCCGAAACCACCTTTGAGGTTGGCATTCAAAAAACCATCGCTTGGTACTTGGAGCATCAAGACTGGATGAAGAATGTGACCAGTGGTGCTTACCAATCGTATTATCAAAAGATGTATGGCAATAAATAAAAACATGTAGCCTTTGTGTGCGTTGTGTGAAGACGTATCAAGGAAAGAAAGGGCGTTAGTATGGGTCAATTTCGTTTTATCCAAACAGGGATAGAAGGGCTTGTTGTGATAGAGCCCACTGTGTTTGGCGACAACCGCGGTTATTTTATGGAAACCTATCATTATGAGGATTTTAAGGCGGCAGGCTTGCCCATGACCTTTGTGCAGGATAATCAATCCAAATCCCGCAAAGGCGTGTTGCGTGGGCTGCATTTTCAAAAAAAGAATCCCCAGGGCAAGTTGGTGCGTGCCGTAGCGGGAGAGGTATTTGACGTGGCGGTGGATCTGCGCGTGGGCAGCAAAACCTATGGTCAATGGTACGGCGTAACCCTCAGCGCGGAGAATAAGCGCCAATTTTATGTGCCCGAGGGGTTTGCCCACGGTTTTTATGTGATGAGTGATTCTGCCGAGTTTGTTTATAAGTGCACGCGCTTTTATGATCCCAGCGACGAAGGCGGCATTTTGTGGAATGATCCCTCTATCGCTGTGCGCTGGCCCCTGCAGGAGGGTGTGGATGTGCTGCTGAGCGAAAAAGATAAGAAAAACCCCTGCTTAAAAGATTTTACCAGCCCGTTTTCGATCTAAAAGCGATTGGATAAACAGGGTGGCGGTCTGTGTTGCAAGAAAAAGGCCGATTTAGAATTGGTGAAGGGGAATTTAGATTGAAGGGTTATGTACAAACCTTTATGAAATACCGCTTTTTGTTAGCTAACCTGATTACGCGGGATTTAAAGGTAAAATACCGGCGATCGGTATTGGGGTTGGCTTGGAGCGTGTTAAATCCATTGTTGATGGCTTTTGTTATTACGGCGGTGTTTCAGAATTTTTTTAAATTTGCCATTGAGAATTTTGTAATTTACTACTTAACCGGCTCTTTGATATTTAACTTTATGACAGAAGCCACAACGGCGGCGATGACATCGGTTATCAACAACAGCGCTTTAATAAAAAAGGTTTATATTCCCAAATACATCTTTCCGTTAGAAAAGGTAATGTTCTCATTTGTGAACATGCTGTTTTCTGCCATTGCGCTGGTTTTGATGCTGGTGATTACCAAACTGGGGTGGATAGGCACACCGGATGCATTGCACATTGGTTGGAGCGCATTGCTATTTTTTGTGCCTATGCTGTACACACTGCTGTTTAGCCTGGGCTTGGGGCTAATGTTGGCGGCTATCAATGTATTTTTCCGCGATATGGGGCATCTTTATTCCGTGGCTACAATGGCTTGGATGTATTTGACGCCCATCATTTATCCTGAGTCTATGCTGCAGGGTAGTTGGGTGCTGCGGATTGTAGAATGCAATCCTATGTACTATTATGTGCAATACTTTCGCAACTTGGTGATGTATGATACTTTGCCCGGCTGGGACCTTAACCTCATTTGTTTGGGGTTTAGCCTGCTGTTTTTGGTGTTGGGCCTGTTGCTTTTTAAAGTAAAGCAGGATCGGTTTATTTTATATATTTAACTGCCGCACGGGCTATAGCAGAAACGGTGGAGGGGAAAGGATTGGCCAACGCAATTGAAGTCCGCGATGTAACAATGCGGTTTAATATGTCAAAAGAAAAAGTGGATAGCATCAAAGAGTATCTAATCCGCTTGGTGAAGCGCCAGCTTTTTTTTGAAGAGTTTTTTGCGCTCAAAGATGTAAGCTTAACGGTAGAGCAGGGGGATGTGTTTGGCATTGTGGGGCTTAACGGTTCTGGAAAAAGCACCCTGCTTAAAGTCATTTCTGGCATTTTAAAGCCAACAAAAGGGGAAGTGAAAACCTACGGTACCATTTCTCCATTAATCGAACTGGGTGCTGGCTTTGATATGGATTTAACCGCGCGGGAAAATGTATTTTTAAACGGTTCGGTGCTGGGGTATTCCAAGGCACAGATGCGCGAAAAATTTGATGAAATCATTGAGTTTTCAGAGTTGCAGGATTTTGTGGACGTCGCCATCAAAAATTTTTCATCCGGTATGGTGGCGCGGTTGGCCTTTGCCATTGCAACGATAACAAAGCCAGATATATTGATTGTTGATGAAATACTGTCGGTAGGGGATTTTTTGTTTCAGGAAAAATGTGAGAAGCGTATTCAAGAGTTAATGCAAGGCGGTACAACCGTGCTTTTGGTTTCTCATTCTCTGGAGCAGGTAGAGCGTTTATGCAAGCATGTAATGTGGCTGGAACACGGCACAGTACGGATGTTAGGCGATACGAATTCAGTATGTGAAGCGTATAAATCCATGCGCTGATCAATTGATGCAGGGAGGTTACTTCATGAAGCCGTATGAAAGCCAGAAAGATTTGGCTTCACAGAACCAAATTGGCGATGCGATGCAAGAGAATGCCCAACAGGCTATCATTGAGGAATTAAAAACAAAAAATGAGGATTTGAAGCGTGAAATAGAATATTGCCAAGAGCGTATAGCCTCTTTAGAGAGAAAAAATTATCGTTTGAAAAGCGACAATAAGCAATTGACTGACAGTTATGATAAGGTGCTTCACTCTTCGTCTTGGCGGATAACCAAACCTTTTCGTGCAATAGTAGGGTGGGTTAAGCGTGTTTTTCATTCTACGCGTGTTACAGCGCTGTTTTTAAAAGGGCTGCGCAGCCTAAAAAAGAATGGGCTGCGCGCCACCTTTTTTAAGGCCCGGCGGTTGTTGTCTCAACAAAACAGTGCAAAAGAGTATGTAAAGCGCAATACACCCAACGAGGAAGAACTTGCCCGGGAGCGTGCGACGGTATTTCCTAGAAAGGTTACCTTCAGCATCTTGGTGCCGTTATATAATACGCCTTTAAATTTTCTAAAAGAGATGATTGAATCGGTTGTTAACCAGAGTTACCCCAACTGGGAGCTTTGTTTGGCGGACGGTAGCGATGCCGCCCACGAAGAAGTGGGCAAACTGGCGCAGGAGTATGCTGCACAAGATGGGCGTATTCGTTACCAGAAGTTAGAAAAAAATGAGGGAATTGCGGGCAATACCAACGCCTGTATCCGTATGGCTACTGGGGATTATATCGCTCTGTTTGATCACGATGATCTGTTACATCCCTCAGTGCTGTTTGAGGACATGAAAGCGATTATTGAGCAGGATGCCGATTTTATCTATACCGATGAGATGACATTTATCGGAGATATTTCTAACCCCATTACCATTCATTTTAAGCCGGATTTTGCCATTGACAATTTGCGGGCGAATAATTATATCTGCCATTTCAGCGTGTTTAGCCGCCGTTTGCTGGACGAAGCTGGCTGGTTTAGCAGCGAGTATGACGGCAGCCAAGATTTCGACATTATCCTGCGTCTTACTGAGAAAGCAAAGCATATTGTGCACATCCCTCGGGTGCTGTACTATTGGCGCAATCATCCCGGTTCGGTGGCCAGCGATATCAGTGCGAAGCCCTATTGCATCACATCGGCTATTAAGGCCATCAACGCCCATTTAAAACGTGTGGGGCTGCCGGGTAGCGCTAGAGAGGCCAAAAAGTTAACCTCTGTGTATAAAGTGGATTATGAGTTAAAAGGGCAACCGTTTATATCGATTATTATTCCCAACAGGGATCGAGTGGATGATTTATCTCGCTGTATTTTTACTATTTGCGAGAAGTCTTCATACCATAACTTTGAAATTATTGTAGTGGAAAATGGGAGTAAGAAAAAAGAGACCCAAGAATATTATAAAATTTTGGCCTCAAAAGCGCAGGTGCGTGTTGTAACATGGGATAAGCCTTATCAAGCGGCGGCGGTGAATAACTTTGGTGCAAGTTTTGCAACAGGGGAGTATCTGTTGTTTCTGCACAGTGATATTCAAGCAATTAATGCGGATTGGATAGAAGAATTGCTCATGTATGCTCAGCGCGAGGATGTTGGCGCAGTAGGAGGAAAGCTTTATTATCCCGATAACACGATTCAAAGCGCCGGCTTAGTGGTAGGCATGAACCATACGGTGGGTTCGGTACATTACCGGCAGAGCAAAGATAACTTGGGTTATATGGGCAAATTGTGGTATGCACAGGATATGAGCGCAGTTTCAGGGGCATGTATGATGGTGCGTAAATCTTGCTTTGAAGACCTTGGCGGTTTTGATGAACAATATGAAAAGGATTATTATGACGCCGATTATTGTTTACGGGCCAGCAGAGAAGGTAAACTGGTGGTTTTTACGCCGTTTGCACAGTTGTATCATTTTGAGCCTAAGAGGTATGAGGGCGAGTTAAAACGCCGGGATGGCAAAACGGAGCAAGACAAGGATGCCAAATTATTCTGCCAGCGTTGGCGGGACTTTATGGACAAAGGCGATCCGTATTACAATCCCAATTTTTCGTTGGAGCGCTCAGACTATGCCATTCGGTAGTTGTATGTTGAGCCAAAGAATAGTTTTTTATGAGTAGATGCTGATTTTTGTAGTTCGCTTCTGGGCATTTATTCCACAGTTAATTTTATCTTCCTGGTGGTTATCTTTGTACTGATCGTAAAAATATTCTTAATGACTATTCGGATATTTCAGCTTGACACGAAAGTGCGCACCTTAACACAAAAATTTGCGATAGAAGAAAAAAGAAAAGAAGAATTCCAGGATGCGGAAAGTGAAAAAAACGATTGATTGTCTTATAAATCAATACTTTGCATCTAATTGACATGATAGGGGGAAACGATGCTGCGAAACTGGGAAAAATTGCCGGTGTTTATGCGCAATGATGCAGTGCGCCCATATTATGAAATCTTAGCAAAAAAGCGTTGTGCGCTGTTTTGTAAACGTGTTGTAGATATATTTATCGCCTTGGTGCTACTGATTATTTGTTCCCCAGTTTTATGTATATTGGCGCTATGTGTCCGATTGGATTCTCCAGGGCCTGTTTTCTTTCGCCAAGAGCGCGTAACCCAATATGGAAAACGCTTTCGCATTTTTAAATTTCGAACGATGGTGGACAAGGCAGAGCAGATGGGAACCCAGGTTACGGTGGATCACGATCCCCGTATAACCCGGGTGGGCAAAAAAATGCGGGGGCTGCGTTTGGACGAGCTCCCACAGTTGCTAAATGTGCTTACAGGGGATATGACTTTCGTTGGGGCGCGCCCCGAGGTTCCCCGATATGTAGAACGCTATACGGATGAGATGAAAGCGACGCTGTTGCTGCCTGCAGGCATTACTTCGCTGGCCAGTATCCAATTTAAGGATGAAGATGAACTTTTAAAACAGGGAGATCCAGACACAGTTTATTTAAACACGATATTGCCCCAAAAAATGCGATATAATTTAGAATATCTAAGCCGGTTCGGCATAGGTTATGACTTTTCTTTAATGATTCATACGATAACGGCGGTATTTCGCCGATCTGAAAAAGCAGCTTGACCATTTCGGCACATTATGTGCCTGAATAACGGCCACGCTGCTTTTTTTATTATTCGTATATTCCCTGTACTAACACTTCACCGGAATTTACTGTAATATTTTTTCCATCTTCTAACCGAACAATCAATTCTCCGGTAGGGGTAAGATCCACTGCCGTTCCGTGTAGCTCCAATTGGTTTTGCACCAAAGTTACTTTTCTGCCTAAAGTTGCACATTTCTCTTTGTAAGCATCAAAATCTTGAAACGACAGGGTAGCAACAAAACGATTATATATGGGTTCTAGCTCCTGTAGTACGGCTTGCACCAATGCAACACGTGAAAAGCTTTTTCCAAATTCCATGCGTAGCGAGGTTGCCTTTTTAGTGAGGGCTGCCGGAAAAGAAGTGTTGTTAACATTAATGCCAATGCCGGCAACTACATAATTGACCCGCTCAGCTTCCGCTGCTAGTTCAGTTAAAATACCGCAGACTTTGCGAGTGCCAATAATAATATCGTTTGGCCATTTGATTTGTGCCTTGCAGTCGCAAATGCTGTTGATAGCGCGACATACTGCAAGCCCAGTGATTAATGTAATAGTGGCAATATCTTTTGGCAGGATATCGGGCTTTAATAAAATAGACATCCAAATTCCTTGCGAAGCAGGAGAGGACCAAACCCTGCCCAAACGTCCTTTGCCGCTTGTTTGCTTTTCAGCCACGATTACTGTGCCGTGCGTAGCTCCTTCTGCCGCCACTAGCTTAGCTTTTTCGTTGGTGGAATTTACGCTTTCACAATAAATAATTTGACCGCCCAATTGTTGGGTTTGTAGCCCCTGCTGTATTTCAACCGGCAATAACCGATCCGGCAAAGAGAGCAACCGGTAACCACGGTTGGTGACAGATTCAATTTGATAGCCTTCTTCACGTAAAGACTGAATGGCTTTCCACACCGCAGAGCGGGTTACCTGGAACTGCCTGCTTAGCTGTTCCCCCGAAAGATATTGGTCGCTTGCCCGTAAAGACTGTAATATTTGATTGCGCATTGTCTGGCTTTGCATTGTTTGCATAAATTTCCTCCTGCCTTGAAATACTATAATAATAGATGATAGCATACCAAAACCAGAAGGAAAAGGAAGAAGATATCTAATTTATTCGTAAGAAAAGCTAAATTTCTATCTGTTTCATCTGAATCAGAAAAAAATTGCATTTTTTCGTTGACTTTTAGCGCTGACCATGATAGAATAACAAAGCTGTCGGAAAACAGCGGGTAAGCAAAAGATACAAAATATTTTATTTATCAACAAAAGTCTTGACAAACTGAAATTGATATGATAAAATACAAAAGCTTCCTGATGAGAACATCCGAAGCGCACAGGACCTTGAAAATTAAACAACACAAGAGAGTAAGGAAGAGCGAAAGCGAGACCCGAAATTCTAAAGAATAGTTCGAGGCGGAAATGAGAATGGAAGCTGAGAACGAGAGTGACAGACTAAACTGTCGAAGCTAAGCGTACAAAGAGCTAAGACGCTTTAAGGTATGGTTAGAACACCGGAAGGTGTTTTGATACAATATTT
>DVJE01000001.1 GCA_018716975.1 Candidatus Gallacutalibacter stercoravium | reverse complement strand
TGCTGCTTCTTTTCTTTGCTTGCGGCGTTCTCGTTTTAGCAGTCCTTTCACCACATACTTATCTTTGAAGCCAAAGTGTTCCGCTACTTCTCGCTGACTTTTTCCTGCCCGGAGCATCCTTTCGATCTCTGCTAGAAACTCCTGTATGTGCGTGTAATTTCTCTTACTCATAGCTATCCCCCCTGATGTACTTCTATTTTCCTACATCAGGGGGGATTTGTCTATTGTCCGCTTTTTCTGGTTCGGTTCAGTATTGGTGCCAGATGGGGGACTCGTTTTTGTGTTATGCTATATCCGTATGCGTTAGGTTTTGTCTGCTTTTCCTTCTACCACCCGCTTAGCCGCAGCATAACTGCCGTTACTGGCGGTGGAAACAATCACGGCGTTTAGCGGCACCAAGGCCCACACCTGCCAGGGCTGGGCCCAGCCGCCCGACGCAGCGGTAGCGCCCACCATCAAAATTAGGGCGATAAAGTAAGAAAGCCATTGGGTGGGCAGCTTTGCCAGCGGCCCGGCGTTTTTCAGCCATTGGGTAAACAACGCCGTCACCGCCGTTGCTCCGGCAAAGGTGGCCAATACTTCCCAAGACACAAAGTCGTTCATGGGTTACTCCTTTCTTCAAAAGCCTATCTGCGCCAATATGTAAACCACGATGCCCCCCACAACCGCCAGCAGAACCTTGTCTACAATGGCGTCCCAGCGCCGTGCGGGCTTTGTTTTAATCTCTGCAATATCCGATTTCAGAGCGCCCAGGGTTTCCATAATTTGCCCGTATTGGGTGTCTGTTCGGGCGTTGGCTATTTCCAGTTGGCGGATGCGGTCATACATTTCGTGATGGTCTTTACTGGATTTTTCCCGGTATTCCTCCACCTGCTTTTCCAGCATTTCCGCCTTGGCAAGCCCTAGGCAATCCCTGTTCGGGTCTAATATACATTTTTCAGCCGGCACGAAACACCCCTCCTTTAACCCGGAATCGTCAGCTTTTGCCCGGGATAAATCAAATTGGGGTTCGCAATACCGTTGGCGCTTACCAGCTTAGCCAGGGATACCCCATACTTTGCCGCAATGCCCGAGAGGGTGTCGCCGCTTCGCACCGTGTAGCTTTGCTCGCCGGTGTAGTAGCCCCGGATATCCCCGTCGTTGACCCAGCACAGGCCGTTATCCAGTAAATAGGGGTTGGGGGTTCCATTGGCAATGCGGGTAATGGTGCCGTGGTTGCGGGGGTAATCGGACGCCTTTTTGTGCTTTTCAATGGGATCGTGGTTGTGCTCGTAGCAAGTAGAGAAAATCACATGGTCGCCCACCTTGTACTTGTGGGCGGGCGCAGTGGAGCCGCCGGAATTTCCTCCCTGGGTAAAGATATCCTCATACAGGTAATTCAGGTCGATATACTGGCTGCTGGCCCCGTATTGCGCGCCGTTGCCTTGGCTGGTATATTGCCACATGGCATAGTCGCCCTTGTAGTCGCATTGGCTGTTATATTGGGCAATCCATACCTTGAGCCCCGGCACCGCCTGGCGGATGGCGGACACGTCTACAAAATTGCTTGTCCAATACAAATTGGAGTAAAGCACCGGGGTATAGCCTGCCGCGGCTACCTCCTTCAAAAAGGCGACGGCCGCCGCCGTTAGGGCCGCTTTACCGTGGGATGTCAGGGAGCTGTCCTCCATGTCGTAGGCCAGCGGCGCGCCCTTATCCTTGCCGCCGATGATGGAAAGGGCAAACTGGGCCTCTCCCTTTGCCTTGGCTGCGTCGTAGGCGTAACCGTAATGATAGTAGCCCCGCTTGAGGCCCACAGCCGTAGCCCCGGCCTGGTTTTCGGCAAAACGCTTGTCAATCTGGTTTGGAAGGGCGCTGCCGTACCCGGTGCGCATCATCACAAACTCCGCCCCCGCCGCCTTGGCCTTGGCAAAGTCCATCTTGCCTTGCCACTCGCTTACATCAATGCCTATGATACTCATGCTTGATACCTCCGTTATGTTATTACTTCCATTTGCCAATGATTTGAAAATACACTTTTAGCTTTCTGGTCGCTGTTGTGCCGTTGTATGCGTGGAAATAGACGCCCCCCGTAGTAACTGCACCCACATGCACCGTCGCCGAGCCGGAATTTGTATCGGCTTGGGCTGTAGCCGTAACAGAAGGGGTTGCAGTGAAAGCAAAGGGAAAGGTTATACTTAACCCATTGCTATATCCAGTATTGGCGGGCACTGGCTCTGTGGTCTCTCGCTCCCCCCATATCATCGCTGTACCGTCTGGCTGTTTTTGATAGTACATTCCGTTGCTGACGCCTGTTTCTGTTGCGGCCATCTGCACGAGTTTCCCGTTCGCGTCAAGAGTTGCCACGCCATTGGGTTGGGCTTTTTCGGTGGACGCCACGGCTCCAACCTCCGCCGCCGTGGGCATCTGCGCCAGTTTTCCGCTGCTGTCTAGCGAAGCAAGGCCGCCTACCTGGCCTTTTTGCCCGGCAAAGGCGTCTATCTTAGCCATATCGCCGTTGTAATCTTGCAACCATTTCGGGGTATCGTCTGCCCCAAACTGCGAAAGCTGCAAATTAGTGGTGCTGTTTGTGCTTGCCATAGATTGTTACCTCCTGTTGTTTTTAATTTAAAGAGTCAGTGCCCATACTGTTGCTTGCGCGACGAAAGGCTGCCCTGTTGTGGAGAAAATTAGCGGTTCTGGGGAGAGCCCGTCAACCCCCGCCAGCGCCGCACCCAGTTCCCTGAGAAAAACCATTCCTCCAGCATAGCGGCAAAGGCGGCGAACTCCTGCTGATCCCTTTGCCGGATAGGTGCGACGCCCACATGCTTCATGGCATAGGCCAGGGCATCTTCTTTTTTTACAAAAATCCCGGCATTGGGGCCGAAACCTAGGTAGCCCACTTCTTCCAGCCTGTTGTCTGCGCAGCTGTGCCTCACAAGAATCCTCCTTTCTTTATGTTGAAACTAGTGTAACTATACATAATATAATTTAAAAAATTATATTATGCAATTTTAGTATACTCCAGATATTTAAAAAACACAATATATTATAAAAAATTAAATTATTTTATTTTTGGAAGAAGATGTAAGACCGGATTTGGAAAATTGTTTGTGATTTATTCATCTACTTGACCTAGCTACTGCTCCGCGCTATACTGGGGTTGCCGTGTGACGGGAACATAGGCATAGCAGCGGCGATCATAGAAGAGGAGGTTTTTATGTGATTGATTTTCAGAATGCGAAGTATTTAAAAATGAAGGAGGATAGCGCTCTGGTGCCCTTGGTAACGCCTTTGCTGTTGCAAGGGGAGCGTGTTATCGGTGCCTATCGGTCTATGCGCGACGGCGTGGTTTTTACCGATAAGCGCATCATCGCTGTGAACGTGCAGGGGGTAACCGGAAAGAAAAAGGACTTTACCTCTTTGCCTTACAGCAAAATTCAGGCTTTTTCCATCGAGACCGCAGGCGTGTTGGATCTAGACAGCGAGCTGGAGCTATATTTCAGCGGTTTGGGCAAGGTGAAGTTTGAATTTGCCGCGCAATCCAACCTTGTGCAAATTCAAGCGGTGATCGCCGCTTATACGCTGTAAAGCAGCCAAATTAAAGCGCGAAACGCCAGAGCGTTTTTCACAATCGTCTGCCAAAGAGCTAAAAAACTACAAAATTAGACAGAAACCGCCCCACCCTGTTCAAAGCAAGGAGGGGCGGCTTGTTTATGGTACCGATGTGTTTTTTCATAGGGCAGGGAGGGGCTTGCGGTCTATCCACACGCAAGCAGCGCAGAAAAAAGTCCAGGCTGGTAGCCTGGGCAGATGATTGTGATGCATTTATTTTCAGCATAAGGCCCCCGTCACGGCCGGGGAGAGAAAAGAAACTTTATACGCAAGCATCGAGCGAAGCTAGAAATAAATGGCAATCTTACTATTTTGCCATCTTAACATCTTACGATATCGTAAAAGTTTTCTTCGTATGGCATGGCCCGTTTACGGGCTGTGGGGCATGATACAAGCAAAAGAAGTTTTATCGCTTTTTGAGGGGCTTGCGGGCGTCATGCCTTTTAGGGCTTGTCAGTGTTCCGACTGTGCCGGGGGCTTAACTGTTGGTTCTGCTTAGGTGCACAGGTCTATGGGCAAGCTGGCTCCCTCTTCTGCTTGTTAACAGGCAGAAGAGGCGAAAAACGCGACCTTTTTCACCCCCATAATCAGGCTATCATGGTAGATTCCGTCTTGCAGCTCCCGGTGGGGCACCACGAATAAATCCCGAAAGCCGCACTTGTGGTAGCAGCGGATGGCCCTGGCATTTTGTACTTTGGGATCAATCATGAGGATATCGGCGTGATATTGCACAAACAGCGCCTGCATCAGCGCAATTAGGGCCTTTGTGCCGATGCCGCGGTTGCGGCACTCCACCTCTCCTATCAAAATATCAATGCCGTATGCTAGCTCCCCGGGGGCTACAAAGCGGTCGTACTGATCTTGAGGCACCTCGAAAAGCGGGGCGTCCAGCAAGCAGAACTGGCAGTAGCCCACCTCTCGTTGGCCATAGGAGATGATGCACTGTTCCACGTTTTCTTCCATATGCTCCCGATATTCCTGCTCAACCCTTTCATAAGTAAAATGTTCGGTCATTCCTTTCCAGTACTTCATAGTGTTGGGATCGGTCATCCATTTTAAAAAGAGGACAAAGTCGTGAGGGCAAGGCTCCATTTTGCGGATGGAAACCTCCCCTTGTTGTATGAGAAGCATTAAAATACCGCTTCCTTTTTTATTTTATGCGTCTTATGCGTCGTTGCGCATCCCTGCGGGGCATCATATATTGTTATTTGTAAAAAAGCAGATACGCCTCTGATGGGATGCGCGGTTTATTTTTGCCGCGGCAGGCGTTATAACAAGAGTTTTTCACCACGCTTCCTTAGAGAAAACTGGCCCAACTCATGCAGGGTGCCTGGCGCGCCTGCCTCTTTTAACCGGCTCTGCCGGTTTATCAACAGAAAATGATAGAGTAGTGGAAAACAAAAGAAAAGGAGAAAAGGCAGTTGCTCGTAGCAAATAATTGGTGTGTTAAAAAGCTGATGCGCAACCCGGCGCAGCCGCTGTTTTAAACGGGCAGGGCAGGCGAAGCAGGCAGGGCCTTAACGCTTTGCGCCAAGCGCTCCAGGGCGTCTATAAGGGCATGGGTGGGGCTGGCGATGTTAACCCGTACAAATCCCTCGCACTCCTGGGCGAAGGCGCGCCCGCCGCTGACGAAGAACAAGGCCTTTTGTTGCATCAGATCCATCAATGCCTTGCCGTCCAGTCCCAGGCCGCGGCAATCCAGCCATTGCAAATAGGTGCCCTCTAGGGGCAAAGCCTTGATTTGGGGGATATTTTCGGCGATGTAGCGGCGCAGCAAATCATGATTGCGGGCGATTAGTGCGATGAGCCCGTCCAGCCAGCCCTCCGCCCGGCGGTAAGCAGCCTCGCAGGCCACGTAAGCCAGGCCGTTGAGTTCCCCCATGGCCAGGGTGCCCAGCTGGCGGCGGAATTGATCCCGCATTTCACCGTTGGGGATAAAGATGTTGGAGCAGTGCAGCCCAGCAATATTAAAGCTTTTGCTGGGGGCGGTGCACACAATGCTGTTTTGAGCTATCTCTGGGCCCAAATTAGCCAGCACGGTGTGGGTGTGCCCCGGCAGAATCAGGTCGAAATGGATTTCGTCCGAAGCGATGCGCACATCGTTTTGCAGGCAAATGCGGGCAATTTCCCACAGTTCCTCCCGGCTCCACACCCGGCCTACGGGGTTGTGAGGGTTACAAAGCAGCAGCAACTTATTGCGGGGATTTTTGGCCTTGGCCTCAAAATCCGCAAAGTCGATGGTGTAGCCCTCCTCGTGGTATTGCAACGGGCAAGGCACAATTTCGCGCCCGTTTTGCTGCGCCGCACCGTAAAAGGGGGAGTATACGGGGGTAAAAAGCAAAACCCCATCCCCCGGCTGGGTAAAGGCGTTTACAGCGGCGTACAGCGCGGTGACCACCCCGGGGGTGCACACCAGCCAGTCTCGCTGCACAGTCCAGTTATGGCGGCGCTCCATCCAGGAGCTAAGGGCCTGCCAGTAGTCTTCCCCGGGGCTGTCGTAGCCCAGCACGGCCCTATCCAGATGATCCTTTAGAGCCTGCACGATTTCAGGGGCGGTTTTTATATCCAGATCCGCCACCGAAAAGGGCGGGATATTTTCCTCTACCTGGGGGTTTGCCCGGCGCATATTGTCCCATTTAGAGGCGTTCTGGCCGGTGCGGTTTACCAGGGTTTCAAAATCATAGGCTGCGTTGTTCATGTTCGCTTACCCTTTCTGTTAGAAGAATGAAAAGAATAGAAGTTTTTCTTATATGTTTTGCCGCTTAGGGCGCAGGAGGGGGTTACGGCTCACCTGCCACAGGCAGCCAGGTTTGATAGGCGCTGCCGCTGACGCCGGCATGTTGAAAATCCACCAGCTCGGCCCCGCCGGGCAGGCGCAGCACAATGGCGCCGTCCTCCGCTCGCTGGGGCTTGGATTGCAGCAGCTGGCGGGAAGATAGTGCGGGCGGCCCAAAAGGCAAAGCGGGGTTGCGCGCCCTATCCCATGCGTAAAGCACTGGACCCGCCAACACGCTGTAGCAGTCCTGGTAATCCCGGGCGCCGGGCTCCAGCCGGGGCGTAAAGTCAAAGGCAAACAGCAAAGTTTCCCCCGACCATTGGCGTTCCAGCTCCCAATAAGCGCCGGGGGCGGGGCGAAATTCCTCCTGCCCCAGCTGCACAATGGTTTGGCGCGACCAAGAGGGGATGCGAAAACGGATTTTTTGCCGTACGCCGCCATCCAGCTGCACAGTTACCCGGCAACCGCAGGGGTAATCCCCGCCGATGGAGATGGAAAGCCCCGCCTGCGTTTGGGCCTGCATGGCTTCATACTGGTTGATATACAGCGTGCCCTCTTCCTCCATCAGCGCCCAAGAGGCAATAAGCCCCACACCTCGGGGAGCGTTTACCGAGCAGCAGTTGAGCTCGGGGGAACCTGGACGGCTTTGAAACACGATGGAATGGTAGTTGGCGCACTTTACGCCGTCCATCGGTGTGTTATAGGTAGACCAGCGCCCGGTGGGGGAGTAGTAGCCCAAAACAGCATTGTAGTGGGAGCGCTCAAGGTGATCCGCCAGAAGTGGGTTGCCGGTTAAACTGTATACCTGGGCCGCCAAGGCATTAAAGGCCACAACACAACAGGTCTCAATGTTGCCGTTTTGATAGGGGTGGCCGACGGCTTGCTCCTCGGTGGAAAAGGCGCCGGTGTTGTGCACATCGGTGCGCAGGATACTGTTTACAATCTGGCAAGCGGCCTGTAAGTATTGCTCGTCGTTGGTGGCGCGGTACAGCTCGGCAAACCCCATAATCACATGCAGGCTTTCCCAACGGGGCTTGGGGCCCTGGTAAAATTCTTGGCCTGCCAGCGCCAGACGCAGGTAATCGCCCGCTTGGGGGGAGCGTAGGTCTTCCTCAATGTGCCGGGCAAAGTCCAGGTATTGCTCCTCGCCCGTTTCCCGGTAGAGCAGGGCGAACATGTGGTATACGGCCAGGTTCATCTCAGAGTTGCCAATAGAAACCAGCGAGGGCTTTTGGCCGTAGAAGGAGCGTAAGAACAGATGAGCAATGCGCAAAACGGCATCCCAGCAGCGCCGGTCGCCGGTTTCTTGATACCAAACATAAAGCCCGTACATGATGTGATAGTGCGACCAAGCGTCCCAGGTACAGCCGCTCTTTTCCGGCTGCTGAGAGAAAGCGCCGGTTAGGCGGCACTCTTGCCGGTAGCAGCCCAGGTAGCCGTCTGGAGCTTGCAGGCTCAGCAGCTCGTCTAGAAAGGACTGCACATAGGCCAGCAGTTCGGCGTTTTGTGTGACTTGATAGATGGCGTGCGCGCCGGTAAGGTATTTGCCCGCGAATTCTCCCGACCAGGGGAGCAGATCCCGGTAAGGAGCCAGCTCCCTGTCGCGGAACATATCTAAAATCGCCGGGTTGGTTTGCCGGATGCCCACCAGCCAGTTGCGCGAGATGGCGCCGGCCAGGCGGCCGGTTTCCCCTAAAAAAGCGGTGTGTCGCAGCAATGCCCGTTGCAGCATAAAAAGCCCTCCTTGTGCCGCGCCGGCAGGATGGCGGCGCAGTTTTAGCCTATCTTAGCAAAACGCCGGTGCAAAGACAATATGCCCCGGCCGGAAAGGCCAAAATGATAAAGAAAAAAGCCGGTTTTTTGAGGTTGGCGCAATCAGTTTGGTGAACCATCGAAGCGGCAGTAGAGGGTGTAGTGCTCTATAGAGCACAGAATAATACTTTTATAGAATCTTTTTTTATAAAAAATGTTCTATACTATTTTTCTCGTTCAAAAACAGTAAGATAGACACAGCCGTTAGGCTGGCAAAAAGGGGTGAGGCATTTTGCAGAAAAGATCCTACATGGGCCGTTTGATGCGGGATGTAATGCGCCACTGGCCCTGGTATTTCGTCAGTGTGGCGTCCACCGTAGCTTATTTGCTGCTGGATCTTGTGGTGCGCGACATGAGCGGCCGGCTTACCGACGCGGCCTTGGCGCAGGATCAGGGCTTTGTTCGGCTGCTGGCGGCTACCATGGCGGCATTCGCCTGTACCTTTCCGTTCCACGGTATTTCTACTTGGAGCAAATCCACCTTGTCGGAGCGGCTTATGTACCGCATGCGGTTGCGTATGGGGGAAAAGGTGGGAAAAATTTCTATAATGCGCCTGGGAGAGGAGCGATCGGGCGATATTTTGTCCCGCATGGGCGGTGAGTTAGACACCCTAAGCACCTTTGTGCTCAACGGCCTTTCGTTCATTACTACCCTGGCAGTTACCTTTGTTGCCACTGTGTCCATGTTGTTGGCGATCGACTGGCTGATTACCTTGATCATTGTGGCAGGCATGGCGGTTTGCGTGCCACTGTGCTATCTTTTTACCAAATCGGTGCAAAAGAAGGAGCTGGCCATGCGCGAGGCTCTAGGGCGAGCGACCCAGACCGCCCAGCAAAACTTTGGCGCCATCGATGTGATTAAGTCTTTTCGAGCGGAGGCGGCGGCCCGCAGGAAGTACGGCGTAGAGGTAGAGCAAGCCCTTTTCCAAGAGATTAAAACCCTGCGCACCGGCGCTTGGAGCCGGAGCCTGGGGGAAGTGCTAGGAATGCTGCCATTTTTCGCAGCCATGATTGTGGGGGCTTTTCAGGTATCGGCAGGCAGGCTCAGTGCGGGGGATTTGGTGTCGGTATTCGCTCTAGGCTTTAGCTTTTGTACTTGGCTGCGGGGTACGCCCGATGCAGTGCTGTATTTGCAAAAGTCCTATGCCTCCTGCGAGCGTGTGTACGGCTTTTTAGATTTGCCCGAGGAACAAGGGGGGAGCAACCGCTTGCCGGATTTGAGCAGCGCTGTTGTGGATTTTTCTCATGTTGATTTTTCTTACACCGGGCAGAGCCCAACGCTGCAAGACTTTTCCCTTCGGGTGGAACGAGGGCAGACCGTGGCGCTGGTAGGTCCCAGCGGCGGCGGTAAAAGCACGGTGCTGCGTATAATCTGCGGATTTTTGCCGCCCCAAAAGGGCGAAGCGCGGTTGTTCGGTACGCCGGTAGGACAGTGGGATCTGCCCAGCCTGCGGAAAAATATTAGTGTGGTGCTGCAGGAATCCTATCTGTCTCCTGGTACACTGCGCGAAAATCTGTTGACCGCCCGGGCAGATGCGGATGATCAAACCTTGATGCAAGCTTGTCGGCGCGCCGGCGTACTGCAATTTGTTCGGGAACGGGGGCTGGATACTCCGGTAGGCGAACGGGGCGGGCGGCTTTCGGGCGGGGAGCGACAGCGTGTTGCCGTAGCCCGTGCGTTGCTCAAAGATGCGCCTTTGCTGCTGCTGGACGAACCCACCTCTGCGCTGGATATTCATTCGGAGAAAGCGGTGCGCCAGGGGCTTAACGAGTTGATGCAGGGGCGTACAACAGTGATTGCTACTCATCGGCTCAATCTGGCCCGGCAGGCCGACGTTATCTTGGTAATAAGCGGAGGCCGGGTGGTGCAGCGGGGCGACCACGAACAACTGTTGGCCCAGGAGGGCATTTACGCCCGCATGTGGCGTGAACAGGAGGCAGACGATACTGCAAATTCGGAAAAAAGGGAGGCCGGGCATAATGGGCAGGCGAGGTAATAACCGGAAAAAAAGCGGCGCTTGTAGCAATATTTGTTGGGTGTTTGGCTACCTGCGCCCGTGGCGGGGCCGCTACTGCCTGGGGTTGGCGACGTGCGCGGTGGATGATTACGTGTGCACCTTGCTTGTTACCTTGCTTTCTGGCAATTTGTTGCAAGCTGCCCAGCAGGGACGTATAGAAGGTGTTTGGCAGTGGGCTCTGGTAGGGGTGGCTGTGTACGCGGGCTATATGGCGCTGGCGGCGCGTGGACGTATTCTGTTTGAAACGGCATGCAAACGCGCCACCGCAGCCATGCGGGAGGATCTGTATGCTAAGATCCTTACCCAGCCGCCTCACGGGGGCGCCGGTGTGCACACAGGGCAGATGCTCAACCGGCTCAACAGCAGTGTAAGCTACGCGGGGGAGCTGTATCAAAAAATGCTCTTAAAACCGCTGGGAGCTTTGTTTTCTTTAACGCTTGGCTTTATCACTGTAGCGGCGATCAGCTGGGAGTGTGCCTTGCTGCTCGCCGGTCTGGGGCTGCTGATGCTGCTGATGAACCTGCTGTTTATTAAACCTATGAACAGCAGGTTTGGCGCCATGTTTGAGGCACGGGAACAGACGGTTACCCATATGAGCGATCTGTTGGCCGGGGCGGAAACAGTGCGCATTTACAACGAGAAAACCGGCTTGTTGCAGCGCTTTTTTGATTCCTGCCAGGCGGCGTTGAACAAAGGGATCAGAGCTTGGAACCTTCAATCGGTGGGCAACGCCGTCGGCCAGCTGCAGAGGGCGCTCACCACGGCGATCGGTGTGGGGCTAGGGTTTTGGCTTTTCTACCAAGGCCGCATTGGGCTGGCGGCGGTGCCGTTGCTGTGGGGAATGAGGGATCTGGTAGTAGATCCGCTTTCCCGCATCGGTTTTATGGCGGCAGAGGCGCAAGAAATGTTGGCGGGGGCCAGGCAGGTTGTGGAACTGTACCGCCTGCCTGATGAAAACACCAGGCACAAAGGAGGATGCCGATTTACGCCTGTGTCGGAGGCTCCGGCCGTGCAGGCACAGGAACTGAGTTTCAGCTTTGAGGGGCAAAGAGTATTTACAAACAAAAGCTTTGCAGTGCCGCAAGGGCGGATTTGGGGTGTTGTGGGCCCAAGCGGCTGCGGCAAGAGTACCCTGCTGCGAATTTTAATGGGGTTAGAGGAGTATGAGGGCAGCCTGCAAGTGTTTGGCCGGGAGCTGCGGAGCCTGGCATTGGAGGAAATTCGTGCCCTCACCAGCTTTGTGCCTCAAGATAGCCTACTGCTGGACGGCACAATTTTTGAAAATATCCAACTGGGCGATCCCCAAGCGGATAACGAACAGGTTCTGGCTGCAGCCCGGGCCGCAGGGGTGGAGGATTTTATTGCCGACCTGTCCGACGGTTATCAAACCCAGGTGGGAGAGCGAGGAGGTCAGCTTTCGGGCGGACAAAGGCAGCGGGTGGCTGTGGCTCGGGCGCTGCTGAAAAAGGCCCCCATTTTGCTGCTGGATGAGCCTACCGCATCGCTAGACAGCGTTTCAGAGCAATATATGCGTTCCACGCTGATGCACCTCAAAGGGAATCGCACGATATTGGTGGTAACCCACAGTCGGACGTTGGTGAGCTATGCTGACGGTGTGCTGTTGTTCTAGCACGGCTTGGCCGCAAAAAAGATAGCGCTGTATGGAGCAGTCATCCCGCGTTTGGTTAAACAGCCCGGCGCGGGATGTTTTTTTATTGTTTTCAGCATGGCAAGGCCCTTTGCAGATAACGGCTTTCAATGTTGCTGGCAGCGGGCGACAATGCTGCGCGTCGCTCCATGCGGGTTTTAAAAATTTCAGGGATCCTGGAACAAAAACGGCTGATAAAGTACGCAACAACAACGGTGTGCTTAGCGCCCTTTTTAAAGAGCGGTAAGTTCTTCCTGTGTATGGCTTGTTTGCGGAAAGAATGGTGTGTTCGTTAAAGTGAAAAACTCTATCCACACTGAGCCATGTTTTGTTGTTGAGGCCGCTACAGAGACAAGCGAACTGCCTTTGTAAAAAAGAACAAAATGCGCCGTGCACTGAAAACAACGGCAATAGTAACGCGCCCAAAAGGGAAAGATTTTATTAGAAGGAAAGTCGCTCTACCCCTCTGGGCGGCGCGATGGTACAATAAACGAGCATCACAGGTAGCTGCGTGCAGTTGCCTGCTGAGGAGGGAAAAACATGTTGCCTGTGCTAAATATTTTTGCATATTGCAGAAAAACCACTGAGAAAAAAGGAGCTCGCTATGTCTGCAATATGCTTAATAACCAGAATCTTACTTAATTTATTTTCTGTTCAAGGCCGTTGCGTAGGCGGGCGCCTGCACAAGAGGAGCGGCCTTTGTGAAAGAAAATTTATTATCCTGTGCCTACGGCACATTCTTTATGAAAAACGACGCTTTTCTGCCCGGCGTTTTAACTTTGGCCTTTGCGCTGGAGCAGATGGGGGAGCCTTACGGCAAGGTGTGTTTGGTAACGCCGGAGATTTCTGCCCGCGCCCGGGGCGCCCTGGATTTGCTATATGACGCGGTGATAGAAGTGGAGCAAATTCGCCTGCGGCGCATGGTAACCGGCGGCAGGCAAGATCGGGAGCAACTGATGACGCGGTTTCAGGCCTTGCGGCTGGGGCCGGATGGGGACTTGCCCGTTCGTTGCCATAAGCTTATCCTTTTAGACGCCGATATGCTGCCCTTATCCGG
Source organism: Candidatus Gallacutalibacter stercoravium (assembly GCA_018716975.1). Taxonomy (GTDB): domain Bacteria; phylum Bacillota; class Clostridia; order Oscillospirales; family Acutalibacteraceae; genus Gallacutalibacter_A; species Gallacutalibacter_A stercoravium. The sequence continues at coordinate 157,988 of DVJE01000001.1, read as the reverse complement.
CTTTGGCGGACTGTTTTCATTGCCCGCCCCCGCTGGGGTGTTGCAAGAGAAAAAGGAGTATTGCCTGCGCTTGGATCCAAACGGCCGGCCGGATCGCAGCACCGACACTCAGGGGCGTTGGTGCTGGCATGAGCGCTATGATCCAATCTGCCCCCACGGCGCCCCTATCCCTTGTGAGATCACCAATAGAGTGGCGCATGATGTGCAAAATCTAGGTGTGAACGCCGCGCTGTGGCGGCTGGATCCCTCTATGGAGGAATATAGACGGGTATTGGCGGCCCTGGGCGATGAAAAACTGTTGGAATTGATTCGGCGCTTCCCATGGCCCGAAATGCAGCTGGCCACCCTGTTGTGGTCGGGCCGATGGCACAATGTGGACGCAAGGTATTGCGCCATCGGCGGTTACCCGCGGCTGGATGTGCTCAAAGGGGTGCATTACGCAGGGCTTAAACCATGGCAGATAAACAATAAGTCTATCTTACACTATGCCAGGTACCCCGATTTCAAGCTCTGGTACCAAACCTATTTGGCAATGTTATACACCTACCCGGCTTTGCTGGATTACCCCGCCCTAAAGCGGTTGGAACAGTTTATCCTGCGGCATCGGCTGCTGTAATCCGGGGGAACCGATAAAGCAAAGAAGCGGAGAGAGAAAAATGCGCCGTCCCGATCGCCGGGAGCGGCGCATTTGCTCTGTTTATATTCTTATATTCTCCAACCGGCGTAGGAAGGCCGCTTTGCGGCGACTGGGATAGCTGCCCTATCCTATCCGGCTGCTTGGCTGCCGCATTTTGGAGCTCCGGGCTGCATCAGGGCGAAGAGTTGCATCCGGTTCGCTCATCCTATCCCATCATCACGCCGCGATACCGTGGCGCATCGGTTACACCATCTCTTTGAAAATCAATAAAATCACAAAACAATCTTATTTTTATAAAAAATATACTTATTTCTGTTATTTTGTGATTTACGTGTGATTAAAAAGGTTTATAATAGGAGGAGAATATAGAAAGTATAAAATAAGGAGGATGGTGCGGTATGGCAAGGTTCGCCCGTTATACGCTGCGAAGCGCCGCTGTGGTTTTGCTTTTGTCTACGCTGGCCCTGTGTGCTTGTGCAGAACCTACCGGGGTGGAGCCTGCCGCGCAATCCTCAATAAGCGTGTGTGCGGCAGCGGGGCAGTCGGTTGACATATCCTCCGGCGCCGCCGCGAATACAGAAAATGCAGATGCCAGCAATGGCGAATCTTATTCAGACGCCTGGAGCTCCGCTTTGGCATTTCTGGCGGCGTCAGCGCTGCTGGCCGGCCTGGCTGTTTATGCTAAGCGAAGCCCCGGCGGCAAAAGACGCAACCGGCGCGGGCGGTAAACAGAGAGCTAGCCTAAGGGCCTTGGGAGAGATGTTCCCAGGGCTTTTTTGATAGGGGTAAAGCAGCGAACGGAGCGCGGCTGGCTGCTGGAAGAGCGCCTTAAAACGCCACGTTGGGAGATTAGGGGACTTTTGCGACATGCCGGTTTATAGGGCACAGCAAAAGCACCGCTACCCACTAGCGAACCGCCGCAGTATCGTTGCATCGTGAGAAGAAAAGCTTTATTTTTGCGGCAAGCCAACAGTCTTTGCTGCTTTTGGAAGATGCTTGTTCTTTGCATCCCTTCAGCGCAGCGGGGTCTTTGCTAAATCCCGAAGAGGTAAAGAACTTTCTCCACTTTCGCAGGGAAAATTGAGATCTTGCCTTTTGAAGCGAACCGTTTTCGCACCGGGGTAACCGAACGCGCCGCTACTTATCGGGGAAAGACGGCGGTAAAGTGGATTATCCCGTTTTGCAGCCGGGCGGTTATCTTCCCTTTATGGGCCTGCACAATGGCCCTGGCGATGGAAAGGCCGATGCCGTAACCGCCCCTTTGCTGCCCGTCCTCGCGGCTGCGGGAGGCGTCACCCCGGTAAAACCGGTCGAACAGCTGCTCCAAATCGCCGTCTGGCAAACCGGCGCAGGGGTTGCTGCATAGTAAAACGGCGTTTTTGCCTGAGGGCTGAAAAGAAATAGCGATGGTATCGCCCGGCTGGGTGTATTTCATGGCGTTGTCCGCCAGGATGGAGACCAGCTGCCGGATACCTGCCTCATCGCCGCGCATGGTTAGTTCTGGTTGAATATCCAGCTTTAGCTGCTTACCCTGAGTTTTGGCCACTGTCTCAAAGGGGAGCACGGCGTCCAGCACTGCCTCCCCGGCGGCAAAATCGGCAAAGGCAAGTGAGGCGGCGCCCTCTTCCATCCGCGCCAAGGCCAGCAGGTTTTTCACTAGGCCGTTGAGGCGCCCCACTTGGTTGCGGATGCTTTGGGTCCATTCGTTGGCGCCGCCCTCCAGCTCCAGCACGTCGGTGTTGGCCGATATAACCGCTAGGGGGGTTTTGATCTCATGGCCGGCGTCGGTGATAAACTGGCGCTGCTTTTCCATGTTTTTTATTACCGGACGGATGGCTTTGCGCGAAAGTAAGGATACCAACAAAAAAGTTACCAACATGCTGCAAAGCGCCACCACGCAAGAGATAACCAGAAAGGAGCCAGCTTGGCGCAGCTGCATGCCGCAATCCACAAACACCACCAAATAGCTGCCCGGGCTGTTTGGGTCTTCTTGCTGCGAAACTTGGTATTTATAAGAGCCGTAGTAGCCGCTGCCGCCGCTGCGCCATGCCTCTAAGGCGTATTGCTGCGCTTCATCGGAGGAAACAGCGGCGATGTGACCAGTGTCGATTTGAATCACTTGGCCGGTGGAATCAATCCAGGCGGTAAAATAGCGGGTTTCAAAACGGGTTTCAGGGGTAAAGCCCCAGCTGCCCAATCCCCCGAGCCCATCCGTTTCCTCTGGGTTGTCCGGGCCGCCGTCTTGAGGGCGAGGGGGTCCTTCCTTGGGTGTTTCGGGAAACTGGCCGCCGTTGTCGGTCAGAATGGCCAGCAGGCGGTCGATACGGCTGTTTACCTGGTATAGATTTACCCCGTTGATGGTGCCCACCAAAACCAGCACCACCGCCAACAGGGAGCCCATAGCGATGAGCACGAACTTGCGTTGCAGTTTTTTAATCATGGGGTTCCTCCAGGGTGTAGCCGATGCCGCGCGCCGCTTTGATAGACACTTGCGAGCCCACCGCGCCCAGCTTTTTTCTCAGACTCGAAATATAGACCCACACCACGCTGATTTCCGCCTCGGCGTCGTAGCCCCACACCCGCTGCATGAATAGCTCTGCGGGAATCAGCCGGGCGGGCGCCTCTAGGAGCATCTCCAACATTTGAAACTCTTTGCCGCTTAATCGCAGGCTGCCTTGGGGGCCTGTAAGCTCATAGCTTTGCCGGTTGAGCTGAATATCGCCAAAAGAGAGGATGTCGGGGGCGAAGCCCTCCCTCCGGCGCAGCATGGCCCGTATACGCGCCAACAACTCCCCCATGGCGAAGGGCTTGGTCAAATAGTCGTCGGCGCCGGTATCCAGCCCCAGAATACGGTCATCCAGCTCGGCCTTGGCGGTTAACAGCAGCACCGGCGTTTTTACTCCCTGGGCGCGCAGCTGTTGCAGCGCGCTTAACCCATCCATGCCGGGCATCATAATATCCAGCAAAATGCCGTCGTAATTCTGGGTTAGGCCGTAGTCTAGGGCGTCGCGGCCGTTGTATACCACATCCACTGCATATTTACTGTGTTTGAGTATGGCAGCCAGGGCATTGGCCAGCTCCTTTTCGTCCTCTGCAACCAGCAAGCGCATAAGGGTCACTCCCTTTCGATGTATCAGTATTTTATTTTTGTCCATCATACCGGGGCAAACTAAAAGAAACCTAAAAAGAGGGGATAAAGCCGCATGTGCCTGCCCGCCGCCATAGAGCTACAGCAGAGCGGTTTTGAACAAGGTATAGCATAACAGGGCGGGGCGGCCTATACCTATGCGCAGCACGCCCGCTTGTTTATTAGGCCGCCGGGTTGGCCGTTGCCCGGCGGCCAATTTGGGGTTCAGGCAGAGAATTATGCCCACAATTGCGGCGGTTTGCGCCTGGCCCGATGCGTTCTTGTTGGTGGTAAAGGGGCATTGGTTTTCCTTTATTGTATCGTTTTGTTCGCGCGTTATCAAATTTAAAACGACGGGGCCCGTTGAAATAAGGCCCTAGGGCTTGCCCTGCGGTTGTAAACGGGCAGCAGTCTTTTGCGCTAGGACTGCTGTTTTTCGCTTCGATTTGTTGTGCTGAAAGCGAAAAATTTCCCCATTTCCAGCCCAGCAGGAGCTTGCTGCTTTGCGCAAACGTGCAAACAGAAAAAACAAAGGCACCCCTTCGGACAAGGCCGTGGGATGCCTGTTGGTGTGCGCCGTACCCCGGCTTAAAAGCTAGGGATACTGTTGACTGTATCTTTGAGCCAATCCAGCCAGTAATTTAAATCGATGGGAATTTGAAGCGCCAGCATGGTGATAAAGCCGGCCAAAACCACAATCAGCAGAATCACCAGCCAGATGAGCACCGAGCGGGCGAAGTTTTTGCGGTTGGGGTTGCCCCGTTTGCGAAAGGCCCAGATAAACAACAGCAGCAGGTTTATCACCGGCAGGAGCAACAGCAGCTCGGTAACAAAAAAGCCGAAGGTAGAAACCGGCTTGGCCTGCTCGCCGCGGGGAGCGGGCAGAGGCCGCTCATAATAATGATCCGCGTAATCTTGCGGCGCAGGATCGCTGGCCCTACTGGGTGTAGGCTCAACAGGTGCCGCTACTGCAACAGGTCCGGCGGAGCCGGCGGCCTCACCGGCCAGCTGGTTGATATCCACAGCTGCACCGCCTGCTTTTGCGTCTGTTTGCGTATCCGAGAAAACATCTTCCCCGCCGGAAGGCGGCTCTGCGGTTTGCTCTCCTATATCGCCGGCCGGAGCAGAAGGTTCACTTTCCGTTTCTTCGACCGTTACAGCGCTTATATCGCCATCTGTTTCGTTACTTGAACCGTTTGCCTTATTCTCATCTATACTGCCTGGAGCGTCTGCGCCGTTGTTATCCGTATCAAAGGCGGCAGGCTGTTGCGCGTCGGCCAGCTCCTGCTTGACCGATTCCTCCACCTCTTGGCCGCAAAAGCCGCACACCAGGCTATCGTCTGGAATTTCTTTGCCGCAATGCGTGCAATACATGCTGTCATCCCCCTTTGGTTGCCGGGCTGCGGTTACGGTGAAACGCACTCCCTTGATTCTGTTTCCATTATACCCGGGGCACGGGGCAAATTCAAGCCCCGCAATTGTTTCCCCACGCCTTTTGCAGCAGCGGCACCGCTTTGGGGATATCCTCCAGCGGGATGCCGGCAAAGCTAAGCCACACTTGGCGCGCTCCGTCCCCCGGCATGACGCGCACCCCGCAGCGGGCTGCTAGGCCGGGCAAATCCCCTTTGGCGGCGGGAAGGGAAGGAGAGAAATCGGCTTGTAAAATGAGGGCGGTTTCCCGCAAAGAACAAGAAATATCGCCGCCAAAGGCTTGGCGCAGCAGCTCCTCTAAAAGGCTGCTTTTTGCGGCGTATAGCTTGCGCAGCCGCCGCAGGTGACGCTCTAGGTGCCCTTCTTCCACGTAACGGGCCAGAGCCAGTTGCTCAATTTTAGAGGCGGTTTGATGGTAGCCCTTCATCCGGCCCCGGTAGGTTTGCAGCAGCTGCTCGGGCAAGATCATATAGGCCATGCGCACCGAAGGCAGCAGCAGTTTAGAAAAGGAACCCAAATATACCACGCTGTTGTGGGCCTGCATGCCCTGCATGGCGGGGATGGGCCGGGCACGGTAGCGCAGCTCGCCGTTGTAGTCGTCTTCAATAATCAAACCGCCGCAGCGTTCGGCCCAATGCAGCAATTGCACCCGGCGGCTCACTGGGATGGCCGCCCCGTTTTTTTGCCGGTTGGAAGGGCTAACAAACAGCACCTTAGCCCCGCAACTTTCCAGCGCCGCCGGATCCACGCCGTCTTGGTCGGCGGGCAGCACCGGCGTTTGCACCCCACAGTCGGCAAAAACCTGTTGGGCCTGCAAAAAGCCAGGCTCCTCCAAAGCGATCTGCTTGCGTTGGGGCATCAGGCTGCACAGCAAATAGAGCAGGGGCTGTATGCCCGCGCCGATAACGATGGCATCCTCCGGGGCGGCCACGCCCCGCGCCCCGTGGCTATACTGGGCCAAGGCCCGGCGCAGCCGCCTCTCTCCCTGAGGATCCCCATAAGAGGCCAGGTCCCCGGTTTGGCGCAGCACGTCTTTTAGGCACCGGCTCCAATTTTTGATGTCGGCGTTGGCGGCGTCGATATAGCCGCTGTCAAAACGGTAAAGGATGGGCGCTTCGTTTTGCGCCGCAGGTGGGACGGCGAGAGGCGTTTGCCCGCGTTCCCCGGCCGCCCGCCGGGCCTCTTTGATAAAATAGCCGCTTTGAGGCTTGTTGTGTAAGTATCCCTCCACACACAGCTGTTGGTAGGCGTTTTCCACCGTGGTGCGGCTTAGGTGCAAATCCTCTGAAAGACGTCGGATGGAGGGCACGCGCTCCCCCGGCTCTAGTTGGCCCTGCTCTACGGCGCGCCGGATGGCCTCGTACAGCTGTTGATACAGCGGCTTGGATCCGTTGCGATCCAAAAGTAGAAAATCATAAAGCAAATCAATTCCCTCCTTGCAAACTGTCCTGCTTATTTTTTTAAAAACTGTATATTTTAAAAGGTACAGATCCCTGTTATTATTATAGCATGAAATGGCAAAACGGCCAGACGTTCCAAGAAAAAAGAAAGCCGCTGGATAAGGCGGCGCCCTTTTTAGAGGGGAACAGACCGTTTTCCGCGCGGATAGCCATTATTTTCATCAGGTTGCAACCGTTTTGGCCGGATGTTTGGCCAGGCGCCGGGAGAATGCGGCTGCAAAGAGGAGGAGCAACGATGTCAACAATACACAGTCAAAACAGAAAACACGCCACAATTTTTCAAGTGGCGTTAACGGGTATGATGGCGGCCTTGGTTTTTGTGGCCACCATGTTTATTAAGGTGGATATTCCCTTGCCCACCGGCAAAACCATGCTGTCGCTGGGCAACACCATGTGCGTGCTTTCCGGGTTGCTGCTGGGCCCCATATACGGTGGCCTGGCGGGGGGGCTGGGTTCCTTTTGCTACGATTTGCTGGATCCGGTTTTTATTTCGGGCGCGCCCATCACCTTTTTGTTTAAGTTCGCCATTGGCTTTGTGTGCGGGCTAATCGCCTACGCAGGGCGCGGCAAAACAGAGTTTGTGCTTACCCGCAACATCGTTGCCGCTGTGTGCGGCGCAGTGGCCTACATGATTTTGTACCTGGGCAAGTCTTATTTTGAGCTTATCATCAGCGGCTCCGCCGCCCAGGCCGCCCTGGTGGCCATAGTGCCCAAGATTGCGGCCTCTTCGCTCAACGCTCTGGCGGCGGTGGTAATCGCCGTGCCGCTGGCGCTGGCCGTGCGCAAGGCGTTACAGCGGGCTCATCTATCGCAAAAGCTGTTTGGGTAATTACTTAGCCGTTGCGGCCAGAAACGAAAGTTTTGTGAAAAACAGCAGCGGGGCGTCCGTTTTGGGTGCTCCGCTGTTTTTCGTTTTCCCCAGTTACGGCAATCTGGGATATATTATTAAAAGATTAAAAACACTTAAAAGCTGCCTTAAATTTTAAGGCAGCTTTTAAGTTACCCCGCTATACTTAACCCAGCCAAATGGGTTAGGAGGCGCAATGTATGGAATATCAAGGCGTGTTTGAGCGCTATGAAAAAAAGTATTTGTTAACCGAAGAAACCTACCGGCAGGTGGCAAAGCAGCTGCACGGGCACATGCAGCCCGATCGCTACGGCCCCAGCACCATCTGCAACGTTTATTTTGATACGCCCGATTACCGGATCATCCGGCGCTCGCTGGAAAAGCCGGTGTATAAAGAAAAGCTGCGCCTGCGCAGCTACGGCGTGCCGCAAGCGGGCAGCTGTGTTTATGTGGAGCTGAAAAAGAAATACAAGGGCGTGGTTTACAAGCGGCGCACCGGCATGACCCTGCGCCAGGCGGAGGATTACCTATACCGGGGCGGCGCGTTGCCCTGTCCGTCGCAGATCGGGCGGGAGATCGAGTGGTTTTTATCCTTTTACAGGCAGGTGCTTCCCGCCATGTATCTGTCTTACCGGCGGGCGGCCTTTTGCGGCCGGGAAGACAGCGGCCTGCGCGTCACTTTTGATGCGGATATCACTTGGCGGCAAACGGCGTTGTTTTTGGGCCGGGGCAGCTGGGGCAACCTTCTTTTGCCCGCCGGCACGCGCCTGATGGAGATTAAGGCGCCTAGCGCCATGCCGGTGTGGCTGGCGCGCGTTTTGGATGCGGCCCGGGTTTACCCTGTGTCTTTTTCCAAATACGGCGCGGCCTATGAGCAGGCTATGCAGCTTGATACGGGCTTAGAGAAGAAAGGAGAGACTATTAGTGCTTGATTCTTTGTTTACCAGTGTATTGCCCGGCACAGTGGCTGAGGGCACCTTTCCAACGGGTAGCTTTATGTTGTGCATGCTTTTTTCATTGGGACTGGGTTTGGTCATCGCGCTGCTTTATATGTTTCGCAACACCTACAGCAAAAGCTTTGTGGTAACGCTGGCGCTGTTGCCCATCTCGGTGCAGATGGTTATTTTGCTGGTCAACGGCAATTTGGGCGCCGGCGTGGCGGTGATGGGCGCCTTTAGCCTGGTGCGCTTTCGTTCGGCGCCGGGCAGCGCACGGGAAATTTGCGCCATCTTTTTTGCCATGGCGGTTGGATTAGCCACCGGCATGGGCTATTTGGGCGCGGCGGTGGTGTTTGTGGTTGTTGTGGGGGCGGCCAGTTTGTTATATGCCGCAGTTGGGCTGGGCGAACAAAAGCAGGCCAAAACCCTCAAAATTACCATACCCGAGGATTTGGATTATACCGATCTGTTTGCGGATTTGCTGGCCCAATACACCCAAAAATGGGAGCTAATAGAGGTGCGCACCAGCAACATGGGCAGCCTGTATCGTTTGGAGTATAGAATTGTGCTGCGCGATAAGGGCAAAGAAAAGGAGTTTATCGATGCGGTGCGTTGCCGCAACGGGAATTTAGAGGTTTCTTGCGGCAGGATAGCGGCCCAGCGGGAAGAGCTGTAAGGAGGCTTAACAAATGAAAAAACAAAACCATCCGGCGGGTTTTATACTCCGCTTGGCGGCGGTGTTGTTGATAGCGGTTTATTTGGCGGCGGCCCTTTCCGCCTGCGGCGGGGATCCGGCCGGGCAAACCCCGACGGAACAGACGGGGCAATCGGAGCAAAGCGGGCAGGGGGAAACCTCTGCCGCGGATGAAACCCAGCTGGCGGTTGGCGATTACGACTTAACCTTTACCGCACGGGATCTGGATGTGGGCTATGAAGAATCCGAGGCCACCGTTATCACCCTGCAAGGGCAAAGCGCCACAGTTTCAGGGGAGGGCGCGGCGGTATCGGGCGGAGAGGTTACCATTTCGGCCGAGGGATCCTATGTGCTTACGGGGGAGCTGAGCGAGGGGCGAATTGTGGTAAACGCCGGCGAGGCCGACAAGGTGCAGCTGGTGTTTAACAACGCCTCGCTGCACTGCTCTACCAGCGCGCCGGTTTATATTAAGCAGGCGGATAAGGTGTTTATCACCCTGGCCGAAGGATCGAAAAACACCTTGACCGACGGAGAGAGCTACGATTTAACCGGCGAAGAGGATAACATCGACGGCGTTATTTTCAGCAAGGCTGATCTCACCATCAACGGCGCGGGAGCGCTGGCGATTACCGGTAGCTATAAGCACGGCATCGTTTCAAAGGACGATTTGGTGATAACCGGCGGCAGTTTTACCATCACCGCCAACGGGCAGGGGCTTTCGGGCAAGGATTGCGTAAAAATCAACGACGGCTCCTTTGTGATCAATACGCAAGCAGACGCCGTTCAGTCGGATAACGCCGAGGACGCCAGCCGGGGCTTTGTGTATATTGCCGGAGGCGACTTTACCATAGATGCCCAAGGCGACGGCATCCAGGCGGAAACAGCCCTTATTATCAGCGGCGGCAGTTTTGCCGTCACGACGGGGGGCGGCAGCGCCAATGCCAGCACCCAGGCCGACGGCTCCTTCAACCCCGATTGGGGGAACTGGGGCGGCGGGCCCGGCCAAACCGCGCAGGCGGAGGATACCGAAGAAACCGCCAGCGCCAAAGGGCTCAAGGCGGGCGTGCTGCTGCAAGTGTCCGGCGGCAGATTGCAAATTGATTCTTCTGACGATTCGGTGCACAGCAACGGCGCAGCTACCCTTAGCGGCGGCCAGATTACCATATCGTCGGGCGACGACGGTATTCACGCCGACGGCGCGCTGCGGCTGGAGGGAACCGGCGTTATCATAGAAAAAAGCTACGAAGGGCTGGAGGGAGCCAACATCACCATAACCGGCGGCGAGATTGCAGTAACCGCCAGCGACGACGGACTGAACGCGGCCGGCGGCAACGACGCCTCTTCTCAAGGGGATAGGCCGGGGCAAAACAACTTTGCGGCCAACAGCGAATATTTTATCTCGATTGAGGGCGGTTCGTTGACGGTTGACGCCAGCGGCGACGGCATCGACTCCAACGGGGGGTTTTATGTGTCCGGCGGTGAAACCTATGTGGCAGGGTCCACAAACAGCGGCAACGGCACGCTGGATTATGCCTCTGAAGCACAGATTACCGGCGGTGTTTTTGTGGCGGCGGGCAGCGCCGGTATGGCGCAGGGGTTTGGAGAATCCTCCACCCAATGCTCCATCTTTTATGATTTGTCCTCCACGGTGCAAGACGGCTCCCAGCTGGTGTTAACCGACGCGGCGGGTAACGAGGTGCTGTGCTTTACCCCGCAGAAGGCCTACCAATCCCTGGTGTTGTCTGCCCCGGCGCTCACCCAAGGGGAAAGCTACACTCTATCGGCCGGCGGCCAAAGCCAAGAGATTACCCTAACCGGCGTGGTAACCTCCAATACCTCCGGTGGTATGGGGGAGGTTCCCGGCGGCGGTATGGAAGGCATGGGCGGTATGGGTAACCAGCCTGGCGGCGGGCGGAGATAGAACGCTTGCCGCTTGCTGAAGCCGGCGGGTTTTGCTATACTAATAGGTGGTAAAAAGAAAACAAAGAAAAGGGGGAGCATTGTGCAATACGCATCAATCGGAAAAAATAATCGGATTTCCCGCGTGGGAATCGGCGGTCACTATTCCAAAATGGAGGAGGGCCGGTTTGAGGCCAGTTACGCCCAAGTGTCGCGCCAAGAAGTCAAGGCGCGCACCGAAATGCTGGAGCGGGCTTTTGACAGCGGCGTCACTTATTACGACACCACCTGGCGCAACGAGGTAGAGATGCTGGCGCAATCCATGGCCCCGCTGCACATTCGTGATAAGGTTCACATCAACGGCATGGTGCTGGGCACTTTCACCGGTTCGGTGGCGGCGGGCATTACCCCCAGCCAATATATTGACCGCTGGTTGGATGAGCGGCTGGCCGTTTTGCCCCAGAACCACCTGGATTCCTTTATGATTAACGCCATAGACGAAGGCTACGACCCCGGCGCATGCGCCCAGGTGCTGGAGCATTTGGAGAAGCGCCGGCAGCAGGGCGATTTCGACATCATCGGTTTTTCTTGCCACAATCATACGCTGGCAAGGCAGATCGCCGATACCTTCCCCCAATTTCAGCTGATCATGTTGGCTTATAACTATAAAAACAGGGCATTTGAAACGGCCTTTGACGGCTATAGCGGCAGCGCCTCCTTTGTGGCCATGAAGCCGCTGATTTGGTATGAATACGGCATTCCGTTTTGTGCCCTCAACCGGCTGCCCAACGCAGAGCAGCTTTTGGGCGGGCTGATGGATTCCCACGTTGCCGCCAAGGCGGTGGCCTGGAATTTGCACAATCCCCGCATTACCACCTGCGTTTGCGGCGTAAACAGCCAGCAGGAGCTGGATGATCTACTGCTGGCGGGAAACACCGGCTGGCAGCAGGAGGATGAAGCGGTGCTGGAGCGCTACCGCCGGTGTGTAGAAGAAAACCGTATCCCCTTCTTTATCGGCATTTGCAAAGGCGGGGCGGGTAACCGGCGCAGCTTTCAGTTCGGTTTGCGCAACCTGGCCGGGGCGCTGGGCGTGCCGATGGAGCATATCCCCTTAAACGACGACGCTTCTGACGAGTTGCTGCTGCGCTTTTGGCAAAAGCTCAAGGCTGAGGCGCAAAAGCAAGGCTACGGTGCTTGTCTAGAGGAATAACCGCGCCGCCTTTTTGCTTTGTACATCAGAATTTCTCTGCGGGCTTTACCCGTGGCTCTTGCCCATAGTAAGAGCGCGAGGCGCGTTTGAGCAAAGCCTTTTATCTCTATTAGAATATGAAGAAAGAAACGGCGCTTTCCACAGCCGCCAAGGCTGCAGGGAGCGCCGTTTCGTATTATCTGTTAGGCTTATGCAATAGAGGTATTTTACCCATTCGGGGGAACAAAGGCGCTTTCGCGGCAATCATCGGGCGAGGATACAAGGAAGCAACCTACCAGGCTAAAGATTTTTATTAGGCCCGGCTGCCCATGGGATGCTGCTTGGTTGCAGGCTGTGAGCCTTGGCTGCGCCGATTTGCCGTTGCCTCCGCTCCGGAGCGGGCAACCCGATTAAGCCGCAGGGGACAAAGGCGCGCTAGTAAAAGGATTGCCTGCGCTGAACCGAAATCCCGGTTGAACGGGAAAGAGGGGCAAATGCAAATCAAAAAAACAGGCGGCCGCCCCTACGAAAGAGAACAGCCGCCTGTGGTATTTTGTAAAAAGAATAGAGCAACAGTTGCCTTGCTTTTTATTTTTTCAATCCCAGCACAACGGGGGTGGAGCGGTAGCCGATGCCCATGCGGTCGATCCCCATATCGATCAGCTGCAAGAAATGCTCCCGTGTGCGGATGCAGCCGCTGCCCTTTATCTTGATGCGATCCTTGCAAGTATCCATCATGACCTGAATCACTTCGGGAGTGGCCCCATGAGACTCAAAGCCGGTTAAAAAGCCGGTGCTGGTTTTCACAAAATCCGCGTTGGCGGCGATGGCGCACTCACAAGCCCGGCGCACCTGATCGTAATCCAAAGCGTCGGTTTCAAAAATCACCTTCACAGCGGTGCCGTAAGAGTGGCAAATGTCCACTACTGCTTTGATATCGGCGGTTACGTCGTCCCACTTCCCGCTGCGGATCCAACCAAAGTTGGCCACAATATCCAGCTCATACACGTCGCCGCGCTTGCAATAGCTTTCGGCCTGTAGGCATTTGCTGGCGGTGGTGCTGGCGCCAAAGGGAAAGTCGCACACCACGCAGATTTTGGTATCGGTGCCGCGAGTCAGTTCGGCGGCGATGTCTAGCGAAGCGGGGTTGATGCACACAGTAGCACAACCAAAATCCACGCCCTCTTGAATATATTTGCGGATGTCCGCCTCGGTAAACTCCGGCTTGAGCACCGATTGATCGATATAGGCGGCCAGTTCCCGCACAGACATTTCACAGGCCTTTTTGCTTGGTTTCATGTTGGAACACTCCTTTTCTTCCTGCGTTTTGGCGGCGTTGCCAGCAAACAAGGCCGCGGCAAAGCAGGTTTGTTTTACCCGTTCAATATACACCGGCCCTTGGCAAAAGGCAATGGGCAATCATGCTTTCCTGCCGGGGGGCGGGGGTACAAAATTGCGAAGGTGCGCCTGCGCTCATGCCTGGGGTACAAAGAGCCGGCCCAGCATATCGCGGGCAAAAGAGGCCAGAGCACCGGCGTCTGTTAGCTCTCCGGCGGCCGGTCCCCCCTCATACCGGCGCAAAGCGGCGGCGATTACCCCGCGGTAAACGCCGGGTAGGTGTTCCATCCCCCACACGGCGCCCTGCTGCTTAGAGAGTACCAGCCCCTCCTGCACATAGGCCAGCACGCGGCATAGGTTTAAAACAACATAAACCGGGTTTTGTAAAATATCGCGCTGCGCGTTGGCGATATCCTCCCGAATGCTGTCAAGATAATCTTCCGGCGGCACCGGGGCGAACACCTCCTTTTTATCCACCCCCAGCCAGGTTACGCCCACATGACGGATGACGGTAAAGTGGGCGGCCAAATCCTTATCCACGCCCTGCATTTGGGCGCAGTAGCCGGGCAAATCCTTTTCATAGCCGGCCTTATGGGTGTTGGAGTAGTGCAGGGAAAAGGGGGTGGGGTAAACAAAGTGAAGGCAATCCTGCCGCCGCACCACGCTCATTTCAAATCCTTTGGCGGGGGCCGCGGCGTCCAGCCTGAGCAGCTGAGCAATCATTTCTTGCTTTTGCCACTGCTGCGGCGGTGCTTCGGTGACCACGATAAAATCGATATCGCTGGTTTGCCAGCAAAAGCAGCCAAAGGCCAAGGAGCCGTGCACATAAATGCCGGTGAGCCCATCCCCTAAAATAGCTGCGTAAGAGCGGGCGATGGTATCCATTAGCCCTTTGGCTTTTTCTATTCCTGCCGCTATTTCACACATGCTTGTTTTCCGCCTCCTATTCTTCGCTGCGCTTTACGTTGCGGGCGCGCCTGGGTGCAACAAAAGGGAACGCAGGGTTCTGCGTTCCCTTTTGACGGCTGTTCTATTTACCGGTTGGTTTGCCTTGTTTTGCCCATACGGCGGGGCTTTTACAGGTCATATAACTCGTGCTGGCAGATGAGCTTAATGTTGTTTTGCGACAGAACCTCGATGGCCTTGTCGTTGTCGCCCACCCGGAAGATCATATAGGCCGTGCCCTTGCGCCGGCCGATAAAAGCGTAGGTGTATTCCAAATTGATGTTGTGCTTGCCCAGAATGTTGAGAATTTCGTAAAGGCTGCCGGTTTCATCCGGCACAGCGGCGGCCAGCACCGGGGTGATGGATACCACATACCCTGCGTCCTTCAGCACACAGGCGGTTTTATAGGGATCATCCACAATTACACGCAGAATGCCGAAATCAGGCGTTTCTGCGATGGAAAGCGCCCGCATGTCAATTTCGTTCTGGCGCAGCACCTTGGTAAATTCGGCGAGCCTGCCCGCCTTGTTCTCTAAGAATACGGATATCTGCTTAACGGTCACAACACTCTCCCCTTTCCGGTTGTCTGGTTTGGTATTGAGAAGGCACTTAAGCCTTGAGAGGCTTTGGTTAATACAACTTGCGATTGTCGATAATCCTTACCGCTTTGCCTTCGCTGCGGGCAATGGACTTGGGCGCCACCAGCTTGACGTTGGCGTAAATGCCCAGCATAGCTTTCAATGCATCCACCAGCTCTTTTTCCTTCGAAGCAACCTCGGTAACGGTATCGGAGAACATCTCGGGGGTCATTTCCACCTGTACATCCAGCTGATCGCTGTTGTTCACACGGCTGACCACAATCTGATAGTTGGCGGGGTAGCCCTTGTTAAGCAGCACGGTTTCGATCTGGGAGGGGAACACATTAACTCCCTTTACAATCAGCATATCGTCGCTGCGGCCCATGGGCTTGCTCATCTTAACATGGGTTCTGCCGCAAGAGCACTTTTTACGCGACAGCACGCAGATATCGCGGGTGCGGTAGCGGATGAGGGGGAAGGCCTCTTTGGTAATGCTGGTGAACACCAGCTCACCCTTTTCTCCCTCGGGCAGCACCTCGCCGGTTTGGGGATCGATGATTTCGGCGATGAAGTGATCCTCGTTGATGTGCATGCCGGTTTGCTCGCTGCACTCAAACGAAACGCCGGGACCCGAAATTTCGGTTAGGCCGTAAATATCATAAGCCTTGATGCCCAGTTTGTTTTGAATATCCTGCCGCATTTCCTCGCTCCAGGCCTCGGCGCCAAAGATGCCGGCTTTCAGCTTAATCTGATTTTGTAGCCCCCGCTCGCAAATGGTTTCGGCCAAATAAGCAGCGTAAGAAGGGGTGCAGCACAAAATGGTGGAGCCTAGATCCACCATGAACTGAATTTGCCTATCGGTATTACCGGAGGACATGGGCAGCGTCAGGCTGCCCACCTTGTGGGAGCCGCCGTTTAACCCGGGACCACCGGTGAACAAACCGTAGCCGTAGCACACATGCACCACATCTTCGTTGCTACCGCCTGCCGCCACAATGGCGCGGGCACAGCAATCCTCCCACAAATCCAGGTCGTGCTGGGTGTAAAAGGCCACAACCCGGCGTCCAGTGGTGCCGCTGGTGGACTGAATGCGCACCGCGTCGCGCTTGGGCACGGCCAGCAGCCCATAGGGATAGGCGTCGCGCAAATCGTCTTTTGTTAAAAAGGGCAGCTTATGTAAATCGTCCACCCCGTGGATATCCTCGGGGGTTACCCCTTTTTGCACCATTAGGTTGCGGTAATAGGGCACGTGTTCATAAACATGATGCACAGTTTTTACCAGGCGCTCATCCTGCCAAGCGCGGATTTGCTCCTGTGAAGCGCACTCAATTTCCGGCTGATAATAATTGGGCATAGCTTACCATTCCTCTCTTTTTGGCCGCCCGCCGGCCACCCGGTAGCGGGGCCGTGCGCCGGCACTTCCTCTTTATTACTATAGCATTTTTGCCCTTTTACGTAAATGGAGAAAAATAAATTTTTATTCTTTTTTCTGCTGTTTTCTTTCGCCCAGTAACTATCTTGCGGTAAATAGCCGTGCTATAATGGCGGTAAACGAAATAGGCAAAAGGAGAGAGTAAAAATGGAACAAAACGGCGGGCAGTTTGAAAAGCTGGCGGATGTGGCATTGCAGGAACTGAGGCGTGTTTTTGATAAAATGAACGGGGAAGAGGTGGAGCCCTTTTTACAAGAAATTCTTAACGCCCGGCGGGTGTTTTTACTCTCTGCCGGGCGGGAGGGCCTGGCCACCCGGGCCTTTGCCATGCGATTAATGCACCTGGGGTTTCGGGCTTATTGGATTTGGGACGACACCACACCCGCCATTGGGCCGGGGGATGTGCTGCTGTGCGCTTCTGGCAGCGGCGATACGGGGCATGAGCTGTATATATGCCGCCGGGCCCGCGAAGCGGGCGCGCGAATTTTGCTGGTAACCGCCTGTGATACAGGCTCGGCTAGGCAGCTGGCGGATACGGCGCTGAAAATTCCCGCAGCGGCTTACCGTGCCCAGGGAGACTTTGTGCCCACACAACAGTGTATGGGCAATTTGTTCGAGCAAGCCCTATTTTTGTTTTTTGACGTGGCATCTATGCTATTGGCCCAGCGCATGGGGGTAACCCCACAGCAGATGGAACAGCGGCACCGCAATGTAGAATGAGGCTTTTTGTTTAAAAGGAATAAAATTCACCCCAAGTACCACTCTTACCGATGCGCTACGGTTGGGGAAAATGGCAAAAATAACGAAAACAAACCGGTCAAATTTCATAAATAATAAAAAATTTTGGTGATTATTTAAGAGAAATCGGCTTGTGATTTGTAACAAATTTGCATGGACAGAACCGATTTTGAAGTATACAATGTAGGCGAAGTCGAAAGACTCCCGGTTTAAATAAAAATTTTTGGTAGAGGTGAATGGAATGGATCGTAAGTTGCGCATCGGCATCATCGGTACCGGCGGAATTGCCAACGCCCACATCAACGAATATAAAAAGTTCGACGATGTAGAAATCGTTGGCGGCGCTGATATCGTGCCCGGCAAAGCAAAAGCATTTTTTGAAAAGCACGGCATCAAGGGCGCCCAAGCCTTTGAGAGCGCGGAAGAACTCATTAAAAACGTAGAAATGGACGGCGTAAGCGTTTGTACATACAATACGACGCATGCTGAGGTTACCATTCCCGCTTTGGAAGCCGGCATCAACGTTTTGTGCGAAAAACCCATGTCCTTTACGCTGCAACAAGCTGTGGATATGGTAAAGGCCCAAAAGAAATCGGGCAAGATTTTAACCATCGGCTTCCAGCCTCGTTATGATTATACCCGCAAATATGTGGATAAGATCATTCAGTCCGGCGAGCTGGGCAAGATTTACTACATGCAAAACGGCGGCGGCCGTCGTCGCGGTATCCCCGGCGGCACCTTTGTTAAGGCTGAGTATGCCGGTTATGGCTGCTTGGGCGACATCGGTTGCTATGAGATCGACCAGATGATGAACGCCGTTAATTATCCCAAGCCGCTGAGCGTTTCGGCTGTGGCTACCGATTATTTCGGCAAGAACCCCAAGTATTGGAAAGACCCCGAAAACTTTAATGTTGACGACTTCTCCGCCGCGTTTGTGCGCCTGGAAGGCGGCCTGACCTATGTGTTCCGTGAGGCATGGGCTATGCACGCCGACACTTTGGGCGACAACCTGTGGTTGGGCACCGAGGGCGGTATTAAGATTGTTACCGGCTTTAACGGCACCAAGATGGAATCCCGCGTTATGCTGTTTAAGGATGTTTGCGGCCAGCAGATCACCAGCCAGGTGCTGCCCAGCTATCCCTTCGACGCTTACGAGATGGGCCCGCACGCCAACGAGATTTGGTACTGGAAGGTGCGCGATTTCTGCGATTGCATCAAAGAAAACCGTCCCGCTCCTGTTCCTGGCTCTCAGATCCTGTACAACCAGGCTATCTGCGACGGTATCTATCGTTCCGCCAAGCTGGGTAAGGAAGTTTATATCGATATTCCTCCCATCGACTAATTTTGTATTTGCAGCTAAGCTGCATATCGAAAATATGTCAAGTTCGCGTGCCCTCCTCGTGGGGGCACGCTGTTTTTTTGTATGCCGAAAAACGGCGAGAAAGCTGTTAGCTCCCTTTAGCCGTTGCTTTGTGCAGGCGGCAGGCTTTCTTGTTTTCCATCTCCGCGTGTTGGAAAAAGGAATGATGCGCAAAGGAGGAGACCATATGAGCAAAAGGGTAGAAATACTCAACAAGATTTACAATGGAATAGACGAAGATACGCGACTGAGCAGGAGCAGGCATGGGCAGCTGGAGTATATCACCACGATGAACTATATCCGGCGTTTTGCCAAAAAGGGGGACAAGATACTGGAGGTGGGCGCCGGTACCGGCCGGTATTCCATTGCTCTTGCAAAAGCGGGGTATGAAGTGACTGCAGTGGAACTGGTGGAGAATAATCTTAAAACGCTAAAAAGCAACGGCAAAGCTCTTGATAATATGCAAGCTTTTCAGGGGGATGCGCTGGATCTTGGAAGATTTGCGGACGGTACGTTTGATATAACGTTGGTTTTCGGGCCGCTGTATCATCTTTATGACGAAAAAGATGTGCATAGAGCGTTGGACGAAGCAATTAGAGTAACAAAAAACGACGGGGTTATTTTGGTGGCGTTTCTGTCTGTGTACGCTATTTTGTTTGATTATTTGAACGGGCAGCTTTTTCATGGTATAGAGGAGAATTTTACAAGCGATTATCATGTGAAGCATTTTGAAGAGCAATGTTTTACGGGGTATGATATCGCCGAATTTGAAGCACTGTTTCAAGAGAAAAACGTTGCTCCAATCGCTTTGGCCGCAGCGGATACAATGCTTCAGCAGGCGGAAATGCGAAGCGATTTTCGTATGACGGACGAGGAGTTTGATTTATTTGCAAAGTATCATTTGGCCACTTGCGAGAAACGGGAACTGCTTGGAAGCTCAAGCCATTTGCTTTACATTTGCAAGAAAAAGAAATAAATAATATGGATTGATTGGATGTGGGCCCTTGCAGTTATACGCCCGGCGGGAATGAAGCTCCCATATAGAAATACCGGCCGGCAAGCCCCCTATGCCGCTATGGCTTATCAAGGCGGCAACATTGCATTGTGCGAGCAAAAGTTTTGATAAACCAACCGGCGAAAAATCGAAAGCAGATCTCTTGCCTCCTAAGCGAGAGATCTGCTTTCGATTATTTTTGGCGGCTATGGCCTTTATGCTTCTAGTTGTTTGCTCCGCGTGGTATTTTTATGGTTGGCGTGCTGCCGTTGTTGCAAAAAAGAACGTAACTCTTGTGTTACCGCCGGTAAATCGGGGCTGCACAGTAAGGGCAGAATCTGCACCAGTTCTTGCGCGTCTAAATCCCACCATTTCAGGTCAAGCAGCAGTGTGGTTAAATCGTCGTCAAAGCGCTTTTTTATAAACCGGGCGGGGTTGCCCCCCACAACGGTATAGGGCGGCACATCCTTGCTTACCACCGAATAGGCGGCCACAATAGAGCCGTCGCCGATTTTAACCCCAGGCAGAATGACGCTCTCTCGCCCAATCCACACATCGTTGCCGATTACAGTGTCGCCTTTAAAGGGAAGCTGGGAAAGGTGCTCAGGGGTCTGTTCACTCCACAGTCCGCCGAACACATGAAAGGGGTAAGTGGTAACACTGCACAGACGGTGGTTGGCCGGGCCCATAATAAATTTGGTGCCGCAGGCAATGGCGCAAAATTTGCCGATGATCAGCCGGTCGCCAAATTCTGGGTAGTTAAACAGCACGTTGTTTTTTTCAAAACCGGTGGGATCGTCGGCGTCGTCATAATAGGTGTAATCCCCCACGATGATGTTGGGCGCGGATACCACGTTTTTAATAAAACACGAGGTATGATATTCATTGGGGAAAATTGCGTTAGGATCGGGAATTTTATTCATCTTTATCCTCTTTTCTTAAATTTTGTTTACCACTTCCTTTCTGCCGGCATCTTGACGGCGACGGATCGTATCTTCCGTAATTCTTTCATGGTGTATCCTCATTTCTTTTGTTGTTACGGCGGTGTAGGCGTGGCTTTTTCAGACGGTGATTTTCGCCCTCTTTTACTCATTACCGCCAGATTTACCGCCAACAGGAATCTGTGTGGCTATTGAACGCTTTCAGCAATAGAAAGTGGTTTATCGTATTCATTGCGTTTTAGCGTTCCAGTGGCGCAAAATCTAAACAGCCCTCTTTATCATTGGTGGAGCTTTTGAATGAGTAAATTCTTTAGGCTCATTCTCCAATTTGATTATCCATAATAGAATTATCATTTGGAACAAATGGAGCGGAAAGAAGCTGGCCGTTTTCTATCGTGCAAACACGATCGACATTTTGAATGGTAGAAAGTTGATGCGCTATAATTATAGCTGTTTTCCCTTCCATCAATGTGCTAATAGCCTGCTTTACCAACTTTTCATTAATAGAGTCAAGGGATGCGGTTGGTTCGTCTAACAGAATAACAGGGGCATCGCGCAAAAAAGCTCTTGCAATCGCAATCCTTTGTTTTTGTCCAGTCGAGATTTTTGACGCATTCTCTCCGATTCTAGTTTGGTATCCATCTGGCAATGCCATGATAAAATCATGTGCATTCGCCTTTTTTGCAGCCTCTATAATTTCGTTTTCTGTAGCGTTTAATCTGCCAAATAGAATATTATTGTATATCGTATCGTCAAATAAAAAGGAATCCTGAGGAACATAGGCTAGCTTACCACGTAGCTCATTTTTTGTTTCCTCGCACAATAAGTTCCCGTCAATAAAAATACTGCCGCCCCGTATAGGATAAAGTCCCATAATGAGGCGAAGAAGCGTGCTCTTTCCGCCACCACTTGGACCAACCAGTGCAACTTTTTCGCCCTTCTGTACTGCTAAAGAAATCCGATTGATAACAGGGCTATTGCTATCATACCCAAATTCAACATCGCGCAAATCAATAATGCCTTTTACGCTATGACCTGCGCTTTTCTTCAGCTGAATATCCGCGGATGACGGAAATTCCTCAACAGGTGTTTCCAATAGATCAAATACGCGCGTCGATGCCGCCAATGACCCCTGAATAAACACGATAAAGCGGCCCACTCTTTGAAACATAAGAGTAATGCCGTTTTGTAAATTGATTACGGCAATAATTGTCCCCAATTCAAGCGTGCCAAAATGGAACATATACATTCCAATTCCTAGAACTCCTAAAATGTTTATAGCGGATATAAAAAAATTAATCACAGCAAGCCCGCCGGAATACCGCCCGCGCTTTATTTCATCATCGACGAGGCTTTGGTTAGCCTTGGTATACTTTTCAAAGATACGTTCTTTAATGCCGAAAATTTTAATGTTACGTAAACCCAGAATGATATCAAACGATAGTTGTGTCGTATTGGCCAGCTTCGCTTGAACCCTATCCCCGATTCTTCTAAACGCTGGACTAAATACGGTGTTAATAATAGTTGAAAATGCTCCTAAAACAATTACGATAATAAAAAACCGCCAATCTAAGAGAAACATTGTGACAGCCGAACCGATACCATACAGAATTGTAACCAATAAACTATATACTTGATTTTCAAACAAAGTGCTAATAGCGTTGATGTCATTCGTCGTTATCGATATCAAATCGCCGGGCTTTTTCTTTTCTAAATAGGATACGGATAATTTCTCGATATGCTTAAAAACATTCAACCTAAGTTGCATGATAGACTGGCCTATTTTTAAATTAAAAATATATGTAACGATAGGATCTACCACGCAGGAAATAACCATTATAACTGCCAGTAAAATAAATGCTGTATACAGTTGGCTCATTTCCTGGTCTACAACGGCGTTTAAGATATACATGTTTACAAGCGCAGATAACACTTGGTGTAATGTATAAGCCAAGCAACTGATAAACATACAAATCATATATAATTTTTTATTATTTATAATTTGTATAACTCGTTTTATTTCATACCAATTTTCTTTTGTAAACATAAAAATTCCTCTCAGCTGTGTCTAACTGTTTCACGATATATTCTCTTGGTTTTGAAACATCGTATAATATAATCCCTTCTGCTTAATCAAAGATTCATGTGTTCCGCTTTCAACAATTCTGGACTGATCAAAAACGTAAATCATATCAGCGTCTTGTACGGTTTTTAATCTGTGAGCCACAATAACTTTGGTAACAGATTGGGGGAGTTCATGAATCGTTTTTAATATCACAGATTCTGATTTGGGATCTAATGCGGAGGTAGCCTCGTCCAATAAAAGAATATTCATATGCTTAATAATAGCACGGGCAAATGATATTCTTTGTGTTTCTCCACCCGATAGCTTCGTTCCGCCGCTTCCAACGTTAGTGAAAAATCCGTTGGAAGTTTGGGTAATAAATTGGTATGCAGCAGATTTTTTTGCAGCCTCGTAAATCTCCTCGGATGTTGCTTGCAAATTTCCTATTTGTATATTGTTGTAGATGCTTTCGGAAAATAGATAGTCCCTTTGGGAAACATAAGAAATATTTTTTCGTAATGCATCAACATCCCATTCCTTTATCTCTCTTCCTAATACACGAATACTGCCCTCGTATTCAGGATAGAAAGCACACAATAAATTAATTATTGTGCTTTTTCCTCCTCCGCTTGGGCCAACAAAGCCTACCTTGGCGCCTTTTGGTATTTTAAAGCTGACATCATCGATGATTTTTTTCTGCGGCGAATAACCAAAAGAAACGTTTTTAAATTCCACAGCGTTTTCAAAATGATTATCAATTGTACCGGTGCCCAGTGGGTTCTTTTTCTCTACCGCCAAAGATTGCAAATCAACAATTCGGCTTATGCCTCCTTTGACACGCAGATATGACACGACAAGATTGGGCAAACTGGCAAGCGGTTGAACAACAGTGCGTAATAAGTAAATGAAGGCGATCAAACTTCCGGGTTCAATTTTCCCTTTAATGGCAAGCAAACTTCCCACAACAGCGCAGATCATAATGGGAAGTTCATACAGCATAATAATAAATGGTAGCATTTTAGAGTTGATTTGAAATATTTTTTTCTGATAGCTCAATGCATTTTCCAAATGCTGCTTGTAATTTTCACAAATATTTTTTTCAAGATTAAATGCTCTAGCCGTAGATACACCGTTAACATAATCTTGAGATACCACATTTGCCTTACTTAGACAATCGAAATTTTTACGAGAATAATTTTCTAAACTTTTTGTAATTTTCCTTGTGATAATTATGCAAATTGGTACGATAATAAGGCATGAAAACGTTAATAAAATATTGATGTGCAGCATGTAAAGAAAACCACAAATGAACAAAAGTGGCTGAGAAACGATGTTAAGCAAATCGTTTTGCAAAAAATTGGACAAAGTAGATATTTCGTTTGTTAAACTCGATGCAATATCGCCTGAGTGGGATTTTTCAACAGCTAAAATATCAAAATCTAAAATTTTCTTATGGAGTGTATTTTTTAATTGCTGAATCGTTTGCACTTCAAATTTATTGATGGAATAGACCTCAAAGTAACTGGCAATTAATCCTAGTACAACGACTACAAGCAAAATGATTATCTGCGTGTATAATTCGTTGAACTCCAATGATGGATCGGTTACCGTGTTAATTATATTTTCAATAAAGGCTGTTCTTACTAAGTTGAATACAACAATAATTAATGAAGCCACTATCCCTAAAACTAACCAGCCCCATTTATTGGAAGCATACGGAGCTAAAAAACGTAGTAAACTGTTTTTACTTTTTTTCAATTTGTTCACTCCTATGGTTCAGTTTTTACTGCAGAGATAACCACATGAAATGTTATTCAAACTGTTATATTTCTAATTTCTGTTTAGATTTTTATATTTGTTTACCACTTCCTTTCTGCCGTATCCTGCCGGCGATGGATCGTTTTTTTATTGTTACGGCGGGTGGACTATTAGCTGCCCCAAAAGGTCAGGGCAAGGGGAAGGGGCTTTCCAGCAACTCCCCCGCCGCGTTTTCATAGTAGCAAACGGTGAGATCCTGTGAAAATCCATACAAAAAGAAGCCCTGTGCTAGCAGCGTCTGTTTTGTTGCCTGAAACACAGACAAGGGAAGCGCGCCGTTTTGCAAGGCAAGTTCCATTTGATACATCCGCTCGCACCGTTCCTGCCAAAGGGCAGCATAATCCGCCGGGGGGACGATTCGCTCCGCCAAATGGGAAATGTGCCTGATATGAAACCGTTCGCACCACTGAATATCATTGCGGTATTGCGCCTGGCCAAGGGGATTTGTCACAATTTCGCTGTTGTCATAAACGCAGGGCACCAGCCTGCAGCCCGATCGCCACGCCACATAGGCACGGGAGTGGCCATCGGTAAGATACAGCGTGCCGCCGCCTAAAAAGTCCCGCACCGAAACTGGCGTAAAATTTTGCAGTGACGGGTGAAACCAGCTGTTGACCCTATCTACTTTTTGCCGGGATAAATAAAGCTGGGTGGGTTTAAGCTGCGCGATATCCTGCCAGAAAGCAGGGCTTGCAGGGCTGTGTGCCACACGATTCCCTCCATTTATGATTTTCTTCAGATGATGGGATGAACACGGTTTGGGGCGCGGCCTATCGTACCCGTGTTAGGCCGTTTTCGCCCAGTTCATACACTTCGTGACAGATTTCCAATAACTTGCGATCGTGGGTAACCGCCAGCCACGCGCCGCCGTATTGATCCAACGCCTGGCGCAACACGGGGTTAGATAGGGGACTGAAATTGCGGGTGGGCTCATCCAGCAGCAAAACATTGTACCGCCCCAAAATGAGCGATAGAATCAGCAACTTGGCCTTTTGCCCGCCGGATAGTTCAGAGGCGGGGCGCGTCATTTCTTCATGGGTGTATCGCATGCAGCCCAAATAGGTGCGCGCCTGGGTTAGGCTGGCTTTATCTCCATCGGGGGCCAACAGCTGTACGGGCGTAACGCCGCCAGAGAGGATTTCTTCATAGTTTTGCGGCATAACTCCCGTGCGGATGTCT
Source organism: Candidatus Gallacutalibacter stercoravium (assembly GCA_018716975.1). Classification (GTDB taxonomy): domain Bacteria; phylum Bacillota; class Clostridia; order Oscillospirales; family Acutalibacteraceae; genus Gallacutalibacter_A; species Gallacutalibacter_A stercoravium. The sequence continues at coordinate 132,378 of DVJE01000001.1, read as the reverse complement.
TTGCGGGGCACAAGCTCCTTTGCCAAATAACGCAGCAGGGTGCTTTTGCCCACGCCGTTGGCCCCGGTGATGCCCACGTGAACCGGGCCGGTAACGCTTAACGATACTTGGCGCGCCAGCAGACGGCCTTGGATCTTTAGCTCGGGCAGGTCAAGCTCCAATATTCGTTTGCCGCGGGGCAAGGTTACCTCTTCAAAAAGAAAATCCACCGCGTCTTCCACGTCGGGAATTTGGGTTAAGTTTTGGCCTTCTTTTTCAATGCGCCGCCCCTGGGCTTTGACGCTGGCCATTTTTTTCTTTAGCAGCCGCCCGCCGTGGGGATCCTGCCGGGAAATGGTGGAAAGCTGGTGGTTTACCTTGTTGTAAATTTGCTGCCAACGTTCCTCTTTGGCCTGGTGCTCTGATTGTTCCTTGCGGGCTATCTGCTCCTGCTTTTCCAGCGCCGCCAAGCGCCGCGCCACATAGCTGGCATACCCAGTGCGCTCCACTGTCCAGCGGGGCAAGGTTTTGCGCCGCACCTGCTCTAAGTGCACAATGGTGCCGGCGGTGCGTTCCAGCAAGGTTTCGTCATGCGAAACATAAAGCACCGGTTGGCGCAACGATAGGATCAGCCGCTCCATCCATTCCAAGGTGGGCAGGTCGATATCGTTGGTAGGTTCATCCAGCAGCAGCACGTCGGGCTGTTGGGCCAGCAAATACAATAGGCGCAGCTTTAGGTTTTCGCCGCCGCTTAGGGTGCCCAAAGGCCGGTCGCTGAAAAAGAGATCAACGTCCACTCCTAATCCGCCGGCATTGATATAAAGAGAAGACCAATCCTCCAAGTCGCCAAACAGGGCGCTGATGGGCTGCTCTTTTACTTGCTGCGGGCATTCCTGCTGCAAATAAGCGGTGCGCGCACCGCCTTTATAAACCTCCCCCTGTGCGTCGCAGTAGGGGGCAATGAGGGCGGGGTCGTGGGCGAATTTCAGCAAAGTGCTTTTGCCGTCGCCCTCCTCCCCGATAATGGCGGCCTTATCGCCGCCGTTTAGCACAAAGTTAAAATCGCGCACCAGGCAGCGCCCGGTATCTTTCATAGTGAGGGTAACATGACGGAATTCTAACAAATACATCGCTCCTTTGTTTTTAGAATATTAAGCGATGTTATTTTTCATATGAAACCACCCCTTTTTCTTATCTATGGTTCAAAGGTTTTATTCGCCCACCGGGATGTTCCCGGTGGGCGGCGAAAAATAAAAAGCGCCTTCGGCTAAGCCAAAAGGCTGCCGAAAGCGCTTTGCACGCAAAATGCCGAGAAGTAAGGAACTGGGCGCGGCCGGGATTTATACGGCGCTAACGCGCCGTGCAGCAACGACCCTTGGCGGCAGGCAAAGCTTTTTGCGGCAACCGATAAACCGTTTTTTTCATTTTGTCTGCCTCCTTACTTTTTGCTTTATGATTTCTAAGTAAACCTGTTTGATAAAAATTTGGCGTTCAACCACCGGTTGAACATACATCAAATATTCGGTTATTGTGTGCAGCGTATCGGGTAGATTATAATAAGACGCACATACAAAAACCCAATAGCACCGATACAGGGCTATCAATTTGCGATGATATTCTATCACGGCATGCAGAGGGTGTCAACCCTAAAATTCTGTGGCTTATTGCTCCGGCCCGGCGGCAATGGCCTGGCAAAAGGCGTCCACATCCTGGGGGCGGGTTGCCCAACTGGTGCACAAGCGCACGGCGCTATGCTTCTTATCCACCCGGCCCCAGGGGGTAAAGGCGAATTGTTCTTCCAGCTTTTGCAGCCATGTGTTTGGAAAAATGGGAAATTGCTGGTTGGTGCACGACGGCGCCAAAAGGGGCAGCCCCGCTTGCTCAACGGCTTGGCGAATCCGCATCGCCTGCGCAACAGCGTGGCGGGCAAGGGAGAAATACAGCCCGTCTTCCAGCAGGGCGATAAATTGCAGCCCCAGCAACCGGCCCTTGGCCAGCATGGCGCCCCGCTGTTTCATTATATAGCGAAAGTCCGCCCCCAACGCGGGGGAGTTGATAACCAGCGCCTCGCCGAATAGGGCGCCCTGCTTGGTGCCGCCGATATAGAAGGCGTCGCACAAAGCGGCAAGGGAGGGCAGATCTAGGTCGCAACCCGGGGCGCAAAGGCCGTAGCCCAAACGTGCCCCGTCAATATACAAGGGCAGACCGCGCCGCCGGCATACCCGGCTGATGGCGTCGAGCTCTTGCTTGGTGTAGATCCCGCCCATCTCTGTGGGGAAGGAAAGGAACACCATGCCCGGCTGCACCGTATGCTCCCTGTTATCATCTGAAAAATGGGTGTGCCAGGCCTGTTCGATCTGCCCGGCGGTTAGCTTGCCGTCGGTAGAAGGCAAGGCCAGAACCTTGTGCCCGGCGGCCTCAATTGCGCCCGTTTCGTGCACGTTGATATGCCCGGATTGCGCGCACAGCACCCCCTGGTGGGGACGCAGCAGGGCGGCTATCACCGTTAGATTGGTTTGGGTGCCGCCAGTTAAAAAGTGCACGGCTGCTTGGGGCTTTTGGCAAGCGGCGCGGATCATATCGCCGGCCTGTTGGCAGTAAATATCTTCCCCGTAGCCGGGGGTTTGCTCCAAATTGGTGTCGGCCAGTTTTTTTAAAACAAGAGGGTGCGCGCCCTCGCCGTAATCACAATCAAAACGTATCATTTAACAGCCTCCCAGCCCTACTTTATTTTTGCGGGTTCTATTTTAGCACAAATAGCCGCGTTGCGCACCCCGGTGGAAAAAATCATAGGGGTACGCAGCTGGGAGTCGAACAATTCCCGCAAATTCAAACTGCAAGAAAAAATATTCCTCTTTGCACAGCAGCTGCTATAATAAAAAGCAACCCTGTTTTGCGGTGAAAAATGGGAGGAAGAATAAAGGAGGGGGAACATGAAACCAAAGAAGCGCGAGCAGTCGTATGTTGGGCGCATGATGAAGGACGTTATGCATTATTGGAACTGGTATTTGCTCAGCGTTGTGTCTACGGCGGCGTATCTGGTGCTGGATATTTACATACGCAATGCAACCGGGCAGATTACTGACGCAGCGCTGGCGGGCAGCGGGGCTTTTGTGCCGTTGTTGCTGTGTATGCTGGGGGCCTATCTGGCAGCGGCGCCTTTTCACGGTATGTCTACCTACACCAAGGCTATGATGTCGCAGCGCATGATGCGCGATTTGCGCATCCGCATGGGAGAAAAGGTGACTCGGGTATCGTTGCCCAAGCTGGCGCTGGAGCGCTCGGGGGATATTATCTCGCGGTTGGGCTACGAGATGGAGCTGCTTGACGACTTTGTTTATTACGGCCTGTCGTTTGTCACTACGTTGGTGGTGCAAAGCTTGGGCACCTTGGCGGTAATGCTGTATATTGATTGGCAACTGGCCTTGGTGCTGGTGGCAGGCGCGCTGGTTTCTTTGCCGGTGTGCTACCGCTTGTCTTTGCGGGTGGGCAAGCGTACCTACCTGGCCCAGCAAGCGCTGGGGCGGGCCTCTCAATCGGCACAGCAGGGATTTGGCGCATTGGATATTGTGAAATCCTTCCAAAGTGAGGAGCGGGTGAAGGAGCAATATGCCCAAGAGGTAAACAGCGCCCTGGGCCAAGAGCTGAAATCCAACCGGCAGGAGGCATGGATGAACATCGCGGGCGAAATTTTGGGCCTTTTACCTCTGTTTGCTATGCTGTGCCTGGGGGCCGGCCGGGTGATAGGGGGCACGCTGACGGTGGGTAACTTGATGTCGCTTTCTATGGTGGGAGCAAGCTTTTGCCACCTTCTGAAGGGCACGCCCGATAATTTGATTTACTTGCAAAAGGCGGCTTCCTCTTGCCGCAGGATATATAGCTTTTTGGATTTGCCGGAGGAAAGCGCCGGTGGGGAACGCCTGCCCCAAAACAGCGAAAGCGCAGTAACCTTTTCTAATGTTGGATTTTCTTACACAGAAGATGCGCCCGGTGGGGAGAACACCCTGGATTCTTTGCATTTTGAGGTTAAGAAGAATCAAACCCTGGCTCTGGTGGGGGCCAGCGGCAGCGGGAAAAGCACGGTGCTGCGGCTGATATGCGGCTTTATTACCGTGCAGCAAGGCTCAGTAGAGGTGCTGGGCCGCCCGGTAGAGCAGTGGAATGTGGCAGCTTTGCGGCAAAACATCGGCATGGTGTTGCAGGAATCCTACCTGTTCCCCGGCAGCATACGCGAAAACCTGCTGGCAGCCAAAGAGGGGGCCAGTGATGAGGAATTGCTGCGGGTGTGCGCATTAGCAGGGGTTTCAGAATTTATCAAGGAGCGGGGGCTTGATACCCCGGTGGGCGAGCGGGGTGGACAGCTGTCTGGCGGCGAACGCCAGCGCATCGCCGTAGCACGAGCGTTGCTAAAAGACGCGCCGCTGCTGCTGTTGGACGAACCCACTTCGGCGCTGGATCCCGTATCGGAGCAGGCGGTAAACCGCGGTTTGCTCAAGCTGATGGAGGGGCGCACCACCATAATCGCCAGCCACCGGCTCAGCTTGGTGCAGCGGGCGGATCAAATTCTGGTGCTGGAAAAAGGGCGGGTGGTGCAGCGTGGCACCCATGAACAACTGTTGCGTGATACCGGCGGGCTTTACGCCCGCCTGCACGCTGAACAAAACGCAGAGGAGGCGAGGGGATGAAGCGGGCAACCAAGCAAGATTTCAACAACTTTAGGCGGATTTTAGCCTATGTACGGCCGTGGAAGCTGCGTTATGGAGCGGGTTTGGCACTGCGCAGTGTGGATGATTATGTGCGCAGCGCCGTGTTGTCGCTGATTACCGGTGAGCTGTTGGCAGCCGCCCAGCTGGGGGATCTCACGCGCGTGGGCTATTTGGCCGCCACACGTTTGCCCTTGTTTGTGGCCTACATGTTGCTTGCCGGGGCGGGTATTATCCTGTGTAACAACGCCGGCAGCAGGGCCACTGCGGCACTGCGCACGGATTTGTATGACCGGATGCTTCATCAGCCTTCGCACGGGGAAAACCAGCAGCATAGCGGGAAAATGCTTTCTCGGCTGAACAACGACGTGTCGTATGCGGGGCGTTTGTTTTCTCAGGCTATTGTGCGCCCGGTGGCGTTGGTTTGCTCCTTTGTGCTGGGGGTGGCTACCGTGTGGGCGGTCAGCTGGCAATCGGCGTTGGCTATGGTGGGCTTAGGGCTTTTGATGCTGCTGGTTAACGTGTTGTTTGTGGATCCGGGCAGAAAACGCTTTACCGCACGGCATCAAACCATGGCCGGCACGGTGACCGATATGAGCGATTTGCTTGCCGGGGCGGAAACGGTGCGCATCTACAACAACGGCAGCGGCCTGCTGCACCGGTATGTGGATGCATGCCATACTTTGTTTCACAGCTCTATGAGCGCCTTTCGTATGCGCACGTTACAAAACACGTTGGGCCAGATACAGGCGGCGCTAATTTTGGCCTGCAGCCTGGGGCTGGGGTTCTGGCTGTTTCACAGCGGGCAAATCCCGCTTTCGGTGTTGCCCACTTTGTGGTGGATGGGCGACCTGGTGGTGTGGCCGCTGGCCAATATCGGCAACTACTTAGGAGATATCCAGCGGCAGCTAACCGGCGCCACCCGTGTTGTGGAATTTTTGGATTTGCCCAGTGAAAAGCAGGAGCATCCGGGCAGCGCGCGCTTTTCCAAGGTGGCGGGCGCGCCGGCGGTGCAGGCCCACGGGCTGGGCTTCTGCTATGGGGATAGGCGGCTGTTTTCCGGCAAAGAGCTGACGGTGGCGCAAGGGGAAATTTGCGCCGTTACAGGGCGCAGCGGCTGCGGCAAAAGCACGTTTTTGCGCATGCTCATGGGGCTGGAAGCTTACGAGGGCAGCCTGCTGCTGTTTGGCCGGGAGCTGAAGGAGTTGAGCCTGGAGGAAATCCGCCGGCAATCCAGCTTTGTATCGCAAGACAGCCTTTTGTTTGACGGAACCATTTACAGCAACATCCTCATGGGGAACCCTGCCGCCGGGCGGGAAGAGGTGCTTCAAGCGGTGCGAGACGCCGATTTAGAGGAGTTTGTTTCCTCCCTGCCTCAGGGGTTGGATACCCCGGTGGGCGAGCGGGGCGCTTCTCTTTCCGGCGGGCAAAAGCAGCGGGTGGCTATGGCCAGGGCTTTGATAAAGCAGGCGCCATTACTGATCTTGGATGAACCCACTGCCGCGCTGGACAGCGTAACCGAGCAATACATTGGGCGCACGCTGGAACACCTGCGGGGCAAATGCACCGTGCTGGTGGTTTCTCATAGCCCGGCACTGACAGCCCATGCCGACCATGTCATCCATTTTGAAAACCCTGTGCAAAGCAGCAAAACGGATGAGGTAATCCGAGCGCCGTTAAAACAGCCGGTGCTTTAAAATATATGAGAATTGAAAAAGCGCTCCGCCTGTCACCAGTTGATAGGCGGAGCGCTTTTGTCTTTAGCGAAGGGCCCGGTAAAGCTGGACCCCGACTATGTATCGAAAAAAGATAGGCTAAAGGCAGCAGAAATAAACAAGAGTGTTTTAATTTTGTAAGGTTAATAAGAACCTTGATTTCCGCCGTTTTGCAGCCGGATGGGCTTTTGCGCGCCACCCACATGCAGCCGGATGGAAGCGCTGGCATTGGCGGAAAATTGCCGGTCTTCTGTAGAAAAGATACCGTCAAATTTTTGCAAAGAGGAGCAAAATAGTTTGCCGTTCATGGTAAGCATGCTGCCGTTTATCATTCCCACGTGCGTCAGCGTGCCCAGAGCCTTTTCACGCCAATAAACCAAAAAGGCATCGGAGGCAATGTTTTGATAAACATAGTTGGCGTTTCGGTGCATCACGCTGCCATCCGCCCGGGTGTTGCACAGAATATGCTCGGTATAACTGCCGCGGCGCACGGTAATTTCGATAATAGCACCGTCCACTTTTTGCTCCAAAACGGCATCTTCATTGCCGGGCAACACAAAAGCGTGAATCAATTTGCCGCGCCGCTTGTGCGTGGGGGAGGATAATTTTAAATAATGTGCGGGGGGAAGAATACCGTCTTCCTCAGGAACCGGTTTTATTTCTGACAATAGACCGTTTTCTATAGAAGCCTTTGGTGCGCAAGGATATAAAGGATAAAGCAAGGCAGTGGTTTGATCATTTTGATGAATGCGGTAGCGTTCGCCCTGGTTTTCCACTTCGCCTTTATAATGCAGCAGCCAGCTTAGCTCTCCCTCTTCAAAGGCGTGCAAATCGTCTATCATTAGAATAATGCCGTTTAAGAATAAGATATGCCGGTAAAACCTTTGATATGTGCCGGCGTATGGCCCCGTGCAGTCGGCCAGCAGATAGGCAAAATCGCCGAAAGACAGCAGGGAAGGAAAGCCGCCGGCATATTTAGTGCCGCAATAATTACAGTCGTAGTCTTGCCCCTTATCGTTGAACAATACCACATTGTGCGCCTGTGGGGTAAGATAATAAGCGCCATGTTCCGGGCGGGAATAGGTGCAAGTGCCGGAATCGACGGCAATTTCTTGGCCCGCGGCGCTGAGTAAGAAAGTGCCCACATCCCTGTGATTGTGCCCCCAGCTTCCGCCAGTTTTTATGGCAAAGAAGGTATCCTTTGCCTCGTACCCCGTTCGGATAACAGCATAGCCCGCTTGATGGTAAACCGCTTGTAACGGCGCTTTTATTGGGCAGTGCTCATTCTTTTCTTCTGGGTAAAAATAGAAAACATAGGGGTGGCGCATAGGCCCGCACATACCGCTGAGCATACGCAGCAGATCGGGGCGCTGAAAGCGCTTTGCCAAATAGAAAAACACATGCAGATGCCCGGTTTGCCGCAAAGGGGTGTCGCCAAAGTTGGCCTCTTGAACACCGCTTTCTAGCACCTGAAAATGCACCAGGTAAAAATCTACCAGCTTTTTGAGAATTTCTTCTTGGAACAGCTCGCCCACGCCGTATTTTTGCCGGTAGAGCTCTTCAAACAGCACGTAATTAGAAAGAGCGTAGCTTAAGTAGCTGACAAATTCGATATAGTCGCCGTCTGGCCCAAAGTTTGCTTTTTTATTTTGCAGCACGTTGCCCGGGTAGGCAAACCACTCCCGCACTCCTTCTAGAATTTCATCCAGCAGGGTTTGGTATTGCGCAACGTGGTTTTGCAGCGTCAGCAGCGCCACACCCGCGCCACAAACGATCACCAGCCACCAGTTGTGGCCCATGGTATCCAGCGCGTGGCGGTGGCTGGTGGGATCCACCCATTCTTGATAGATGGGTAATATGCCCTTGTGCAGCAGGGCATGTTCAATGGTTTCTTTTTCCTCTTGCGTAAATAGTTCGTTAACCGTGTCGTAGGCTAACGAAAGGCTGACCGTGATATCGCCGGTCCACAAATCGGCGTTAAACGCGCCGTCTACCTTCCCTTGAAAAACCCATTCCTCTACGCCGCACACAGCCAAAATGGCCTGCTTTAAGCTGTTTTTGGTTTCTTCCTGATCCGCAGCAGAAACACGGCAGTAAACGGCCAGCTTTAAACAATCCTCTGCCAAAGAGCGCACGGTGTTGCCATAACGCATATGCTTCGGCCCACCGTACTGCTCTGCCCGCTGCCGCTCCTTTTGCATGCGCTGCAAAATTTGCTGCACATAGGCGCTGTCTTTTTTTGCGCATTCTTCTTCAAAAAGGCGCAGGCCTTGGGCTAAGGAGTCGTCCTGCCGGGCGGTTTGCAAAAAACGCTCTACGGTTTCCTGATCGAATAGCATAAACATCCCCCTATTCACGATCCAGAGTTTGGATCAAAGTCATGTAATAACGCGCTGCGGTTGGCGCTCTGCTTACCGGAATGGATCCTAAGCCGCTGCATATAAAAAGTGCGAAAGAATTTCTTTCATGATACGGCAGCGGCTGTGTTATCAAAATCTTTTTTCTTGCGGTTTTAAAAAAGCAAGATAGAAGAGCCTTATGGGTGTGTGTAACAATATTTTTTATTTTGGGCGTTTTTGCCGCGTGGGGGCGAAGATATGGTATAATGTGTGCGCAACGCAGTTGCGTACAACCGCTTTAACCGGTTTCATAATACTGTTTGATACGGCTTGGCTCCTGTTCGATGCAGCTGCGCAAAAAAATATTTTATTTTTTTGTTTTACCGTTAACTTTTTGCCGGTGCTGGGCGTTTATATTATGTAAGAACAAATGAAAAGGAAGCGCTGCGCGGTTCCTAACAACAATAAGGCGAGATTTCGCTTGTAAAGATAGAGGGATATTATGAATAGAAAAGTGATACGATATCAAAAGACAAAAAGAAGACGTCGCCGCGTTATCATCAACCGAGTCGTGCTTTCAACCTGTATGGTAGCGCTGCTAGCAGCTGTGGGCGTAGGCGTGTGGGCTGCTGTAGGTCGGTTCTCTGGCAATGGAGTGGCGGCTTCGGAAAGCGAAGCGCCGCCTGCTTCCGTTGCACCGCCGAGCAGTGAGGTCCAGCCGGAGCAAAGCGCAGTTGAAGAAAGCACGCCGCCGGAATCTCAGCCGGAGTCCCAGCCTCCCGCATCTTCCGCTGCACCGCAAAGCGCCGGAGAGTCTTCCACCGGGGAGACGGTAACTACGGTGGGAGCAGCTGTTCCTCAAAGTGATCCGGTGGGGGACGAATATTTCAGTGACGCTGTTTTTATTGGAGATTCGCGCACCGAAGGGTTTATGATATACTCTGGCATCAACGCCACCTACTACACCGTTAAGGGTTTGGCTGTGGATAATATCTACACCAAAGACGCAGTGGATACCGCCAATGGGCGGGTAACCGTTTTGGAGGCGCTGGAACAGCAAACCTTTGGCAAAGTTTATATCATGCTGGGAGTTAACGAGCTGGGATGGGTATACAGCGAGGTATTTCAACAAAAGTATGGGGAATTAATCGATGCCATCCGCGCCCGCCAGCCCAACGCCCTTATCTATGTGCAGTCTATATTGCCGGTTTCTACCGAAAAGGAACAAAAGGATCCGGTGTATAACAACGCGAAGATACAGGAGTATAACGGGCTAATCGCCCAGATGTGCCAGCAGAAAGGGGTGTATTACGTAAACGTGTGGGAGGCCCTTGCCGGAGAAGACGGCGCGCTGCCACCGGAGGATTCGGTAGACGGCGTGCATGTTAACCAGGCATCCTGCGCTTTATGGCGAGATTACTTAAAAGAACACACGGTGTAATCACCGCAGCAATTGTCTTTTAGCGGACGGTATCGCCCGTTTTATGAAAAATAAGGATAGTTATTTTAAGGAGGAATTTATTGTGAGAAGAATGAAACGTTGGGTTGCTATTGTGACGGCTTTGGCCGCTTTGTGTGTAATGATGGGAGCTGTGGGCTGTAGCTCCGGCGAAAACGAGGCGCAACCCACAGCCAGCGCCGGGGAGGTAGCGGATCGCTTAAAAAACGGCATTACCTTTGTGGATCAAATGTCTGAGGTGGATCTAACCGTGGCGCTGACGCAATACAGCATCGACGAGCAGGATGTAGCTCAGGGCAAGGTCTATATGAGCACCGGCGCAACGGCTGAGGAAATCGCCGTGTTGGACGCAACCAGCGACGAAGCAGCCCAGCGGATTTATGAAGCACTGCAAAAGCGTGTGGAGCGCCAGAGGGAAGATTTTGAGGACTATGTTCCCGCCGAATTGCAAAAGTTAGAGGATCCGGTTCTTGAAAAGAATGGGGTGCAGGTGGTACTATGTATTTCTGATGACAACGAGGCGGCTCAGGCATTGCTGCAAGGTTAAGGGCCGCCCGCGCGAAGGAAGGGAAATACATTGCCAAAGAGCGGGGGCGCCGGCGCCCAAAACGAAGAGAGGCGCCGCTTGGAACAACAGCTGGAGGACTATATTATAGCCAGCCAGGCCGACCTATATCGTTTGGCAATGAGTTATGTGCGGCAGCCCGATGCCGCCATGGATGTGGTGCAAGAAGCAGCGGTGAAAGCCCTAGCCAACAAGGACCGGCTGAAAGAAGATTGTCACCTAAAGGCTTGGGTGTATCGCATTGTGGTAAACGAAAGCATCAGCTACCTGCGCCGCAATAAACGCCGTTTGGCAGAAGCTTCGGCGCTGGATGGGCTAACCAGCGAGGAGACCGATATTCCCCAGGCGATTGATCTATATCGTGCGGTAGAACGGTTGGATCCCAAGCTGCGGGGTATTGTGGTGTTGCGCTACTTTGAAGATTTAAAACTAGAAGAGGTTTCGGCAGTTACCGGTTTAAAATTAAGCACGGTGAAAGCGCGGTTATATAAAGCCCTTCGCCTGCTGAAAAATGAAATGGGGGAGGAGGCGTAACCTGTGAAGCAGTTGCAAAAGGCCAAGCTGCTTTATCAAAAGATTACCCCGCCCGCCGGGCTGGATCAACGGCTGCGTGCCGCCATGGCGCAAGGACAAGGAGCGGCGGTACACGCCAAAAAGCAAATCAGATGGCACCGTCCTTTTATTTATGCGGCCACGGCTTGCTGTTTACTTTTTGTTGTTTTGCTTAATTCCAGCAGGGCCTTTGCCGAAAGCATGTATAACATCCCTGTAGTGGGGCAGGTTGCAAGGGTGTTTACCTTTCGGCAATATGAGCAGGCCGACGAAAGCAGCTATGTGCAAGTGCAGTTGCCCGCGCTTTCGAATACCGGCAATGGAGAGCTGGAGCAGCGAATTAACCAGGAAATCAGTGCAAAAATAGATGCCATTGTGCAGCAGGAAAAGGCCTGTGCCAAAGAGAACCGCCAGGCCTATCTGGATACTGGTGGTGATCCGGCCCAATATATTCCCACAAAGATAACCATCGACTATGAGGTAAAGCATTCTCAGGGAGATATCCTTTCGTTTGTGATTAATGAAAGTGTTAGCGCCGCCAACGCCAGGCAGGAACAATTTTTCTATAACATCCATCTGCCGTCGGGCCGGGAGATTACCTTGCAGGACATGCTGGGAGAAAACTATAAGCAGATTGTTGACAGCAGCGTGCGCCAGCAGATGGCTCAGCGGGAGGCAAGCGGTGAAGCGGAATATTTTAGCCCGGAGGATCCGCTGATGAAAGACGCCGCGTTCCAGGGGATCGACAGCAGCCAACCCTTTTATATTGATGCCGGCGGCAATGTGGTGGTGGTGTTTCCGAAATACAGCATCGGGCCTGGATATATCGGCATTCAAGAGTTTACTATAACAACTGAAAATAATGGCCAAGCAGAGTAACATTGCTTGGCCGGAGCATAGCAAAAGCGCGCGGAGCATGAAAAATCCGCGCGCTTTTGCATATGAAAAAGAAAGTGAAAAAAGGAGAGAGCGAAGAAAAGGTGCTGGTAAGGTGCGCTATTTTCCGGTGTTTTCGCCGCTTCTTACGATGCACGGCCTAGCAGAGAAAAGATTAAGAAATCAAGTGGCCGCTGTCTAACTCGTGCACCGTATCGCAGAGGATTTCAATATCCTCCTTGCCATGGCTGGCTATTAAAATAGTTTTTCCTTCATCCCGCAAGCTCATGAACAGCTTGCGCATATCGTCCACCCCGCGGTTATCAAGCCCGTTCATGGGTTCATCCAAAATCAGCAAATCGGGATCTTCCATTAGCGCTTGGGCAATGCCCAGGCGTTGGCGCATACCCAGCGAATATTTGCCCACGTGTTTTTTGCTTTTGGGATCCAGCCCTACCCGTTGGATGGTACTGGAAATTTTTTCTTTATCAATCTTTTTTTGAATCATAGCCAAAAATTTTAAATTGGTAAAGCCGTCGTAATTAGGCAGAAAACCCGGCGCCTCAATAATAATACCTACGCTGGGGGGAACGTCCACATCCTTGCCCACCTGCAGCCCGCTTACCAACACCGAGCCGCTGGTGGGCACCACAAAGCCGCAAATGCATTTTAGCAGCATGGTTTTGCCTGAACCGTTGCGCCCAATCAGGCCGTGTATTTTTCCTTTTTCAAAGTTTAAAGAGATATCGTCCAGCACTTTGGCGGCGCCAAAGCTTTTGCTAACGTTTTGAATTTGTACCGCGTATTCTTGTTCAGCCATCCGGCATCCTCCTTTTGTGTTTGTAAGCTGCCTTATACAGGCGGCAGCACGGTAACGGTTTTTTTGCGGCTGAGTAGTACGGCCGCCACGCACAAACCGCCGATCAGCAGGATGTACCCCACCATCACATAGGTAATGGATGGGTAAGACGTTTGCCCGCCGATATCGATCAGATTTAGGTTGCTCCACGAAAGGGGCGAGAATTTAACAAGCTCCGGTGTGAAATTTGCCATGCCGGCTGCACAGGTATCCCAAAAGAGCAGCACGCAGCCCGCCAGCACGCCCAAAGAGCGAACGTCGGTGGCCAGGTTAACCACATATATCAGCAGCCCCAGCACACAGCCCGCCAGCCACGAAAGCAAAAAGGAATACCACATGGCGATAAGCGGCTCAAAGTAAAAATATACGTGGTGAGAAACATAGCTGGGTTGGTCCATAGAAAAGGCGGCGTTGGTGGAGGCCAAGGTGCCGATTACTTTGCCCCATTCAGTGGTGAAGGTAAGGCGCGGCGCCATAAACAAAAAGGTGCACAAAATGAGAAAGAGAAAATATATCGCCGTGGCCAGCACCACATACAGCACCTGCCCCACTCCCCAGCAACGGCGGCCGCTGCGCACCAGCACATAAGGCTGGATGTCATCAATAAAGGGGGCGTTGCAAAACAGCAGCACCAGGGGGAGAAAGAAAAACAGCTTCACCAGGCCGTGGTTATACAAAAAAGGAAAATACCAAGGAGAAACGGGCAAATTTGCCATAACAGAAAAATTGTAAACCCCCCGGGTAAAGTAATGTACAAAGATTGCGGCGGCCATGGCGACCACCCAAACGCGGTAATCGGCGGCCCAACGCCGAAAGTTTTGCCGGCATACGGCCCAGCTTTTTCTAAACCAGCTCATTGCGCACCCTCCTTTTTACCAGATGGGTAAAAACCAAGCCCACCAGAATAATCAGAACGATAAAGACGCCCGTAATATACAAAAAGGTTGGCCAGGCAGGCAGGCCCAACACATCCGCGCCCTTCCCCAATGAAAAGGGGCTGATCCAGGCAGGCAACCATTTTGACAACAGGTCGGTTAAAATGTAGTAAAAAAACAGGGGGCTGGCCAGGGCAACAAAGCGGTTGGGCAGCCAGGCCGATACGGTAAGCCCCACCACCGCCCACAGGGCGGCGTTCATGCCAAGGCAGGAGTATTGAAAAATAAAATACAGCATGGGCACGGGGCCGTGTGCTAATTCGTTAAAAGGAGGGGTCAACAGATCATAAGAATATCCGTTAAACATGGGGTAGCGCAGCAAAACCAATCCGCTGGTAAGCAGCAACCCTACCATGATCACCAAATAGGCCGACAGGGCGCACCCCAATATTTTAGAAACGCAATAGCGCCGCACCCCGCAGCGAACCACCATAGGCTTAATGTATTGGCAGTTTTGATCGCCGCAAAAGCTGGTTACATAAGGCACAGACGCCAAGAACACATAAAGATAAACAAAATACGAAAGGTTTACAACATAGCTCATAACGTAAGCAAAATCAATAAATCCTGTGTCGGCAGGGATTTCAAGCCACAAGGTTTCCCACATGGCGGCAAAGTTTAACAAAACGATCCCCACAATCGCCAAGTAAAAGGCGGGGGAGGTAGCCAATTGATACAACGCCACCGTAACGGCCCGGCGCTTGGGTTTGCTTGCATGCATAGTTTCACGCTCCTTTACCCCGCCACCATAATTTCTTGGCCGGTGGCGGCGTCTATCAGAACAGGCGGCAGGGGGACAAGGGAGGTCTCCGCCTCGCCGCCGCCTGTATATTTCCGCTCGTGTGTTTCAACCACCCAAACGGGTATCAGCTCATAGGTTCTTTGCTGGGCGTCGGTAAGCTGGGGCAGGTATTCCAACCCGATGCGGGTTACCACAACAGGGTTGGTTGTAATCATGGCTTCATATTTTTGCTGGATTTGTTCCAGCACCTGATCCAAATCCACCTTGATTTCTTGGGGCCCCAGTTCTTCGGTAACCTCCAGCATGCCGTTGACGCTCAGCTCCAGCAAGCCTTCCTTGTCCACCGTACCCCGGGCGGCGCAGCTGGTGATTGCACCCAATTGCTCCTCATTGCCTGGAATATAGGTGCAGCGGTTGATTGGGTGACCGTCGGGAGCGACAAGGCGGTAATAAATAACATAAGCTTCGTCTTCCTTGGTCCAGGTGACGGGTTCCTCCCCGTACTCTTCGCTTAATTTATCTCCGGCAATCTTCCAGTTGGCCACCCATTCCTTTTGTAAAGAATCCACATCCAAGGCGAACACCTCAGGGGTGCTGGCGATAGGGACGCCGAGAACATCCAGCTTTTCCTTTACCAAGCGGATGGCCTCCTGAGGATCCCACCCATCCAGCCGGTTGTTGGGGAAAACCCGGCGCATGTCCTGCCGCACAGTTTCGCCATATGAACTGGTAACGAGACTATAATATTGGCTAGAAAAGCGAGGCAAAGAAAAAGAGCAGTAATCACTTTCGGAAGTGTGAAAATATGCAAACCAGTCTTCGTTTCCTGTATCAGCTTGGTAGTGGGTACGATCCTCTGAGGCAGTGTCTTCTACGAAGGTAATATGCGCGTCCGCCGGGTAGATAAGCTTTGCAGCCTGGGTAAAGGTGTCAAAATCAATATTCATCTCCCGGGCGGCGTAACGGTGAAAGTCCAAGGTTTCGGGCACGTCTATATCGGCGTCCACCGTCAGGTTTTCGCCCAGGTCTTGCTGTAGGCGGCTGGGGGAGGAGATAGCGGTTAGCGCCTCGCTGTTGGTGGCGGCGGTGGTGGGCGCAGAGGAACCGTCGGGAAAACAGCCGGGGGCCAGCAGGCAAGACGCCGCCAGCAAAAGGGCGGTTAGCTTTTTTGTAGCTTTCATAACGCACCTCACTGTGATTTGTCCTTCAATAATAGATACTGCTTTTTCTTGCTCCCAGGCCGGCGCAGGCAACCGGCTGGGAGCGGCGGCTAGCCCTATGGGGGCGGAAGCCCGAGCAGTGTGTTTTAACCACGGTGAATTTAATCTGCAATCACATGGTAACATATTGTCGCAGAAAAAGCAACAGCATTTTCACAATTATTGCAATTTTTTTACAAAAATAATTTAGTTAAAAAATTAATTTTATCCATTGTTTTGTTTGTGGTATAAAACTCGACAAATAGTCGAGGAGATAGAAGTGAAGCATTACCTCCACACTGCTGTACGGTTTAGCTACAGCGGTTCTGCTACAATGACGATTTTGTTTTTTCCTATTCGGGTACTTTCCACGCGGCGGGTTTTGTGCTATGATTAGGGCGTCTTTTATTTGGCGGGCGGCAGCCAGCCCGGCGAAAACATCAGCGGGGGAGATGAGATAATGCGTTATTTGCTGGGGGTGGATTTGGGCACTTCGGCCACAAAAACAGTGCTGTTTGACGAAAACTGCCAGGTGGTGGCCTCGGCCTCTCAGGAATACCCCATGGCTCAGCCGCAAAACGGCTGGGCGGAACAAGCGCCGCAGGATTGGTGGCGTGCAGCGGTGCAAACCATTGGCCAGGTGTTGCGCGCAAGCGGTGTAGACGCAGGCGACATAAAGGGCCTGGGCATTTCAGGGCAGATGCACGGGTTGGTTATACTGGATAAACAGGGCCAGGTATTGCGCCCGGCCATTCTTTGGTGCGATGGACGCACCACTGCAGAGTGCGAAGAGATTACCAGCTTGGTGGGAGCCGAACGGCTGATAGCCACCACGGCGAATCCCGCCTTGCCGGGCTTTACCGCATCTAAGATCCTGTGGGTGCGCAAGCATGAGCCGCAGCTCTACGAAAAGTGCGCGCATATTTTGCTTCCAAAGGATTATGTGCGCTACATGCTCACGGGAGAGTACGCTACCGAGGTGTCGGACGCTTCGGGCATGCAGTTGCTAGACGTGCCCGGCCGTTGCTGGAGCGACGAGGTGCTGCAAAAGCTGCAAATCGATAAGGCACTGCTGGCGCGGGTGTATGAGTCCCCCGAGGTTACGGGCTTTGTAACCAAAGAGGCGGCGGCTCTCACCGGGCTGAAAGAGGGTACCCCGGTAGTGGGCGGCGCCGGCGACAATGCTGCGGCGGCCGTGGGTACCGGTGTGGTGGAGCAGGGCAAGGCCTTTACCACCTTGGGCACGTCGGGCGTGGTGTTTGCTCATTCCGATAAAGTGACGATAGATCCCCAGGGGCGTGTGCACACTTTTTGCGCCGCTGTTCCCGGTTGCTGGACGGTGATGAGCTGCACGTTGGCCGCAGGGTTATCGCTGAAATGGTTCCGCGATACCTTTTGCCGCGAAGAGATGGCAACCGCCGAAGGTATGGGCAAGGATCCCTATTACCTGATGGATCAGCAGGCGGCGCGGGTGCCCATTGGAGCAAACCGGCTGATCTATTTGCCCTATTTGATGGGGGAGCGCTCCCCGTTGCTGGATTCCGACAGCCGGGGTGCCTTTGTAGGGCTTTCGGCTATTCATACAAAATATGATATGCTACGCGCCGTGCTGGAAGGGGTTATCTATTCCCAGCGCCAGTGCTTAGATATTTTGCGGGGCATGGGCGTGGTTTCCAGTGAAATGCTGGCCTGCGGCGGCGGTGGAACCAGCCCGCTGTGGCGCCAGATGATGGCCGATGTATACGGCCTGCCGGTAAAAACCGTGGTTTCGCAAGAAGGGCCTGCTTTGGGCGTGGCCATCCTGGCAGGCGTGGGAGCCGGCGTGTTTGAAAGCGTGCAGTCGGCCTGCCAAAGCTTTATTAAAACAAATCCGGCCCAGCCTCCCATTGCCGAAAATAGTGCCCGATATGAGCCTTATTATCAAATTTATAAAGGTTTGTATCCGGCGCTTAAGGATAGCTACCATGCGCTGCGCTCTCTGTAAGGGCGGCAAGATATTTCAGATATTTTAGAAAGATTAGAAAGAGGGGAATCTGATGCAGATAAAGAGGGTAACCGACCAATCTTTTTCGCCGTATGGCCGGGTTATCAAGGGGGTGGATTGCACGCAGCTGATAGAAGCTATGGAGCAAACGCCCTTGCCGGACGATGTGATTTATGTGCCAAGCGATCCGGCGCTGGAGGCGTTGCCGGTTTTTCAGACCCTGCAAAACCAACTGTATGGGGAGCTGCCCATTCAGCTGGGTTATTGTAACGGCAACAACCATAAGCTCAACGCCCTGGAATACCACCGCACTTCTGAAATCAATGTGGCTTGCACCGATTTGATTTTGCTGCTGGGCCGCCAACAAGATATTGCCCAAGACTACACCTATGGCACATACAAGGTGGAGGCGTTCTTGGTGCCCAAAGGCACGGTAATTGAGGTGTACGCCACCACGCTGCATTATGCGCCCTGCAATGCGGGCGGCAAATTCCGCTGCGTAGTGGTGTTGCCCAAAGGAACCAATCTTCCCTTGGCGGGTCAGATAGGCGATTGCGGCGAGGATAGACTGCTGTTTGCTAGCAACAAATGGCTTATCGCCCACCCGGAAAGCGGTTTGGATAAGGATGGAGCCTTTGTTGGCCTGGTTGGTGAAAATTTGTCGGTTTAACCGGTTATTTAGCCGGGTTGGCCGGCGTGCATCTAAGATGTTTCTTTCTGAATTATCATCATAAAAAGAGGAATCACTAAAAGGAGGCAACTTTCATGAACAATATTCCACAAGTAAAGCTGGGGCTTATTGCCGTCAGCCGCGACTGCTTCGTCATCTCCCTCTCTGAACGCCGCAGGGCGGCCCTTTCTGAAGCATGTAAGGGCAAGGGGCTGGATATTTACGAGGCAACCACCACGGTGGAAAATGAGCGCGATATGTGCAAAGCGGTGGCCGAGGTAAAAAACGCCGGCTGTAACGCTCTGTGCGTATTTTTGGGCAACTTTGGCCCCGAAACCCCCGAAACCCTGATTGCCAAGAATTTTGACGGCCCCGCGATGTATGTGGCCGCCGCCGAAGAAACCGGCGAGGATTTAATAAACGGCCGCGGCGATGCTTACTGCGGCATGCTCAACTGCTCGTATAACTTGGGGTTGCGCAAAATTAAGGCTTACATACCCGAGTATCCGGTGGGAACCGCCCAAGAGCTGGCCGAAATGGTGGCTGATTTTGTGCCCGTGGCCCGCACTATTTTGGGGCTGCAAAACCTGAAGATCATCACCTTTGGCCCCCGCCCGCAGGACTTTTTCGCCTGCAATGCCCCCATCAAGGCTTTGTATGACATCGGCGTAGAGGTGCAAGAAAACTCTGAGCTGGATCTGTTGGTGGCCTATCGTGCCCATGCCGGAGACGCGCGCATTCAAAGCGTGGTGGACGATATGGCCGCCGAGCTGGGCGTAGAGGGCAACCAGTATCCCGAACTGCTGCCCCGCATGGCGCAGTTTGAGCTGACCTTGCTGGATTGGGCGGAGGAGAACAAAGGCGCCCGGCAGTATGTAGCTTTTGCCGATAAGTGCTGGCCCGCCTTCCCCAAAGAGTTTGGCTTTGAGCCTTGCTATGTCAACAGCCGCCTGGCGTCTAGGGGCATTCCGGTGGCGTGCGAAGTGGATATTTACGGAGCGCTGAGCGAATACATCGGCTTGTGCGTTACCGGCGACGCGGTTACCCTGTTGGATATCAACAATTCTGTACCTCGCGATATTTATGAGGCGGATATTAAGGGCAAGTTTGATTACGATTATTCCATTAAAGATACCTTTATGGGCTTCCACTGCGGCAATACGCCTTTGTGCAAGCTTTCAAAGGGTGCGGTAAAATACCAGCTGATTCAAAACCGCCTGTTGGAAGACGGCGGCGAGCCTGACTTTACCCGCGGCACGTTGGAGGGCGACATTGCCCCCGGGGCTATTACATTCTTTAGACTGCAAAGCGGGGCAGATACCAAGCTTTCGGCCTATGTGGCCCAGGGCGAAGTGCTGCCGGTGGCCTCCCGCTCCTTTGGCGGCATCGGTGTGTTTGCCATCCCCGAAATGGGGCGCTTCTACCGTCATGTGCTGATTGCAAAACGGTATCCCCACCATGGGGCGGTGGCGTTCGCCC
This sequence comes from Candidatus Gallacutalibacter stercoravium, assembly GCA_018716975.1. Classification (GTDB taxonomy): domain Bacteria; phylum Bacillota; class Clostridia; order Oscillospirales; family Acutalibacteraceae; genus Gallacutalibacter_A; species Gallacutalibacter_A stercoravium. The sequence goes on along the minus strand of DVJE01000001.1, from coordinate 112,322 downwards.
ATTGTGGCAAGGCGCTTTACAGCATCTTCCAGTATTTGGGTGTGGAGGATATCGCATTTAACCAGCCCAAGGGTATGCCCTATCCCGACGAAAACCCCTTTGCGTAAACAGCTGTTTTATGTTATAATAACCCTCGCTCACTCTGCACGCATCCCAAAGGGAAAATAAGTGCCATTTTGCTTTTATCGTATGGATAAGCAAGGGAGTTCAAGGCGGCGTACGCCGGCAGTAAGGTGCGCCGCCTTATTTTGTTCAGAGTGAAAATCATAGTCACAGTACCGTAGGCCTTTGTTATTGCGATCTCATTACAGGAGGAAACGGAATGAATCAACAGGAATACAAGCAGCTGCAAATAGCTGCGTGCAAAGTCCGTATGGGCACGATTGTTGGGGTGTACAACGCCAAGTCGGGCCATCCGGGCGGATCTCTATCCGCTGCGGATTTGTTTACCTATCTTTATTTTAAAGAGATGAATATTAACCCTGCCCGGCCGCAGGATCCCGACCGCGACAGGTTCGTGCTGTCTAAGGGCCATTGTTGCCCGGGGCTTTATGCAGCGTTGGCGTTGCGCGGCTACTTCCCAGAGGAAGAGTTGATCAAATTGCGCCACATCGGCGCTATGCTGCAAGGCCACCCCAATATGCAAGATACCCCCGGCGTCGATATGAGCACCGGTTCTTTGGGCCAAGGGATATCGGCCGCCTGTGGCATGGCTTATGCCGCTAAGTTGGATAAAAAAGATTATCGGGTTTATGCGCTGCTAGGCGATGGAGAAATTGAAGAAGGCCAGGTTTGGGAGGCCGCCATGTTCGCCGCCCACCAGAAGTTGGACAATCTGTGCGCCATTGTGGATTCCAACGGATTGCAGATCGACGGGCCTGTAAGCGAGGTAGCCGGCTTGCAAGCCATTGACGAAAAGTTTCGTGCCTTTGGCTTTGAAGTAATTGAAATAGACGGGCATGATTTTAATCAGATCGAAGAGGCGTTTGCCAAGGCCCGTTCGGTAAAAGGCAAGCCCTGCGTTATCATCGCAAAAACGATTAAAGGCAAGGGCGTTTCGTTTATGGAAAATCAGGTGAGCTGGCACGGCGTGGCGCCCAATGAAGAGCAATACAAGGCCGCCATGCAAGAGCTGCAAGCCGCGTTGACGTCTTTGCAGGGGGAATAAGCGCCGTTTGGCGGGCGTTTGAAAAAGCATAACGGCGCGCTGCCCGCAACCGTCGCGGCGGGCTTGGCGGCAAACGGTATCAAAAGGATGCAACCATCGGGCGGCGGAGAAATGGGGTTAATCATGGCAGAAATGGTAAAAAAGGCCACCAGAGAAAGCTTTGGCGAAGCGGTTACCGAGCTGGCCGCAACTGACGATAGAATTGTGGTGTTGGACGCTGATTTGGCGGCGGCCACCAAAACCGGTATTTTTAAAAAGGCGTATCCAGAGCGCTTTATTGATTGCGGTATCGCAGAATGCAACATGATTGGCGTTGCGGCGGGCTTGGCGGCCTGCGGAAAGGTTCCCTTTGCCGCCAGCTTTGCGATGTTTAGCGCGGGCCGCGCCTTTGAGCAGGTGCGTAACTCGGTGGGATACCCTCATCTGAATGTAAAGATTGTGGGCTCTCATGCGGGTATTTCGGTGGGTGAAGACGGCGCCTCCCATCAATGCCTGGAGGATATCGCCTTGATGCGCACCATACCGGGCATGGTGGTGCTCAATCCGTCGGATCATTATGAAATGCGCGCCGCTGTGCGCGCCGCTGCCGCTTATGAAGGGCCGGTTTATCTGCGTTTGGGCCGTTTGGCGGTGGAAAGTGTGAACAACAACGACGATTATACCTTTGAGCTGGGCAAGGGAATTACCCTGCGAGATGGCAACGATATCACTGTGGTGGCCACCGGCCTGATGGTGGGCGAGGCAATAAAGGCGGTGGATGCTTTGCGGGAACAGGGCATTTCAGCCCGTCTTATCAATATCCACACCATCAAGCCCTTGGATAAGGAGCTGATATGCAAGGCGGCTCAAGAAACCGGCCGCATTGTTACAGTGGAGGAGCACAACGTGATCGGCGGCCTGGGCGAGGCGGTTTGCGCCGCAGTGAGCGAGGAATGCCCGGTGCCGGTGGTTCGTATGGGCGTTTATGATGTGTTCGGCCATTCCGGCCCTGCGTTGGACTTGCTCAAGGAGTTCGGCCTGACGGCGGGGAATATTGCGCAAACGGTAAAAGACGCGCTGCACAAATAAAACGAGGCAAGCGAGAAAAGCGGGCGCTCCCCAGTGAAGGCATTCACTGACGGGGCGCTTGTTTTGCGGGTAAAAGCGTGACGGTATGCCGGATGAAAGCCTGGCCACCGGCGGCGTTGTGCCGCTAAGGGCCGGTAGGCTGCGGGAAAGGATGGGTAGCGATATGATGACCTATGAGCAGGCGATGGAACGGATCAATTCCCTGCTGCGGTTTGGCGTTAAGCCGGGTTTGGAGCGCATACGGCTTTTATTAAGCCGGTTGGGCAATCCGCAAGATAGTCTGCGCTTTGTGCATGTTGCCGGCACAAACGGCAAGGGGACCACGTGTGCCTTGGTGTCCTCTGTACTGCGGCAGGCGGGTTACCGCACCGGGTTGTATACTTCCCCTTATGTTACGGAATTTCGGGAGCGTTTTCAAATCGACGGCGAGATGATACCAAAAGAAGAACTGGTGGCCCTGGTGGAACATATTGTCCCCATCGCAGAGGAAGTCTCTCAAGCCGGGGAACCGGTGACCGAGTTTGAACTGGTAACGGCCATAGCCTTGGTTTGGTTCGCGCAGCGCCGGTGCGATGTGGTGGTGTTGGAGGTGGGCCTGGGCGGCAGGTTTGATGCTACCAATATCATTGCCGCACCTTTGGTGGCGGTGATAGCCTCCATCTCGTTGGATCACACCGCTGTGCTGGGGGATACGTTGGAACAAATTGCTTTTGAAAAGTGCGGCATTATTAAGCAGGGCGGCGACGTGGTGTTGTACCCCGATCAGGCGGCCGGGGTGATAGAAACGGTTCGCCGGATCGCTCAAGAAAGGGGCGCGCGCCTGTGGATACCGGAACTGGACGAACTGCGGGAAGAGCGGGCCGATATCCACGGCACCGACTTTTCCTATCGTGGGATTCGGTTGCATATTCCCTTTTTGGGGGAGCATCAGGAAAAAAATGCGGCAACCGCCCTAACCGCCCTACAGGTTTTGCGGCAGAAGGGTTTTGCCCTCAGTGAGGAAGCGGTGCAAAAGGGCTTTGCGCAAGCGGTGCTGCCTGCCCGCATGGAGGTGCTGAGGGAAAAGCCGCTGGTGCTGTTGGACGGCGGCCATAATCCGGGATGTGCCGAGGCATTGGCCCAGGCGTTGGAGCGCTTTTTGCCCGGCGTGCCCATTACGGCGGTTATGGGCATGATGCGGGATAAAGATAGCAACACAGCGCTGCACCGGTTGGCGCCCTGTTTTACCCGTATATTAACCGTGCAGCCCAATAACCCGCGGGCGTTATCGGCGCAGGAACTGGCGGAGGTGGCGCGACGTTATTGCCCGCAGGTGCAAGCGATGCCCAGTGTGGAGGATGCCTGTAGGCAGGCGCTGTTGGAAGCACGCCATGAAAAAGGCGCGGTGGTGGTATGCGGTTCCTTCTATCTGGCTGGGGAGGCGCGGCCGGTTTTGATGGCTTTATGCTAAATGTGCGCCGCAGCGGTAGGATGCGGATGGATAAAAATTACAGGTAAACAACAGGTTTCGAGCAAAAAAATAAGCGGGGCCCTTTATCCTTAAATGGAGAAGGGCCCTGCTTTTTTATATGGGTTGTTTTATTCGGCTGCCAGCATACTGCGGCCATTGCACAAATAGGGGAAATTTGTAAAAAAGGGGAATAAGCCTTGTTGTTTGGGGCATTCTAACCATGGAGCCCACCGGAGAAGACGCCGTGCGGCGAGAAAGGATCAGACAAAATGAATGTGGAATTGCAAAAAGAAGGGCAGGTTTTGGTGGCCTATTTAATGGGCGATATCGACCATCATACCGCCAAAGAAATTCGAGAGCAAATCGACGCTCAGGCGGAGCAATGCCGCCCTACCCTGTTAAAGCTGGATTTTCGCCAGGTGGATTTTATGGATAGCTCGGGAATCGGCCTGATAATGGGGCGCTATAAGCGGATGCAGCTGCTGGGCGGCCGGCTCAGAGTGGTGAATGTGCCTGCTTATATTGCGCGGGTTATTAAGCTGTCGGGTCTCGATCAGCTAGGCGTAATGGAAAAGGACACGCCCCAAGAACAAGAAGAGAAAAATGGACAAAAAAAAGAGAGCATCCCTTTACAAGAAGGACAAGCCCCCAATCATGCCACGGAAGAAAAGGTGATATAAATGAAAACAGAAAACGAGATGAATCTGTCGTTTTTAAGCTACTCTGCCAACGAAAGTTTTGCCCGCGCGGCCACCGCGGCCTTTATCGCTCAACTAGATCCCACCATCGACGAACTGGCCGATATCAAGATGGCGGTGTCGGAAGCGGTAACCAATTGTATTGTGCACGCCTACCGGGACGGCATCGGCCAAGTTTACATACAAATTAAAATATACCAGGCCGGGCGTGTGGTTATTAAGGTAAAAGACAAGGGATGCGGAATCCCCAACGTGGAGCAAGCCATGGAACCGCTCTACACCACCGTGGGGGGCGAGCGGGCTGGCCTAGGCTTTGCCGTTATGCAAAGCTTTATGGATAAAATAAAGGTTACTTCTAAAATAGGGCGCGGCACCATTGTGACCTTAGAAAAAAACATCATCCGGCGGCCGTTACAAAATCAAGCCGCCAAGCAAGCGGAGCAAGACGGCTGACGATGGATGACAGAGAACAAAAAATAAAGAATAACATCGGTTTGGTTCACGCCTGCGCCAAACGTTTTAAAGGCAAAAACATCGAATACGACGATTTGTTCCAGGCAGGCTGCCTGGGGCTAGTAAAAGCAGTAGACGCTTTTGATCAGCAACGGGGGGTAAAATTTTCTACCTATGCGGTGCCCGTCATTTTGGGCGAAATGCGCCGTCTTTTCCGCGACGGGGGAGCCGTTAAGGTAGGGCGCAGCCTCAAAGAGCTTTCTTTAAAAGCTACTAAGGAATGCGCCGCGTTTGCCGCGCGCGAAGGCAGGCAGCCCACCATAGGGGAGCTTGCTGCAGCGCTGGGCGTAGAGCGCGCACAAGCCGCGCAAGCCTTATGCGCAGGACAAACACCGGTGTCACTCACAAGTGAAGACGACACCGGCGGCCAATTAGATATTCCCGTTGCCGCGCCGGAGGAAGCTCTTTCGGATCGGCTTGCACTCTGGCAGGTGATTGGGGAATTGGGCGCACAAGACCAAGCCCTCATTACCTTACGTTATATAAAAGGGCAAACTCAAACGCAAACAGCGGCTCACCTGGGGATGACCCAAGTGCAGGTCTCCCGGCGGGAAAAGAAAATACTCACCCAACTGCGCGCCCGGTTAAACGAATAAGCTTGACAAGTAGTCAAGCCCGATTACAGCTGAAAGTCCAGCAAATAATCGATGGTAACGTTGTAATAAGAAGCAAGGCGCAACAAAATAGAGAGATTGGGCTGCGTGCGGCCAAGCTCATAATAGGAATAGGTAGAGCGATCGATTTTCAGCAAAGCAGCAACGTTCGCCTGCGACAGCCTTCTTTGTTTGCGTAGCTCCTTCAGCCGGTTTCTCAGCTCTTTGCAGCAATGGTCTACTTGTACGTCGGTGTAAATGCGAGTTTCAGGGTTCATGATGAAGCCTCCTTAAACATTATTTTAATATATTTAGGTTGTGAAGTGAGGACGAAAGCAAACCTGGTAAAATGCAGCAATCAAGCGGCGAGCGGATGGCTGCTTTCGCAAAGGGATTACTCACCAGGCGGGGTACGGGGTTCTTCTAAATCTTTTAGATCATAGGGTGTTTGCTGATAAACATAATAATTAAGCCAATTAGAAAACAATAGGTTGGCGTGGCTGCGCCAGGTTAAGGGGGGCAGCGCCGCCGGATCATCCCCAGGAAAGTAGTGGTAAGGAATGCGGGGATGCAACCCTTTGTTTAAATCGCGAAAATACTCGTTCTTTAAGGTGTTCCTATCGTATTCCGAATGCCCGGTAACGAAAAACTGGCGGCCGTTTTTGTTGGCAACCACAGCAACTCCTGCTAAACGGGAGGTGGCTAAAACCACCAGCTCTTTGTGCTGTTCCACATCTGCGCGCCGGATTTCGGTGTGGCGCGAATGAGGAATTAAAAAGCTATCGTCAAAACCGCGCATCAGCGGGTGGAATACGTCTAGAATGCGGTGCGGGAACACGCCCGAAAGCTTTTGCTCCAAAGGATATTTGGGAATGCCGTAGTGAAAATACAGCCCGGCCTGGGCGCCCCAACAAATATGCAACGTGGAATATACATTGTGCCGGCTCCACTCCATGATGGTGCACAGTTCGTCCCAATAATCCACTTGCTCAAAATCCAACAGCTCAACCGGCGCACCGGTGATTATCATGCCGTCGAATCGTTCGTCTTTAATTTGTGAAAAGGTTTTGTAAAAAGTGGCAAGGTACGCAGAGGGAACATTTTTAGCAACATGAGTGGCTGTTTGCAGCAGTTCAATATCCACCTGCAACGGGCTATTGCCCAGCAGGCGAAGCAGCTGGGTTTCGGTTTCCACCTTGGTGGGCATCAGGTTCAGAATGATAATTTTCAGCGGGCGAATATCCTGTGAAAGGGCCCGCTTCTGTGTCATCACAAAAATATTTTCAGATTCTAAAACCTTAGCCGCAGGGAGTGTATCTGGGATGCGGATTGGCATACAAAAAAGCCTCGTTTCTTTAGTTCCTACGAATGATAAAGGGTCACTAAGCGGGGTGAAATAAACGAAAGCTTTCTAGTGTAGAAATGGTTCACATACACCTCGCCTTTATTATAACAGATACCGCAAGTTCCTGCAACATTTTCCCTCATTATTGTAAGACACAATTGTAGAGAAATCTTCCAATTTTCTGAATTGCCACTTTACAGCCCCGGTAAAGCCTGTTATAATAAATGAAAATTGAGATAAAGTTGTTGAAAGGCTAGGTAATTTGCACGTATTGACCCCAAGCGCTTGTTGTGAAAGAGGGGTGTAGCTATTGCCAAAAACAGAATATCAAACGTTTTGTTTTCAAAAAATAGCCTGTATTTTTGCAAATAAAAAAATAAGAAAGCCGCTGGCAAATGCCTGCGGCTAAATTGCTGTGCACGCATAAAGATAAAACTTGACTTTTACCATTCTGTGTTATATAATATTAAACTGCATCATAATGGAAATGTATATATACTATTCGCCTTTTATATTATCATCTTCCGTTCGAAAATGCAAGAGTCAAAGTAAAATTCGTAAGATGTTTTGGGAATGATGCCGGATACGCAGCTGATACAAGAACAGCCAAGCAATGTGCTGCGGCCGCGGTAAATAGATGAATGGAGTGATTTGAGCCTATGGTGAACGTCAAACCAGTGCGCGTGGGTAAAAACGTTAGAATGAGTTTTGCCCGCATCGACGAGGTTCTGGACATGCCCAACCTGATAGAGGTGCAGAAAAATTCCTATCAGTGGTTTTTGGACGAAGGACTGCGGGAAGTGTTCCGGGATGTATCCGGTATCACGGATTACACAGGCAACCTGGTGCTCGATTTTGTGGATTATAAGCTGGATTCGGATAAGCCCAATTACAGCGTAGACGAGTGCAAAGAGCGCGATGCCACCTATGCGGCTGCGTTACGCGTAACGGCGCGCTTGCTCAACAAAGAAAGCGGCGAAATTAAAGAATCTGAAGTGTTTATGGGGGATTTTCCCCTCATGACCGATAGCGGCACCTTTGTAATAAACGGGGCCGAGCGGGTTATCGTGTCGCAATTGGTGCGTTCTCCCGGCGTGTATTTCAAAATGGAATACGATAAAACGGGTAAGCAGCTGTTTAGTTCTACGGTGATTCCTAACCGCGGTGCTTGGCTGGAGTATGAAAACGACGCCAACGATGTGTTTTACGTGCGCATTGATAAAAACCGCAAGCTGCCTATTACCGTTTTTATCCGCGCTTTGGGTCTTGGCACCGACGCAGAGTTGTTGGATTATTTTGGCAATGACGAACGCATTCGCGCCACCATTGAAAAAGATCCTTGCAAAAACACCGAGGAGGCTCTTTTAGAGGTTTACCGCAAGCTGCGTCCCAGCGAGCCGCCTACGGTAGAAAGCGCGCAGGCCCACATCAACGCGCTGTTTTTTGATGCGCGGCGGTATGATATGTCTCGCGTGGGCCGGTATAAATACAATAAGAAGCTGGGTATGGCCAACCGTTTGGCGGGCCATGAGCTGGCTATGCCGATTGCCAATCCCATGACCGGCGAACTGATGGCAGACGAGGGCACGGTTGTGTCTCGCGCAAAGGCGATGGAGATTGAGGATGCCGGCGTTTCAGTAGCCTATGTTCGGGTAGAAAACCGAGAAGAGCCGGTTAAGATTATCTCGAACGGCATGGTGGATATTGCGCAATACGTATCCTTTGACGCCAAAGCCGAGTGTGGCATTAAAGAAAAGGTGCGCTTTAGTGTGCTTTCAGAAATATTGGAGAACGCTGCCGACGAAGAGGCCCTCAAAGAGGCCATCCGTACCCGGATCGATGAGCTGGTTCCCAAGCACATTATTGTTGACGACATCTTTGCTTCTATCAATTATATGAACTGCCTGGCTTGCGGTATCGGCACTACCGACGATATCGACCACTTGGGCAACCGGCGTATCCGCTGCGTGGGCGAGTTGCTGCAAAACCAGTTCCGCATCGGCTTTTCGCGCTTGGAGAGAGTTATCCGCGAGCGCATGACCCTGCAAGCACAGGATTTGGAGGTGCTCACTCCGCATGCGCTGATTAATATTCGTCCGGTAGTGGCCGCTATTAAGGAGTTCTTCGGTTCTTCGCCCCTGTCGCAATTTATGGATCAGACCAACCCGTTGGCTGAGTTGACCCATAAGCGCCGTCTGTCCGCCCTGGGCCCCGGCGGTTTGTCGAGAGATAGGGCCGGGTTTGAAGTGCGCGACGTGCACTATAGCCATTATGGGCGCATGTGCCCCATTGAGACCCCTGAAGGTCCTAACATCGGTCTGATTTCTTACCTGGCTACCTTTGCCCGTATTAATGAATATGGGTTTATTGAGGCGCCTTTCCGCCGGGTTGACAAGAGTGTGCAGCCCCACCGCGTTACCGATGAAGTTGTCTATATGACGGCGGACATGGAGGACGATTATATTGTGGCCCAGGCAAACGAGCCGTTGGACAGCGAGGGCCATTTTGAGCATGCTAAGGTAAACGGCCGTTACCGGGATGAATTTGTGGAAGTGGAAAGCAGCCGTGCCGACTTTATGGACGTTTCGCCCCGTATGGTTGTTTCTGTTGCCACAGCCATGATCCCGTTCTTGGAAAACGACGACGCTAACCGCGCGCTGATGGGTTCCAACATGCAGCGCCAGGCGGTGCCGCTGCTAAAAACCGAGTCCCCCATTGTGGGCACCGGTATGGAATATAAGGCCGGCGTAGACTCCGGTGTGTGCGTGCTCGCTAAGGAGTCTGGTGTGGTGACGGCGGTAAGCGCCGATGAAATCACCATGAAATATGATTCCGGCGAAACTGCCACCTATCACATCAGTAAGTTTATTCGCTCCAACCAGGGCACATGCATCAACCAGGTGCCGATTGTGGATGTGGGCGAGCGTGTGGAGAAGGGCGAGGTGCTGGCCGACGGCCCCGCCACCCACGACGGTGAGATCAGCCTGGGTAAAAACGCCCTGATTGGTTTTATGACCTGGGAAGGCTACAACTACGAAGACGCCGTTTTGATTAACGAGAAGATCGTGCGCGACGACGTTTATACTTCCATCCATATTGAGGAATACGAGCTGGAGGCCCGCGACACCAAGCTGGGGCCGGAAGAGATTACCAGAGATATTCCCAATGTGAACGAAGATCTGCTTAAGGATTTGGATGAAAACGGCATTATTCACGTGGGCGCCGAGGTGCGCGCCGGCGATATCCTAGTGGGTAAAGTAACGCCTAAGGGCGAAACCGAGCTAACGGCCGAAGAGCGGCTGCTGCGCGCGATATTCGGCGAAAAAGCTAGAGAGGTGCGCGATACCTCTTTGCGCGTGCCCCACGGCGAATATGGCATTATTGTAGACGTAAAAGTGTTTACCCGCGAAAACAGCCACGACGAACTGCAACCTGGTGTAAATAAAGTGGTGCGCTGCTATATTGCCCAAAAGAGAAAGATCAGCGTGGGCGATAAGATGGCCGGCCGCCACGGCAACAAGGGTGTTGTGTCGCGCATTTTGCCGATGGAGGATATGCCCTTTTTACCCGACGGTACGCCGCTTGACATTGTGCTGAACCCCTTGGGCGTGCCCTCGCGTATGAACATCGGTCAGGTGCTGGAGGTTCATTTGGGTTACGCGGCTAAGGCGTTGGGTTGGAAGATTATGACCCCGGTATTCGACGGCGCCCATGAAGACGACATCACAGAGTGCTTCCGCCAGGCAGGCCTGCGGGAAGACGGCAAGACGATTTTGCAAGACGGCCGTACTGGCGAATTTTTCGATAGCCCGGTTACCGTTGGATATATGTATTACCTCAAGCTGCACCATTTGGTAGACGATAAAATCCACGCCCGTTCTACAGGCCCCTACTCCTTGGTTACCCAACAGCCGTTGGGCGGCAAGGCGCAGTTCGGCGGCCAGCGCTTCGGCGAAATGGAAGTGTGGGCTTTGGAGGCTTATGGCGCAGCCTACACGCTGCAAGAAATCCTCACCGTTAAATCGGATGACGTGGTGGGCCGCGTAAAGACCTATGAAGCTATTGTGAAAGGCCAAAACATTCCCACCCCCGGTATTCCAGAATCCTTTAAGGTGCTCATTAAAGAGCTGCAGTCTTTGGGCTTGGATGTTAAGGTGCTGGATAAAGACAACCAGGAGATCGATCTGAAGCAGAACTTTGATGATGACGATGTGGGATTGACTCCCGCCGACGATGATACCCTGGATGAACCCGAAGTGATGACAGGAATGGATGGCTTCTCTTTGGAAGACGACCCCGACGACAGCAATATGTTTGATGATTCCGGCTTCTTTGAAGAGGATTCCGACGACGATTTGCTGGATTTTGATTCTATCTCTGACAACGATTAAGGGGGACGCAATATGGAATTTAACGTGTTCGAGTCGATTAAAATTGGCCTGGCTTCTCCCGCGCAGATCAGGGAGTGGTCCCACGGCGAGGTGCTCAAACCGGAGACCATCAACTACCGCACGCTGAAGCCGGAACGCGACGGGCTGTTTTGCGAACGCATCTTTGGGCCCCAAAAAGACTGGGAATGCCACTGCGGTAAGTATAAGCGTATCCGCTATAAAGGCAAGATTTGCGAACGCTGCGGCGTTGAAGTAACCCGCTCCAAGGTGCGCCGGGAGCGCATGGGCCACATTGAGCTGGCAGCTCCGGTTTCGCACATTTGGTATTTTAAAGGAATCCCCTCTCGCATGGGCCTTATTTTGGATATCTCGCCCCGTATGCTGGAAAAGGTGCTTTACTTTGCCATGTATATTGTCACCGATCCCGGCTCAGCCCGCGAGTTGACCAAAAAGCAGTTCTTGAATGAAAAAGAATACCGCGACATGCGGGAAAAATATGAAGACGATTTTGAGGCCAGCATGGGCGCCGAGGCCATTAAAAAGCTGTTGGAAGATATCGACCTAGAGCAGCTTTCGCAGGAGCTCAAGGAGGAGTTGGCTACTGCTTCTGGCCAAAAGAGAGTGCGCATTTTAAAGCGGCTGGAGGTTGTGGAATCCTTCCGTCTTTCCGGTAACCGCCCCGAGTGGATGATTTTGGACGTGGTGCCGGTCATTCCGCCCGATATCCGGCCCATGGTGCAGTTGGACGGCGGCCGTTTTGCCACCTCCGACCTTAACGATCTGTACCGCAGGGTTATCAACCGCAACAACCGCTTAAAGCGCCTGTTGGAGCTGAGCGCGCCGGATATTATTGTGCGCAACGAGAAACGTATGCTGCAGGAGGCAGTGGACGCGTTGATCGACAATGGCCGCCGGGGCCGCCCGGTTACCGGCCCCAACAACCGGCCGTTGAAATCCCTTTCTGATATGCTGAAGGGTAAGCAAGGGCGTTTCCGTCAGAACTTGTTGGGGAAGCGTGTTGACTATTCCGGTCGTTCGGTTATCGTGGTAGGGCCGGAGTTGAAGATGTATCAATGCGGTTTGCCAAAAGAGATGGCGTTGGAGCTGTTTAAGCCCTTTGTTATGAAGCGCCTGGTGGAAACCGGTGCTGCCGGTAACATCAAAGCTGCCCGTAAGGCGGTTGACAGGGCCCGTCCTGAGGTGTGGGATGCTCTGGAAATTGTGATTAAAGGCCATCCGGTGCTGCTTAACCGCGCGCCCACGTTGCACCGCTTGGGCATTCAAGCTTTTGAGCCGGTGCTGGTGGAAGGCCGCGCCCTGAAACTGCATCCTTTGGTGTGCACCGCTTATAACGCAGACTTTGACGGAGACCAGATGGCTGTGCACGTGCCGCTGTCGGCCGAAGCGCAGGCAGAAGCCCGCTTTTTGATGCTGGCGGCCGGCAACCTGCTGAAGCCTTCTGCCGGTGAACCGGTGGTTGTGCCTACCCAGGATATGGTGCTGGGTTCTTACTACCTAACGCTGGATAAAGACGGCGAACCCGGCGAGGGCAAGGTGTTCCGCGACTTTAATGAGGTGCTCATGGCCTATGACGCCAAGGTGATCAGCTTGCACGCCAAAATCAAGGTGCGCCGCACCATGGAAATTGACGGCCAGCAGGTTTCTCGGATTATTGATACTACAGCGGGGCGGATTATATTTAACCAGCCCATTCCGCAAGATTTGGGCTTTGTGGATCGCAGCAAGCCGGAAAACAAATTCCTGCTGGAAGTGGATTTCCTGGTGGGTAAGAAGCAGCTGGGCCGTATTATCGATCGCTGCATCCGCGTGCATGGCACGGCGGAAGCTTCGGCTGTGTTGGATGATATCAAGGCGCAGGGCTACCGTTACTCCACCAAAAGCGCCATCACTGTGGCTGTGTGCGATGCTGAAATACCCGCTGCCAAGAAAGATATTTTGGCTGCAGCGGAAAAGCAGATTGATAAAATCAGCGCCCAGTTTAAACGCGGTTTGATTTCAGAGCAAGAGCGTAAGAACCACGTGCTGAAGATTTGGGAAACGGCTACCAACGACGTAACCGACGCGCTGCAAAAGAGCATGAACCGCTATAACCCCATCTTCATGATGGCCGATTCCGGTGCTCGCGGCTCCATGAGCCAGATTCGCCAGCTGGCCGGTATGCGCGGCCTGATCGCCAATACCTCTGGTAAGACCATTGAAGTGCCTATCCGCGCCAACTACCGCGAAGGCTTGAACATTTTGGAATACTTTATCGCGTCCCGCGGCGCCCGCAAAGGCTTGACCGATACGGCTCTGCGTACCGCCGACTCGGGTTATCTGACCCGCCGTTTGGTAGATGTTTCGCAAGATGTGATTATTCGGGAAGAAGATTGCGGCGTTACCACGGGTATTGAGGTGTTTGACATCCGCGACGGCAACGAGTCGATTGAAAGCATGCATGAGCGTTTGCAGGGCCGGTATCTGTGCAAAGATTTTGTGGATGAGCAAACAGGCGAGGTGCTGGTGTCTAAAGACAAGATGATGGATGCCAACGATGCCGATATCATCACCGGCCGTGGCGTGGAGCGAATTGAAATCCGTTCCATCCTGCACTGCAAAGCCAAGCACGGTGTGTGCAAAAAGTGCTATGGTTCCAACCTGGCCAACGGTAAGCCGGTTAGCATCGGCGAAGCGGTGGGTATCATTGCCGCTCAGTCCATCGGCGAACCCGGCACCCAGCTGACCATGAGAACCTTCCACACCGGCGGTGTTGCTAGTGCGGAGGATATTACACAGGGTTTGCCTCGCGTAGAAGAGCTGTTTGAAGGCCGCAAGCCCAAGCATTTGGCTATCATCAGTGAGATAGCCGGTGTGGTGCGCTTTGAGGATATTAAGAAGAACCGCCATGTGGTGGTGTACAACGAGGAAACGGGTGACGAAAAGTCTTACCTGATCCCCTTTGGTTCCCGTGTGTGCGTATCGGAACGGCAACACATTGAAGCGGGCGATATGATAACCGAAGGTTCGGTCAATCCCCACGACGTGCTGGCTATCCGCGGCACCGACGCTGTGCAGAATTATCTGATCCAAGAGGTTCAGCGCGTGTACCGGATGCAGGGTGTTGACGTAAACGATAAGCATATTGAAGTGATCGTGCGCCAGATGATGAAAAAGGTGCGTGTGGAAGAGGCCGGTGATACGGCACTGCTGCCCAGCTCTTTGGTGGAAAAATCCGAGTTTGAGGCGGAGAATGAGGCCATTCGCGCCCGCATCGCGGCAGGAGAAACCGATTTGCAAGAGGCCACCTGTTCGCCGGTGCTGTTGGGTATTACCAAAGCATCCTTGGCGACCGACTCTTTCTTGTCGGCCGCATCCTTCCAGGAGACCACCAAGGTGCTCACCGATGCCGCCATTAAGGGCAAGGTGGATCCGTTGCTGGGCTTGAAAGAAAACGTTATTATCGGTAAACTGGTGCCGGCCGGTACCGGAATGCACCGCTATGGGGATATTTCTTTAGAGTCGGTGACGCAGGAGGAACCGGAAGAGGAACAAAATATCTTGACAAATAATGCCGTCTGATGGTATTATATATCCTCGTGGAATAGGCGTTTCACGCAAATGGCTTGTATAGGCTATTTGCGTGAAAATGCTGTATACACAGAAAGCTTTTTAGATAAGCTGTGCATAAAGCAGCAGATTTTTGTCTTTTCCGCTTTTTGTATATTTTGGTGTTAACAGGGAATTCTTTGTTTTATAACAAAAACCCTGTAACATATATTTATCTTTTTCCGCCTTAGCGGGAGCGACTATTTAAGTGAGGAGGTGTCATATGCCAACCTTTAACCAACTGGTTCATAAGGGCAGAGAGGTTTCTGAGAAGAAGGCCAAGGCTCCGGCATTGCTGAAGGGCTGGAACTCGAAAAAGAGGATTGCCATCGATCAGAATTCCCCGCAAAAACGCGGCGTGTGCACAGCTGTGAAAACTGCTACGCCGAAAAAGCCGAATTCTGCGCTTCGTAAAATCGCAAGAGTGCGTCTTTCCAACGGGATTGAAGTAAGTTCTTATATTCCCGGCGTGGGCCACAACCTGCAGGAGCACAGCGTGGTGTTGATTCGCGGCGGCCGTGTTAAGGATTTGCCTGGTGTACGTTACCACATCATCCGCGGCACGTTGGATGCCCAAGGTGTTGCCAAGCGTATGCAGGGCCGTTCTAAGTACGGTGCAAAACGTCCGAAGGCGGGCGCTGCCAAGAACTAATTTAGACAAGAACCCATTGTTAGGGCCCGCGCATTTGCGCGCTAAAATTGTGTTTTACGAACTGCATGCGGCTGTGCCCGCTATTAGAACGTGCATCACAGACAATGCAGCGGCGTATTGATATATGCCTCTGTGTTGGCCCACGGGAGTTTGTCGCTTTCGAGTACCGATGATATCATATTTGTGAAGGAGGGAAGAGAAGTGCCAAGAAGAGGCTCTATTGCAAAACGTGATGTTTTGCCCGATCCGTTATACAAATCTAAGTTGGTTACCCGTTTGATCAATAGCGTGATGTTGGACGGCAAAAAGGGTGTGTCGCAAAAGATTGTTTACTCCGCTTTTGCCATCGTTCAAGAGAAGACCGGTAAGGATCCGCTAGAGGTGTTTGAGCAGGCGATGGAAAACGTTATGCCCATGCTGGAGGTTAAGGCCCGCCGCGTTGGTGGTGCAACCTACCAGGTGCCCATGGAGGTTCGCCCCGAAAGACGCCAGACGCTGGGTTTGAGATGGTTGACCAACTATGCAAGATTGCGTTCGGAAAAGACCATGAAAGAGAGACTTGCCGCAGAGATCCTTGACGCCGTTAATGGTGCAGGCGGAGCTGCCAAGAAGCGTGAAGACACGCACAAGATGGCAGAAGCCAACAGAGCGTTTGCACATTACAGATGGTAAGCTGAGACATTTAAGGAGGATCCGAGTTTATGGCAAGGCAGGTTTCATTGGAAATGACCCGCAATATCGGTATCATGGCTCACATTGATGCCGGTAAAACCACCACGACGGAACGTATTCTGTATTACACCGGCGTCAACCACAAAATCGGCGAAACCCATGACGGTGCCGCTACGATGGACTGGATGGCGCAGGAGCAAGAAAGAGGTATTACCATTACCTCCGCCGCAACCACCTGCTTTTGGCGCAATCACCGTATTAACATCATCGACACCCCCGGCCACGTGGACTTTACGGTTGAGGTAGAGCGCTCTTTGCGCGTGTTGGACGGTTCTGTTACCGTACTGTGCGCCAAGGGCGGCGTAGAACCCCAGTCTGAAACCGTGTGGCGCCAGGCCGATAAATATCAGGTGCCCCGTATGGCCTATGTAAACAAGATGGACATTATGGGCGCAGACTTTTATCGTGTGGTGCAGATGATGAAGGATCGCTTAAAGTGTAATGCGGTTCCGATTCAGCTCCCCATTGGTTCTGAGGATACCTTCCGCGGTATTATCGACCTGGTGGAAATGAAGGCCGACGTTTACTACGACGATATGGGCGTAGACATGCGCGTTGAGGATATTCCCGACGACATGAAAGAGTTGGCTGAAAAGTATCACACCGAAATGGTGGAACATGTTGCCGAACAGGACGATGTTCTGTTTGAAAAATATTTGGAAGGCGAAGAGCTGACCAAGGAAGAAATTAAGGCTTGCATCCGTAAAGCGACGCTGGCCAACCAGATGGTTCCCGTAACTTGCGGTACTTCTTACCGCAACAAGGGCGTGCAGAAGCTGCTGGATGCCATTGTGGATTATATGCCCGCGCCTACCGACGTTCCCGACGTGAAAGGTGTTAACCCGGATACCGGCGAAGAGGACGAGCGTCCTTCTTCTGACGATGCACCTTTCTCCGCTTTGGCGTTTAAGATCATGACCGACCCGTATGTTGGTAAGTTGTGCTTCTTCCGTGTGTATTCGGGTACCGTCAACGCAGGCACCACGATTTACAATTCAACCAAGCAGGTAAACGAGCGCATGGGCCGTATTCTGCAAATGCACGCCAATCACCGCCAGGATATTGAAACGGTGTATGCCGGCGATATCGCGGCGGCTGTAGGCTTTAAGAATACTACCACCGGTGACACCCTATGCGACGAAAAAGCCCCCATTGTTTTGGAATCGATGGAATTCCCGGATCCGGTTATCCGCGTAGCCATTGAGCCCAAAACGAAGGCCGGCCAAGAAAAGATGGGCATTGCTCTGGCCAAGTTGGCGGAGGAAGATCCCACCTTTAAGGCTTACACCGACCAAGAGACGGGCCAAACCATTATCGCTGGTATGGGTGAGCTGCACCTGGAGATTATTGTAGACCGTTTGCTGCGTGAATTTAAGGTAGAGGCCAATGTTGGTAAACCGCAGGTGGCCTATAAAGAGACCATCCGCAAGGAGGCCGAGGTGGATGAGAAATACGCCAGGCAGTCCGGCGGCCGCGGCCAATACGGTCATGTTAAAATCCGCATCGAGCCCAACCAGGGCAAGGGCTACGAATTTGTTAACGCCATCGTGGGCGGTGCTATCCCCAAAGAGTATATCCCCGCTGTGGATCAAGGTATTCAAGGCGCTATGCTTTCGGGCGTGTTGGCCGGCTACAATGTTGTTGACGTAAAGGTTACTTTGTTTGACGGTTCTTATCATGAGGTAGACTCCTCTGAAATGGCCTTTAAGATCGCCGGTTCTATGGCGTTTAAAGAGGCCATGCGCAAGGCCAATCCGGTTTTGCTGGAGCCCATCATGAAGGTTTCGGTTACTGTTCCTGAGGAGTATATGGGCGATGTTATCGGCGACTTGAACTCTCGCCGCGGTATGATTCTGGGCATGGAAGCGATTGCCGGTGCGCAGCGCATTAATGCACAGGTTCCGCTGTCTGAGATGTTCGGTTATGCCACCGATATGCGCTCCAAAACGCAGGGCAGAGGCCAATATACCATGGAGCCCGACAACTATGCCGAAGTGCCCAAGTCGGTATCTGAGGCTATCATTTCTGCCCGCAATAAAAAAGCCGAATAGTTTGCGCTTTTCTCTTGCTTTTTTAGGTGGAAGTTGTTAGAATGAAGGCTGTAACAGCTTTCGTTTGACTAGAATTTTATTCGTAAGAAGGAGGAAATTCAATTGGCAAAGGCGAAATTTGAAAGAACGAAGCCCCACGTAAATATTGGTACCATTGGTCACGTTGACCATGGTAAGACCACTTTGACCGCGGCTATCACCAAGGTTCTGAACATGAACGGCGAGGCTGACTTCGTTGATTATGCGAATATTGATAAGGCTCCCGAAGAGAGAGCCCGCGGTATCACAATCAACACTGCCCACGTGGAATATCAGACCGAGAAGCGTCACTATGCGCACGTTGACTGCCCCGGCCATGCCGACTACGTTAAGAACATGATCACCGGTGCTGCTCAGATGGACGGTGCTATCCTGGTTGTTTCTGCTGCTGACGGCGTTATGCCCCAGACCAGAGAGCACATCCTGTTGGCCCGTCAGGTGGGCGTGCCCTATATCGTTGTGTTCATGAACAAGGTTGACCAAGTGGACGACGAAGAGTTGCTCGACCTGGTTGAGATGGAAGTTCGTGAGATCCTCAACGAGTATGAGTTCCCGGGCGACGACACCCCCATTATTCGCGGTTCTGCGTTGCAGGTTCTGGAGTCCACCTCCACCGATCCTAACGCTCCTGAGTACAAGTGCATCTATGAGTTGATGGATGCTGTTGATAACTTTATCCCCACTCCGGATCGTAAGGCTGATCAGCCCTTCCTGATGCCTGTAGAAGATGTTATGACCATCACCGGTCGTGGCACCGTTGCTACTGGTAGAGTGGAGCGCGGCCAGCTGAAGACTTCTGAGGAAGTTGAGATCGTTGGTTTGACCGACGAGAAGAGAAAGGTTGTTGTTACCGGTATCGAAATGTTCAGAAAGACTCTGGACTATGCCGAGGCTGGCGATAACATCGGCGTTCTGCTGCGCGGTGTGCAGAGAAATGAAATCGAGCGCGGCCAGGTTCTGGCAAAGCCCGGCTCCATTCATCCCCACACCAAGTTCAGAGGTCAGGTTTATGTTCTGACCAAGGAAGAGGGCGGCCGTCATACCCCCTTCTTCAACAGCTATCGTCCTCAGTTCTTCTTTAGAACCACCGACGTTACCGGCGTTATCACGCTGCCCGAAGGCACCGAGATGTGCATGCCTGGCGACAACGTTGTTATGGATGTTGAGCTGATTACCCCCATCGCTATTGAAGAGGGTCTTCGCTTCGCTATCCGTGAAGGTGGCCGTACTGTTGGTTCCGGTGTTGTTACCGCTATCAACGCCTAATTGAATTGCTGTTACAGAAAAGAGCCTCCCGTTTTCTAACGGGGGGCTTTTTGCGTAGCATTTTTTCCTATACCAAACGATACCCGGACAAAAGTAGTTTGATGCACAATCCATCTAAAGACGAAACAAAAGCCCTGTGCCAATATTGCGAAAAAATTTTTTATTCCCCACTTGACAAAAAGTTATAATGGGTATATTGTATATATAGTATATATACAATATACCCTATGAGGTGCCTCAATGGATATTATCATCAGCAATTCCAGTGGAAAACCAATTTACGAGCAGATAACCTCGCAGATCAAAAACATGATCATCACCGGTCAACTGCACCCAGGCGACGGATTACCCTCTATGCGCTTGCTGGCAAAAGAGCTTCGCATTAGCGTCATTACTACCAAAAGGGCTTACGAGGACTTAGAGCGCGACGGTTTTATCGAAACCGTGGCGGGCAAGGGGAGCTTTGTGGCGGCCAAGAATATGGAGTTGATTCGCGAGGAACACCTGCGTCTGGTAGAGTCCTATTTGCAGCAGGCGGTGCAAGCCGCCAAAACCTGCGGGGTTTCCCGTGAGGAGCTGTGCCAAATTTTAGATTTGCTGTATGGGGAGGAGCCTTAATGGACTATCTTTTAGAAATTTCGCATTTATCCAAGCAGTACCCTGGGTTTGCCTTGCAAGACGTTTCTTTTTCGGTGCCCAAAGGAACCATCATGGGTTTTGTGGGTGAAAACGGAGCTGGCAAAACCACCACAATTAAGCTAATCCTCAATGAACTAACTAGGAACAGCGGCAGTATCCGGGTGCTGGGCAAGGATAATCTGCGTTATGAACGGCAGGTAAAGCAAGAAATAGGCGTTGTATTTGACGAAAGCTATTTTCATGGGGAATTTCAAGCGGGACAGCTCGCGAGCATCCTACGAAATATCTATGCAAACTGGGATGACGCCCTCTATCAAAACTACTTAGCAAAATTTTCACTGCCCGCCAATCAGATCATCAAAGAATATTCCAAAGGCATGAAAATGAAATTGGCTATCGCAACTGCGCTGGCCCATCACCCCAAGCTGCTGATTTTGGATGAGGCTACCAGCGGGTTGGATCCCATTGCTCGGGAAGAGGTTTTAGACGCCTTTTTGGATTTTATGCAAGACGAAGAGCACGGCATCCTTTTTTCCTCCCACATCACTTCAGACCTGGAAAAGATTGCCGATTATATTACCTTTCTTCACAAGGGTAAAGTGGTGTTTTCTAAGGCAAAAGATGAACTTTTGTATCAATTTGGGCTTTACAAATGCGGCAAGCAGGAGCTAAACACACTAAAATCAGAGGAATATGTGGCTTGGCGCGCCCACGCATTTGGTTGTGAGGCGCTGATAAACGACAGAGCTGCTTTCCGGCGGCGGCACCCCGGCGCGGTGGTGGATACCGTTAATTTAGATGAAATTATGAGCTTTTATGTGAAAGGACAAAAGAGTAAAGAATAAAGTTTCAACGCGACAAAAAGAAAGGGGCACAGTTTTGTAATGAAAGGTTTGCTCATAAAGGATCTGCTGGGGTTAAAAAAATATTACCGCACCGTGCTTATCTTATGCGTTTTTTATGTGGTGCTCACCTTTACAATGAATTCATTTTCCATGATAGGCGGCATGGTTACTCTGTTAATGGCCATGATCCCCATAGCTGCTTTCAGTTACGACGAAATGGCCAAATGGGATATATTCGGATTATCGCTGCCGGTTACCCGTCAACAGGTGGTATTAAGCCGGTATTTGTTGGCGGCTCTGTTTGCAGGTGCGGGCATTTTGTTTTCCTTGCTGGTCAGCTGGGTTTACTTGCTTGTAAAGGGAGGCGTTTGGCAGGAGCAAATGGCCATTGTCTTGACATGCGGTGGGTTTGGCTTATTGCTGGTGAGCGTTTTAATTCCCTTGATATACAAACTAGGGGCGGAAAAGGCTCGGTTTGCTATGATGGCAGTTGTCGTTTTAGGCGTGATGCTGATCTTGTTGGGAGATGAAGCGATAAAGCGCGCCGGCCCCGTCTTAACGGCGCAACTCATCCGTTGGGCGCCTGTTTGTGCGCCGGTGCTGCTGGCGGCAGTGTTTGTGGGTTCATTTTTCTTATCTTGCCGTATTTATGAAAAGAAAGAAATATAAGGACAAAGTTCAATTACCTTCTAGGCGCCGCAAAATTATGTGCGGCGCCTAGCCTTTAAAACTGAGGTGAAGCAGAAAGCGCCGCAAACAGCCCCGCCCCTCTTGCAACTATTGTGAGGGATGTGTTATCATAAAGGTGCTTTTAGGCGATAGAACATAAATGATAGAGGGGTGTCAGTATGCAAGCAAAATCGATTTCGCAACAAAACCTAGACGATTTTTCTCGGCAGTATAACGGCGATTGCTGCCGTTTAGCCATGACCAACGCCTTCTCGCGCACGGCCATTGACGAATTGGCTTTTAACAAAAAAGCGGCCGAAAAGTTGCAACATAAATTTTCTATCCATATTGAAACAATGAAGGCCACTGCCCAGCTGCAAAGCGGACGTTGTTGGCTGTTTGCCGCGCTCAATGTGCTGCGGGAAAAGTTGGCCAAAGACCTAAATTTAGAGGAGTTTGAATTTAGCCAAAGCTATGCCGCGTTTTGGGATAAATTTGAGCGGGTGAACTATTTTTATGAGTGCGTGCTTGAAACAGCGGCCTTGCCGTTGGATGACCGCACAGTGGCCCATATTCTGCGCACCGGCGTAGAGGACGGCGGCCAATGGGATATGTTTGTCAATTTGGTGGAAAAATACGGCGTGGTGCCCAAGGACGCCATGACGGAGACCTATCAAAGCGGCCACACCCATATGATTTCTCATTTGCTTAACCAGAGCTTGAAAAAAGGAGCTTTAGCGCTGCGCGAGATGGCGCAGGCCGGCGAGGGCGAAGATGCATTGCAGCAAAAGAAAAACCAGCTGCTGGGGCAGGCCTACAGCTTTTTGTGCAGCTGCTACGGCGAACCGCCCAAAACCTTTGATTTTGAGTATGTGGATAAAGATAAGGTTTACCATTGCCAGCGCAACCTTACGCCTCGCGCCTTCTTTCAGCAGTATATCGGCAGCTTAGAGCGCTATGTTAGCATTATTAACGCCCCCACGGCAGATAAGCCTTATAATAAAACTTACACCGTACAGTATTTGGGCAACGTGGTGGGCGGCCGTCAGGTCAAATATTTGAACCTGCCGATGCAGGAGCTAAAAGAGGCGGTAATCGCCCAGCTAAAGGATGGCCAAGTGGTTTGGTTTGGCAGCGATGTAGGCAAGTTTGGCCAGCGTGAGTTGGGTATATGGGATGATAAGAGCTTTGATTACGAGCTGGCCACAGGGCTGGATATTCAGCTCACAAAGGAGCAGCGTTTGGATTCTTGGGATAGCTGCATGACTCACGCTATGGTGATTACCGGCGTGAATCTGGATGAAAACGGCAAACCCAACCGCTGGCGGATTGAAAACAGCTGGGGCGATGACAAAGGGGATAAGGGCTATTACGTTTGCAGCGATAGTTGGTTTGATCTGCTGGTATATCAGGCGGTAATAGACAAAAAATATTTGGGTGAAAAGGCAGCTCTGTTGGATCAAGAGCCGGTTTTGCTCAAACCGTGGGATCCGATGGGGGCTTTGGCACGCTAATAACGACATGCGTAGAAATGGGGCCGTGCGGCGGTGTATCTGCCTTACGGCCCTTTTGCGTCGTAAACTGCCGTTATTCATATTCATAAGAAGCAAAGCGGCGTACACGTTCATTATCCGCCCCAATCAGGGCAAAAAAGGGGAAGCGTATGGAATTAAGCAGGAAAACGATTAAGAGAATTATTTTCATTATTTTTATTTGCAGCGTGATCTTTTTGCTGCTTCAAAACCTAAACATCGTTTTTGATTTTTTAAAATGGTGTTTTCAAATCATAAGCCCCTTTCTCTTGGGCATCTGTATTGCTTTTATTTTAAACGTGCTCATGCGTTTTATTGAAGAAAAGTTGTGTGCTCCGCTAAACCGAAGGTATGGGCGCGTATGGAACAAACTGCGCCGGCCGCTGTGTGTTGTGCTCACTTATGGGATTGTTATTGGCCTTGTTTGTGTATTGTTGTTTTTGATCTTCCCCCAATTGAGCAGGAGCTTCTACACACTGCTTAAGAATATTCCGAACTATGCCAAGGATTTGCAGTTGTGGGCGGAGGATGTTTTAACATCTTTGCAGATATCGCCCGATGTGCTGCACAATTTTGAACTGGATTGGAAGAAAATCACCGACGTTGCAGAAGGATGGATTCAAAAGTTATCTCCTGATGTGTTGGGTTCAATGGTGCAGTTTACTTCTGCCTTAGCCGGCGGTATTTTCAATTTTGTTTTGGGCGTGGCCTTCTCGGTGTATATGCTGCTAAAAAAAGAGACACTGTGCAGGCAAACAAAACGGTTGCTGTTTGCTTTTATTAGCAAAGACAAGGCAGAGTATTTGGTATCAATTGCGCGGCTGTCGTCGGCGGTTTTTTCTCGTTTTGTGTCGGGCCAATTGCTAGAAGCATTTATTATTGGGTTCCTGTGTTTTTTGGGCATGTGCGCCTTTTCTATGCCCTATGCGCTGCTGATTTCGGTTATCATCGGTGTAACCGCTTTGGTTCCCATTTTTGGCGCGTTTTTCGGCACAGCGTTGGGGGCTTTTATCCTGTTGATGGTGCACCCGATGACGGCGTTTTGGTTTGTGGTGTTTATTTTGATTTTGCAGCAAATAGAAAGCAATGTTATCTATCCACGGGTACAGGGCAAGTTTGTTGGCCTGCCCGGCATGTGGGTACTGTTTGCCGTTACAGTGGGCGGCGGTGTGTTCGGTGTGGCCGGTATGCTGATAGGGGTGCCGCTGGCTTCGGTGCTATATTGCCTACTGCGTGAGGCGGTCGCCGTGCGGCTGCAAGCAAAACGCCGGTTAAAAGAAGAGAACGCTGTGGTAGAACACAAAGATGCAGCGCCTGGTGCAAGCAACGAAACCGAAGAAACGAATACGGACGACGACAACCAGGCGAATGAAGAAAACGGTGAAAAAGAATAACTTCTCCGTTAAGCCCTGATAGAAGGCCTCGCCTCCGGGTATACTAAAGCCGGAGGTGAACCGTTCATGGCACAAATGTCAGATTTTCAGCAAGCGATTTCCAGCAATCCTTACTTTATGTCCCTTCCCCCGTATATTCAAGAAACCATTCAGCAAAGCGGCGTATCGATTCAGTCTGAACAGGAATTGCGCGCCTGCGCGGAAAATTTACTAAAGGGCAAGAAATAACCAATAAGAACCAACAAAAACCGGCCGCATCGTTTTTGCGGCCGGTTTTTCACGCTGAGTAAAACAGGGCTAAGAGGATAGCTTAGGTTGCATCGCCCAAACGAAGAACGGTGAGCGATACATTGGCAAAGGTAAAACCAGCCGTGTTTGCCTGCACCCGTACGGTACTGGGCGTTTTGTTCACCATAAAAGGCACATGGAAAGTCATGGTTGCCATGGCGTTGGAAGAAAGAAACGTATGGCTGGCAATAGCGCCGGCGATTGGCATGCCGTTTTGATAAAGGCGCAGCTGTAAAGTAGCGGGGATACTTACGCAGGTGTTTACAGAAACAGAGCAGTGAAAATATGCCAGATAAATCCCGGGCCGGTTTATCACTACATCAGGAGAACCCGACTGGTGGGTGATGGAAGATCCAGAAACCAACGGCGTTTCTCGGAACACCACGGCCCCTCCGGCGGTTGAGGGTTGTGCAGAAGAATCAATGGTAGCCAGCACATCAGGAATGCCGCTGGCTCCGCTGTCGCCTCTAGGAATAACAAAATCGAATATGGCGTTGTTTTCTGTGCCGGAGTTGGTTACCTGGGCAGAGGAACCGGGCTCACCTGTAGTAACGGTACCAACGGCTACAGAAGTAGAAGGTCCCGTGGGGCCGGTCGGACCAGTAGGGCCAGTGGCACCGGTCACGCCAGTAACCCCCGTGGGGCCGGTTGGGCCAGTTGGGCCCGTGGCTCCGGTCACGCCAGTAACGCCCGTGGGGCCGGTTGGACCAGTAGGGCCCGTGGCTCCGGTCACGCCAGTAACGCCCGTGGGGCCGGTTGGACCCGTAGGGCCAGTGGCACCGGTCACGCCAGTAACGCCCGTGGGGCCGGTGGCTCCGGTCACGCCAGTAACCCCTGTGGGACCGGTCGGACCAGTGGCACCGGCGGGACCGCTGACGCCTTGCGCGCCCGTGGGGCCAGTTGGACCTGTAGGACCGGCAGGGCCTGGCACACCCTGTAGTCCTTGTACGCCTTGGGGACCGGTCGGGCCAGCCGGACCAGTGGGGCCAGGAATGCCGCAGGGAGTGCAGCAACAACAGCAGGGTGGTTCCGGGCAAGGATCTGGAATTTGTGACTTATATATTTTCAAATGATATCCCTCCATGATAATTTTTCTTCTATGTATCATATGCACATGACGGCCAAACGGGAACCCAGCGAAGTTGCCCCACTGCTTATTTTATGGGTTCACCAAAATCGGTTTTACAAAATGCACCAGAATTGCAGCAGTTTCGGCAATTTTTCTGCTAGGTTGCCGCTTGCTAAGCAGGGCATTTGTGCTATAATTTGGGTGATCGTGGCGGATGAAGCAAAAGCAGGGCTTTGTAATGTAAGAACCATTTGTGAATAGGGCGGTTGATTGGGCAGTGGTAACGGCCAAGATACCGTTGCGGGCAAGTTTTTGCATGAATATACATTGTTGCTATTGATTTATCCGTTCGCTTATTCTATAATATCCCTATGCGTATTCAGGCAGGGGTGCTGCCTGGCGAAAAGGAATGTAATTTAGAGGAGGAAGTAGTAATGAAAAAGACCATTAAAGCGGCGGCTGCGCTGCTGCTTTCTGGCTTGCTGGCGTTTTCTTTTGCCGGCTGCCAACAGCAAGAAACGGGCGCTGGTGATTCCACCCAGTCTTCGGTAGCAGAATCCGGTGCGGCTTCTGAAGAAACATCGCAAGACGCTTCGGAAGCGGCGGATACGGAAGAAAGCTCTATTGATCGCATTAAAGCAGCTGGCAAGATTATCATGTCTACCAACGCGGAGTTCGAGCCTTTTGAGTATATGGACGGGACGGACATCGTCGGTATTGACGTGGATATTTCTAAAAAGATCGCTGAAAAGTTGGGCGTAGAGCTGCAAATCAATAACACCAGTTTTGATGCGCTGACCGCTGAGCTGGCTTCTGGTAAATGTGATTTTGTGGCCGCTGGCATGAGCAAGGATCCCACTCGTGAAGAGAGCGTTGATTTCTCGGATCCTTATTTTTCGGCTACACAGTCTATTATTGTACTGAAAGATAGCGATATCAAATCTTCAGAGGATCTGGCCGGTAAGACCATTGGCGTGCAGCTGGGCACTACAGGCGATCAATATTGCACCGAGAATGTGGAAGGCGCCGATGTGCAGCGCATGAACAAAGCGGTAGACGCCGTTTCCGACCTGATAGCTGGCCGTTTGGATGCGGTTGTGGTGGATAACTTCCCCGCGAAGAAGCTGGTAGCCAACAATTCCGACAAGATTATGATGTTGGATGAGGCGCTCACCGGTGAAGAATACTGCATCGCGGTTCCCAAGGGTGACACAGAGCTTTTGGATTTGATCAACGAAACCCTGCAGGAAATGGAAGAAAGCGGCGAATTAGATGAGATCGTAGGCAACTATATGTCCGAGGAATAAGCCGCTGAATTTGTGCGAGAATCCGCCCTGGCAACGGCTGGGGCGGTTTTTATATCACCTATAGCTTATTATTATCATCCGGAATGCCGGGGAAGGGGGCTGTGCGCTTGAACCTGATAGAGTGGTGGAATCAATTTGCACAGTGGTTCAGCACGCAGATACAGATCAATTTTATTGAAAAAGATCGTTATATGTATTTGGTGGAAGGATTGCTAACCACCTTGCAAATCACCTTTTTTGCAACAATTTTAGGTGTTGTGTTGGGCACGCTTTTGGCGTTGGCCAAGGTATCGGCTCAAAGCAGCCGCAAGCTTAGGCCCTTGGGGTGGATCGCCAACCTGTATACAACAGTCGTCCGTGGAACCCCAATGGTGGTGCAGCTGTTTATTATGTATTACATCATTATTGTGGCCAAGGAAGTGCCCAAAACTTGGGTGGCTATCATCGCTTTTGGCTTGAATTCTGCGGCCTATGTGGCAGAAATTGTGCGTGGCGGTATTTTGTCGGTGGATAAAGGGCAAATGGAAGCCGGGCGTTCTTTGGGGTTGAGCTCTCGCACCACAATGCTGAAGATCATCTTCCCGCAGGCGCTGAAAAATATCCTTCCGGCCTTGGGCAACGAGTTTATTACCTTGCTAAAAGAAACCTCTGTTGCCGGCTTTATCGGCGTGGTGGATCTTTCTAAGGCAGGCGACATTATCCGCAGCCAAACCTATGCGCCTTATATACCGCTGTTTACGGTTGCTTTGGTTTATTTAATCATGGTAATCGGCCTTACGGCTTTGTTAACCAAGCTGGAAAGGAGGTTGCGTAAGAGTGATATCCGTTAAAGATCTGCATAAAAGCTTTCATACTGCCGCGGGCACCGTGGATGTGCTCAAAGGCGTTTCGCAAGAGATTGAAAAAGGAGAAAAGGTTGTAGTTGTGGGGCCCTCCGGATCTGGCAAAAGCACCTTTTTGCGTTGCCTCAACCGTTTGGAGGAGCCTACCAGCGGCGAAATTTGGTTTGACGGCACTTTGGTAACCGATCCCAAGTGTGACATCAATGAAATACGCCGCCATATGGGCATGGTGTTTCAACACTTTAATTTGTTCCCCCACCGCACGGTAAAACAAAACATTACTTTGGCCCCCGTGCAACTAAAGTTGGCCACTCAGGCAGAGGCGGATAAGCGGGCCATGCAGCTGTTGGAGCGGGTTGGCTTGGCAGATAAGGCCGACAATTATCCCTCCCAACTGTCGGGCGGCCAAAAGCAGCGCATCGCCATTGTGCGGGCGCTGGCAATGGATCCCAAGGTGATGCTGTTTGATGAGCCCACCTCGGCGTTGGATCCCGAGATGGTGGGCGAGGTGCTGGAGGTTATGAAAGAGCTGGCCGTGGATGGTATGACGATGGTAGTGGTAACCCATGAAATGGGCTTTGCCCGCGAGGTAGCCAACCGCGTTTTGTTTATGGATGACGGCCAAATTAAAGAAGAAGCGCCGCCGGCTGAATTTTTCGGCAATCCGCAGCATCCTAGGTTAAAGGAATTTTTATCGAAGGTGCTGTAACTATCGGCGAAGAAACTCCTTATCAACCGTTCGAGATGGCAAAACAAATGAGAAAAAAGAGGCCGCAAACTTACGCTTTGCGGCCTCTTTTGCGCTTGTATGGGATATCATACTGAGCCTAATTAAATGCTTCTAAAAATAATATTGCCAGTTGTATTTATGGTGCAAAGCGTTTAAAAGGTAGCTGGTGGGGTACAAAGGAAACAAATTAAAAAGAAAAACAAAAATGGAGGATACGCGAGCATAAGAGAGCATAAAAGAGATATTAAGAGTATGCGCGGTAGCCGCAGTTGCACGCAACCGCCGGATTCGCCGCTTTTTAACCTGCGGTGCGCCCAGCGGAGGTTTGCTGTTTTTGAGCACCCCATGCTATAATGTGGCCACAACAGTCAAGGATGCGCATCCGGCTGGTAAACTGGCAATAAGAAAAAGGAGAGCAGACATGAGAGTAACGATGGACAAAAAGAAATTGCACAAGATCCTTTTAGGTGTGGCAGGGGCCCTGGTGGTTATTGTGATTGCGGCGTCCACCTTTGTGGTAATACCTGCGGGCCACACCGGCGTGGTTACCAATTTCGGCGCAGTAAGCGACGGCGTGATGACCGAAGGACTGCATGTGAAAATTCCCTTTGTACAGCAAGTAACAAAAATGGACAACCGTGTAACCAAGGTGGATGTTTCTTTCTCTTCGGCTTCAAAAGACTTGCAAACGGTAACAGGTAGCGTGGCGGTCAACTACCGCATTAGCCCACAAAGCAGCGCGCTGGTGTATCAAAACTTTGGGCTTTCGGTGCAGGATACTTTAGTTGTTCCGTCTATTTCGGAGTGCATCAAGGCGGTTACCGCCCAGTATTCGGCAGAGGAACTCATCACGCAGAGGCAATCCGTCAGTGAACAGATAAAAGAAGCCATTGCAGAAAAAATTCAGTCCTATGGGCTGTATATTGAAGTGTTTAACATAACCGATTTTAACTTTTCAGAGGAATTTAACGCCGCCATTGAAGCCAAGCAAACTGCGCAGCAAAACGCATTAAAAGCAGAGCAGGATTTAGCCCGCGTTAAGATTGAAGCGGAGCAAAAGGTTGAGCAGGCTCGCGCTGAAGCAGAAAGCTACCGGCTGAAAAACCAAGAGATTACAGACAAAACTTTGCTCAACGATTGGATTGAAAAATGGAACGGCGAGCTTCCCCAAATTGTGGGCGACGGCAACGGATATATGATGGATATCAGCTCGATTTTAGAGGGCGCCCAAAGTGATAGCGCACAATCCGCTCAGCCCACGGAATAACCGGTTATAAACATGTATTGGCTGCAAACAAGGGCCGCACAGCGCAAGCTGTGCAGCCCTTTTCTATGCTCTGAGTACGCAATCGGTTGTTAGCAGGAGCTTTGCTTTTCTTGCCCAAAGGGGGTAACCGTACTAAAGCCATTGTTTGTGGTAAAAACGTAAAGGTCTTTCGTATCGATACCGGTTGCAAAGTAATGGCGCAAGATTTCGGTTGCCGCAGGGGAAAACTCCCGGTCAAAAAATTGTTGCCGGGGAATCCAAAATAAAGCGCCCTCTTCGGTCTGCCTGATAGCCGTTTGCAACGTTTGCCCGAAATAAACATAATGATAAATAAGCGTTCCGTCCTGCTGGCTTATGTGCAAATACCGCAGGCGCAAATTGGCAATATGTTCTGCACACACGCCGGTTTCTTCCCATATTTCCCGCAGGGCGGCTTGGCGAGGGTGGGCGAATTCTTCCGGTTCTATCCCGCCGCCCACACCGGCCCATACGTTAGGGTAATGTTGTTTGAAAGCAGAGCGCTTCATCAAAAGGTAACAATCCCCATGGCGCAAAAAAGTTTCGGCCACGCCGTTGACTTTCATCGGTTTTTCTCCTCTGTTTTTATACCGCCGGCGGTGCGCTTGGTTTTTACACGCCGGTGCGCAGTGGACGCAGGCAGCTCTTGCTTACGCGGCGCTGCCCGCTTGCCTGTCGGCCGAACGGCAGCTTGCTCAGTGGGTTGGGCAGCGGAGGGCTGCCTCTTCCATATGGCGGCGCTATAGGGCGGTAGGTTCACAAAGATGGAATAGCCCTTTCCCTGCGGCCGGGCGCTGGCATAACCGTCGGTTCGCCCACTGCCGCCATAGCGCGAATCATCGGTGCTCAAAAGCTCTTCATACTGGCCGGCTTGCCCCACCGGCAGGTTGATATCGGTTTGCACCCGGTTGGAGAAATTCAGCACAATAAACAGCTGCTCGCCATGCAAATCGTCGCGCGAATAGGAATAAACACAGTGGGCGCTGTCGTCGGCGTTTAACCAGCAAAAGCTGTTGGGGTGGTAGTCTTCTTGATAAAGAGCCGGATGCTCTTGGTAAAGCAGCTGCAATGCTTGCCAGAAGCGAAAGAACGCTTGGTGGGCGGGGTAATCCAGCAAGTTCCAGCCGGGCTGCTTGTTTTCATCCCATTCCTTAAATTCCGCCAGCTCATTGCCCATAAAGTTCAGTTTTTTACCCGGATGAGTAAACATGTAAATATATAAGGCCCGCAGTTGGCTAAACTTTTCCTCATAGCTGCCGGGTAGCTTGTCGATAACGGTTTTTTTGCCGTGCACCACTTCGTCGTGAGAAAGGGGCAGCAAAAAGATGTCGCGGTAAAAATAGGTCATAGAGAAGGTGAGCTTGTGATGCAAGGCGGGCCGTTGCGTTGCCGGTGCGCTGAGATACTCCAGGGTGTCGTTCATCCAGCCCAAATCCCATTTATAGTCAAACCCCAGCCCGCCGTATACAACGGGGGCGGTTACCTTTAAAAAGTCTGAGGAATCCTCGGCGATAAGCATCACCTGGGGGTAGCGCTGTTGCAACGTATAATTGGCGCTTTTTAAGAACCACAGCCCCGGATCGTTTACTCCTTTTGCAGAGTCTCCTTGTTGATATATCAGGCGAGATACCGCATCATAGCGCACGCCGTCCAAATGAAAATAGCGGATCCAAAAGTCTAGCGCAGACTTTAAAAAACTTTGCACATGGGGCTTGGTAAAGTCGAACAAAGCAGTGCCCCATTCGCTATAACGCTGGGCGGGATCCTCACTTTCGTACAGAAAACCACCGTCATACTGGTGCAAAGCGTAAAAGTCGGTGACAAAGTGCAGGGGCACAAAATCAAGAATAACCCCAATCCCCGCCTGATGACAGTGATCGATGAGGGCCATCAGCTGCGCCGGTGTGCCGTAACGGCTGGTGGCGCTAAAGTAACCGGCTGTTTGATATCCCCAGGAACCGTCAAAGGGATATTCGGTTAAAGGCAACAGCTCAATATGGGTATAACCCGTCTGCTTTAAGTAAGGGATGAGCAGCGCGGCTATTTCGTCATACCGGTAAAACCCATCCTGCGTTGGATCGGCTTCATCCTTTCTGCGCCAAGAGCCCAGATGCAGTTCATATATAGACATGGGCCGGTTATAATTTTTATCCCGTTGGGCCATCCACGCCCCGTCGCCCCAAGCATAGGTGTCCATCCGGGTGACGATTGAGGCGGTATTGGGGCGGCATTCGCTGCAAAAGGCAAAGGGATCCATCCGGTCGTAGTATTCTCCACCGGCGGTTTCTATGCGGAATTTATAAAGCTGGCCTTCATGGGCGCCGTTGATAAAAATCGTCCACATGCCGCCTTCCAGGGCATGCATTGGGTAGCCCTGCCAGCCGTTACACTCCCCGATTAAAGCTACCGACCGGGCATGGGGCGCATACACAGTGAAACGCACGCCGTCCTGGTCATATTCGTGGGATGGATGGGCGCCCAACGCTTCATAAGCGTTAAAGCAGTTTCCTTGCAAATATTCGGTTAAAATTCTGCTGTCCATGATACGGCTACTCCCTCCGTTTCTGTAAAATAACCTCGCTTTCAAAGCACGGGCCTTGATCCAAAGTGCCGCGGATATAGCGGATATTTTCTTGCCGGGCTCCCTCCAGGCAAATGGTTTGGCCCAGTTTGGCCTCGTGGTGGTATAAAATGGTAAAGGCGGCTGTTTCCCATCCCTCCAGTAGCTCCTGCTCCAGGCAGTTGCACACCAGGTCGGCATATTCTCCGTTGTTTAGATGGTGATTGCTGTCTAAATTGCAGTAGCGCACCCGCACCTGCTCCAAGGGCTGCAATGAGGCGGGGGCGGCGATTTTAACGTCAGAAAAATCCTGCGGCGTCGGCGTGAAGGGAAGAGGCAAGCCCTCCGGCGGGCGGCGGAGGATCCGGCCGGTTTGCGTGTTCACCAGGGTCCAGCGGGAATCGATCCGCATAAGCGGCTCTTCCTTTTCGCCGTATAATGTGGTAACACGTGGATAAATGGCCCGTACAGGCAGATAAGGCACGGTTTCAATTGCAAGCGTTTCTCCGCCGCGGGGCATGCGGGTGATATCAATGTGGATTTTAGCCAAAAGAAAAACCATATTTAGGCTTAATAAATAGCGGTTGCCAATGCCAAGCTGATCGCAATGTTCCATGCTCACTTGCTGCGCTTCTTTCAGCGCAGCAGATAGCTTTAACTTTTCGTTGCAATCGCACTGTGCGTAAGGCACGATAAATGGCCGGCGATATACAGCGTACAAACCAAAACACATCCTTTCTGGCCGCGTGGCCGTTTGACCCATAACAAATTGCCTGAAACCGCCTCACCATGATAAGGGAGGCAACAAGAAAACAAGCGGGATAGGCGGCGCCTTCCCGCTTTTAGTATAGCAGTTTTACCTTGCCGAAACAACCGCCCGGCGCTCAGCGGCAAACAGGGATCCCCTGGGCCGCAAAGCGATCCCGCAGGGCGTTTACCCAATCCGCCGGTGGAGCTGCTGTGTTGGCATAGGGGTACGCCATAGCCAAAGATTGATACTTGTGGGCGCCGGTGCTGTGAAAGGGCATCGGTTCAAATCCGGCGATAAAGGGATGCGCTATTAAAAAAGCTTCTAGCTGTTGTATGGCTTTTTCGCTGTCGTTATACCCGGGGATAATCGGGGTGCGTACGAATATGCGAATAGGGCTGGTGTGCGCCGTATTGCACGCATAGAGGCCCAATTTTTCAAAATTGCTGAGGATCTGCCGGTTGTCGGCCCCGGTCCCCAGGCGGTGCAGGTTGGGATCGATGGCTTTAATGTCGAATAAAAAGACGTCTGTCAGCTCCAAAATTTCTGCAAAGGCAGGCCAAGGCACATGCCCGGCGGTTTCTATCGCACAGGAGATATCGCGCTCCCACAAGGCAAGCAACAAAGGTTTGAGCTGTGAAACCTGCAGCAAGGGCTCTCCGCCGGAAAAGGTAACGCCGCCGCCGGAGCGTTGGTAAAAATCTTTGTCGCGCGTCAGCTCATCCAGCAGCTCTTGTGTGCTTCTTGCTTTGCCCCAAAAGGAAATAGCCTCTGCGGGGCAAGCGTCTTCACAGGCGCGGCAGGCGGCGCAGTAGGGATCAATATCGGGATAACTGCTGCCAAACCGGGGCGGATCGAAATCTAGCCGGGGGCATGCCTCGCGGCAGGAATGACAGCCGATGCATTTATCCGCAGAAAACTGCACTTGCACATGTGCCGACAGGGATTCTGGGTTATGACACCATTTGCACCGCAGGGAGCAGCCTTTTAAAAATACAGTGGTGCGAATACCCGGCCCATCGTATACGGAAAAACGCTGAACGTTAAATACCAGCAGCGGTTGCGCACTCATAGGCAGTGCTCCGTGCGCTGCATCACCTCAGCCTGCATGGCGGGAGAGAGGCGAACAAAATAGTCGCTGTAGCCGCCCACCCGAACCACCAAATCGGCATACTGTTCGGGGTGCTCCTGGGCTTTTTGCAGCGTTTCTTGATCCAGCACGTTTACCTGCATCTCAAAGCCGCCCCGCTCCATAAAGGTGTGGATGAGGGCCAATAATTTATCTTTAGAGGATTCGGAAAACAGCTTTTTCGAAAATCGTAGGTTCACAGCGATGCCGCCCACAAAGGGGGTGTGATCCCACTTGGTACTGGACAAAATAGAGGCGGTGGGGCCCTTCTTTTCATTGCCCTGCGCTGGGCCGGAGCCGTCGCCCAAAGGAAAGCCGGCTTTGCGCCCGTCGGGCGTTGCCATGGTGCAGGTGCCGAATTGCTCGTGCATCACCCAGCAGAATAGGCTGGGCACCAGTTGGCCGCCCCGCACCGTGCGGTAGCCCTGGCAGCTTTGGGCAATTTGTTGGGTAATCTCCTGCACATAGGCATCGGCTCGCTCGTCGTCATTGCCGTATTTGGTAACGCGGTTCTTTAAAAACAGACGCTGCTTCTCATAGCCTTCAAAATTACAGCGCAGCATATCGCACAGCTGCTGTAGGGTAAAACGTTTTTCTTCAAAAACCAGCTGTTCAATAGCGGCAAAAGAATCGGCCAAATTGGCCACCCCCACGAAAGAGGGCATAATCCAGTTGTAGCGGGCTCCGCCGGATTCAATATCCCGCCCTTCTTTCAGGCAGTCGTTAACAAAACACGACAGCAGCGGGTTAAAGCTGTGGGCTGTGCGCTCCAGCTGGCTGCGGTTTTCTTCTATCAGATTGTGGCGGATATGGGCGGCCAGCTTATGAAAATACGCCTGCTTGAGCTGGGCGAAGCTTTCAAAAGAAACCACCGGTTTGCCTTGCGTATCACCCTCGCCCACCCCCAGAAGATCCAGCAAAAGCTGGGGCAAATTGGTATAGGGGCTGGCAACCCAGCAGGCGGAGCTGGCGCAAGGAGTAATTTCTACACAGGTGCTGTGAATATACTGGCAGGCCTCTTGTTTTGAAAGGCCGTAATGCAACAAACCTTGGGTGATTACTTCATCGTTAAACAGCGCCGGGTGGGAGTGCCCCTCAGCTAAAATATCGCATGCCAGGCGCAGCAAATCCTCCGGCATCCCCTTATGGCAGCATAACCCCACGCCGGGATAGATCATTTTTACATGGCGCACGCTGTCTACAAACATGTAGCTAAGGTCGTTGGTGGTATCGCGCCCGTCGGCATTCCGGCCGCCCACCATAAGGCCCACCGCCAGACCGCTGGGAATGTATTCATTATACAGCAACCCTAAGCAATCTATCAGGGTTTGAGCCTCTTTTTGGGTCAGCGCGCCGCAGCGAATATCTTTCTCGTAGTAGGGCCAAAGGTAGCGATCCGGCCGGCCCAACTGATAAAGGATTTGCTCTTGAGCGCTGAGACAGAAAATAATAAAGTGAACCGACTGCACCGCCTCATAAAAGCTGCCGGCCGGATGGCGGGGAACTTTTGCGCATATGGCCGATAGGCGTTCCAGTTCTTGCTTTCGTGCGGCGTCGGGTTCCCGCTGCGCCAACTCCGCCGCCAGCTGCGCGTAACTGTCGGCCAGCAGCACCACGCCCTCTAGGGCATAGCAGCAGCTGCGGTAAAATTCATGCTTTTTTAGTTGATCGGGATTTGCGCAGTCCAGCTGCGCCATATGATGCTGTATATCCTCTAAAATGCCGCTAACGCCTTTTTGCAGCAGTAGCTCGTAATCCACTGCCATATGGGCCGCCTGCCCGTCGCTGCGCGGCTTGGCCGGTAAGGCATACCGACGAATCAGAGTCCATTCTTCCTCTTCTGTAGCGGATAATGCACGGCAGGAATGCTTGCCCACCACCAGCTCACCGCCATCAATAACGGGCTGGGCGTTGGCAAACATATACCGTTGTGCCATACCCACCCGGCAGGGGGTGCTTTTTTCTTGCTGGGCACTTTCTAGATAGGCTTTTTCGTATAGATACCGCCACTCGCTGTTGTCTTGCTTGCGTGACAAAGCGTGGCTGCGCAGATGTTCTATGCGTTCTTTATCATAAGCGTACAATTGCCATTCCTCCCAAGCAGATCGGCTGTTTTGTCTGCATTATAAAAAAGCAGACGAAAAAAAGCAATGGGCAATCGCCCGAATTTGAAAAAGCACAAATACAATGGCGCCAAAGCATAAAAATACGGCAGCCGGCGGTTGCAACAACCGACAGCTGCCGTTAAAAGCCCGGCCGCCTCTGCGGCCTCAACCGTCGCCCCTGGTAAGGTTTTCGGCGCAGTCGCGCAAGCTGGAAAAAGAATTGATCCGCGCGGCCTTTTTATTCATTTCATCCTGCACATAACCCGGCAATCCGGCGTAGTAATGGTGCGCCTGCTTGTTATGGGCAAGCAGCTGATACATATCGCTGTATTTCTGTTCCACAAAAATGCTCCTTTCTGCAACATTGCAACCGTGTGCGCCATTTATGCAAAGGGATTGCGCACTGCTATTGTTTG
This sequence comes from Candidatus Gallacutalibacter stercoravium, assembly GCA_018716975.1. Taxonomy (GTDB): domain Bacteria; phylum Bacillota; class Clostridia; order Oscillospirales; family Acutalibacteraceae; genus Gallacutalibacter_A; species Gallacutalibacter_A stercoravium. Next base: position 75,192 of record DVJE01000001.1, on the reverse strand, counting down.
CAGGAAAAGGGCCATCATACCGCCTGCCGCATCGGAATAATTTTGAAAAATATTTAAAAAGCCGGCGGCGAAAACCTTATAAATTGTTGATGAAAAAGGTTAACACTTTGTCCCACCAACCGGGCACGCCCTCGTGATCAAAATCCGGATAGATGATGTGTTCTTTTTTGCCGGGCAAGTGATGGAAAGCAGCAAATTGCGTAGAAGCGGGGCAGGTGTGATCCATCAAGCAGGTGCCCATCATGGTGCGCCCCCGAACGCGGCTGGCTAAATGCTGCACGTCAATGTAACCTAACCGGGTAAAAATTTCTTTTTCCCGCAGGTGCTCCGGGTCGAACATTCGAAAGTATTGCCGTAGCTCGGCATATGCGCCGGTGCCCAAATCCATTTCCCATACCCGCTGATAGTCGCACAAAAAGGGGTATAACGGCGCCAACAATTTTATTTCGGGCACCAAAGCCCCGCAGGCCAGCGTTAGCCCGCCGCCTTGAGAGCCGCCCGTGGCGGCCATGCGGCTGGCGTCGATTTCCGGTAGCCGCATCAATACCCTGGCCAACTGGGCGCAATCTAAGAAGATTTGCCGGAACAACAGATCGTCGGCATTGCCGTCCAGCCCGCGGATTATATGCCCCTGTTGTGTATTGCCCGGCACGCCGCCTGCATCGTAAGAAAGCCCGCCTTGGCCGCGGCAATCCATGGCGGCTAAGCAAAAGCCGGCGGCCACAAAAGATAGCTTATCCTGCCAATCGCCGCTGCTGCCGCCATAGCCGTGAAACTGCAAAACCACCGGCCGTTTGGCCGGCGCCTGGCCGGCGGGGCGCAGGTATTTGGCGTGGATGCGTCCGCCCCGCACGCTGGGGAAATACAAATCAAAACACTCCACCGCGCCGGGCACGGAAAATTCGGCGGGGATTAACTCACAGCGGGGTTCCACTTCATCCAGTTCGCGCAGGGCCTTGTCCCAGTAAGAGTCAAAATCGTCTGGCCGGGGATTGGTGCCGTTGTAATGTTGTAGCTGCTCTAGGGGTAAATCAACCGCAGGCATGTACACTTCCTCCTTTACCGGCGGCTTGCCGGTATCATAAAGTTATCTGTGCCAATATGGTAACACAATTAAAATGTGGATACAATTTAACCCATTCATCTTGGCAAGATCTTGCATATCGGCGGCCGGTATGGCAGATAGGGACTACTATTTTTTCCCTAAAAGAGGTATAATAGGCAATAGCTGCTGCTTGCCGGTTTGCAAATGAAGCAAAAGCAGCAGGAAAAGATTTTGAAATAAATCAGGCTTATTCACAGTCTTGCCGTACCCGATATATTTGCGGCGGTTTGACGGCCTGATTGATTCCCGATAGGAGGCGTATTTATGGAAAATACGATGCAGTTTGGTCAGCATATTTTGCAATATCAAGAAGATATTTTGCGCGATATCGAACAGTTGGTGCGCATTCCGTCTGTGGCGGCCGTTGGCGGCGGAGAATATCCGCTGGGGGAGCAGGCGGCTAAGGCGTTGCAATGGATTTTAAACCGCGCCCAAGAGATGGGCCTGGAAACGGTAAACACAGATAATATGGCGGGCCATGCCAGCTATGGGGAAGGCGACGAGGTGGCCGCTGTATTGACCCATGTGGACGTGGTTCCGGCAGGGGACGGCTGGAAGACCGATCCTTTTACGGTTTTGCGCCAAGACGGCAAGCTTTACGGGCGCGGCGTAGCCGACGACAAAGGCCCGGCTGTTGTGGCTCTTTATTGCTTAAAAGCGCTCAAAGACGCCGGCGTGGTGGGTAAACGGAAAATTCGTGCTATCTTTGGGGCGGGCGAGGAAATTAATTCTGATGATATCGCCCACTACTTAAAGACGCAGCCTTTGCCGGTGATGGGCTTTACGCCCGACGCAGACTATGGCGTATGCAACCGGGAAAAAGGGATTTTGCGCTTAAAGGTTTCGGCGCCCAGCCACAACGGCACCACACTAACCGCCATGTATGGCGGCACCGTGGTAAACGCTGTGCCGGATAAGGCAGTGGCACTGCTGGACTGCACCGAGCAGGAGGATCACCAGCTGCAGCGCTTGGCCGACGGGCGGGAAGGCAACTTTGATTTTCAATACACCATCGACGGGCTCAAGATTGTATCTTACGGTAAGGCCAGCCACGCCATGCACCCCCAGGAGGGCTTTAACGCGGCCACCCACTTGATTTCTCTGCTGGCGGCCGGCTTAGGCGAAGCGGTGTTGGGCTCTCTGTGCGCCTTTTTAGACGATGCTGTGGGTCTGGAGTGCAACGGCAACTCGTTGGGGATTGCGCAAAGCGACGAGCCTTCGGGGGCGTTGACGCTCAATGTGGGCGTGGTGCAAGTTGGCTCCGAAGGGGCCAGCGCGGGTATCGACATCCGCTATCCCGTTACGGCGGATGGGGACGCGATTTTAGAAAAGATTCGGGCCCGTGCGCAAAAAGAGGGCTTAACGGTAGAAGTGGAAAGCCACAGCAAGCCCTTGTTTGTGCCGGATGACAGCCAGCTGGTACAGCTGTTAAACCAGGCTTATCAAAGCGTGACCGGGCAACCTGCTGAAGTATACGCTACAGGCGGAGGCACCTATGCCCGGCAGCTGGCGGGGCGCGGTGTTGCCTTTGGCCCCTTTTTCAAAGGAGAAAACCCACAATATCACAATGTTGGGGAGAACATCGATATAGAACGCTTTATGCAGCATGCGCAAATCTGCCTAGAGGCGATGTACCGCATGTTTACGGCGTGATTGGCGTAGCAGTGGACGGCCGAATAACGCCGGGCCTATGAACAAGAAAGGATGACAGCATGGCTGGCAAAATCATTACACTGGAGGATGTTAAACGGGATCCGCAGGTAAAGGCTTATATTGAAAAGGGAAATGAGATCTTGGGGGTTATCGGCTACACAGAGCATGGCTTTGCCCATGCTAAGCGCTCTTCCGACTATGCTTGCCATATTTTAAAAACCCTGGGGTATGGGGAGCGCACCTGCGAACTGGCCGCTATTGCGGGCTATATGCACGATATCGGCAACGTGATTAACCGCATTGATCACGCCCAAAGCGGGGCGCTGATGGCTTTTACCATTTTAACCAACATGGGGATGCCGGCCGATGAAATCGCCCAGGTGACGGCGGCCATCGGCAATCACGACGAGGGTACGGCCGCTGCTGTGAACCCCATTGCCGCCGCGTTGATTTTGTCGGATAAAAGCGACGTTAGGCGTACCCGGGTGCGCAATAAAGAAACGGTTACCAGCGATATTCACGACAGGGTCAACTACGCGGTGGAACAGGCTTTCTTAGAAATTAGCAGCGAAAACAAAACCGCGGTGCTGGATATTGTAATTGATACCAGCATTTGCCCCGTGATGGAGTATTTTGAAATCTTTTTAACTCGTATGGTGTTGTGCCGCAGCGCGGCGCAGTATTTGGGCTTGGCTTTTGAATTGGTTATTAACGGTGTTAGGCTTTTGTAATATCGAATAAAGGAGGTGCCCGCTTGTCTGTTTTTACTGCAGAAAACAAGATCCGCAGGGAGGCCAGGGCCCGCTTAGCACAAGCGCATTGGAGCGTGGCGGTGGCAGTTACCGTTTTGTTTTTATGCGCCGCTGCATTTTTCTTTGTGGCGGCCAGTTTTGCCGTGTCCTTTTGGCCCAACGCTGCCACAGCGGCTTTAGCCGTGGTATTGGCGCTGGCTTTGTTGGCCATGCTGCCCTTGCAGCTGGGGTTGGCGCGGTGGTGCGCCCTTGCCGCCAATGGCGAAGAAGCGTCCCCTATGCTGTTGTTTACCTATTACCGCGGCCCCGCTGCTTGGGGCCGCGCTTTGGCTGTTACCCTGCGCCGGATGTTGTGGCGGCTGTTATGGCTAGTTGTATGCTTGTTGCCCGGGGGAGCTCTGCTGGGCGTGGCGTACCAATGGCCGCAGGCCCCCTTTTTGCAAAGGCAAGAGGTAATGCAGCTGTGCCTAATTGGCGGCTGGGTGCTGGTGGCGGCCGGCGCGGTTGCCGGCATCTGGATGGGCTTGCGTTATTTTGCCGTGTCTTATCTTGCCGCCACGCGTGAGGAGCTTTCGCCCCAGGCGTGCATACGGCTTTCGCGCCAAGTGATGAAGGGGCATAAGGGCGCGGCGTTCCGGCTGCTTATTACCTATGTGTTATGGGTAGCGTCTTGCTTTTTTATCCTGCCCTTGTTGGTGGTAGTGCCCTATATGGGGGTAGGCACGGCGGTGTGTGCCAAATGGTTAACCCAACTTTGGCAAAATACACGCAAAGAAAGCGAAGCAAACAGAGTGGACGGAGGTGAACGCTGATGCAGTATCATCCTTATCAATGGGAACAAAGAAGCCAGCCGTCGGCTTATTATATGGGAAGGATGTTGCGCCGCCAATCCTCCGCCATCGGTTTTACCCTGTTGGGAATTTTTTTAATGATGAATGTTCTGGCGGTCATATTGGTGCTGGTGTTGGGCAGAATGGGCTTAATCGATTACACCCAACTCAACAACGGCTTTCAAGGCATTGACCCGGTGGCCTATTATTTAATGTACGGTGTGTATGCTGGGCTTGGCGCTATACTTCCTGTAATATGTTTGCTGCGGGCGCTGAATATTTCGCTGGGTGAGATTCTGCCTTCTCGCCGCGTTGGCGTAAAACAAGGGGCGTTATGCGTTTTGTTTGGCATGAGCGTGTGTATGTTAGCCAATATGATGGTGAACCTGCTTTGCGCCAATTTAGAGCAGTTTGGCGTGAATACCGATACGGGCGCCCAAGGGTACGACAATTCCCCTGCGGCTATTGCTTTGCTCTTTTTCAGCACGGCGGTGATGCCCGCGTTTATGGAAGAATTTGTTTACCGCGGCGTGGTGTTGGGTATGCTGCGGCGCTTTGGCAATGGGGTGGCGGTTGTGGGCTCCTCCTTACTGTTTGGTTTAATGCACGGCAACATTGTGCAGATCCCTTTTGCGCTTATTGTGGGTTTGGTTTTGGCTTACCTGGTGACGAAAACCGGATCTATTTGGGTGGGGGTGGCTCTGCATTTTGCCAACAATGCTTACGCTTGCCTGATGGAAGTGTTGTCATACCAATTGTCCGATGGGGCATATATGCTGTGCTATTACCTGGTGGTTTTGGCAATCATTTTATTGGGGATTGTGGCCGCCGTTATATTAATGCGCAGGCAGCTTGGCTTTTTTGTTCTGCCGTCTGCTTCCGCCGGCCCAGGCGGGCTTGGGTTTGCTGCTGCTATGCGGCAGATGGTGCTCAATCCCGGGGTTATCGCCTTTGCCGGGGTTTTACTGGCGCAGACCGTTTATTTATGTGTGTCATGACCAGGGACGAGAAATATATGCGCGCCGCATTGGAGCAGGCACAGTTGGCGGCGCAGGAAGGCGAAGTGCCGGTTGGAGCGGTGGTAGTGTATCAGGACGAAGTGATCGCCACCGGCCGGAACCGGCGGGAGCGGGGAAAAAACGCTTTGTGCCACGCGGAGCTAGAAGCCATTGACGCGGCATGCCGCAGGCTGGGGGGCTGGAGGCTGTGGCAGTGCGAACTGTATGTAACGCTTGAGCCTTGCCCCATGTGCGCAGGCGCCATTATCAACGCCAGAATCCCCCGGCTGGTATTTGGCGCGGCGGACGCTAAGGCCGGTTCCTGCGGCTCTGTGGTCAATTTGTTTTCCCTGCCGTATAATCATAGCCCGCAAGTGGAACAAGGGGTGCTGGCGCAGGAGTGCGGAGATTTGCTGTCGGAATTTTTTTGCGCCTTGCGCGCCAAAAAGAAAGCGCAAAAAGCCGCAAAAGGCCAGCCTGTTTCGCACGAGAGCACATTAACGCCATAGGGAGTTGGTGTAAACCAAGACAACGGCCGAAAAGGAGGCTTGCTTTGCAAACCGTTTATCAGTTGATATTGCTGTTTACCATATACAGCTTTGTGGGTTGGGCTTGTGAGACGGCCTATTGTTCCATTCCGGCTAAGCGCTTTATCAATCGGGGCTTTCTCAACGGGCCCTTTTGCCCAGTGTATGGCTTTGGCGCTTTACTGGTGATTTACCCATTGGAGCCGCTTTCGGATCATATTGTGCTGCTGTTCTTATGCGGCATGATCATCACGAGTTTGCTGGAATATTTGACGGCCTACATATTAGAGGTGTGCTTTCATACCAAGTGGTGGGATTATTCGCAAAAAAAGTTTAACATCCACGGTAGGGTATGCTTGAAAAACTCTCTGCTGTTTGGGGTGATGTCGGTTCTACTGGTCAAGCTGCTGCACCCGTGGGTGCAATGGTTGCTAACACTGCTGCCCGATTGGCTGGTGCCCCTTGTCAGCTTTTTCCTGTTGGTTTATTTTGTTACCGATAGCGTGGTTACTGTGCGCAGCATCCTGACTCTCAATGGCAAAATGGAGAAGCTGCAGCAGGCGATGCAAGAGTTAAAAGAAAAGAACCAGGCGCTCAAAACCCGCATGCAGCAGGATTTAGAGGCGCGCCTCGATGCCAAGCTGGATGAAGAAACCAAAAAGCGTTTGGAGAACCTAAGCGAACATATTCACGAAATGACGGAAAATAGCAGGATGTGGCAGCGGCGTTTGCTAGAGGCGTTCCCCCATATGTCCTCAGAGCGCCATGCCGAAGCGTTGGAGAAGATGCGGCAAGCCGTGCAGGAGCGCCGGGAGAAGCGCAAAAGACGGAAAAAATGAGAATAAAAAGTAGCAGCAAGAAGCGCTTGCTGCTACTTTTTTGTGCGTGTTTGTTTGATACCAAGAAGTGTGACGAATAAACAGCGTTTTAATAATACATATAGTATTTATTATACTAATTATAACAAAAATATGGCAATTATCGCTTGTTTCACGCCTTTTCTAGCAAATCTTTCCCCTTGTTGCCAAGGATTAGCGGCAAAAGCTGGCGTAGATCGTCGATTTCATAAGTGGAGGGCACGGTGCTTTCGGTATGTTTTGGGTTATACCAACAGGTATCTATCTTGGATAAATTACCACCTGTAATATCAGAAGAAGGGGAATCCCCCACAATCAGAGTTTCGCTTTTCTGAATGGGCTCCATTTTGGCCAGCACTGTGTCAAAGAAGACGGAGGCAGGCTTTTGCGCCCCCACTTCTTCAGAGATAAATAGCCCGCTAAAATAGGGCGCGAGGCCGCATTTTTCAAAACGTCCGTGTTGGGTGCAGGCGTTGCCGTTGGTAATAATAGCCAGGCGGCAATGCTGGGCCAAAATACGGCAAACCTCCAGTGCGTGGGGCAACAGGTAGGCTGTTTGGCTCAACGCCGTAAGATAATCTTGGTTGATTTGGGCCGGATCCCCTTGGGCGCCTATTTGCTCCAAAAGAGATTCAAACCGGGCCACCAGCAGCTGTTTGCGGGTAATTTCGCCCTTTTCCAGCTGCTTCCACATGGCGTTATTAATGGCGCTGTACCGGCGGCGGATTTCATCTGTGCAGGCCAGGTTATGTTTACGCAGGGCAGAATGCAGTGCGTCCTGTTCAGAGAGAGAAAAGTCCAACAGGGTGCCGTCTAGGTCAAATAGTATGTTGCGGTAACGGGGGGAAGTAGAGGTGCTTTCAAGCATATGATGCGTCATGGGAATGTCCTTTCGTTTTTTCGCTTTGATTCGGAATATTTGTTTAAACTGTTGCCGTAACGTCCCGATAAATGAGGGCAAGGGCGTCTTCTAGGCTCAGTTCTTGGGTGAATACTTTTTCCGGTATCGTAGGTAGATAGTCTTTTTCCCGCCACCACCGCCTCATCTCCACCTCGCCAAAGTCGTTGTGGTTGGGCTTTGTGCTGTGCCTGCGCAGCGTTTCTTCAAATGGCAAGTCGTAGTAATAGGCAAAAATATTTTCCTGCCCGTATTCTTTTAAAGCGGTTTCAAACAGAAGAGAATATTGTTGGGAATCCAAAATACCTTCTAGTATCGTGATTTCTGAGTGCTGCTTCCCATATTTCAGCAATTCGATCATAAGCGGTTGCGACTTAACCAGCCCTTCTTTGCTCCAAACATGCAGTATTTCCATGCGCACCATATCGTGAGAAAGGCGCATGGTGTTTGGCCCAAACTTTTCTTGCAGCATTCGCGCCAGGGTTGATTTGCCGCTGCCGGAGTTTCCCCTTAGTATAATTAACTTTTGCATATTGCAAAGCAACCTCCAATAAAGCCATAGTTTTGCTAACCGGTTCGGTTGCCGGCTGTGTGCTTGGGCTTAGTATAGTGCTTTGCCTTTGTCCTGTCAAGCAGCCGCATGCTTTACCGATGGCAAAACGATGGGCGCGTATGGGCGCTATTTCGCCGTGTTGCCTTCTTGATGTTCTGCCTCAGCATCTTGGCTTTTTGCCTTATATGTCTCTCGTTCCTGCACGTATTCTTGGTATAGCAGCAAAGCGAAAAGCACATAGTCTTGCTCGTTTCTTGCCCTTTGTTTTTGTTGCTGAAACTCGTCTTCTGTGTAGCCGCCGTTTGGATCGCACAAGGCTTCTGCAACGTCTATGTTGCTCATCAGCCATACAAGCGCTTGTTGTTCTAATTGGGGCAATTTTTCTAGCAGCCTTTGCAATTGCTCCATGGATTCCAAATCCATATTATTTTTCGCATTCATTCCTCTGAACTGGATAAATATATCCAATTACAGCAAAGAATGCATTGTAAAATCAATAGAAAGATATATTTATCCAAAATTTTTGCGAATTGGAGGATCGTAGGATATGTCAAGTAACCTAAAGCAAGATATATCAATTGGAGAAAATCTACAAAAATTAAGGCGGCAGGCCAGGTTCACCCAGGCACAAGCTTCGGCCCGGTTAGCAATGTTAGGGATTAACGTATCCCCAGCCGTATTGGCAAAAATGGAGCAAGGACGTTACAGTGTGCGTATCAGTGTTCTTTTGGCACTGAAACAGATCTATAAAGTACGTTCCTTTGATGAGTTTTTCAAAGACCTATCACTATAGCTTCTTGCTTCTAGTTTTTTGCCTTAAGTATGTTAATGAGTTTAGCAAGAAACAACAAGGCCCAAACCATTTCATCAATGGCTTGGGCCTCTTATGTTGTGCCTTATCGCTTTATCAATTGTGGTTTAAACCAAACGAAAAATACCTTATTTCTCGTCGTCGGTCAGATAACGATCCACAACCTGCTGCCGGTATTCCTTCGACAGGGAAGCGAAGAATGCAGAGTAGCCGGTTACGCGAACCACTAAATCGGGGCAGCTGTCCGGATCGGCATGGGCCTTGCGGATTTGCTCCTTGGTGATGCAGTTCATATTGATCAGCGTGCCGCCCATCTGGTCGTGGGTGTGCACCAGGGCCATCAAAGCATCGATGCCGCCGGCACGGTTAAGCATGTCGGAGTCGATATCCAAATGCAGCGGGGAAGAGTTACCATAACCCGGCTGCACCTTAGCCACAGCGTTGGCCTTTAGTGTGGGCGAGAAGCTGGAAAGGCCCTTTGCAAAGCCCGGATCCGGCTCGTTGGAGTGAGAGATGGGATCGCCATATTTGCGGCCGTTGGGGGTGGCGGGCAAATGCTTGCCATACATGAACACATCGCCGTGAGAGAACATGCCGGGGATGACCTGCAGATGGTGCTTCTTAGTGGGCGAACCCTTAACCAGCTGCACGTAATCGTCGCGAATGCGCTCTGCCCAAGCTTCAGCCGGGGATTCGGGATCGCCGAAGCGGCGGATATTCTTGAGCATCAGGCGCATATTCTCTTCGCCTTCGCCTTCAAAGTTGTTCTTCATAGCGGCATACAGCTGCTCCCAGGTGATCTTCTTCTCTTTCACCACGCGCTGCTCAATAGCGGCAAAGGAGTCGGCCACAGTGGCCAGGGCGATACCGTCAACATTCAACCCGATAATATCCACACCGCCGGAGGCGCAGTTAACGCCGCGCTCAATGGGGCCGTGGCAGAACAGGTTCAGTACGATTTCGGGCAGGTTGCGAGAAACCACTTCATAATGCAGATCATAACCGTCTTTAATGCACTGCACCATGATGGAAAGATGCTTGTGGAAGTGCTCCCACAAATCCTCCAGGGTGGGGTTACCGCTCTCCATAACCTCATCCATGGCGTACAGCAGCGCCCAGGTCATGTTCAAGCGGGTAACGTCTTGCAACGGGTATTCAATACCGGGCAGGGCAACCCAGTTGCAGCCTACCTTGGCACGCATGCGGGCCAACTCAATGGGATGGCCGTTTTTCGCGTAGCCCTCTTCAATACCGTGAGACAGCGAGAAGCAAACGCCAGAGCCGTCCTCCAAAATATACTCCAGCGCACGGCGCAGCAGATCCTCGTTCATGCCGTCGTATACGCGCACGGCGATGTTGTTGGGGATGTGCAGAATGTGGGTGGCGTCCAAAATCAAGAAGGACAAACGGCTGGCCAAATCGCGGCTGCCATCAGGCAGGCGCCCGCCAATCTGAGAATAGTGCGTGTCGTTATACAGCAGGCTGGCGATGATCCAAACAGCTTCTTCTTCGGTCAAGCGGCCGGCTTTGATATCGTGCTCAAAGTAGGGACGCAGCAGTTCATCCAGCTGGCCTAGGGCGCCGCCTGCAAAGTAGGTGCGGTCTACGCTCTGGAAGATAGCCAAGAACTGGCAAGCCTCGCGGAAGGTGTGCGGGGGCTCCTCGCACAGATTGTCGTTAATACGGGCAATCTCCAGATAGTTTTCTTTGCGAACCGGATCGGTTTCTTTTTCGGCCAGTTCGCGGGCATAGTCGGCGTGACGCTTGGTGTACTCCAGAATGCCCAACACCATTTCTTCTTCACCGTCGTAAAAATCAGTGTCGGCGGGGTTGTTGAAATCGCGGTAATAGCGAACTTTTTGCAGCAAGCCCTTCCAGCCCAGTTGCAGGCCGATGGTCATGTCGGGGCCCAGATGGTTCATGCCCGCAATACCGGTTTGAAGCATGCCGTATTTTTCGTGCAGGGCGCGCAGATCCTCGCCGGGGCGATCCGAGGGGCGCAGGCCGATGTTAGCAAAGCGCTGGAACACGCCAGCCCAGCAGCCGGCCAGGGCGCTATCGGGATGAATATAGGCGGGGATGCAGTTGATGAAGCGGCGCAGGTTGCGGCCGATAAGGGCGCAGCCGTAAATCATGCCGTCTTCATTGTACTCGGGGGTAAAGTCCAACTCGTCGTCAAAGCAAATAAAGCCGTGATCGTCGATATCGATGGAACCGCCGTATTTCTTTAACTTTTCTTTGTTGTAATAGATCTTGGAATCGTGCATGGCACGAATGCGATCATAGTACAACGGGGACAATTTTACTCTTTCGCTGTTAACCAAGAAAATTCACCACTTTCCTCACAATTACTTAATGACTGAAAAATGAGCGGCTACGCCTTTGGAGCGTAGAATACCGCATGCTTCCTCTAAATCGGCGTTGGAGGGGACTGTAAATTTCTGCATCTCCATATCCAACGCGGTGCGCTTGCCTTCCCCTAACTTATGGTAGGGCAATACCTCTACGTCGCGCAGCTTTAAACCGCTGAGCAGCTCGGCGATGCCCTCTATTTCTTTGTCGTTGGCGCCGGGCACATAGGGGATGCGCACGATAATTTCTTTGCCCAGCTCCGACAAACGCCGCAGGTTGCTTATAATTTGCTCGTTGGTTACGCCGGTTAAGGCCTTATGCACCTGCGGATCCGCGGCCTTTACATCATATAAAAACAAATCAATATAAGGCAACATTGGCTCAATGACAGAGAAAGGAACGTTACCGGCCGTATCTACCGCCGTATGGATACCCTCCTCGTGGCACAGACGAAGCAGCTCCATTAAAAAGATCGGCTGCACCAGACATTCGCCGCCGGAGAAGGTAACCCCGCCGCCGGAATTGTCAAAATACGGCTTATCACGCAAAATGGTTTCAAAAACGGCGCGGGCGCTTTCCATCCTGCCGGTCATAGCCAAGGCATCGGAATAGCAGTTGTCGGCACAAATGCCGCAGGCTGTGCATTTATCGCGGTGGATTTTATGCTCGCCTTGTTCGGTGATGTAATGCGCTTGCTGTGGGCACATATTAAAGCAGTTGCCGCAGCCGATGCACTTTTCAGGGTGTATTTGCAACTGCCGGCCGGGCAAATAAGACTCTGGGTTATGGCACCACACACAGCGCAGGTTGCAGCCCTTTAAGAATACGGTGGTGCGAATGCCAGGCCCGTCGTAAATTGAAAAGGGCTGAATGTTAAAAACTGTTCCCTTAATTTCCATAGAGACCCCCATAACAGATATTCCTTGCAAGTATAATCTTAGGTTCTTTTCTGGCTCTGACCGATGACCAACGCGCAGTTATCATACCGTGTGGGGGCCTTTATGTTTAGGGCCCGGCCATCCGGCCGGCAATAAGAAGGAACCTTATTTGCTAAAACAACCGGTTACCTTTACCTGCAATGCGTGGCTGTCGTAGCTCAGCAAAGCCGAGCTGCTGGATTCATCCCACTGGCAGGTAATGGCTACCTCTTTGCCATTTTCATCCTGGGCGCTTACTTTGCCAACGGCATGGGGCAACTTTAAGCGGATATTGGCATGCACATTGTCGGCGCCCTTGCAATCAAATTGGAACCCATTGTCGTCGCAATCCATCGAGAAGATGCGGCTAGAGGTACCTACCACGCACCAAAGCTTATCGGCAACCTTGCTAAAGTCGAACAACAGGGTGTTCTCATCCGGCTGCACAACCTTTTCGTGCACAATGGGGAAGGTGGGCTCAAACATATCGCAGAAAGTACCTTGCAACACCATGGGCTCGTTGGTAACGCTTTCGTCCATCACCGCGTTTATCACATAGGGGCCGCGGCGCAGGGTGAGCTTATTGCCGTAAACCCACTGGCTGCCGGTGCGGGACAAAACGTCTTTCACAAAGCTGCGGTACTGATCCGCCAGTTCTTTTGTCAAGCAGATTTTGGCGGGGCAGATATTCCACACTGCCAGCAAACCCTTGCCAACCTCGTAAACCCCGTCTTTCAAATCGCGGGGCAAGCCCATCATTTCAAACAGGTGTTGGGCAGGGTTGTCGTACTTTTTGCCACTAGGCCGATTCCACCAGCTGTCGATTTGATGATACGGATCGGAGCCGTCGCCCAGGTAAATCAGCGTGCCGCCCTCGCGCACCCATGCGGCAAAGGCGTTGTTGATATCGGGAGCCACGGGTTTCATATATTCATAGCTGAGAATGAGATTCTTATAGTCATCCAGATAACCGGAGAAACGGCGGATGTTGTCCAGCTGCACAGGACGCACCGGCAAACCGTATTTCAACAAGGGCAGGGCCATGCCGTAGAAATTGGGGAAGGAACCGCCGGTGATGAACTTGCGCATACCCTCTTCATCGTTTTCTGCGTTAGCAACAAAGGCAGGGAACTGGGTTCTTTCCGGTTCGCTGTGGTCGGAAATGAGGTTATCGGGATAGGTGCGTTGGAACAAGCCGGTGTCGCTCATCAGAATACCTACGCCGGAATTGACGCCCTCAAACTCGAACTTATCCTGATCCATATCGCCCATCACATTAACGATATTGCTCAGCAAAGTGGCGTAATCGCCGGGAATGCCTTTGGCGCCTTCCATGGGCTGATGGGTTTTGCGGGAGCGGGGATAGGTGCCGTTAAACACACGGTTTGGCCACGGGCAAATCTCATAGGTGTGAATGTGCGGATGTAAAAGGGAAGCGGTTACCGTTTTTAGGTAATTATATTTATAGTCTTCCCAAGGATATTCGGGGTTGTCTTCAATGGGATCGTGCAAAAACCACATGCGCCGGCCGGTGCCTTTTACCAGCTCCTGCATAATGCCGTATTCCAGATAAGCGGTTTCAAAGGTGCGCTCTTTGAGCACGCCCTGATACACGTTCTCGCTACGGCTGGTGCCGGTCCAAATCTGGGCGATATAGCCGTCTACGGTGGGCAGATCAATCAACGCGCCTTCGGGGCTGAGGATCTTCCACTGAGTATAGTTCACCAGGCTGTGGGTGGGCACGTAGAAGCGCAGCACCCGGTTATATTTTACCATGGCGTACTCTTTCAGCTCGCTGCTGATGCGATCCAAGGCGCGCGCATACAAATAAGCCTTTAACTTAGACGCCTTGTACCGCACGGCAATATCTGTGTGCGGCGGTTGCCATTTTTCACGGTAATAAAGCTCATACTCGCGCTTAAAGGCCTCAGAATAACCGCCGTAATCCCAGAACTCCGGCTCTTCCAGGTGTAACGCCTCAACGCCGGCGTCCACAGCCAACTTTAAACGCTCGATAAGATAATTGGTAAAGGATATGGTGGGCACCATATAAGGCACATCTTTACCGTGGGAAATATCTTCGCCGTAGCGATCCTTCTGGGCTTCGTCCCAGTGGTTGCGGCCGTCCCATTTACCATAAAGATAGTCTTGGTATTGGCCCCAGGCGATACCGGTCATCAGGTGTACCACATAGCCTTTTTCTTTAAACTTTTTTACTCTGTCGGGCATGGTGTCATCTGTGCCGTAAACCATAACGAAATCGCACTGCAAATCAATATTCGCATTGTAAGGCGCTCGTTCTTGGTAGCCGGTCAGTTCCTCGCGCCTGTCTCTTATGTAAGCCATGGCGATCCTCCTGTTAGTTATAGTAAAAACAAAACAGAGAGCAGCACAGGCGACATTCCGTTAAAGAAGATCGCCGTACCGCTCTCTTTAGTTTACGAAGATATTGCACGAGATTCAAGATAGAAATCTTGCTCTTTTACAACATAAGCGACAACATTTTTGTGATGATGGAATTTTTACGCCATTTAGCAGCTTACTGGCAGTATAAGATCCAAATGATTAGCCCACGCAGTCGCCGCGCTCGTTGGCCTTTTCATTTAGATACTCCATGTATTCCATGAAGATACCGCCGTCCTCGGTGCGCACATATTCTTGATACCCTTCTAAAATGGCGCGGGCTTCTTCTTCCGTGGCAGCGAAATAGGCCTTTTGGCGTTCATCCTCTTGCTTGGTGCCTTCAAAGGCTATCTTACTAACTCTATCGTATCCTTCAAAGTCCAAAGCAACTTTGTCTACAGCATAGCCATCGATAATTTTCACGGGAGAAACCTTTTTAAAATCTTGGATTTCCTGCACGCCGGCGGCAGCATCGCCCGGATTCTTTTCACCGAACAGAGAAACAGAACGGTCAGCCAAGGTCTGGCAGTAAACGCCGATACCTCTTTCACGACGTTCGTCGTTAACGGTGTCGTCGCCTTCTATCATTCTGTCAAGCGTCTCTTGATCCAATTGAGGCATACCATCTTCGTCCATGGTATAGTCTTCGCCTTCGATGCCATACTTGGTGAGCAACAGGCCTTCGTAACTATTCACATAGTCATAATAGGTAAGAGCTGCTCTCAGGTTCTGGCAGTTGGTGGTAAAGATAGCGCAAGGCGTGCCGTTGCGGCCGTTAGCTTCTACCTGTACTTTGGTGGTGCCGTCTTTATACTCCAGCGGCCCCACGGGCATATAGCGCATTTCAGGGTTTTGGATATAAAGACCGGTGGCCTTGGTAGCCCGGATGCTGTCGTTATACTGCGCGGCGTACACAAGAGCCGTGCCGTTGCCCAGCTTTTCGTTGGCCGTGGTGGGAGTTTGCTTAAAGCATTCTTTGTCAAACAGTCCTTCGTTTACCAACTTCCACATAAACAAACCGGCGTCGACCCAATCTTCGGTTAGAGGATAATACTCCCAAACCTTGTCCTCGTTTTGTTTGTACGAGGTCAAACCGGGCAGGGTGAAGCCTAACAGATAATCGGTATAGCTGTTGCCCATACCGGCGGTGCTGGCAATGATGGTGTCGTTACCGTTAACGTCTTTGATGTCAGCAGCGTCTAGCGCCTTAAAGAAGTTGTACAGATCGTCCGGGGTACGAACGCTGTCGGCTTCAATGCCAACTTTGTCGAACACATCGCCGCGGGCAAATACACCGTAGGCCCAGTAGTCTATAGATTCTTCCTCACCAGGGGTTTGCATAGGCAGGATATAATGCTTGCCGCCGAAACCTTCATATTCCAAGTCGTTTTCCAAGAAGGCCTGGGATACAACGCCTACCTTCCAAGCATCTTTAATGTTGGCGAAATCATTGATATCGTCATCCAATGCCAGCAAACGACCTTCGGAACCAGCCTGCTTGATAACCGCAGTCTCGCCGCCGTCGCCGCCCCAATAAGGCGCGTTGATAACCTCGTGCATATCGCCGGAAGCGAACTCCATGTTGAGCTTTTCAGTTTCGCTCATCATGATGCCCTCGATCTCTACTGTTACGCCGATTTTGTCACGAATAGCTGTAGCCACTTCGTTGTTGCGCAGATCAGAGGGATTTTTGAAGCCGCCGTTCCAACAGTTGAGGATTTCAATGGTAACGTCGTCAAATTTTTCCCATTCTCCTTCTGCCGTGGAGCCGGCGGACTCCGCTGCAGATTCTGCCGAGGCATTTGATTCGGCCGTGGAATCGGTTGCAGCAGCGTTATCTCCTCCGCCGCTGTTGCACCCAGCAAATGACGTCAGCACCATGGAAGCCATCAATGCCAGTGCTAGGATGCGCTTTCTCACTTTTCTCACTCCTTCTTTTATTTTAAAACAGCATCTTTTGCTGTTTTAAACGAACAATAACCGGGCAAATAGCTCCTGTCGAGAACCAGGTCTTATCTTATGGATTTAGTCCGCTGTAACGCGGCGAATCCATTCAGAAAAGGAATAAAGGGGATGCTAGGAAGCGTTCGTTGGATCATATACCGTTTATAAGAAAGACTCAGATATTCAAAATCAACAGCTGTCATGCGTTGTTTGGTTCGCTGTTTTTATTGGGCTCGCAACCAATATTGTATAAACGCCACGCCCCACACAGGCGGGCCTTACAATATATTCAGGTGCTGCCACATCATTCCATCCAGCTGTTATAAAGAAGGAACAACCGTATGGATTGGCAATATTTATAAAATATCGTATCAGTTGCTTGCATTATAGCACAGTGTGCTGTAGAATACAGGACAGATTCCATTTATTTTTGGCCAAATTTTGCATTTGGCCGGCCGCAGAATGGAGGGAGGCCGGTTGATACCATTTTACGAAAAGCGTTCCGATACGCCGCAAATTTTTCAGGCAGAAGAAGTAAGTTTTGCCGCTCATCTGCATGCGCAGTTAGAGTTGCTATATTGTATAGACGGGGGCGTTGAAGTAACCGTAGGGGATTGTTCCCATACAGTGCATGCGGGGGATTTGGCGGTTATCTTCCCGAATAGCTTGCACAGCTATTACACTCTGCCGGAGGAAGGCAACCGTTTTTTGCTTGCTATCTTACCCGTTCAGCTAACAGGGCCATTTACCAACAGTCTGCTGAAGTCTCATCCGGAAGATCCATTTATCCGGCGGGACGAGCTGCATCAGGATGCCCTATACTGCCTTAGGGCTTTGCTATGCCGTAGCCAACAGTTGGATGTTTTTGGGCATTGCATTAAAGAGCCTGCTCAGAAAGAAATCGACGGCTATCAAAATAATATTTATGCCGTTTATACCCAGATGATCCTTTGCCGTGTGCTGCCCCAACTGAAGCTAGTGGATAACACCGATGGCAATTTTTTTGATTTAGTCTATCGAGCAGTTACTTATGTTTCACAGCATTTTTGCAGCCCTCTTTCGTTACCGATGTTGGCTCAAGCGCTGAATGTTAGTCCTTTTCAATTATCCCGCGTTTTTTCAGAGCGATTGCATATGGGTTTTAACGAGTATTTAAATGCCTTGCGGGTAGATTATGCCAGAGAGTTGCTGCGCGAAACTGATTTACCCATTACGCAGTTGGCCTTTGAGTGTGGTTTTGAAAGCCAGCGAACCTTTAACCGGGCTTTTCGAGAGCAAACGGGCCAAAGCCCGCGCCAATTTCGCAAAGAAGGATGATCTATTTTGTTATAGAGCAATGATGCTATTTTCTGGCAGGTTGCTTAGCTATCGTTATTAGGGAGAGAATGAGCAGAGAAAATCTGTTTGAAAGGATTGGGAGGAACGGAATAGCGCACATGCACGGGATACGCGTAGGTTTTTGCATCTTTAGACGCAATAGATAAAGCCGTACGTCGATATATATAAGTGAAAAGGGCGGTATAGAAGTTACCATTTCTGTACCGCTCTTTTTTAAACTGATAAGAAAAAGCCGCAGAAACGGGGAATAACCCACGTTTCTGCGGCTTTCTTATCAACGTTTTACTAAAGCCAATATTTAATTAGCCTACGCAATCGTCACGTTCTGCAGCCTTTTCATTCAAGTATTCCATGTAATCCATGAAGATACCGTTATCTTCGGTACGCAGATACTCTTGATAAGCTTCCAGAATCGCTCTGGCTTCTTCTTCGGTAGAAGCAAAGAAGGCTTTTTGACGCTCGTCTTCTTGCTTGGTGCCCTCAAAGGCTATCTCACTAACTTGATCGTAACCTTCAAAGTCCAAAGCCACCTTATCAACGGCATAGCCCTTAAAGATCTGAACAGGAGATTCCTTCTTGTAAGCTTCGATGTCTGCATCAGCAGAATCGGCAGCACCAGGGCTGACTTCACCGAACATAGACATAGCTTTGTCGGCAATAATCTGGCTGTTGTAAACGCCAATACCTCTTTCACGACGCTCGTCGTTAACAGTATCGTCACCTGCGGCCATTCTCTCCAAGGTATCCTCGTTCAGTCTCGGATAACCATCAACCATAGTGTAATCTTCGCCCTCGACGCCGTAACCGGTCAGCAAGCGGCCTTCTTCACTATTCACATAGTCGATAAAGGTCAAAGCAGCTCTCAGGTTCGAGCAGGTGGTGGGGAAGATAGCGCAAGGCGTGCCGTTACGGCCATCGCCTTCAGCCTGCACATAGGTGGTGCCGTCTTTATACTCCAGAGGACCAACGGGCATGTAACGCATGTCGGTATTCTGAGACCACAAACCGGTCTGCTTGGTGGCGGTAACACCGGTGCCGTACTGGGCGCCAAAGGTCAACATGGTGCCGTTACCAACTTTTTCGTTGGCCTGGGCGTCGGTAATCTTAAAGGCCTCCACGTCGAACAAGCCTTCGTTAACCAACTTCCACATGAACAAGCTGGATTCGATCCAGTCATCGGTCAGAGGATAATACTCCCATACGCCCTCTTCGTTTTGCTTGAAGTTGGTCAAGCCGGGCTCGGTGAAGCCGGTCAGATATTGCTGATAACTCCAGCCGTTATGGAAGGTACCGGCAGGAATCGTAGCATTGCCGTTAACATCCGTGATGTTGGCATCTTTCAGTGCCTTCAAGAAGTTGTACAGCTCATCCGGGGTACAGATATCTTCGGACTTCATACCAACTTTATCAAACACGTCGCCGCGGGCGAATACGCCGTAAGCCCAGTGTGTGATGGATTCCTCTTCACCAGGAGTACCGGTGGGGAGGATGTAGTGCTTGCCGCCGAAGCCGTCATACTCCAGGTCGTTCTCCAGGAAAGCCTGAGAAACTACGCCCACTTGCCAAGCGTCCTTCAGGTTGGCGAAATCGTTGATGTCGTCATCCAGAGCCAGCAAACGGCCTTCAGAACCGGCCTGCTTGATAACCTGGGTTTCACCGCCGTCGCCGCCCCAATAAGGAGCATAAATAACTTCGTGCATGTCGCCGGAAGCAAACTCCATGTTCAGCTTCTCGGTTTCGCTCATCATAATGCCTTCGATCTCAAACGTTACGCCGATCTTGTCGCGAATCTTCGCGGCGACCACGTTGTTTTGCAGATCAGAAGGATTTTTGAAACCACCGTTCCAGCAGTTAAGAACCTTCATGGTGATGTTGTCGAACTTCTCCCATTCACCAGAGGCCTCGCCGCCTTCTGCAGTGGATTCCGCAGTGGATTCGGCTGCTGTAGATTCAGCCGTGGACTCAGCTGCAGAAGAGGTTTCTCCTCCGCCGCTGTTGCAGCCGGCAAAAGATGTCAACACCATGGAAGCCATCAATGCCAGTGCCAGGATGCGCTTTTCACAGAATCACTCCTCCTAAATATTTCTAAAACAGCAAAATGCTGTTTTATACAGAATAAAATAGAAAGTAGTTGTTACGACGTAATACGCCTACATAAAAAATAGGTATGATTCCGTTTACACAAGCCACGCATAGCGTTGTTACTATGTTAAGACAATCGCGGTATTCGTACGGTTATAAAATATTGCCTTGCGTGTGAATATTTAATTGTCAACAAGGTGCCTGTGCGTTACCAATGCTAAACATGGATTGGGGGAACCAAGAGGCATATTCGCTTTTTTGTGTGCGGCCCGCAAAGGAATTTTCAGTTTTACCAAACATTCATCAATGCGAACCGTGCACACTATACTTTACTACTAAAACACCAATATTGCAATAGGAAAATAAATTTTTTAATCAAAATAGATGGTTTTACCGGTAGCGGCGGATTCATAGATGGCTTCAATGATATGAGAAACCACACAAGCCTCTTCAGGCTTAGTAAGCGGCTCGGTATCATTCACAATGCTATAAATCCATTGTTTCGCTTCATATTCTTCAGGCGTAAGATTTTCGCCTTTGAACAATTCGCGGGCGGTGCTATTAGGCTTTACCTCGTTAATGAAAAGGGAGCCGTTCTTTTCACCGTTGATACGCACGGTATCCCCACGCATTTCAATACCGCCGCCGGTGCCGCAAATTGTGGTGCAGCCGCCGTCTACCATATTGATAACCCAAGAGGCTTCAACCACCATCGTAGCGCCGTTCTTAAATTTAATATATCCCATTGCGGAGTCTTCCACCTGAAAATCCTTCGGATCCCAGATGCCCCACTCGTTGGAATACATAGCGGTATCTGCAAGCTTGCGGTAAACCGAACCGGTTACGCTTTCTACCTCATAGTTGCCGATCAAATAGAGGGCAGCGTCGATAGAATGCGTGCCGATATCGATCATCGGGCCGCCGCCTTGTTTTTCTTTATCCAGGAACACGCCCCAAAGGGGAGCGCCCCTGCGGCGGATGGCGGGAGCCTTTACATAATAGATATCGCCCAATTCACCGTCGGCGATGAGCTTACGCGCATATTGATAAGCCTGTGTGCTCCGGGTTTGATAACCAATGGTTAACTTCTTACCGGTGCGCTTTGCAGCGTCCACCATAGCTTTGGCGTCCTTATAGGTAGCTGCCATGGGCTTTTCGCACATAACATGCTTACCAGCTTCCAGCGCAGCGATGGAAAGCTCGGCGTGGCTGACGTTGGGGGTCAGCACATGAACCACTTCAATTTCTTCCATCTTCAGCAGGTCGCGGTAATCGGTAAATACCTTTGCGTCGGGTGTGCCGTATTCTTCTTTCGCCTTTTGCGCGCGTTCCTCAATAATATCGCAGAAAGCAACCATTTTAACGTTGCTCAGCTTTTTGAGGGAGGGCATATGCTTGCCGTTGGCGATGCCGCCGCAGCCAATAATGCCCACTTTTACCTCGCGCATTTCTTGCGATTTGCTTTCTACCACAATGGCTATGGACATGGAAACTCTCCTTTTAAATACAGATTTTACAGCTCCACAATCCGATTTTCACGATTGGAGATATAGCTGTTTTCCAGCAAACGGGTCAAATCAATGGCATCTTTGGTGCCAAAGTTTTCAGGTGTGCCCGTGCCGTTGACGCAAGCGTCTACAAACATGATCAGCGGGATAGGAAGCTGCTCGGGGAGATCCGGAACAACATACTCCTTGGTGTATTGTTTTAACGTTTTGTTGTAGAACTTAACGCTGTTCCCATATGCCAACAAGGTGGCGTCAGAACCGTAAATTTCAATTGCACCAGGGGTGTTAAAAGTAACAAAGCTGGTTTCTGCCGTGCACACCGCGCCGTTTTCAAACTCGATAGAGGCAGTGGCAGCTTCGTCCACCGGGTTGCCGTAAGGGGAGGTTAAAATAGCCGAAATCCTCTTGGGCTTGCCCAACAGATAGCAGGCCTGATACATGGGGTGGCAGCCCAGATCCATCAGAGCGCCGCCGCCGGCCATGGATTCGTCAAACCAATACTTAGGCAATCCGCCTCCGCTCACGCCATCGTGGCCGTTGCGCATGCGCACCAGCGAGATTTTGCCGAATGCGCCTTCGTCAATCAGCTTTTTGGCCAAACGGATGACGGGCGAGTTGCGCCCAGGCATAGAGATCACAAAAGTAATACCGGCCTTTTCAATTTCGGCAGCGATTTCTTCGCATTCCTTTACAGTGGGGGCCAGCGCCTTTTCTGTAAAGATGTGCTTGCCGGCGCGGGCAACCTTAATCAGCACATCGTGATGTAGAGTTGTGGCGGTTGTGCACACAACGGCGTCCACATCGTCACGGGCCAACAACTTATCTAAATCGGGCTCAAAATCGCAATTCAGATCCTGAGCAAATTTGGCGCCGCGTGCCGCGTCGTCATCCCATACGCAGGTTATTTCCGCTTTACCGGTGTTAATAACGGTTCGGGCATACTCATCGGCATGCACATGCCATCTGCTCAGCATTGCTACTTTTAACATTTATATCCCTCCGCTCTGCTTGGAGCTTTTTGATAGGTACCAAATAGTACCAAGTACCGGGAATTTACAGCTCAACAATCTTGTTGTTGTTGTTGGAAACATAAGCATTTTCCAGCAAACGGGTCAGATCGATAGCGTCTTTGGTGCCAAAGTTCTCGGGAGTACCGGTGCCGTTAACGCAAGCCTCGATGAACAGGACCAGCGGGATGGGCATCTCTTCGGGCAGATCCGGAACAACATATTCTTTGGTGTATTCTTTAATCTTCTTGTTGTAGAATTTTACGTCTCTGCCATAGGCCAGTAAAGTAGCGTCGGAACCATAAATTTCTACAGCGCCAGGGGTGTTAAAGGTTACGAAGCTGGTTTCACCGGTGCACACAGCGCCGTTTTCAAATTCGATAGAAGCGGTGGCGGCCTCGTCTACCTTAGAACCGAAGGGAGCGGTCAAAATTGCAGAAATTCTCTTGGGCTTGCCCAGCAGGTAGCAGGCTTCATACATCGGATGGCAACCCAAATCCATCAAAGCACCGCCGCCAGCTTTGGTCTCATCAAACCAATACTCGGGCAACCAGCCGCCGCTCACGCCGTCATGGCCGTTGCGGATGCGAACCAGAGAGATTTTACCAAACTCGCCGTCGTCGATCAGTTTCTTAGCCAAGCGAACCACAGGAGAAACTCTGCCGGGCATAGAAATGGTAAAGGTGATGCCGGCCTTCTCGATTTCAGCAGCGATTTCTTCGCATTCCTTTACAGTGGGGGCCAACGCCTTCTCGGTAAAGATGTGCTTACCAGCGCGGGCAACCTTGATCAAAACATCATGGTGCATGGTGGTGGGGGTGGTGCACACAACAGCGTCTACATCGTCGCGAGCCAGCATCTTGTCCAAATCGGGCTCAAAATCGCAGTTGAGCTCTTTGGCAAACTGGGCGCCTCTTTCAACGTCGTCATCCCAAACTACGGTGATTTCCGCCTTGCCGGTCTCTAAAACGGTTTTTGCATAACCCTCGGCATGAACGTGCCATTTGCTCAGCATTGCTACTTTTAACATGATGTGTTTCCTCTCCTTTGCGTGTTGTTTTAATTTATCAACCCCGGAGCTAAGCCGTATGTATCTCCCGGCCGGCCAGCTCCGTTTTGATGAAAACTACCATGGATATAATAGCCGAACGAATTGATAAAATATATGAATTTTTTTCATGAAATGTATGCACTTTATTTTTTTCTTTGCACCGTTTTACCATGAATTGCTTGACTTTTATCTTAATTCTTTGTATGATTTAACAGTTAGGAGAGATCTGCTTATGAAAAAGCGGAAAAACGGCCCAAGTCTTTTTTTGTCGGTGGCCGTACCGATGAAGGCGCTTATTTCGATTGTGACAATATTAATGTTGTCTACCGGATTATGTGTTTTTGCGTTTTTAGCAAATTACGTCGACCGGGTTAACGAAGAATTTCACAACAGCTTTGATCGTTACGCCGATAGTTTTGCCGAAACCATCGACGCTAAAATTTCTGATTACCATATGACAATGGGGCAGGTTGGGTTAAACGATCAAATCCGGCAATATATATTTCAACAAGGTTATACAAGGTTTCAGGTTTTTGATGTTCAGCGTGAGCTTACCACTTTGATCCAAGAGCTTACCTTTTACGCTTGGCAGGGTGAAGATGTGTATGAGCATTATTTATATACATATCTGCCGTCGGACGGCCGGTATTTTCGAGATATTGATAGCGTAAAGCAGCAGCCTTGGGCTGCTCCTTTTTCGGATCCCAGGCACTTGTTTGATCATTTTTATGAATATTCTCCTGTTACCAAATCTTATCACCTAACCCTAGTAAGCGCGATTGATGAGTTTTCAGCCTCATCGTCAGCCGGCAGTGCAAAACGTTGCTACCAGGTGCTATCGATGGATGTGGACAAGTTGTTTCGTTCTTCTTTGGCATCGCGGAGTGATTTGAATCCGGCGGTATTTGTGTTTGATAAAGCTACCGGGCAAGCGGTGTATCAAAGTGAGGGCGCGATGCTCCCTGTGGCTAAGCAATCTTACTCCCAATTCACGCAAGAAGCCAAAGCCTTTCAGATGATGGGCGGAGGTAAAGCCTGCGTGGTACGCACGTTGGATAGAATTGGTTCCGCGGTGGTTTTCGTATTTGATGTTCCTCTGCTCAATCAGATGGGGAACTCAGCGGAGCTTAGTATAGCGGGCGTTTCTATTCTGATTTTCGTGGCGGTGTTCAGCTTTTTAGCGGTTTTTTATGTGATTTTTTACCGCCGCATCCGTGCTATCAATTTTAAAATGGATTATTTTAGCGATACAGGGGAGGAGGCGCCCATTGTTTTGGCGGGCAACGACGAGGCTGCCCACATCGACCAGCACCTAACCAAAATGCAGCAACGCATAAAAACATTGATTCAAGAGAATTATGAAGTGCGTTTGGAAACGATGAACACACAAAACGAAGCTTTGTTGGCCTGCATCAATCCGCATTTTCTTTATAATACCTTAAATAGCATTTCTTCTATGGCGGCCATAGAGGGCGCAGACGATACGGTGCGGATGATTGAGGCCATGGGCGATATGTTCCGGTATTCCGCTAATTTAACAGAGCGTTATGTTACAGTGCAAAAAGAACTGGAAAACGTGAAGGACTATTTATTCATTCAAGGGATCCGCTACCAAAACCAGTTTGCTTATCAAATTGATATTCCTTTGTCTTTACGCGGCAGAAGCATGCCCAAACTGATTTTGCAGCCGGTGGTGGAAAATGTGTTCAAACACGCTTACCACCAAAAAAATGGCAAATTGCTGCTGCGAATTACCGCTTATGAAAAACATGGTAACCTATATATAGAGGTATACGACGACGGGGTGGGCATTTCTGCGCAACGGCTGCATCAGCTAACGGAACGTATCAATGCCCCGATCAGCAGGGACCGGCAGTCCGACGGCAACATCGGGCTAAAAAATGTGCACCGCCGTATCCAGCTAAGTTACGGCGCGGAATATGGCGTGCGGGTATTCAGCCGGTTAGGGGAGTATACCAGCGTGGTTTTGGAAATGGGCAAGGAGGAGAAAAAGTTTGTATAAAATTTTGATTGTAGACGATGAAGCGTTGGCCCGGCGGGACATCTTGTTTAAATTAAGCCGCAGCGGATTTAATTTTGAGTGGATTATGGAGGCAAGCGACGGTGCTGAAGCCTTAGATATCATTGCGAAAAACCGGCCGGATATTTTGATAACCGATGTGGTGATGAATCAGATTAGCGGTATTGATTTGCTTCGCACTTGCCAGCAGGAATATCCCTCTATTGTACCGATTATTATTTGCGGCTATGCAGATTTTACCTTTGCCCAACAAGCCATTGAGTTGAATGTGATTCAATATCTTCTAAAACCAGTGAAGGCGGATGAACTTAAACATGCCTTGTCTAAAGCAATTTTAAAGTTAGATAGCGAACGCAAAAGCCAGGCCCTGTTTTATAAAAACGATTTGCTTTCGCAAAGGCTTAACGATAAAGAACTGCAAGATAACTTTAATTTATTTTTAAATTGCAATATTACCCCGGATCAGTTTAAGATTGCGTCGGTGTTCCCAGAAGATACCCATTATTATATGATAGGCATCTACCGGCTCAGTGTTGCAGAGCAAGAATATGATTTGCAGCCAAAAGCATCGGATCAACAGGCGGCGCCGCCTGCGGCAGAAGAAGAAGCAGTGGGGCGCCCCAAAAAACGTTCTTTTACAGAAAAGGACCTTAGACTGCTACAATACGGCGTAAAAAATATTATGGTGGAACTGGGCGGCAGTTATTTGCTGCCGCTGGCGAACGCTAATGAAGGGCATCAAATTATCGCCGTTACAGCGTCGCCGCAAGAGACGTTGCAGCAAGGCTATTCAGAGCTAAAACGGCTGCATCAATCCATCTATTCGGCCATTACCAATCATTTGGGCGTTACGGTAAGCGTGGGGCTAAGCAGCGCCAGTGAAACCTTGCAAGCATCACAGATGACAGAAGCGCGCAGCATGGTGGATTTGCGCTTATATTCCCCAGGGCGGTTGTGTGCTTATCCCGATCATCATGCGAAAGCGCCGGCATCTTTTCCAGAGGCAGAGCTAAAACAATACCAGCAAAACCTTGAAAACGGCGACTTGCCTAAAGCGTTGATGGCGATAAGCAATATTTTAGATTCTGGGGAACGGGATTTTAGCATTCATACCCGCGTGATTTATATTGAAATGATTTGCATTTTGGTGCGTGTTTGCTGCAAGCGGGGCATCAATCTATTTTCCATTTTGGGTTCTGAAAGTATCAACGGAACGGTGATTGATCAATTTGAAACCAAAGAGGAACTGTTTACCAGCTTAAAGCAAACGGTAACGGCTGCCTTGAGCCAGTGGGTGGACTGCAACGCCAATACAGACACCATTTTGCAAAACGTCAAGGAATATATTGAAGACAATTTTCGCAGCAGCGATTTGAGCATAAAGAATCTATCTCAGCAGTTTTCCATCTCTAGGGGGTATTTGTCGGCCTCTTTTGTGCGCCTGTTTGGCACAAATCCCTCTAAATATATTGTGGCGCTGCGTATGGAGTACGCCTGCAAGTTGTTAAAAACCACCAAGATGTCGATTACCGCAATTAGCGAGGCCGCAGGCTACAGCAGTATGAGCTATTTTATGCGCGCTTTTAAAAAGCAATATAACTGCACACCTACAGAATACCGAAATGCCCAATAATGGCCAGTTTTATAAGGGTTTTGTGGGGATGTTTGGTTAAAAAAGCAATACACAAACAGCCTTTTTGTGGGGCTTTTGAATAGATTTATTAAAAAAGTTCATACGAGCCAGTAAAAAAGTTCATATATTTTATCTATGTTTTCGTGTATCATATTACCAGTAAAGTACATTTGTAGCTAAAATGCACAAAGCAGTACAACCCCATTAAAGAGATAGGAGTGAAGCGAATGAGCAGGCGTGGTTCTGATTCCGCCGCCGTCAGTATGGTAGGCGGAAAAAAGAAACCCCTTGGGCAGAGAATATGGGAGCACAAAGTGCTTTATTTGTTCATTCTGCCTGCGGTAATTTGGTTGTTGATTTTCTGCTATTGGCCTATGTACGGTATTACCTTGGCGTTTAAAGATTATCATTATAATCTTGGCATTTTGGGCAGTCCGTGGGTTGGTTTCGAAGTGTTCGAGGGTTTTATCACCTCGGCGGACTTCTGGAACATGTTTAAAAACACTTTGATTATCAGTGTTTTGAAACTTGTTTTCACCTTCCCGGCCCCCATTATCTTGTCGTTGTTGCTCAACGAGGTAATGTGCACCAAGTTTAAGCGCGTTATTCAAACGATGTCTTATCTGCCCAACTTTGTATCTTGGGTTGTGGTTGTTTCGTTGTTGAACATCGTCTTTACCCCTTATGGTGGTATTGTCAACGATATTCGTGCTGCTTTGGGGTACACCGATGCCATATTCTTTATGGGCGAACCTGAGTACTTCTATCAGATTGCAGTTGGTTCTGAATTGTGGAAAAACGTTGGTTGGAATACCATCGTTTATCTGTCGGCAATCAGTGGCGTAAGCCAAGAGCTTTACGAGGCTGCTATTATCGATGGCGCTGGGCGGTTAAAGTGCACCTGGCATGTTACCTTGCCGGCAATCAAATTTACCATTGGTATTATGCTGATTATGGCAATCGGTGGTATTTTGAACGCGAACTTTGAGCAAATCCTGTTGTTACAGCAACCTGCTAACCTGTCGATTTCTCAAATTCTTGATACATATGTTTTGGAAGTCGGTTTGAGGTATGGTGACTTTGAATTGTCCACTGCAGTCGGCTTGTTTAAATCGGTGTTTGCGTTGGCTTTGATGGCTTTGGCAAACTTCGCTTCCAGCAGGCTGATGGAAGTTTCCTTGTGGTAATGAGGAGGGAGGTGCTGTAATGAATCTGTTTAGAACAACCTCACAAAAGGTGTTCCAAGTATTTAACTATATTTTTCTATCGTTGATTGGTTTGGTTTGTTTTTATCCTTTCTGGTATGTGTTGGTTGCCTCCTTCAACAGCGGGCGTGACTTTACAAAGGGCGGCGTTTATTTCTGGCCCCGTGTATTCACCACTGCCAACTATGAAATGGCTTTCCAAGATAAACAAATTGTTACTTCGTTGATTATCTCTGTAAGCCGTACAGTATTGGGCGTTGTGTTGGGTGTTGCGCTTACTTGCTTGCTGGCTTATGCGCTGTGCATCAAAACATTGCCCGGCCGTACCTTCTTCAACTTCTTCTTTTACTTCACCACCATTTTTGGCGGCGGTATGATTCCGTACTACATGACGTTAAGAGATTTGGGGTTGACCGATAGCTTCTGGCTGTATGTTATCCCGAGTTTGTATAACTTCTTTAACTTCCTGTTGGTTCGTACTTATTTGGCAACAATACCTACGGAGCTACGAGAATCGGCACAGATAGACGGCGCTGGTGAACTAAGAATTTTGTTCCAGATCTACTTCCCGCTGGCAATGCCTGTTATTGCAACAGTTGCTTTGTACATTGGCGTTGGACAGTGGAACGACTGGTTCACTGCTGCATACTATCAGAGCGATACGGATTTGTATCCTGCCGCTACTCTGTTGCAGAGAAAGTTGAATGAGGCTATGTCTCAAACCACAACTAAGCCCGGTCAAGAGAACCCGATGGAGCAGTTGCGTACTTATACGCCGCAATCGCTGCAGATGGCTTTCGTAATGATTTTGACGATGCCCATCATCGTAGTATATCCTTTCTTGCAGAAATATTACGTAAAAGGCGTTATGGTTGGTTCTGTAAAAGGTTAAGAATGGCGTTTCTCTTTGATAGTTCGAGGGCTGCCGGTTAAGGCCCGGCAGCTAGGTTTTAATTAAATACTCAAAGCTAGGTATTTCCCTCTCCTGTGTATTTTCCTTCTCTATGTTTTTTACTTGCTCTATAAACAGCCTTAAGGCAGCTGTTTTAGAAATATTAAGAAGGAGTGATTCTGTGAAAAAGCGTATCCTGGCACTGGCATTGATGGCTTCTATGGTGCTGACATCATTTGCCGGCTGCAACAGCGGCGGAGGAGAAACCTCTGAAGCTGAATCCACGGCTGAATCTACAGCCGAATCCACTGCGGAATCCACCGGCGAAGAAAGCGGATCGACAGAAGGCGAATGGGAAAAGTTTGACGACGTTACCATCGACATTCTGAGCTGCTGGAACGGTGGCTTCAAAAATCCCTCGGATCTGCGCGATAATGCGGTTGCGAAGGTTATTCGCGACAAGATCGGCGTTACGGTAGAGATCGAAGGTATCATGATGAGCGAAACTGAAAAGCTCAACATGGAATTTGCTTCTGGCGACATGCACTCTGTTATCAATGCTCCTTACTGGGGCGGTAGCGGCGGTGAAACTGCCGTTATTAAGCAGGCCGGTTCTGAAGGCCGTCTGTTGGCGCTGGATGATGACATCAATGATTTCGCTAACATCAAAGACGCTTGGAAAGTAGGCGTTATTTCTCAGGCCTTCTTGGAGAA
The DNA here is from genome assembly GCA_018716975.1 of Candidatus Gallacutalibacter stercoravium. Lineage (GTDB taxonomy): Bacteria > Bacillota > Clostridia > Oscillospirales > Acutalibacteraceae > Gallacutalibacter_A > Gallacutalibacter_A stercoravium. The sequence goes on along the minus strand of DVJE01000001.1, from coordinate 45,121 downwards.
CGACGTTGAGTATGAAGGCTTCGGCGGCAAGCACTACATCCTGCCCATGCAGACCCCTGGCGAAGTAGATTCTATCGACTACTGGGGCTACGGTTTGTTTGCCCGCGGCGATGTGTTTGACACAGTAGGTATTGAGGCTGACAGCATTGTTACCCAAGATGATCTGTACAACTTCTTGAAGGCGCTGAAAGACGCCAACATCGTGGACGTTAACGGTAATGCTACGATTCCTGCCGGTACCTTCCACAACGGCTGGAGCTATGGTGAGTATCTGACTGGGTTCACCGATCCGGGCTTGACTAGCTTTAAGCAAAATGATGAAGGCGTGTGGGAGTATTATCCTCTAACCGAAGATTGGGTCGACGCCGGTTTGTTTATGTGGAAGTTGGTTAACGAAGGTTTGTTCGACGTGGAAGCCTTCAGAATTACCGACGCTCAGGCCAATGAAAAAGTTGGTAACGGTACCATGTTGGTGTATGGCGCCCAGTACGGCACCGGTATTACCGCTACCAAGCAAACCGGTTTGTACACCCAGCATCCTGAAATGCGTTATCAGCCTGTGGGCCCGTTGGAGTATAAAGACGGCACCCCCAGAAGACAAATCGAAGCCGACGGCCGTAACGGCACGCCTTGCGCTATCTTTACCACCAACTGCCAGAACCTGAGAGCTGCTCTTACTTATTATGACTATGTGAACAGCTACGAAGGCCTGCTGCTCACCAAGTATGGTATCGAAGGCGAAGACTACACCATGGACGAAGATGGTATGCCTCAGCTGGATCAAGATACTCTTGATAGAATGCTGGCGGGCGACGACGCCGTTAACGACGAGCGTCGTGAAAGAGGTATCGGCGTTTATACCCAGACTCTGGCTGACCGTTCCGTTTCTCTGTTCGGTGAAAAGAGCCCTGGCGAAGCTGCTGCCGGCGTACAGGAAATCAAAGATTATAAAAAGGTTTCTCCTGTAGAGATTATGTCCGGTTACGCCGTTGATAAGGTTGCTTTGGACTTCGAAAATTACGATCGCGCCAGCGCCGTTGCTTTTGAAGGCACCAAGCAAGAAGATGAGCGCCAGAAGGCATTCTTCGCTTCTTCTGAAGAGGAAGCCAGATCCATTCTGGAGGCTTACCAAGAATATCTGCGCACCCAAGACGGCGGTATCTTTATGGAGTACTTGGATTACCTCAATGAGAAAGCCGCAGAGCGCGACGATTGCGTAGGTTAAGCTATTAAGGCTTATTTAAAGCAGAAGAGTTGGTAGTATTGCCTTAAAGCTACTAACGGTTAAAAGGGCGGTACAACGATGGCGAATGCTGTTGTTGTACCGCTCCTTTTTATGTCGTTGGTATTATCCATTTGTGTTGAAAAAGCTTAGTTTATAGGTAAAGTATTGTGAAGCAAACGCTGTTCATGCTAGATGCATTTTTCGATAGGCGTTTACTTTAGGAAACTTTCTTGGATGTAGTGAAAAAGATTGAAAAGCTTTGAATGAAGCGGTATCATATAATTAGGGTTCCGCTGTGTAGCAAGTAGCCGTACTTATCCTATGGTGAATGGGTGTGTATTGGTGCGGCGTGCTTTTACGACAAATGACGTCAAGTGGAGCTTTAAAAATCCAAGATAGAAAAGAGGAATAGAAGTGCCTTATTTTGTCAAGGAAAATCTAAAGTATGTAGATCATACCATCCAAAAGGTAAAGGCGAAGCGTTATACCAAGGTTGCGCCCCTTGCCATTGAGGCCTACCGCACAAAAGAGCCGGTGCCCTATGCAGAGCGTACAAGCGGTGAAAAGCTCAGCTTAAAGGTTGGCGACAGTTGGGGCGAGCTGTTTGACTGCGCTTGGTTCCATTTTACCGGTGAAATTCCCCAGGCGGTGCTCAATGCGGAGCAAACGCCGGTGCTGGTGCTGGATGTTAACGGTGAGATGTGCATCTTTGACGAAGATGGTTGCCCGGTGCGCGGTTTGACCAATGTAAGCTCTACCTTTGAGCGGGATTTGGGCGAGCCCGGCAAAAATGTTTATGAATTGCCCGCAGAAATGCTGAAAGGCGGCAAAGTCGATGTTTGGGCAGATGCCGGCAACAACGGCCTGTTTGGCGATTATTGCGAAACAGGCGCCATTAAGGATGCCGATATTGCTTTGCGGGATGAGCGTTTTCATAAGCTGTATTATGATTTTGTGGTGCTAAGGGAGTTGTGCGAAAATGTGGATCCCGACAGCGCCCGTGCAGCGCAAATTGTTACTGCGCTTTGCAAAGCCAGCGATAAGCTGATTACCTATTCGGCCCAAGAGGTAGAAGAGGCCGAGGCAATTCTTGCACAGCAGTTGGATAAGAAAAACGGTGATGAAACCTTTTCTATTAGCGCCATCGGCCACGCTCACATTGACTTGGCTTGGCTTTGGCCTCTGCGTGAAACAGTGCGCAAAGGGGCGCGTACCTTTTCCACTGCTTTAGCCAACATGGAAAAATATCCCGACTATGTTTTTGGCGCCAGCCAGCCGCAGTTATACGACTGGATGAAGAAATATTATCCGGCCTTGTATGAAAAAATTAAAAAGGCGGTAGATTCCGGCCGTTGGGAGGCGCAAGGCGCCATGTGGGTGGAACCCGATACCAATGTAGCCGGCGGTGAGGCGTTGGCGCGCCAGCTGCTGTATGGCAAGCGTTTCTTCCAAAAAGAGTTTGGCAAGGATATGCAGGTGCTGTGGTTGCCCGATGTGTTTGGCTATAGCGGCGCTTTGCCCCAGCTGCTTAGAAAAGCCGGCGTGCCCTATTTCATGACCCAGAAGCTTTCTTGGAATGTTTTTAACAAGCATCCGCATCATACCTTCTTGTGGAAGGGGATCGATGGTAGCGAGGTGCTTACCCACATGTTGCCAGAGGAAACCTACAACAGCCCGGGTTCTCCCCGCGCTATCCGCAAGGCGGAACGGGATTTCTTAGATAAAGCCGTATGCGATGAAGCAATGATCCTGTTTGGCATTGGCGACGGCGGCGGCGGCCCTGGTGAAGAGCACCTGGAGGCAATGGCCCGTGAAAAGAATTTGAATGGTATTGCCCGGGTAAAACAGGAACCCTCCATCAATTTCTTTAAACGGCAAGAAAAGTTCCGCGACGATCTGGTTTCCTTTAGCGGTGAGTTGTATTTGGAGCGCCATCAGGGCACCTATACCACTCAGGCCCGCAATAAGCGCTATAACCGTTTAATGGAAATGGCGCTGCGTGAGCTGGAACTCAGCTGGAGCATGTTGTTGGCGCGCGGTAAGGATTGCTATGAGCAGCAAGCCCTAGAAGAGGTTTGGAAAGAAGTTTTGCTCTACCAGTTCCACGATATTCTGCCCGGCTCCTCGATTGATCGTGTGTATGAAGAGAGCTTGGCCCGCTATGCTGCATTGTATGAAAAGATGCAGGATTGGCAATCCAAGGCCTATGCTGCCTTGGCGGATCAAGAACAGGCGCAGGATAACTACGTGATGAACACCCTTTCGTGGGAACGGACTGAATGGGTGCAAATTAACGGCACATGGATGCAAGTACAGGCTAAGCCTTTGTGCTTTACCAAGGCACAGCCGGCGCAGGCGCCTGATGTGGTGCGCGCCAGCGAAACCACCTTGGAAAACGATAAGCTGTGCGTTACCTTTAACGCCCAAGGTTTTGTGGAGCAGGTTTACGACAAAGAAAACCAGCGCAATGTGTTAAACGGCGTGGGTAATGAGCTGCGCATTTATCAGGATGACGGCGACTGCTGGGATATTGAAATGATGTATAACCGCAAGTATCAAACAGCGGCCCAGCAAAGCGTTAAGGCTTACAGCGACGGTGTGCAGGGCGTTGTGGAGCGCGTGTATTGCTATGGAGATTCCACCATCACCCAAAAGGCAGTGCTCAAGGCAGGCAGCCGTCGGCTGGACTTTGTAACAGAGGTGGATTGGAAGGAAGACAACCGCATGTTGCGCACTTCTTTCCCCATTGATGTTTATGCCACTGAGGCCACCTGCGACATACAGTTTGGTAATATTAAGCGCCCGCTGCATAAAAATACCACTTGGGATTTGGCTAAGTATGAGGTTTGCGCGCAAAAATGGGTGGATGTGTCGCAGCGCGACTATGGCGCCGCCGTTATGAGCGATTGCAAGTACGGTTACGCCCTGTATGACACAACCATTGACCTGGATTTGCTGCGTAGCCCCTCTTACCCCGGCCGTTCGGCGGATCGCGCCCACCATGTGTTTACTTATGCCTTATATGCCCACGAGGGCGATTGCGTGCAAGGCAAGGTAGCTCAGGCGGGTTATGAGTTGGCACAGCCCTTAAAGGCGGTGCAAGGCGATTTCTCGCAAGGCGGCGTGCCGTTTGTATCGGTTTCGGCCGGCAATGTGATTGTAGAGTCGGTAAAAAAGGCAGAAGATAGCGACGATATTATCTTGCGTTTGTATGAATGTACTGGCGCATCCGCCCAAGCTAAGATAGAGCTGGGCTTTGACGCCAAAGAAATCGCGATTGCCGATTTGATGGAACAACCGCAAGAAACCGTTCAAGATGGTGTTGTGAACTTCCGTCCCTTCGAGATTGTTACTTTGATTTGCAAACGGTAACTTGTGTTGAAGATTTGGCGGTTAGATTTGTAAAAATACCGACATAAATTTAGGCCCCGAAAGGTTGGTGTTTGCCAGCTTTTCGGGGCCTTTTCTAATCTGTAAGCAGTTCAACAACTCTTAACGTTATCATCTGGAAGGAGTAAAAGGCTTTGAAAAATCTCAAGCAAAGAGATGGTGCCAGTAAAACCATTCTTAGACGGCGGTTGCTTGCAGCAGGCAGGTCAGAATATCTAAGTGGCAATTTTCTTAAAGGCTGCACTGCGGTACATTGATTTTTTTAGAGCCGGGCGGTAGGGGCTACACAAAAAGCGCCATAGTCTCTTATACGGAGGCTATGGCGCTTAATTGACATTATAACTAGTCTAGTGCCGGCAAGTAAGTAATACCCTAAATGAGTTGCTTTTGCGTCCATTTACCGCGCAAGAAACGAATGAGGAACAAAATAGCGCGAAAGAGCCAGTCGGCTGTCATGGCAATCCAGACGCCCAGCACGCCCAGCTGTAATCCTTGACCCAAAAGGTAACTCAAACCAATGCGAAAACTCCACATAGATGCAATAGATACAATCATGGTGTATTTTACATCGTTTGCGGCACGCAATACATTTGGCAAAGTAAAGGCAGCGGGCCAAATCACCATAGCGCAAACGCTGTGGTAAAGGATTAGCTCAATAGCCATGGCGCTGGTTTCAGCGGGCAGCTGATACATCCCTACCAACAAGTTGGAGCTTAACATAACGACCAGGCTTAGCCCCCAAAGGATAACATAGGTTAACCCCAATAGCTTTTTGGCGTAGCGCTTGGCCTGGGTATAATCGCGTGCGCCAACGCATTGGCCAATTACGGTGATAATAGCCAGGCCAATGGCGTTGCCGGGGATCAGTTCTACCGACGCCAGGTTGCCGGCAACGGCGTTGGCGGCAATGGCAGCGGTGCCAAAGGAGGCCACAAGGCTTTGTACCAACAGTTTACCCACCTGGAACATGCTGTTTTCTAGCCCATTGGGCACACCGATGCGTAAAATGTTTTTTACCATGCCCCAATGAAATTCCGGCCGAAAGATTTTAATCACATGAACTTCGTTATGTGGGTTACGCAGGAGCAGCACCATAATCACGGCGCCCACCATACGGGATACTAACGAAGCGGTGGCGGCGCCGGCAGTTCCCATCTGAAACCCAAAGATGAGCAGGGCGTTGCCGCCAACATTGATCAAGTTCATTAATATCGAGGTATACATCGATACCTTAGAGTTGCCCATAGAGCGGAACAAAGCAGCGCCGGCATTATAGATTGCCAAAAATGGGTAGGATAATGCCGAAAGCCAAAAATAGGTTTGGGCGTTATCCATTACGTCTTGTTCAATATGGCCAAAGACGCCCCGCAATATACCGTCGCGGAAAATTAACGAAATTAACATTAAAAAGGCAGCCAATGCCGTGGTGGAATATAACAATTGCTTGGCGGCGATACAAGCGTTTTCGGTATCGCGTTTACCCAAATACTGCGATGCAACAACCGCGCCTCCTGTAGCCAATGCGGAAAATATGTTGATAAGCAAAACATTAATGCTATCCACCAGAGAAACGCCGGATACGGCGGCTTCACCGCAACCGGAAACCATCACCGTGTCGGCCATGCCGATGGTGACAGCCAATATTTGTTCAATAATCAGCGGCACAATCAGCCGTTGAAGATCCTTACGCGTAAACATGCATAACCCGCTTTCGCTCAAAATCTTTTGCCCGAGAAGCTGTTTAAAAACCCCGGGTTTGTTAGCCTTGCGCTTGGCCAGCGCTGCCGGCAGAGCAGCATATTTTGTTTTGCACACCGGCGGTTAGCGGCACGCGGCGGCCGTTTAGCAGCACTTCCCCCTCCATACCGCAGGGCAAGGCGGCGATTATTTCTACATTGCCGTCGGGCAGGCGCTTCCATCCGGCGCTGAGAGGGCCGTAGGGAGTGTGCACTGTTGCACAGGCATGCTCCAACAGAGAAGAAAAGTGCGGTTGCAGCAGCACCCGGCGGTAGCCTGGGGCACTTTCATCGGGCGTAATGCCGGTTAAACAGCGCAATAAAACCCCGATAACAGCGCCGAACATGGGATGGTTATGAGATTGTTCCCCTTCAAAGGTTTCCCACAGGGTAGTGGCGCCCTGCTCCAGCATATAACCCAAAGAGGGGTAATCTGTTTGCGTTAAAAGCGAAACGGCCACATCCTCCAACCCAACTTCGCAAAGAGATTCTATCAACAGCGGCGTACCAAAGATGCCGGTGTCCACCGGCTGGCTGCGATATTTGGCAAGAAGCTGTTGCGCCTCCTGCCGGGTGAGCAGACCCGCCTTCCAGGCAAAGGCTTCGGCGCCCTGCACGCCCTTATCCCACACGCCGTCATGGCAAAACTCTTGCCGCAACGCCGCCTGGCAGGCCGCGCGTTGCCGTTGATAAACATCCGCTTGCTGCACATCCTTACACAACAAGCTAACCTTTTGCATAATTTCCAGCTGTTGTATGTAAAGGCATGTGTTAACATAAGCTTCAGAAATTTCTATTTTACCCGGTACGCACCAATCCCCCAGGCACCAACCACCGGGTTCTTCGCTGCACAAAATGTGATTGCTGCAGTGGGCCTGTAAATATTTCATCCAGGCGGTCATATGAGGATAATAATCCGATAGCACCGACAGATCGCCCGAATGCAGGTAAAGCGTCCAAGGTAAAAATACCATGGCGCCGCCCCAGCCGCCGGGACCGCCGCCGCCGCCGTAGAAGGGAGCTGTGTGCTGCACGTGGCCCGAAACAGCGCATTGGCAATCGGCAATATCCCGCAGCCATTTGCGGTAAAAAGCTTGCATGTCAAAAAAGAGGCAGGCGGTACTGGCGGTCAGCTGGCCGTCGCCAGTGTAGCCCAGCCGCTCCCGATGCGGGCAGTCTGAAGGAACACCGCCGTGCAAATTGCTTGCCTGCGAACGGAGATAGGCTTGGGTGACGCCGTTTAGCACAGAAGAGGAGGTTTCAAACCGCCCGATTTGCTTTACATCGGCGTGCACAATTTCACAAACGATGCTGTCTATTTCGCCTTCCACTGTTACATAGCGAAAACCGTGGATGCAAAACAGCGGGGCGAACTCCTGCCCATTGCTGCCGTTGGAAATGTATTCATCGCATTGTATTTGCCCTTCGCCGCCGGCAGAGGTGTAATCCGGCGCGCCGTTTTTGAGCTCTTCGCAATAGGTCAGGCGGATCCGCTCCCCAGAGGGAACACTGGTGACAATACGCGCGCGGCCGGAGGAATTTTCGCCCATATCGTAGATCTGCGTATTTTGATACCGGCCAACCAAACGGGGCGCAATAACGCTCGTTACCCGATCCGGCGGGCACAACTGCCCCCGTGCCACGGATTCAACGGGCGGATACACAACACAAGGGGAACCCTTTGTTTGCCCCTGTAAAGCCGGCGCAGAGGGGATGCGGCCGTCCCAATGTTCACCGAGATAAACATTGTTAAAGACAACGGGGCTTTCTGCCCACCGGCTGCTATCTCCTGACAAGCAAACGGCTTCTTCTGCCAGGTAAACGCTCCATTTTGCCTTGGGTAGGCCGTAATCCATATTACCCTCTGCTGTGCGGGCGGTTTGGTGATAAAAGCCGTTTCCTAACCAAACGGCAATGGTATTTTCACCGGGGCTTAACAAAGAGGTGATATCATAACATTGGTAATAATGGGAGTAGTGGAACTTGTCGTGGATAGGATAGAGCAAGTTGCTTAAATTGCGGGCGTGGTAATCCGACCAAACCGGAGATAGTTCGTCGCACGAAACCAACCGGCCGTTTACATACCAATGGGCGTACCCTAAAGCACTGCAATACAGGCGGCAGGGCTCCTGGCCGGAATAAGAGAACCGGTCAAATAGAATAGGGGCGCTGCTCTCTTGCCCGGAACCCACCCATTGCGCGCCGGGCATTGCGTCGCCAAAGAATCCTGTTTCAAAATAGGCCAGCCCGCTGGTTTCACAACGCCCTGCTTTGTCGGTTGCACGCACGCGCCAGGCATAGCGGCTGCGCTCTTGCAAAGTTGCGTTGCAAGTGATGGAAAACGTATCGGCTGACAGCACCTCGCTTTGCCATAGGGGAGTAGAGAGCTCCTGCTCATGAAACACCGAAACCTGCATGGTTTTGGGTATAAAGTCGTGAGCCTGAAAGGTAAAAACAGGATGCTCGCCCACCACCCGGGGATAAACGGAGCCGCAGCAGCGAAGATTGTTAATCGGCATAAAACCCTCTTCTCTTTCTTAGATTGTGGTAACAATTTTATATCGAGTAATCGAGCTTATTTTAAAACGCTGCGCCGCTGTGCCACTTGTGCCGCAGCGTTTTATTATTTTTCATAGATTGCATAAGGGGAGTAGCGGCTTAAAAAGGCGGAGCTACCGGCTGCTCTTTTCAAAAAATTCCTGGGGATGCTTTTTACGAAGCAGGCGGGCGCCTTCTTCGCGGCCGGTGGCTTGCAGGCGTTGGCAATAAGCGGGCAGCTGCCCTTTGGCGTGAAAGGGGCCGCCCTCGCGTATGACGGTCCATAACGGATCTACGTTGCGCTCCCCCGAGAGCATCATTTGTTGCTGCCATTCTATCAAATAGCGGCAAGCCTGGCCGCATAGATCGGGCCGTTTAGAAGCAAGATTATATTGTTCATGAAAATCGTTTTTAATGTCAAACAGCATTTCGTCGTCAAAAAGATGGTAGCCGTCGTGATAGGTGCGGATATACAAATAATCGCCAAAGCGCACAGCCCGCTGGCATACGTGCGCACATTGAGACACCACCAGGTAAGGGCGCCCGCAAGACTCGCCGCCCTGCAAAGCAGCGGCGTAGCTGGCACCGTCCCATTTTTCATAGGCGGGCAAATTCAGCAGCTGGGCGATGGTGGGCACCAAATCTAAGTTGTAGTGCAGTGCTGTATCCACTGTGCCGGCTTGCGCACCGGGCCATTTGATAATCATGGGAACCCGCGTGGTGATCTCATCGGCAGTGGCGTGCTCGCAATAAATGCCCAGTTCGCCCATGTTTTCCCCATGATCCGAGGTAACGATGATAGCGGTATCGTCATACAGGCCCGCTTGTTTTAAATAAGAGATAAGCTGGCCGATGCAGTCATCCATAAACCGAATGCCGCAGTCGTAACCGTCTATCACAGCGTGCAGTTGCTGCATGTTTTCAGCGCGCCCCAATTGCCGGGGAAGTTTGGGATTGGTTTGATCGTTGTACATATTAAGCTCGTTGATGCTGTGAGGCCCCACGTGCTTTTTGTGCTCCTCCAGCACCTGCGGCGTAAGCCAGGCCGGCAAAGGGTCGTTGGCAAAGGGGTTGCCAAAAGACGCCGGCGCCCGGTAAGGCGTGTGGGGATCCCAATAATTTACATGTAAAAACCAATTATCCTTTTCGGCGTTGCGCTGCAGCCAGTCCATGGCCAACGGGGTTACTGTTTCAGCCCCTTCGCCGCCGCAGCCGCCGCAATTGATCACCTCGTGGAACCCGGCGTTAAACCAATAAGAGCTGTGCCGCTCGGCAAAGGAGTTAACCGAAGCGGTGTGCATACCGGCCTTGCGGAACTGATAAAACAACCCGTTTTGCAAAATGGGATCTTGAAATCCCCGGTCGGCGCCGGTTAAACAGAGATCCCCCGCCGTGCCGGCATGGCCCACAGCGCCGTTGTGGATACCAAACCGCCCGGTCAGCAGGGCGGCGCGGGAGGGGAGGCAGGGCGCGTCGGAACAATGATAGTTGTCAAAGCGAACGCCGTCGCGGGCAATGGCGTCCAGCGTTGGGGAGGTATCTCGGTGGTAACCGTAGCAGCCCAAATGATCGGGGCGCAGCGTATCTAAATCCAGCATTAATATCCGCATACCCAGTTTCTCCTTTCTACGGGCCCAAGGAGCAGCTTTTCATTTTTCATACAAGTAAAAATAAGCAAAATGACAAGCACGGCCGCCCTTTCTTATATTAGAAAGGACGACCGTTGTCGTTGCGCAAATTAGAGCTTACAGCTCATTGCAAAATTCTTCTTTCAACAAAGGCATAAATACGCCGCCGATAACCGAACGGTTTTGGAAGTTAACCTGTTTGGCATCTTTGGTGCCGTACCAATCCGAGAAAGGCACGCGCGTGGGGGTTTCTTGCAGATAGCGGCGAATGGGTTTAATCAGGTTCAAGGTATCTTTTGGATCGTCGGCTGTGGTGGCGCACCAGATGATCCATTCCGGCTTGGTATAGTCGGCACGGATATCCAGCGGCACGCCGAAATCGTTTTGCACCTTTTGATACCAGGCGATCTCTTTTTGATAAGTCTCTTTGCTAAACAGCCGGGTGCCGAACAACACATCCCATACCAGGTTGTATTTTAGGCTCCAAGAGTCTTTGTTGGCAAAGGACAGAGCGGTGTGATCCCCGGCTTGAGCGCGTTTCTCCCAATCCTGCGCCATAGCAATGGCCTTTTCCATATAGCTAAAGGATTCCTGCTCGCGATCCAACATATCCAAAATAATGGCATAGGCCGCGATGCCGGCAATGGCCTTGGCAGACAGATTAATGTTGTGCGCCAAGAAACCGGCAAAATCGTCGGTGCACAGCTGCTCGCCCGGATCGCTGCCGTACTCAAGCAGGTAGCACACCCACTGCTCCAACAGATCGATGTTTTCTTCAATAAAGGAAACATCCCCGTCGCGCAGCGCGGCAGCAGCCGTCATAATCAGCATATTGCCGCACTCTTCCACCGGCATCTGACCCTTGTGCTCATAAATTGGAGAGCCAGCGGGATAGTTGCAATACATGGGGAAAATGTCGCCGTGATCGATCCGCTTATTTTCCTTTTCATCCTCGCTGGGGCGGGCAAGACCATAAACCTGACCGGTGCAGTAGGGGTAACGGCCCACATCATGGGGTGCGAAATCATAACCCCAAACAGGCGTGCGGGCAAAACGGAACACAGGGCGCATCATGCCGCGCACCAGTTCGGGCGCATACAACAAATAAAGCGGGGAGGAGGGATAGCTGACGTCTACCGTGGCGATGCAGCCGTTGGAGAAGTTCTCCTTCGACAGGAACACAGGCTTGCCCTCTTCATCGGCAATGAGTTTGTGTGCGGCGATGGACTGACGGTAAGCCGCGGCGCACAAAACAGCATACTCTTCGCCAACCGTTTCAGTGGCCTCGGCCACCAGGTGCTCATCGAACACTTCGCATTTTTTCAGCAACATATTGTGCTGGGCCACAGAATCGCCGATGGCATCAAAAATAGTGCGGCGGCCGTCGCGGGCCCAATAGGCCTTGCAGGCCTGGTTGAAATACATAATAGAGAGAATGTCGTCGTAAGCGCAAATCACATAAGCGCTGGCGCCTTCCTCATTGGCGCGCAGGGTAACATCGGCTTGGGCATAGGCCATGCCGCCGTTGTTTTGATAGCCGACCGAACCCTCGGCGCAGTTGGGAACCGCCAAATACAAAAAGCCCCAGTCGATGGTAATACCGTCGCCGCTGTTGCTCAGGGGCGCCTGCTGCTTTTTGCCCATGGAAACCGCCTGATAGGTGGGCAGCTTATGTACCGTGCAAATCATGGGTTCGTGGCCGCTGGCGTCGTGGCAATGCTCTTCGCTAAAGCGCAGGCTAACCTTTACGCAATGCTCTTTGCCGTCGGTAGAAACCGCGCGGTAATCCACATAAGTGCAGGGGCGGGAGATGAGCTCTAAATCAGAAAACAGCAGCGGCGTGGTAAAGCGCACAGAAAGCTCCACGCCGGCGGCGGTAAACTGATAGCCGGTAGAGGTGGGCTGCAGCTCGGTGCCGGTTTGGGTCATCACGGCCGCAGGCTCGCCGGCGCCCATAAAGCGGTAGGGCACGCCGTCGATCTCCGCAACACCCAACACGGGCTTTTTAGCGCCGGCCCAGTGGCAGGGATCTTCATCATACAGGTGGTCGCAAGGGGACCACAGAGAAAAATAAGGATCACAGGTGATCAAGGGATAGGAAGGAAGACGAATATCTTTCATACAAATCTCCTTTTCTCGCCGCCGCAAAATAATTCAGTGGCAAAAATTGTCCGCCGGGCGGCATAGGCGGTTTGCCATGCTTACCATTTTGTTACAAGCAAATACAACAAAATTCCAAATTTATTATAGTGTTTCTTCGGGGGCCTGTCAATGAACCGGCGCAAGAATGAAAAAGGAATCCATAGGAATGCAACATTTGATTGCAAATGGATCTTTGAGATTATTTTTCTTATGGCGTAAAACGCCCATCTTCCGTTTTACCCCACAAAAGGAAAAATGCAGGCGCCCAAAACGCCGGCGCCCAGCATGACATAAATGGGATTGGGCTTCCATTTGCGCAGCACCACCAAACATGCTAAAAAAATGCCGCCGGATATAAAGTTGATATCGCTGGGCTGCAAACTTGGGGCTGCGCCGTCGAATAAGCTAAGCAGCAAAATAGATAGGCCCGCGCAACCGATCAAAGCTACCACAGCAGGCCGCAGGCCAGAGAGAACACCCTGAATTAGGCTTAAATTTTGAAATTTATAATAAAGATAAGCCAACCCCAGCACAATGAAAAAAGAGGGCAACACACACCCCAAGGTAGCCACCAAGGCGCCCGGCAGCCCGGCGATGCGCATGCCTACAAAAGTGGCGGAATTAATGGCGATGGGCCCCGGCGTCATTTGCGAAATGGTAATCACATCGGCAAATTCCGTCATGCTAAGCCAGTTGTGGGTGTTGACAACCTGCTCTTGTATTAAAGGCATGGCGGCATAACCGCCCCCAATGCTGAATAGGCCGATTTGAAAAAAGCTCCACAGCAGCTCAAGATAGATCATGGTGCTTTCCTCCTTCGTGCAGCTCATCCTGCCGGGCGGTTGCGGCTCTCTCTGGTTTTGTGTCCGTCGCGGCGCTTGCAGGCGCCTTGCCTGCCGCTGTTTCTTCTTTCGCCGCTGCACCGGCTTGCTTCATTTGACTTATCAGGTTGTTTTTACCCCGCCGCTGCTGCCAAAAAAGAGCCAGGGCTCCCACAACGGCGCACACCAAGATAATAATGATTACATTAACGTTTAGAAAGTAATTGGCGATAAAGGCGGCTATCATAATCAAAATGGGTATTAACTTTTTCTCTTTGCCGATGCCGATGGCCATAGAAGCGGTTACGTCGGCAATCACAGCGGCAACGCCGGCCTGCATCCCTTTAAGCACAGCGTTCACCACTACGTTATCACGGAACGCTTGGTAAAACAGTGAAATTACCGAGATAATGATAAGCGGCGGCAGCACGGTACCCACAAGAGCTACCAACGCCCCCAAGATGCCCGCCAAGCGGTACCCGATGATAACCGCAGCATTCACAGCAATCGCTCCGGGGGAGGATTGGGCGATGGCGGTTAGATCCAAAATTTCTTTTTCTTCAATCCAGTGGTAATCCTCTACGAATTTTTTGTGCATCAGTGGGATGATGACATATCCTCCCCCAAAAGTAAAAGCGCTCAGGTAAAAAGTGGAACAAAACAATTTGCGATAAAAGGCAAAGCCGGATGGTTTTTGCATATAGGCGCCCTCCTCTAAAATAAGAGTTGTGAAAGGCAATGGCCCAAATAAACCCTTACCAGAAACCCTATTTATTATAAAGGCAAGATTTACATATGTAAAATAATATTATAATATAAAATATATAATATATTTATTATGATAAGCGTACAGAAAAGGAGCGTGGGACGATTGGTTACCCTGCGGCATTTAAAAATATTTGTTACAGTGTGTGATTGCGGTAGTATGACGCAGGCGGCGGGGCGGCTATATTTGGCTCAGCCGGCCGTAAGTTTGGCGATTCGTGAGCTTGAAGAGGCGTATGGCGTGCGCCTTTTTGATCGGATTGCCCGTAAGTTGTATCTTACCCCAGGGGGAAGGCGTCTGGAGGAATATGCCCGCCATATTACGGCCCTGTTTGACGAGATGGAGCGGGAAATAAAAGACGGCGACGGCAAAGGGGGCATGCGAATTGGCGCCAGTATTACCATAGGCACCTATTTGATGCCCGGGCTGGTGCGCCGGTTTCAAGCGGCTTATCCATCGATATCGGTGCGGGTGGCGGTGTGCAATTCCGGCGATATTGAAGGGTATGTGCTGCGCAACGAGGTGGATTTCGCCATGATAGAGGGGGTGATACACGCCGATCAACTGGTTTGCCGCAACTTTATGGAGGACGAGCTGGTGTTTGTGGGCGCGCCCGGCAACCCGTGGGGCAACACTGCCACGGCGCAGGAATTAGCGCGCCTCCCCTTGCTTTTGCGCGAAAGGGGCAGCGGCGCGCGGGAGTTGTTAGAAAGCGCGCTGCTAACCCACGGTGTGCGTGTTGCGCCTATTTGGGAGAGTGTGAGCAACGAGGCGTTGTTGCAGGCTGTGCAGGCGGGGCTGGGGATTACCGCCCTTTCGCAACGGTTGGTGTGGCAGCGGTTAGAAGAGGGCAGCTTGGCCCGCGTTACGGTACCCGATTTAGATCTGCATAGGGCCTTTTCTTTTATTTATCATAAGGATAAGTACCTAACGGCAGCAATGAAAGAGTTTATGGGGCTTATTGATGAAGCTCAACCGGATTCGCCGCCGCTGAACAACGAATCGGCAAAGCGATAAATAACAGCAAGCAAAAACGCGCCTTCGCAGCAAAGCGAAAGCGCGCATACACGCATACAAATTAATTTGATTGTTTGGGCATGAGCGGCAGAAAACTCACTGGATAGAAGCCAAAAAGGTTTCATAAGCATCGCCAAAAGAATCATAGGGGGTTGGGTTGCCGCCGTTGGTGCTTTTGCACTGGTTATCGGAATATTCCTGCCCAATGGCAAATATTTCCCCAAGGGATAAATCCACGCCGGCTTGCTGCGCTAAATGGCAAAAATCATCCAATGGTTCTTGGCTGTTTTTGGTTTGCAGCAGTTTTTGACGCAATTGCTCATCTTTTTTTACCAATGCCGTCAACTGTTCCAACTTTTCAAACGTGTTCACGCTATCACCCCTTATTTCTATTATAGCAAAAAATGAGCGGCAGATCAATCCGCCGTCTGCCGGTTGGGCAGATGGTGCCGTGGCATTGGTTGTAGCGGAAAAAGGCATAAATAACGGCGGCTCTTTTAACAAGAGCCGCCGTTATAGAGGCTGTAGATAAAGTTAACCAAGCCTTCTTACTTCGTGCTTCAGGTTGGCTTCCCGATACACAGAAATGATAGTGGAAACGCTGGCCAGTGCGGCAAAGAAATAGCCCATCGCCAGTTCGCCGATAACGGTGCTTTGTATTTCGCCGTCTTGCAGCAAGTAACCCAAAAGCTGCATTGCTTGACCAAAATCCACAGGAAAGCTGGAGGCGATTGTAACCAGCAAGGCCGCCATCTCGCCAACAAACAGCATAACAGCGGCGATAACAAGAGAAAGAATTAGTCCGGTTTTATCCAGCTTGCCGCCGAATTTTTGATATCCCTTCATTGCCAAAAAAGTGTAAACCAGCCCCACAATACCCGCTATGTACCCCATTTGATAAAGGGCGATCCATAACGCCACGCCTACCAAAGAGCCCAAAAAAGCGCCTAAAATACCGCCGGGAATATTCGCCTTTTTTTGCTTAATGGCGGCCTGAGCCTGCTGCAAGTTGACCTGCACCTGCCCAAAGCAAGAGGTGCACATGGCTTCTACTCTGCCGTTTATATTGTATACACCGAGGCCGGAGGGGGAACCGCAGTATTTGCAGCAAGTGGTCATGCCGTTGTTACGGCAAAAGGCGGTCACTTGGTTTAGAATGTCGGTTAGATGTTCCACATCCTCGCCTTTGTGCCGGATGTTGACGGTGATGGTGCTCTTTTCATACCTGGCGTAGTTAAAATAAGGGCGGCCGGTGCCCAAAGAAACCAAATATTGGTTAATGTTTGCCGGTTGATCCGCAATCATCCCACCGGTTACCGCCCATGTGATGATGTATTGGTTTTCGTTGAGATACCCCTGGATAACAACCTGATACCCCTGATAATCGCCGTAAGCCGCTACGGGGTTCGGGTTAAAAACCATACCCGGGGTTTGCTCTGCAAAGCGTTTTAGATGTTTGCCTGTCAATCCAATCCCCTCCGTTTTTTGTATCAATGGATCCCTTCGGCCCTATTATAACGGATATGCGCATGGTTTTCCATAAGAATTTGCGTAAGACTTTATTGTGTTTCAAAATGAACGGAAGCAAAAACAGGGTAATGATCCGACGGCGGAATATTTTGGGGAAAATCCCGGATGATTTCACATTGGCAAAAGCCAGCACCTGCGCCGGCATAGATGTAATCGATGGGCTGGCCATGGGTTTTGGCGGAATAATCATGAAAGGTGAGCAAGTTTTCTTCCGTAGAAGGAAAGAGCGAATAACAACTCACAGCCTTATCTGCCAGTTCGTTGAAAATCGGGCTGCCGGGGGTATCGTTAAAATCCCCCATGATAACGAAGGGAACAGGCTGCCGGCGCCGTTTTTCTTGGGCTTTTTGTGCAATGAGGCGCAGCCCTTGAGCACGCGCATAGGCAGAAACATGATCCAAATGCGTATTGAATACGTGTAGCAAGGACTGCCCGCCGTCTGGGCTGCATAGCAGCACATAAGAACATATCCGTTCGCAGGCTGCATCCCATCCCTTGCTGGCGGGAACATCCGGCGTTTGACTTAGCATAAAGGATTCTTTTTCTGCCGCTGCAAAGGCATTTTTGCGGATGAACAAGGCGTTGCTTTGCCCGATGGGATCGCCGGGAATGCTGCTGACCGCATAGGAGTCGTATTCTTCCAGTGTGCGGCGCAAATCTTCATACATGTGCTCCCGGGTTTCTTGTACGCCCAACACGTCGGGCTGATAGCGTTTTATAATTTGTAGGATGGAACCCAGCCGATCCCTCCATAAAAAGGGATCGCTATCTACCGCGATACGCACGTTAAAGGTCATGAAAGAAATTTTTTGTAGCATAGTGGCCACCACCTTTCAGATGATTTGACGGTTTCTTTTAAAAGCATTGGCGCAAAGCGCCGGATCGCTCGGTGCAACGGGTTTTGGTTAGGATAGTACAAAAGCGCGATCCTTGATCGCGCTTTTGCAAAGGAACTATCAAAATAAATCAGCCATATAAGGCGCTACACCAGTTGCGGAGCATTAAGAAAGGCGCACCGCAAAGGTTTTGATTTCATAGGGCTTAATGGTAAAGGAGAAGCTTTGCCCCTGCCCATCCACCTGGGAGATGGGCTTTTCCATCAAGTCGCACTCAGACACGCTGGCAAAGGGAATTCCCAAGGCGCAGGTCACATTGCTGCGCTTGTTTTCAAACTCATACAGACGAATGATAATATCGTTGCTGTCTTCCGCCTTTTTTACCACCTC
This sequence comes from Candidatus Gallacutalibacter stercoravium, assembly GCA_018716975.1. Lineage (GTDB taxonomy): Bacteria > Bacillota > Clostridia > Oscillospirales > Acutalibacteraceae > Gallacutalibacter_A > Gallacutalibacter_A stercoravium. The sequence goes on along the minus strand of DVJE01000001.1, from coordinate 27,102 downwards.
AACGCACACGTTGCTGCAATCTGTTGAAATCAGCGAGAAGCAGGCGGGCAAAACGCCGTCATGAGCAGGTTGCACCACAGCATACATGGGGCAGTTGAGGCTGTAGGCCATCTGCACGGTGCCGGCTTGTTTCCAATCCTGCGCGTGGGGATACAGGGAGTAGGTAAAGCGGTGCACCTTTTGGTCGGCGTGCTCGTCGGGATAAATGCCCGATTTGATGAGCGACAGGCGCATAACCGAATCCTTAATATCATAGCCGTACTTGCAATCGTTAAGCAAGCTGACGCCATAGCCGCCCTCGGAAAGATCCGCCCACTTGTGGGCGCATACTTCGTAGCGGGCCCAATCCCAGCTGGTGTTCCAGTGCGTGGGGCGTTCCACGTTGCCGTATTGGATTTCATAGCTGGCCTTGTCGGCGTGCACATCCACCGGGAAGGCGGCCTTCACAAATACCTGATGTTCTTTCCAATCGATCACATTGGCAAAATCGATGCGGCCGATTTGATGATACAGGTAAATGGTTTGCTCTACCGTGGACTCCAAGAATTTTTTGGTGATGGTCAGCGCGCAGCGCACAGGGCCGTTTTCAGTTACACGGATGTCCAACACGTCGTTAATCTCCCACATCTTCTCTTGGTAAAAGATATCTACGTTCCAGGCGTCCCATTGGGTGGGCTTATCTTCAAAGGCCTGCAACACGTTGGCACGCTGGCCGGCCTGCAGCACCTGGCGGTTGTTTTGCTTATCAAACAAAGAGGTAATGCAGCCCTCGTTGTCGAAGGTGAGGCGGAAGAACTCGTTTTCCATAGCGTCCGTGCTCACCGTCATGCCGCAAGCGGCACAGCCTTCGCTGCTTTGCCGGATGGTAAAGGCCTTGTAGCCCTTGGCGGGCACATCCTCGGCAAAGAAAAGCAGCTCGCCGTTGCCCACCGGTTGGCTGTTTAACTCCTTTTGGCCGTCAAAAACCCGGGCGTTCTGCCAACCATCGGGCAGGCGGAAGCTAACCACGTCGCTTCTGGCAAAGCTCAGCTGGTTAAACACCACCACCGAGGTTTCGTCCAGCTTGAGGGCGCCGGCCAAGGCAGAGAACTGTTCGCCGTTTATCCGATCGGTAACGGCGCGCATTTCAAGATATTGCTTTTCGGAATCCTCATACACCTCTTTGATGGAGGAACCGGGGATAATATCATGGAACTGGTTGAGCATTGTGGTACGCCAGCAGTCGTTGAGCTCTTTTTGCGGATAGGCGCCGTTGAGCAGGGCGCTGTTCATGACGCCGCCCCATTCAGCCGCCAGGTTGGCAAACTCCGCCTGCCGGTTGTATTTTTTATTTTGGGCCTGGCTGGTGTAAGTGGCGCGGTGGAATTCCAGATAAAGCTCGCCCACCCATTTGGGCAAATGGCGGTTATCTTTTACCCGCTGCTCCAGCTCGCGGAAGAACTGGCCAGAGGTTTCCATCTTAACTCTAGGCGCGCCGGGAATACCCTTTTGCAGCCGGCGGGCATTTTCCAGCATGGCGCGGGTGGGTCCGCCGCCGCCGTCGCCGTGGCCAAAGCAGTTGAGCACCTCGGGGTTAATCTCCTTTTGCTGGTAGCGCTGCCAGCAGCCCATTACCTCAGAGGCATTGATGTTGCCGTTGTAGCTGGTGAAATTGGTTACCTCGCCGCCCTTTTGATACTCTTTGGTAGAGATAAAATGGGTGAGGATCTCGGTGCCATCGATGCCTTGCCACATAAAGGTGTCGTAAGGCAGCTTGTTAAATTCGTTCCAGCTGATCTTGGTGGTCATAAAGTAATCTACGCCGCTCTTTTTCAAAATCTGGGGCAAAGCGGCGCTGTAACCGAACACATCAGGCAGCCAAAGGATTTTGTTATCCACGCCGAATTCATCCTGGAAGAAGCGCTTGCCATAGAGGATCTGGCGCACAAGCGATTCGCCGCTGGTGAGGTTGCAGTCGGCCTCCAGCCACATGGCGCCTTCGGGCTCCCAACGGCCCTCTTGGATGCGCTCTTTGATCTGCTCGTAGATCTCGGGGTGATCCTCTTTAACAAACTGGTAAAGCTGAGGCTGGCTGGACATAAATACATATTCCGGATAGCGCTTCATCAGGCTGAGCACCGTGGTAAAGGAGCGGGCCGCCTTTTCACGAGTTTGCGCCAACGTCCACAGCCAGGCCACGTCGATATGGGTGTGGCCGATGCAAACTTCGGTTACATCCTCTTTGCCGCAGTATTTGCCGTAGAACTCCTCTTCCAAATAGGCGGTAGCCTGCGCAACAGAAGCGAAAAACGCCTCTCGGTCGGTGCGGCGCAGATCCAGCATATTGATGGCGTTGGTCAGATATTGCAGGATATCCAGGCGGCGCTTGTCTTGCTCATCCAGCAGATCGGCAACCTCCAGCGGAACATTGATGTGGTAATACAGTTTTTCCACATCCTCTTGCAATACAGAAATTTGCGAACGCAACTTGCTGCTTTGAGGCTGCATGCCGCCGTAAGCGTAAAGGGCGATGTCAAAGGTTTCGCCGGCTTTGGCACAGTCGGTTAAAAATACCTCTTGATGGTTTACATCAAGCCCTTGCTCTACTTTGCCATTGACGAACACCAAAAATTGAGGGTTAGTGGCGTCCCATCCCTCCCGATCGCTGCCAACGCGATACACAACCGTGCGCCCGGCATAAGATTCGGGCAGCTGCACTGTAGTTTTGAACCAGCAGTGGGTGTCGCGCCCGCCCCAGCTTTCGTCGTCCCCAAAAAGGCGCCACGAAGCGGGATCCTCTTGCAGCAAATCAAAATCGCCATAGCCGCATTCTTTTACGCGGTATCCGTTTACCGGCTGCGACTGACGGTAAACGTTGTCTTTTAGTTCTTCCAGAATTTTACGAATACGCCCTACTGGAAAAAACATACCATCACCTTCCTTAGCATTGAATCAAAAACTTAGCTTTACAGCATCCAACCCGGATATAGGCCGCAAAACGAACGGCGGCTTTACCCTAATAAAAGTATACTAGCCGCCCGCCGGGGAAAAATAGGAATTTCGGCTCTGTTTTTAAGGTTTTTGGACATTTTTGCGGTACACTCCCGGGGGATATCCTTCTTCTCTTTTAAAAAACTGATTAAAATAGTATTCGCTGGTAAAGCCCAACTGATCCGAAATTTCGCGCACAGTGCAGTTGCTTTCTTGCAAAAGCTGCTTGGCTCGTTGCAGCCGCAAAAAGTTGATATATTCTTTGGTGGTTTTCCCGGTTTTCTGCTGGATAATGCGGCGGATTTGCCTCTCGCTTAAATACATATGGTTTTCTAGGTCTCGGGCGGAGATATTGGAGCAAAGGTTATCCTGCATATATTTTTGCAGCTGGGTAAAGCGGTATTCATCTTTGGCCACGCGAGTGGGCACAGTATACCGCGCAGCGGTGCCGCACAGGGTTCGCGCCGCTGTGGTGAGGATCAAAACGCATAGGCTCTGAATGCTGTTGTAGTAGCCTAAGGGCTGCTCCTGGGCTGCTTCCAACGCGGCGGAAAAATATTCCATAGCCCCAAATATATCGGAATAAGGCCGGCAAGGGGCTTCACGCAGGGCGTGCAGCAAGTGGCTGCCTTCCCCTTGGCCATCCGCCGGAGCGGTTAAATCGTAATTGATGCTGTATTCAATATAACTGCCGTCCCCCAACGGCGATTGTTCGTGAAACACGCCCGGCGCTGTTAAATAAAATTCGCCCTGCCGGGCGGAAAAACCGCCGTCATCCAGCTTAACCCGGCATCCGCCGGAGCGGACAAAGTGAAACTCATAGCTGGAATGCGTGTGGCGGCTGATAAGCCAATCGCCTTGGTGCTCCATGACGCGAAACCAGAGCACAGACGCTTGTAAATCGTCAATTTGCAGCTTTAAGTCAAGGGAAGATAGCTTGTCAGAGGCAAGCTGCATATCCATGGCGGCCCTCCTTGCCAGTGTGTGGCGTCGCAAGCCGGTTTTGGCTTCGATACCCGTGGATAAGGCCCGCGGCGTTGTGGACCGCGGGCCTTTAAAAACAAAACTTTTGCCCTACGCCTTTTGAAAAACCTTTGCAACTTCCGGCATAACGGCGCTGACTTCAATGGACTGGGGACATACCTTTTCGCATTTCTTACAGGCGCGGCATTGATCGGCGGCAACCTCTAGGGTGTCGTATACCTTGCGGGCCGCTTCCATATTCACCGAAGCGGTCATGTTGTACGCTTCAAAGGTTTTGGGAATGTTTAGCCCAAAGGGACACGGCATGCAGTAAGCGCATTTGGTGCAGGGAACCAACGCCATGGTTAAAAAGATGCGGCGCGCCTCTGTAAGCATATCCAAATCAGCCTGCGAAAGCATGCCAACTTGCGCGCGGGAGGCATATTCTATGTTTTGCTGCACCTGCTCCATGGTGCTCATGCCGCTTAAAATAACGCCGACCTCGGGGCGGTTCCATAAAAAGTCCAGCGCCCACTCCACAGGGGTCTTGTCGCCGGGCAGAACCTTGGCCACTTGCTTGGGCGGGTTAGCCAGCTTGCCGCCCAGCAAGGGCTCCATAATCACAATGCCCAATTGTTTGCTTGCGGCATACTCCATGCCCTTAAGCTGGGCTTGGTTTTCGGTATCGATGTAATTCATTTGAATCTGGCAGAAATCCCATTTGTCATAGCCGTCTACAATCAACTTAAAGGCGTCGAAATCGTCGTGGAAAGAAAAGCCGATGTACCGGATTTTGCCCTCTTGCTTGGCCTTTTCCATTTTATCCAGCAGGTTAAACTTTAACACCACATTGTTCCAGCGGTCGCGATCCAACGCATGCAGCAGGTAAAAGTCAATATGATCCTCCTGCAAACGCTCTAGCTGCTCGTTTAAGAAGTTATCAAAATCCTCTTCTTTTTTGATATTGAACACGGGGGACTTAGAGGCCAGCATGGTTTTTTGCCGGTAGCCGTCTTTTAACGCCTTGCCAACCACAACCTCGCTCATGCCGCCGTGATAGGGGTAAGCGGTGTCGATGTAATTAACGCCGCTGTCGATAGCGGCCCGGATCATGCGAATAGCCTCCGGCTCGTTAATTTTTTTAGAATCTCCGTCAAGGATAGGCAGGCGCATCGCGCCGAATCCCAATGCGGAAGGGCGGAAGTTCAACTTGCCAAACGTCCTGTAATTCAAAGCCGTTTCCTCCTTCGTGTTTCAGTAATAGTCGGTGGTTACGTTACTTTTTATTTTAGCAGCAGCAGGCAAAAACTGCCATGCTAAATCTTGCTATTTTTATAAAGCGGCGTGCATTTTAAGCGGCCCTATTGGCGGGTTTGCCTGTTTTTGGCGTATTTTGGCAAAACAATCCCCCGGCGCCGCTTTTACCGCACAAAAGCAGTGCTGCCTGCTGCCGGGGGCCAAAATGTTAAGACTCTGCGTATAAACGATGTTAAAGTAACGAATGTGCCATTCCATCATAAGAGGGCAGCCCACTGCCAGCGGCAAGCACACGCAGCATAGCACATTTGGCCGTCCGTCTTTTGCGGTTTACGATGCCGGATAGAGCCATTGCGTAATTTGCTGTTTTTGATAAAAACCGTTAAAGTAATTGTAATACCAATCCTCCAACGGAAGAACGCCGTAGGCCAACGGCTCATAATAAACAGCGTTTATATATTCTTGGCATTTTTGTTCCATTACTTTTTGAAATTCGCTATAGGGGTAAAGATGGCCGGAACCTTCAAGCCCTTCATAAAATTGTGGGGCAGAAGTGAAAACAAGAACGTAGGGCTTTCCATCTTGTTCGATATAGAGATAGCTTTCTGCTGAACTATTGATATAGGAACAAGGCGCAATGAAATCGGGATGACACAATCCGGCCTGTTGCAAGGTTTGTTCTACAACATCCGGCAGTGCAAAGGCGTATCCATCCTCCGGCTCCGGGGAATGGGGCACGTTTGGCACAGAGTAAGCGCCGTCGTAATACCTAAAGCGGTAAAAGTCCTTTTCTGTTCCGTGATAGCTGCGGGGGATGATCCATTCATACCGGTCGGAATCTTGCAGCAAGTTGCGCAAAGTGCCTTCCCGCACTGCCCGGTAAAATGCGCCGGGTTCCACAGTTACCAGCTTTACCGCCTGGTCGTAATGATGCACCGGGAAAGCGGGGGGATTATCGGGGTCAACCCCTTCCAGCTGCAAATAAGCCTGCCAGTCCTGCGAGCCGGTAAACTGCTCATCCCGGTAATCATAGCTGGGCGGCGGGCTGAATACGCCGAAGGGGAACAGCACCGCCACCGCGCCCACTGCCAGCAGCAGGCACACGCAGCATAGCACAGTTGTTTTTCTTACGCTCATTTCCTCGCCGCCCTTCTGATTGGTTATGAGGTTACCTCATCGGCATGATGGGGTAACAATTCTCGCATCATGCGCCGCTCAGGATAATAGCCGTTAAAATAGTTGATATACCAATCCATGGTTACCGCATCTGGGCTAATATCCAAAGCAAACCGGTAAAACTCCAACTCCCAATCGCACTGCTTTTGTATCACCTTTTGAAATTCGGCATAGGGATAGAAACTAATCGACGTTTCAAGGCCGGGGTAAGCATCCGGCGCCGGGGTGCTGACGGCGATAAAGGGCTTACCATCCTGTTCAACATATAAATAGCTTTCTCTTGCGCTCTCAAAGTAAGTGGAAGTAAAAGCCGCGATAAAGTCGGGGTGATCCAGCCCGGCTTGCTCCAACAGGGAGGCCACAACATCCAGTTGGATAAACGTATAGCCGGTCCCTGGATCGTCTGGGCTTGGAACTTCACGGATGGAATAAACGCCGTCGTAATGGCGCAGGCGGTAAACATCCTCCGCCGAACCGTGGTAGCTGCGGGGGAACACCCATTCATACCGCTCGGAATCTTGCAGCAAGTTGCGCAAAGTGCCCTCCCGCACAGCACGGTAAAAAGAACCATTGTCTATAATAAACTGTTTGACCGCTTGCTCGTAATGATGCACCGGGAAAGCGGGGGGATTATCGGGATCGACGCCGTCCAACTGCAAATAAGCTTGCCAGTCCTGCGAGCCGGTAAACTGCTCTTCCCGGTAATCATAGCTGGGCGGCGGGCTGAACACGCCGCAGGGGAACAGCACCGCCACCGCGCCCACTGCCAGCAGCAGGCACACGCAGCATAGCACGGTTGTTTTTCTTACGCTCATTTCCTCGTCGCCCCTCTTGCATGTGATCAGCGATGAATGGATTAGTATTCTGTGGCAATCATGTGGGCAAGCTCCCTTTTGTCAAAATAGTTGCCGTTAAAATAATTAAAGTACCAATCTACAGAAGGAAGCCCCGTTCCGGCGATTGCTTGGAACAAAATAAGATCCAACTCTTGCGCGCATTTCTCTGCGGTAACATCTTGAAACTTTTCAAAAGGATAGAACTGCCCTGAACCTTCGAGGCCGGGATAATCCTCCGGATGGTTAGTAAATATTGCGATATAGGGCTTTCCGTTTTGTTCCACATACAGATAATTTTCGTAAGGGTTAAGTAAAAAACCAAATACAACAACAAAATCATATTCTGTTATTTCGGCCTGCTTCAGAAGCTCTGCCACATAGCCGGATGGAACAAATTGATATATCGTTGTAGGCCACTCAAGAGCACGGGGAACGTAATATTGCGTATCATAACACCAGAATCGGTAGATATCTTGCGCCGAACCGTGGTAGCTGCGGGGGATGATCCATTCATACCGGTCGGAATCTTGCAGCAAGTTGCGCAAAGTGCCTTCCCGCACTGCCCGGTAAAATGCGCCGGGTTCTACGATTACCAGCTTTACTGCCTGGTCGTAATGATGCACCGGGAAAGCGGGGGGATTATCGGGGTCAACCCCTTCCAGCTGCAAATAAGCCTGCCAGTCCTGCGAGCCGGTAAACTGCTCCTCCCGGTAATCATAGCTAGGCGGCGGGCTGAACACGCCGAAGGGGAACAGCACCGCCACCGCGCCCACTGCCAGCAGCAGGCACACGCAGCATAGCACGGTTGTTTTTCTTACGCTCATTTCCTCGCCGCCCTTCTGATTGGATAGTATTGCTTAAAAGTCTGGTTGGATGATATCAGGAACGCTTTTTACGGCCCCTGACGCGGGGGAGCAGGAACAGCGCCGCAGCGCCCAGTACGCAGGCCAGCGATATGCCGGTTAGCACGGCGGCAAAAGGAGAGGCGTTGTTCTGTTGCGCATTGGCATCGGCAACACCGATGCCGCCGCCCACACCGCTTTGGGCAATTTCCAGATTTTGCAACACGGCTTTTGCCTGCTCTATGGGGTACACCTGCTTAGTGTTAAGCCCCAGCAAGTCGGAACGGCCGGTAAAGGGGATGAGGTACTGTTGCTGGCCGTCTGCCACATATATAAAACTGGCGTTAATATCATGGCAAGCGACTACCTCCATATATTCTGGCTCTTCAATACCAGCGGATTGTAGGGCTTGTTGCACTACCTGGGGCTGTACAGCAAATTCATACCGGCTGTTTGCGGTAACATCACAGCGTAAAGCGTTAACGTGGAACGCGCCGTTTTCATCCTTATCAGCAAAAGCACACCGGTAGCCGTTCCCTTCCATAACAGGGAAGATCCAACTGTAGCATTGGGCGTTGGCTAAAACGGATTGGAGCGTGTCGTTATTTAAAGCGGTTATCAATTCCGTGTAGGTGAGAGGAATTTCCTTAACAGCGTTTTGATAAGGCAGCTCGGGCTGCGCTTCCGGCACACCTTGTACCTTGGCAACAGCGTTGTTTTCCACCTGATCTAATACGGATAAGTGCCCCTTCAGCAGTTCGTCCAGGGCGGCCACTTCTGCATAATCCTCCGAATTGGCCAGAGTATCCTGGCGGTAATCGTAGGTAGTTTCCGCCAAAGTTGTGATAGAACATAGTGAAAAAATGAATAGAGCAATCATTAAGCTCATCAGATGTTTAGCTCTCAATGTTTCACACCTCCGACTAAATCTTGAGTTCTATTTTTTAGCCTGCATTATAAACTAATTCCCCATGTAATAATTCAGCTTTCCAGTAGCCATAGAGTAAATCTCCCCAATCAACGCTCACCCAGACGGTGTCGATTGGATCGATCATAACAGCGCACTCATTGCCGACGCCTGCAACATTGCCGCATCCAATGACAACATAAGCGTGAGCGTTCTCTCCGACCACATTTGCGATCATAGGCTGATTTTGATTTACTTCATTAACAATATGGTTGTAATCAGTGTCAACGCCACGCCGCATAGAATAAGAAATTGGTGCGGGCGATCGGTTAATCGTAGAATAACGTATTGCCGAAATCTCGTAGTCATATGATCCGGTTAAATTGTCATTGCTGCTATAGTCAATATTTTTCTCATCAAGAACATGGTGACAAATATCGCTTTGATTGGTATTTGCGTAAGTGTAATAGAACCGCCCGATCATCGCAGAACAAGCGACCCAGCACCAATTGGATTTTTGTTGTTTATACGAAGGAACCCCGCTGATGATGGTAGAAGCCAACGCCTGTGTGCCGAACGCAACCAAAAGAAGAAGGGTGGCTAACAGGGTGGCGGCCCGCTTGGTTAACTTTTTCATGTTATTACCTCCTCTATTTTACCGGTTTCTTTTTGCCGCTTTTGCAAAGTAAATAAAAAAGTACCTCCTTTCGAAAGTAAAATATTCACATAAATAGAATATACTTTTTTTCATGATAAATCAATTTAATTATTATACAAAACGCACATTATTTGTTTGGCAATATTCACGTTTTTGCTAGTAACTTATTTAAATTTTACATTTGATTTTTCTTTCCATAAAACGGCTGGGGCTTGTTTTTGTGCTATACTTTATAAAAAAGCCGGGCGCTTAGCGGCCCGCAAACGGACAAGGAGGGGGAATACCCGGTGAAGCTGATGATAGCCAAAATACGGGATCATGGCTGGGGCTTTTTGCTGGCCATTGTGTTTTTAACGGTGGAGGCGGTGTGCGATTTGTTGCAGCCCACCATGCTTTCTAAAATTGTGGATGAAGGAGTGGCCAAAGGGGATACGGGACTTATTACCCAACTGGCCCTTTCTATGCTGGGCATCGCCCTGCTGGGGGCGATGGGAGCAGTGGGCCGCAACTATTTTGCCAGCAATGTATCGCAGCGCATCGGCAAGGAGCTGCGGGGGGATCTGTACCGCCAGGTGCAGCGTTTTTCGTTTGAGAATATCGATAGGTTGCAGCCCGCGTCTTTGGTGACGCGCATGACCAACGATGTTACCCAAATTCAAAACTTTATCAACGGTTGTATGCGCATCTTTGTAAAAGCCCCCATCACCTGCCTGGGCGCTATTGTCATCATCGTTTGGCAAATGCCCGGGCAGATCCCGGTGCTGGCCGGGGTGATTGCGGTGAGCGCTTTGCTCATTTGGGGCAATATGAAGCTGGGCTACCCCCGCTTTGGCAGAATGCAGCAGCGGCTGGACAGGCTCAATCAGGTGAGCCGCGAGTATCTCAACTCGGTGCGGGTGGTCAAAGCCTTTAGCCGGGAGAGTTATGAGCAACGTCATTTTGACGGGGCGGCCCAAGAACTGGCCGGGGCCAGCGAATCCGCCATGCGGGTAAACGCGGTGTTTTCGCCGCTTATCAGCCTGGCGGTTAACCTAGGCATTGTGCTGCTGCTGTGGCTGGGCGGATACCGGGGCGGCATACCGGCGGGGGAACTGATGGCCAGCGTTAACTATATGACCCAGATCTTATTTGCCGTGGGAATGATATCCAATATTCTCAACACCATGGTGCGGGCTGTGGCCTCGGCCCAACGGGTGGAAGAGGTGCTCGCCGAGCAGCCTTCTATGGAGGAGAAGGGCGAAAAGCAGCTGCCCGCCGCCCCGCCCGCAGTGGCCTTTGAGCAGGTTAGCTTCTCTTATCTGGGGTCCTCTCGCCAAGCGGTGCGTGATCTGAATTTTACGGTCAAGCCCGGGCAAATGTGTGGAATTATCGGCCCCACCGGCTGCGGCAAAAGCACCTTGGTAAATTTGATTCCGCGCTTTTACGACGCTACGTCGGGCCGGGTGTTGGTAGGCGGCCAGGATGTGCGCGCGTTGGATGCCTCCTCTTTGCGCCGGGCGATCGCCGTGGTGCCGCAAAAGGCGTTGCTTTTTACCGGCAGCATTGAAGATAACCTACATTGGGGGAACAAAGACGCCTCTCGCGAAGAGGTGGAGCAGGCGGCTCGGGCGGCCTGTGCGCACGATTTTATTACCGGTTTTGCCCAGGGCTACGAAACCCAACTGGGGCAAGGGGGCGTAAACCTGTCTGGCGGGCAGAAGCAGCGGCTGTGCATTGCGCGCGCGTTGCTCAAGCATCCCAGCGTGCTGATATTGGACGACTGCACCAGCGCGTTGGACGCCACCACCGAAGCCCAGGTAATGCGCAACATCCGCAGCTATGCCAGCGGGATTACTTCCTTTTTAATTAGCCAGCGCATTTCTTCGGTGATGCGGGCGGATGTTGTTATTTGTATGGAAAACGGCGTCATAGCGGGGATTGGCACCCATGAGCAGTTGATGGAGCATTGCGGCGTATACCGCGAGATTTACCGCTCGCAGATAGGGGGTGAAGAGGATGGCCGGTAACTTTTCTAACGTAACGCCAGCAACGCCGCCTGTGCGCCCTATGCGCAGCCTTGGGCAGGTGGTGGAAAAACCCAAGAACATGAAGGGCACTTTGCGCAGGCTGTGGGAGTTAACCCGCGGCCACCGGCAGGGCCTGCCTATCATTTTTCTATTGGCGGCTTTGGCGGCAGGATCGGCTATGCTTTCGCCCTATCTCATCGGGTTGGTGGTAGATGGGGTTAGCCAGGGCAGCGCAGTGGCCGGAGTGCTGCTTTTGTTGCTGCTGGTGTATGTGGGCGAAGGAGCCATCCGCCTGCTGCAAGGCGTTTTGATGGCCCGGGTTTCCCAGCGGATTGTTTGCTATATCCGCAAGGCGCTTTTTGCTGTTTTTAACCGCTTACCCCTTTCGTTTTTTGACAAGCGCCAACATGGGGATCTAATGAGCCGCCTCACCAACGATATTGATAACATCAGCATCACCATCTCAGATTCCCTGGCGCAGCTAATGCTGCTGATTTGCACGCTGGTTGGGGTGTTGGTGATTATGCTGTGCCTCAACCTGTGGCTTACATTGGCGGCGCTTATCACCGCACCGTTGGTTTTCCTTTTGGCAAAGGTGGTTACCAGCCATACCCGGGTGTTGTTTAAAAACCAGCAGGCGCAATTGGGGCTGCTCAACGGCAATATTGAAGAGAACGTTTCGGGCCAGATGGTGGTAAAGGCCTTTTGCCGGGAGGAGGAAATGATTGAGCAGTTTAACGAGGTAAACGAATCTTTATGCAAGGTGGGTACCCGCGCGCTGATTTGGTCGGGCTTTTTGATGCCGCTGATGAACGTTATTAACAACCTTTGCTTTATCAGCGTTTCGGTAACCGGCGGAATTATGGCCTCTATGCACTTAATTACCGTGGGGGTAATTTCCAGCTTTGTGCTGTACGCCCGGCAGTTTACCCGGCCGCTGAATGACATCGCCAACATCTATAACACCCTGCAAACCGCCGTTGCCGGCGCAGAACGGATTTTTGAAATATTTGATGAAACCCCTGAGCCGCCGGATAAGAAAGACGCGTTGCCGCTGAAAGCCCCCAAAGGGGAAATCGACTTTGAAAACACCGTGTTTGGCTATGATCCAAAAAAGCCTGTGCTTAAGGGCATTACGTTGCATATTCCGGCGGGGGCCCGGGTGGCTATTGTAGGGGAAACCGGTGCAGGCAAAACCACCATTATCAGCCTGCTGGCCCGCTTTTACGATGTAACGCAAGGAAAAATACTGCTCGACGGCGTGGATTTGCGGGATTACCGATTGGCGGATTTGCGCCGGTGCTTTGGCGTTGTGCTACAGGATACCGCCTTGTTTAACCTGAGCGTGGCGGACAACATCCGCTACGGCAAGGAGGACGCTACGCTGCAGCAGGTGCAGCAAGCGGCCCGGGCGGCAAACGCCGATGGCTTTATTCAGCGCCTGCCGGATGGCTATGATACCATTATTGGCGAGGGGGGCGGCACTCTCAGCCAAGGCGAAAGGCAGCTTATCACCATTGCCAGGGCGATTTTGGCGGATGCCCCCATTTTAATTTTAGACGAAGCCACCAGTTCGGTGGATACCCGCACCGAACGCAAGGTGCGCGACGCGGTAGAAACCTTAACCAAAGGGCGCACCTCTATTCTGATTGCCCACCGCTTGTCTACCATTCGTCATTGCGACCTGATTGTTGTGTTAGACGGCGGCCAAATTGCCGAAATGGGCAATCACGAAACCTTGTTGGCGGCGGGGGGCCGCTATTGCAGCATGTATCGCGCACAAATGGGGCTGGAGCCGGGGGAGGAAGATGAGAAAATTACTTCGCCTGAGGTGAGAAAATGATAGGATTCGCCCTAGTGCCGGCCGCTATTTTCTGCTATAATAGGCGGTAGAATGGGTGCTTTGAATTGAAATATAATGAAGAAAAAGCACTTTCTGGTTCAGAAAGGATGGGTAAATGATGAATAGAATTGCTGCGCTAACGGCGGATTTGAAGCAAGGGCGCTATACGGCGGCGCTCGCCTCCTTATACGGCGAAGAAGGGGCAACTGCCGCAGCCGAGCGGTATGCGGGTATCGCCGAAGGTTTTCAGGCTTTGTTTGGCGCCGACAAAGAGCTGCATTTTTTCAGTGCGCCGGGCCGGACGGAAATCGGCGGCAACCACACCGATCATCAGCACGGCCGGGTGTTGTGTGCCGCTGTGAATCTGGATATTGTGGCGGCAGCGGCTGCGTCGCAACAGCCGGTGATCCGTTTAAAGTCGGCAGAGTTTGAGGGCATGGACGAGATCGATCTCAACGATTTGTCCGTGCAGGAGCAGGAGCGCGAGAGCTCGGCGGCCGTTATCCGGGGCATTTGCGCGCGCATGGTGCAGCTTGGTTACCGCATTGGCGGATTTGATGCCTTTACCGCTTCTCAGGTGCTCAAGGGCTCGGGGCTTTCCAGCTCGGCTGCTTTTGAAGTTTTGGTGGTAACCATTCTCAACCACTTATATAATGAAGGGAAGATTTCGCCGGTAGAAGCGGCGCAGATCTCCCAATATGCCGAAAATGTGTATTTCGGTAAGCCCAGCGGGTTGATGGATCAAACCGCAAGCTCGGTAGGCGGTTTTGTAGCCATTGATTTTAACGATCCCACCCACCCTGTGTTGGAGAAAATTGCTTTTGATCCCGCAGAGAAGGGGTATCATCTGTGCATTGTAGATACCGGCGGCAATCATGCCGATCTCACCGCCGACTATGCTTCGGCGCCCACTGAAATGCGAGCGGTGGCTGAAGCTTTGGGCAAAACGGTGCTGCGCGAGTGCAGCTATGATATGCTGATGAGCCGTATTGGTGAGCTGCGCGCCCAGGTGGGGGATCGCGCTTTGCTGCGGGCGATTCACTTTTTTGGCGATAACGATAGGGTGGCGCGCCAGGCTCAGGCGCTTAAGGAGGGCGACTTTGCCGCCTTTATGCAGATGGCTATTGAGTCGGGGCGTTCCTCGTTTATGTATTTACAAAACGTCTACTCTTGCGCCAATCCCCAAGAGCAGGGCCTTTCGCTGGCGCTGGCTTTGTCGGAGCGGCTTTTGCAAGGGCGCGGCGCTTGGCGTGTGCACGGTGGCGGTTTCGCCGGCACCATTCAGGCTTTTGTGCCCGACGATCTTTTAGAAGAATACCGCTCTACTATTGAGGCGGTATTTGGGCAGAGGCACTGCTACGTGCTTTCCATCCGGCAGCAGGGCGGTACACAGGTGCTGTAAATAGCGCCGGTGCTCCGGGGTTTTTACAAAAATTTTGCATATGTTTCATGAATTTGCCGTAAGGGTATGCTATACTATTCATAAACTGACGTTGAATTCCGTTGGAGCGAGAGAAGGGAAAATATGGCGGCAACCGTTTCGGTTATTGTTCCCATGCGCAATTTAGAACAAGAGATTGCGGGATTGCTCCGCTTGGCAGCTGGCCAAGCGGGCGAATTCGACGCGGAATTTGTGGTGGTGGATATGGGTTCCACCGATTGCAGTGTGTTGGCGGCTTTAAATGCGCTGAAAGAGCAACAGCTCAAAGGCTATGTAATGCAAAGCGGGCAGAACTGTAAAATCGGCGCGGTGTGCAACAGCGCTATGTACCGCATAAGTGGTGATTATTTTACGTTTTGGGTGCCCTGGCGTTTATTTGACGGCTACCTTGCAGGCTGTTGCCAGGTGGCGCAAGAAACCGCGGCGGATGTGGTGTTTGGCGTTTTCGAAGATCAATGGCAGGTTGGCATAAAAGCCAAAAAAATACGCGGCGAAGATGTTTTGGCCAATATGATAAAGGGAGTTACTACCATTGATGTGGGCGCTGTGCTTATCAAACGCGCTTATCTAGAAAAATGCCAGTTCCACTTTGAAGAGCATGATACGTTTGGCGTGGGCGAGGAGTTTGTGCAGCGCGCTTTGTTGGGCACTGATGACGTTTACCAAGCCCCGGTTGTTGTAAAACGCAATAAGGTTTATCAGGTAAACCCGCCGGATATGAGTAAGAGTTCCGCCGCTTGTTTGCAAAGGGTAGACGCTGCCTGCCGGGTGTTTGAAACGGTGCGTTACCAGCACGCAGACAATCAAAAGCTAACAGAGCTTTATGCCCAAGAGTGGCTGCCGGCCGTTGTGCTGGATTGTGTAGATACATTGTTGCGTTCCGGCGTGGGGTATAACGCAGTGCGCGGGATGTTAAAGGTAAAAGGCTGCGATAAGCTTTTATCCGTTGGAAAGTATACCAGCCTGCCGCTGAAAAAGCGGATTTTGGTGTGGAAAATGATGCCCTGGATGTATCATCCGGCGGCGCGTTAAAGAAAGGAGCGGGAATATAACCCGCTCCTTTCTTTAACGTTGGGCATTGCCAAAAGGCCTGTTTCGCGCTGCAAGTACGCCCGAAGGTTGGGGCAAACGGCACTTGCAGGACGCCGCCTCTTATGTTAAGATAAAAGGGTACGACACAAACAGACAGGAGGCTTCCCTTTGACCCAGCAAATACCGCAAGTCCTGCGCGGGCAGGAGAAATACATTGAATTAACGGCCCAGCTTATGAGCCAGCGCGCCGCTTCTTTTCCGCCCAAGGCTTTGGTGCGAACCTATGGTTGCCAGCAGAATGTGGCCGACGGGGAAAAGATAAAAGGAATGCTGCGTCTAATGGGGTTTGCCTTTACGCAAAACGAAGAAGAGGCGGATTTCATTCTGTTTAATACCTGTGCGGTTCGTGAACACGCAGAGGATAGGATGTTTGGCAATTTAGGGGCGCTAAAAAATATCAAGCGCCGCCGTCCCTCTTTATTAATCGGCCTGTGCGGCTGCATGATGGAGGAAGACAATGTGGCCCGCCGGGTACGTGAGAGTTTTCCTTTTGTAGGGCTTGTGTTTGGCACCCATTCCTTACACCATTTTCCCCAGTTGCTGTATGAGGCGCTATTGGGGGATAAAAAGCACGTGGTGGAGCGTGGTGTGGACGACATGACCCTGCCGGAGGGATTGCCGGTGTACCGCGAGGGGAGCATAAAGGCGTTTGTGCCCATTATGTATGGGTGCGATAATTTTTGCTCTTATTGCGTAGTGCCGTACGTAAGGGGGCGCGAACGCAGTCGCCAACCGCAACATGTAATAGGCGAGGTGCGCCAGCTGGTGCAAGAGGGCTACCGCGATATTACCTTGCTGGGGCAAAATGTAAATTCTTACGGAAAAGGGTTAGACCAACCGGTAAGTTTTGCCCGGCTGTTGCAACAGGCCGACGAGCTGCCGGGGGATTATTGGCTGCGCTTTATGACCTCTCATCCCAAAGACGCCACCAAAGAGCTTATCGACGTTATGGCCCAGGGGGAGCATATTTGCCGGCATTTGCATTTGCCCTTTCAGTCGGGCAGCAACCGGGTGCTTCGAGAGATGAACCGCAGGTACACCCGGGAGCGTTACCTAGAGATTGTGGCCTATGCCAAAGAAAAAATGCCGGATATCTCTTTAACCAGCGATGTTATTGTGGGCTTTCCCGGGGAAACTTATGAAGAGTTTCAACAAACCTTGTCACTTATCCGCGAGGTTGGTTTTACCTCGCTTTATACTTTTATCTTTTCACCCCGTCCGGGCACGCCGGCGGCGTCTATGGAAGATCCGGTTCCCGCTGCGGAGAAATCCCGCTGGTTTACCGAGCTGCTGGCAGTGCAAGAAGAGGTGGCCGCCAAGCGGTGCGCCGGTATGGTGGGCGATACGCTGCGCGTGTTGGTGGAAGAGGTTGCCAAAAACGGCACGCTTAGTTGCCGCACCGGTGGCAACATTGTGGTAGAGGTTGATGGCCCGGCGTCCTTGGTGGGCAGCTTTGCACAAGTGCGGGTAACAGAAGCCAAAAACTGGATATTAAAAGGGACATTAGCGTAAAGCTAAAACACTGGTTCATTCGTTGGCATAAGGCCAACCAATTTGATAAATCGTGTAATTCATGCAAAGGAATTGCTATCAATAAGGGAGGATAATCATGGATATTATTGAACTGGCAAGGGAAATTGGCCGCCAAATTCAGCAAGACGAGCGGTATGTGCGCCTGCAGGTGGCCCAGCAAAATAGCGATGAGGATATGCAGCTGCAAGAGCTTATCGGCGCTTTTAATTTAAAGCGGTTGGCTATCAGCAATGAGTCGCAAAAAGAAAATCCGGATGAAGATAAGCTGCAGCAGCTTAACTTGGAGCTGCGCAAGTGCTATACCGATGTGCTGGAAAATGAGAATTTTGCGGCTTACAACGCGGCCAAAAATGATTTGGATAGTTTGGTAAAGCGGGTTACGGCCATTGTAACCCAGAGCGCAGATGGGGAAGATCCCAACGTAACCGATTATGTTGAGTCTTGCGGCGGCGATTGCGCAGGGTGCAGCGGCTGCCATTAATCCGGTTGCAACGGGGTGCGAAACGGACATTTTGCGGTAAGTGGAAAGTCGCGGTTAGGCGGCTTTCCACTTTGTGCTTTTCTTTTTTATTCTTTTTATTGCATACCATTGCATACCGGTGTTTTTTTATTCAAGTTCAAACGGCAGAAGGCAAAGGGGGAAGATAAAAATGGCGGATCTGTCTCCGATGATGCGGCAGTATTTTACCATAAAGGAACAATACCCAGATACAATCCTATTTTTTCGGTTGGGTGACTTTTATGAGATGTTCTTTGAAGACGCAAAGCTGGCTTCAAAAGAACTGGAGCTGACCCTCACCGGGCGGGACTGCGGGCAGGATGAACGGGCCCCCATGTGCGGCGTGCCCTTTCACAGCTGCGAGGGATACATCGCGCGTTTAGTGGCCAAAGGCTATAAAGTTGCTATTTGCGAGCAAATGGAGGATCCCGCCACTGCCAAAGGCCTAGTGAAACGGGATATTGTGCGCGTTATCACGCCCGGCACTGTGATTGAGGGCAGCATGCTTGACGAAACAAAAAATAATTTTATCTGCTCTTTATATATGCAGCAGCAGCGGGCGGGGTTGTGTTTTTGCGATATTTCTACCGGCGAGCTGTACGCCACCTTGCTAACCGGCGAAGAGCTGGAACAGCAGCTGCTCAACGAGCTGGGGCGTTTCGGCCCGCGAGAAATTTTGTTGGGCGGCGACGCGGTTCGCCTGCGGCAGCTGCCGGATTTTATTCGCGATAGGCTCTCTGCCAGCGTTGAAATGCTGGCAGACGAAGAGTTTGAAAACGAAACCTGCCAGCAGCGGGTGCTTAGCCAGTTTGACAAAGAAAACATTGCCCAGTTGGGCATGGAGGACATGCCCCAAACCGTTAGCTGCATTGGGGCGCTGCTGGGCTATCTGGCGCAAACCCAGCGCACGGGCTTAGAACGGATAACGGCGGTGGAGCTTTACAGCGGGGCGT
Source organism: Candidatus Gallacutalibacter stercoravium (assembly GCA_018716975.1). Taxonomy (GTDB): domain Bacteria; phylum Bacillota; class Clostridia; order Oscillospirales; family Acutalibacteraceae; genus Gallacutalibacter_A; species Gallacutalibacter_A stercoravium. Next base: position 8,126 of record DVJE01000001.1, on the reverse strand, counting down.
CGTTTATGCACTTGGATTTGAGCACCAGGCGCAACTTAGAGCTGCTGGAAACCATGCGCACCAAAGAAAAGCGGGGTTCGCTGCTTTGGGTGTTGGATAAAACCAAAACCGCTATGGGCAAACGATTAATCCGCACCTGGATTGAGCAACCCTTGCTCAGCTGCGCGCAAATCTTGCGCAGGCAAAACGCTGTGGAAGAGCTGGTGGATAACATCGCCCTGCGTGACGGTATTGCCGATCAGCTGTCGGGCATTTATGATTTGGAGCGTCTTATGACCCGCATCGTCTACGGATCGGCCAACGCCAGGGAGCTTAGAAGTTTGTCGGGCGCTTTGGGGCGCATCCCGGCGCTGAAAGATCAGTTGGCCGGCGTGCAAAGCCAGCTGCTTTGTGAAATTGCCCAGGCCGTTGATCCGCTGCAAGATGTCAGCAGTTTGATTGAAAGCGCCATTGTAGACGATCCGCCCTTTTCTGTGCGGGAGGGCGGCCTCATTCGTCAGGGTTACAACGAAGAACTGGATCTTTTGCACAGCGATATGACCGACGGCAAGGGCTTTATCGCCCGCATTGAGGCCCAAGAACGAGAAAAAACCGGCATCTCCAAGCTAAAGGTGGGGTATAACCGGGTTTTCGGCTACTACATAGAGGTAACCAATTCTTATCGGGAGCAAGTGCCCGATTCCTATATTCGCAAGCAAACCCTTACCAATTGCGAGCGGTATATTACCCAAGAGCTCAAAGAGCTGGAAGGCCGCATTTTAGGCGCCAAAGATCGGGCGGTACAGCTGGAATACCAGTTGTTTGAAGAGGTTCGCCGTCAGGTGGCCGCCGAGCTGGAGCGGGTGCAGCGCACCGCCCATGCGCTGGCCCAGCTGGATGTGTTGTGCTCCTTTGCACATGTGGCATCCAGCCATAACTATTGCCGCCCCGAGGTAAACGTAAACGGCCGCATTGTGCTCAAAGAGAGCCGCCATCCGGTTGTGGAACAACTGCTAAACGGCGCGCCCTTTGTGCCCAACGATGTGCTGCTGGATAAGCAGGATAACCGGGTTGCCATTATTACAGGGCCCAACATGGCGGGTAAATCCACCTATATGCGCCAAACGGCTTTGATTGTGCTCATGGCCCAAATCGGCAGTTTTGTGCCGGCTGCTTCGGCAGAGGTTGGTATTGTAGACAGCATTTTTACCCGCGTAGGCGCTTCAGATGACCTGGCCAGCGGCCAATCCACCTTTATGGTGGAGATGACTGAGGTGGCAAATATCCTGCATTCCGCCACCGATCAAAGCCTGCTGGTGCTGGATGAAATTGGGCGCGGCACCTCTACCTTTGACGGTATGAGCATCGCCCGGGCGGTGCTGGAGTATGTGGTGGATAAACGCAGGCTGGGGGCGAAAACCATGTTTGCAACCCATTACCACGAGCTTACCGAGCTGGAAGATATGCTGGAAGGCGTTAAAAACTACAACATTGCGGTAAAAAAGCGGGGGGACGATATCACATTTTTGCGCCGCATTGTGCGGGGTGGGGCCGACGATAGCTACGGCATTGAGGTGGCTAAGCTGGCCGGTGTGCCCGATTGGGTGACCGGCCGGGCAAAGCAAATTCTCAAGGAGTTGGATAGCGGAAAAACCATGGGGATAGCTGCCAAAGGCGTGCGGGTAAAAAAGCCGAAGCAGCAGCCGGAGCAGTCGGAGCAGGAGGAGCAACTGTCTTTGGAGCCTTCGGCTTCCTCTCAAGTGCTGCAAAAGCTGAAAGAAATTGATGTAAATACGCTAACGCCCATTGAGGCGCTTAACGCTTTATTTGAACTAAACCGGTTGGCCAATTCCTGATTGTGCTTGCTGCGAAGGGAGGTTGTGCGCGTTGGGAAAAATTCATGTTTTAGATAAGCATGTGGCAGAGCTGATTGCAGCGGGCGAGGTGGTGGAGCGCCCGGCGTCGGTTATTAAGGAGCTGGTGGAAAATTCCATCGATGCATCCGCTACAGCGGTAACGGTAGAAATTCAGCAGGGCGGCACCACTTTTATGCGGGTAACCGATAACGGCAGCGGTGTAGCCCGCAGCGACGTGCCGCTGGCTTTTGTGCGCCATGCCACCAGCAAAGTGGAAAAGCAGGACGACCTGGAGCGCATTGGCACCTTAGGCTTTCGCGGCGAAGCTTTGGCTTCTGTGGCTTCTGTTGCCCGTGTGATGATGCTGACGCGCACCAAAGAGGAATTGGCGGGCACCCGTTATGAAATAGAAGGCGGCGAAGAGCTGGCGTGCGAAGACGCCGGCTGCGCCCAGGGCACCACGCTGGTGGTGCGCGATCTGTTTTACAATACGCCGGCGCGCATGAAGTTTTTAAAAAAGAATATTTCTGAAGCAAACGCGGTGGCGGCTGTGATAGATAGAGCCGCCCTGTCTCATCCCGAGGTGGCCTTTCACTTTATCCGAGACGGTAAAGAGGCGCTCACCACGCCGGGCGACGGCAAGCTGCAATCGTGTATTTATGCCGTATACGGCAAAGAGTTTGCCCGGGGGCTTACAGCGGTGGACTATGCGCTGCACGGCGTGCGGGTGCGCGGCTATATTTCGCTGCCATCCAACGCCAGGCCCAACCGCAGCATGCAGCACTTTTTTCTAAACGGCCGCTATGTAAAAAGCAAAACCGCCATGGTGGCGTTGGAAGAAGCTTTTAAAGGCTCCATTATGGTAGGCAAGTTCCCGGCCTGTGTGCTGCATATTTCGTTGGCGTATGAAGCGGTGGATGTCAACGTGCATCCGGCCAAAATTGAAGTGCGCTTTGTCAACGAAAAGCCTATTTTCGATGCGGTGTATCACGGGGTGAAGTCGGCCCTAATGCAAGGAGATCAGAAAAAAGAGTTAAAGCTGCCAACGCCCACAGATGCGAGCCGGGCGGCGGATCCCGCCAGGCCCCCGCTTCCAACACAGCCCGTTGGGCAGGAGCAGCTTGACTTTGCGCAAGAGAACAAAGAGGTGCAGCGCCCGCAAGAGCCGCCGCAACCGGAGGTCTTTTTGCCTCCTCCATCGCCCTATGGGGCGCGGCCTTTCGTGCGCGACGCGGGGGCGGCTTTGGTGCGGGAGGCTTACCGCCACCCAGCCGAGCCTGTGCATATTGCAGCAGAGAAGGCGCCGCCGCAAGAGGAGCGGGCCGAGCAACCGCCGCCATTGCCAAAGACGTTGCAAGATAGCGAAGATTTACCTTGTAAACCGTCTATACCGGCGGCTGCAAAAGAGGAACCTTTGGCAAATCAATCGCCAACGCCGTTTCGTTTCATCGGGGAGGCGTTTCACACCTATATTCTTATAGAGCAGGGCGATGCGCTTTTGCTTATTGATAAACATGCTGCCCATGAACGAATGTTGTATGAAAAACTAAAAAAAGAGAGCGGTAAAAGTCACGCCCAGCTGTTGTTGCAGCCGGTTCCCGTAACCCTTCCCAAAGAAGAATACGCGGCTATTTTGGAGCAAAAGGACACAATGGCTCAGGCCGGCTTTGATATAGACGATTTCGGCGCCGGAACCGTATTGGTGCGCAGCGCGCCCTTATCGCTGGAGGGGGAGGATATCCCCTCTGCCATTATGGAAATGGCGGGCTATTTGGTGCAAAATAAGCAGGATATCAGTACCCAATATCTGGATTGGCTTTACCATAACATTGCCTGCCGTGCCGCCATCAAGGCGGGCGCACGCACCAGCCCCCAAGAGCTAGCGGCGCTGGCCGTGCGGGTGCGGGAGGATCCGGACATCCGCTACTGCCCCCACGGCAGGCCGGTATCTATTTTGCTAAAACGCAGCGAAATCGAAAAGCAATTTGGCCGTGCTTAACAAGGTTGTAAAGGAGTAAAGAGAGCATGACGGTGCAAGGGCAAATACCCATCGCGGCGGTAGTGGGCCCCACGGCGTCGGGCAAAACGGGCTTGGCGGTGGCGCTGGCCAAAAAGCTGGGCGGCGAGGTGGTTTCAGCCGATTCGATGCAGATTTATCAGGGCATGGATATCGGCACAGCCAAACCCACAGCGGAGGAAATGGGCGGAGTGCCCCATCATTTAATGGGTTTTGTGGATCCCTGCCAGGCATTCAGCGTTGCCCAATATCTGCCGTTGGCGCGGCAATGTGTGAGCGATATTCATGCCCGGGGGCACTTGCCCATTGTGGCAGGCGGCACAGGGCTGTATGTTAGCGCTTTGCTGGGCAATTTGCAGTTTGAACAGGAGCAACAAGACGATGGCTTGCGCCGCCACTTGGAGCAGCGCATGGAGCAAGAGGGGGCGCAGGCCTTGCTCAACGAGCTGGCTTCTTTTGACCCGCAGACGGCGGCGCGGCTGCACCCGAACAATAAAGGGCGGATCATCCGGGCTATAGAGGTGTACCGGCGCACGGGGATCACCATGACCGAGCACCTTGTGCGCTCCCGGGCGCAGCCGTCGCCTTACCGGGCTGGTGTAATAGGGCTCAACTTTCGCAACAGGCAAGAGCTGTACCGCCGTATCGACGCCCGGGTGGATGATATGATGCAGCGGGGTTTGGCCCAAGAGGCGGCAGCGGTGTTAAGCGGCAGCTGCGGCAAAACCGCAGGGAATGCCATCGGCTATAAAGAATTGGCCCCTTGGATGGAGGGCCGCTGCACCTTAGAAGAGGCGGTGGCGCAGATTAAGCAGAGCACCCGCCGGTATGCCAAACGGCAGCTTACCTGGTTTAGACGGATGGAACAGGTGCGCTGGATTTATGTGGACGAGTGCTCGTCGCCCGAGGACATGTTGCGCCAGGCCATCGCTTTTTTGCGTCAGGACGGCGTGATAGCCGGTTAACAAGGCGAACGGATAGGAGGTTATCGCATTGGGCAGCCGAATCATCCAAAGAGTGGCCACGATTGTGTTGGCGCTGCTTTTGCTGTTATACGTGGCTTTTCAGGCTTATAGCTGTGCTTATTCCCAATTGGTGACGGAAACGGCGGTGTATACCACGATTGAAGATGTGGTAACGGTGACCGGTTATTTCGTTCGGGAAGAAACCCCCATCACCAGCGATACACAGGGCGTGCTGGCTTATTCGTTAGACGAAGGGGATAAGGTGGCGCAAGGCGGCCAGGTGGCCCAGGTGTATGCCAACCAAGGGGACGCTTCCGCCCAAGAAGAAATGAAAAAGCTGCAAGCTGAGATAGAGCAGCTGCAATCGCTCAGCGCGCCGGCAGATAGTTTTGCCGCCACCCCAGAAACGCTGGATAAGCAAATCTCGCAGGATCTCAACGATTGGCTGGCCGATGTACGGGGGGAAGAATACACTTCGGTGCTAGAGCAGCAAAATAATCTGCTGTATTTGATGAATGAACGGCAGGTTATCACGCAGGAGGTTACGGGCTTTGAGGAGCGCATCGCCGCGCTGCAAACCCAGCTGCAAACGCTGCAATCCTCCCACGGCGGAAGTTTGGGGGCGGTAACAGCCCCTGCGGCGGGCTATTTTGTGAGCCAGCTGGATGGCTATGAGAGTTCTTTTTCTTATAGCGGCGTGCAGGATTTAACGGTAGAACAAATCAAAGCGGGCCCCGTGCAGGGAACCATCCCCGACAACGCAGTGGGCAAAATTATTACAAAACCGGATTGGTATTTGGTATGCGTCCTCAGTGCAGATGACGCGGTACGTTTGCAGGCTAATATGGATAGTTACGATATATCCCTGCGCCTTCCGTTTGTGACCAATGAATCTGTGCCGGTAAATGAAATATGGATCGATCAACAAGATATGCAATCCGAGGCGGCAGTGGTGCTCAAATGTAATTATATGAACGGTGCATTGGCCGGCGCCCGCAGCGGACCGGTGCAAATTGTAATGGCTTCTTATCAGGGCATTCGGGTGAGCGCCAAGGCGACCCATATGGGCCAGGTGGTGACCGAAGTGCAGGAGGATGAGGCCGGCAACGAGGTTGCTACGGCAACCGAAAGCGTGCTGGGGGTTTATGTGCAATATGGCGGCGAGCTGCAATTTAAAGAAATTTTGCCGCTGTATACCGGCAACGGTTATGTTATCTGCAAGGCGAATCCAGAGGAAGGCGAGTTAAAAAATATCAATCAGCAAACAGTCACCCTATATGACGAAGTGGTTGTGGAAGGGACGGATCTATATGATGGAAAAATGGTCGAATGAATCTGACGAACTGCGTGCGCGTTTTGCCGCAGTAGAGGAGAATTATAAGCAGATCTGCGATACCATTGCACGGGCCGCACAAAATAGCGGCCGCAGCCCAGAGGAGGTTACCCTGCTGGCGGCAACCAAAACTGTGCCGGTAGAGGTGATTAACCATGCGATTCATTTGGGCGTGCGCCATATTGGCGAGAACCGCGTGCAAGAACTGCTGGAAAAATACGACGGCTTAGATAAAGAAAACGCCACCCTACACTTTATTGGCCACCTGCAAACCAACAAAGTGCGCCAGCTGGTGGGCGCCGTGCCCCGGGTAAAAATGATACAGTCGGTAGATAGCGCAAAGCTGGCCGCAGAAATCAGCCGTCTTAACCAAAAATACGGCGCCAATACCGACGTGCTCATCGAGGTTAATATCGGGCGGGAAGAAAATAAATCCGGCATACCGCCGGAGGCGCTGGATGAGCTGACGGATGAAATTCGTCGAATGAAAGGGCTTCATGTCAAAGGGCTGATGGCGATTCCTCCAGTGTGCGAAAATAAGGCGGAATTAGAAAAATATTTTACCCAAATGCATCGCTTGTTTATTGACATAGGGCAGAAAACAATGGATAATGTTACTATGGATTATTTGTCCATGGGAATGTCGGGCGATTATGAGTTGGCCGTACAGTGCGGATCCAATATGGTGCGGATCGGTTCGGCCCTCTTTGGCGCCAGAATTTATCGATAAGGAAAAGAAAAAGGAGGCTTTTTCATGTCTGGATTGGTACAGAAATTTAAGGATATGTGGACCCCGCCCGAGGACGAGTACGATTACGAAGAGTACGATGAAGAACAAGAAGAAGAACCCGCCGAGGAGGATATCTCCAGCTACAGCCGGCCGGTTGCTGCCCGCGATTCTATCCGCCGTGCCCCCGGTTCTGCGTCCGGCGGCAATAAGGTTGTAAATATTCATGCCACTGCCCAATTGCAGGTTGTGCTGTTTAAGCCGGAACATTTTGGTGAAGAAACCCGCGCGGTGGCCGATGAGCTGCTGAAAATGCACACGGTGGTGCTGAATCTGGAGGATACCGACAAGGATATTTCCCGCCGGATTTTAGACTTTTTGACGGGTGTTTCTTATGCCAACAACGGCAAAATTAAGCGTGTGGCTACCAGCACTTACATCATTACGCCTTACAATGTGGATCTTACCGGCGATGACGTGCTGGATGAGCTGGAAAACAGCGGCGTTTACTTCTAAGCTTTATGGCGCTGGTCAAAGATGATAAAAATTTGCAGGCAAGGGTGGAGGACGCCCTTCGCCTGAGCGACGAACGCGGGTACCCCCATTTTGTTGGTTTTTTAGATGAACGTCAAGGCGCGGCGGCCGAAGATATTGCTGCGGCTTGGGGGAATCATCAATACATGCTGTGGGGCGGCTATGACGATGCCGAACGCGTGTTTTTTGGGGCTTTTCCCCCGTGGCAGCAGCCGGATAGCGCCAGCTTTCCGGTTGTTGCGCTGTATATCACCTTTCGCAAGCAGGATAGCCTGAGCCACCGGGATTTTTTGGGCACCTTAATGGGCCAAGGGATTACGCGGGAATCGGTGGGCGATATCCTGGTTGGAGAAGGCAAGTGTGTGTTGTTCCTAAAAGAAGAGGTGGCCGGTTTTGTGCGGTCGCAACTGCGCAAGGTGGGCGGCACGGGTGTTACGTTGGAAGACGAGGCCTTTGCGCAGCTGCCGCAGGGGCGCGGGTTTGACCCGGTTACCGATACGGTGGCATCCCCGCGGCTGGATTGTGTTTTGGCCGCGCTGCTGCGCTTAGGGCGCGAAAAGAGCGCTGCGTTAATCCGCAGCGGAGAGGTGGCCGTTAACCGGCGGCAGGTTCTTTCGGTGAGCGACCCGGTGCGGGAAGGGGATAAGATCTCAGCCCGAAAGTACGGAAAATTTGTGATAGACGGCATCGGCCCGCCGACGAAGAAGGGCCGGCT
>DVJE01000029.1 GCA_018716975.1 Candidatus Gallacutalibacter stercoravium | reverse complement strand
TTGCCTCCATTTGGTTCACCAGCTCCACCGATAAAGCAGCCGGATTCAGCCGGCAATCAATTTTCAGCTGCAAAAAGGGCATTTCTTTTTGCGCTGTGGCCGCATAACGGTTGATAGCCGCCCGAAAATGCCCCACCTTGTTCGGATCTAAGCTGACGCCTGCCGCCATAGGATGACCGCCAAAACGCGTGAGCAATTCTTTACAAGAAGCCACCGCGTCGTACAAAGAAAAGCCCTGCACGCTCCTGCCTGATCCTCTAGCCTCTTGCCCCTCTATGCCTATTACGATGCAGGGGCGGCCGTATCTTTCAACCAAACGGGAAGCAACAATTCCAATCACGCCGTGATGCCAGCCCTGCCCTTCCACCACCAGCACCCTATCGTATAAACGCTGGGGTTCCTGCTGTAGCAAATCCTGCACCTGGCGCATAATATCCTGTTCAATTGTCTGGCGGGTTACATTGTCGTTGCATATTTCACCAGCCAAATCCTTCGCTTCCTCAGGGTATTCCGCCAACAACAGGCGCACCGCCCTATCGGAAGAACCCATGCGGCCGGTGGCATTAATCCGCGGAGCCAAGGTAAACGCTACATTGGTGGACGTTAGCGTTTTCCCCTCCATGCCCGCGTGGGCCAAAAGCTCGCGCACACCCAATCGCTCTGTATTGGACAGTTGCTTCAGCCCCATGCGTACCAGCGCCCGGTTTTCGCCGTGCAACGGCACAATATCGCCAATGGTTCCTATCGCCAACAGATCCGCCTCATTTTCCAAAACGGCAGCGGCACCCTGAGCGTCTTCTTCCAGGGCGGCGGCCAACAAATAAGCCACCCCCACCCCTGCGTAATCTTTAAACGTACTGGGGCAGTCCTCCCGGTGCGGATCCACCACCGCTACCGCATCCGGCAATAGCGGAGGGGGCTGATGATGATCGGTTATCACCACATCTATCCCCAAAGAAGCGGCATACGCCACCTCGTCTACCGACGATATTCCATTATCCACCGTTATAATCAGGGTAACGCCCTGTTGGTGCAGCAGATGGATAGCATCGCAGTTTAATCCATAGCCTTCCCCTTCCCGCTGGGGAATATAATACATCACATTCGCCACGGCTGATTCTAGGTAGGAATAAAGCAGCGCAGTGGCCGTAACGCCGTCTGCATCATAATCGCCGTAAACACAGATTTTTTCAAAGCTATCAATCGCTTTGCGCACCCGGGCGACTGCCTTTTCCATATCGGCAAACGCCATGGGATCGGAGAGATGGGCTTCATCCGACAAAAAGCTCTCAATTTCTTTAGGCTCTGTGATCCCTCGTATTTCCAACAACATAGCCAAAAAAAACGGTAGGCCCCAGCGCTCTGCAATACGCGAGGCCTTTTCTTTATCCAGTGCTGAAACGATCCATTCCTTCATGCTTGCTCCTCCCGCCTTATGTTACTATTGTAACATTCTGCCGGGATGAATTCAACCGGTTTCCACATTGTAGCGCCATCATCCGGCCGATTTCACGTTATTCCGCCGGGAGTAATTCGGCGGTAAGATTTAGTGAAGCAATGTTGATCTTTTGCACAACCCCGGTGGCGCTATCCGCTTCTAAAGTAAAATCCCCAGAGGGGCAGGTGCCGGTAAATATCGTTGACCCACCGTTTTCAGACTGCAATGTCAAATTTTCTGGATTTGCAGCCTGATCCAATGCGCCGATCAAAGCCGATGCAAAACAGCTGCTGGGCAAAAACGGCTGCTGCGTTTCGCAAACCAACCCACTATAAGTAATAGCGTATCCGTCGCCTTGCCATTCAAAGGCCAATCCCGCCAGCAGCTGTGGCGAAAGCACCGCAACCGTGGCGAGCCCTTCCTGTGTTCGGGTCACTCTGCAAGTAATAGCAGTATCATCTTGTGAGATAACGGCGTTTGCCGTAAACGCCATTTGCAGCTCATCCGCTGTTAGCGGATCCAATCTACTGCAAGAGGCGCAAGAGAAAAACACGCCCAATGCAAGCGTGAAAACCGCTGCTATTCCAATCAACCGACGCATCATAGCCACGCCCTTCCCTATAAAAACAGACAAAAGCCCAGCCCACGGTCAGCCTTACCCCAGCAGCGCTCCAAATACCTGCGGCAATTCTGCTACCATATCGGAGGGCAACATCGCCGTTTGGGTAAGGCGCTGCGCGCACCTATCTCCCGCTCTGCCATGCAGATATACGCCGCACATCGCTGCCTCAAAGGCCGGTATACCGCTGCCCAAAAAAGAGGCTATCATCCCGGCCAGCACATCTCCACTGCCACCCCGCGCCATACCGGGATTGCCCGTGCGGTTAACAAAAATGCGGCCGTCCGGCGACGCGATCAGCGTATTTGCACCTTTAAGCACCACAATCACGCCGTAATCCTTTGCAAAACGCGTAGCGCATTCTAAACGGTTTTCTTGTACCCACTGAATAGTGGTATTAGCCAGCCGCGCCATTTCGCCGGGATGCGGGGTTAGGATGATGGGCCTGTGGGTCTGCTTTTCATTCTTTAAGATATTTATATGTGCGGCCAATGCGTTTAGACCGTCGGCATCTAAAACAAGCGGCGTTTGCGTCTGCTGCAGCAATGCGCAAACCAGGCTTTGGGTATCAGCGTTGTTCCCCATACCGCAACCCGCTAGGCAGGCGCTGGAAGCTTGCACCAGCTTAACAAGCGGCGCGCTGTCTTGAGCAGACAACGTGCCCTTTTTCCCCGCAGGAAACAGAGAAAAGACCGGCTCGCGCAAATAACCGGCCACAATGGAATAAATGGGCTCCACCGTTACCAGCCGTACCAACCCCACGCCGCAGCGCAATGCCGCCGAGGTGCTGAGCACTGCGGCGCCCGCCATACCTACGCTGCCGCACAGGCAAGTTAACGTGCCAAAGCTACCCTTGTGGGCGCTTAGCCGGCGCGGTGCAAAGCAGGCTTTTACCTGGCTATCATCTATTACTTCAGCTACACTGGGCGCTTGCGTCAAAAAAGCGCCGGGTACACCCACCTGGCAGATTTCCACCTGGCCGCAAAAATCGCTGGCTGGATACAAAATGTGGGCCGGCTTGAGCGCCGTAAAGGTTATGGTAGCGTCGGCCTGGATGCAAACGCCTTCCACCCGGCCGCTGTCGCCCTGCGCGCCGCTGGGCAGATCCACCGCTACCACCCGGGCGGCCGACTGATTCACACGTTCAAACAACCCGGCGATGGGCTCTTTCACCTTGCCGTGAAAACCGATTCCATAAACCGCATCTACAAGAATTTTCGATTGTTCCAGCCATTGGCTTGCCTGCGGATCTTCCAACGTAAAAATGGGCGTCAACTCGGGATCCAGGCGCTCCAGCATAATTTGTGCGTCTCCGGTTGTGGGGCGCCCGTCCGCCAACAGCACAGCCACTTTTATGCCCCATTGCTGCAAATAACGCGCTGCCACAAAGCCATCGCCGCCGTTATTGCCCTTACCGCACAAAATTAAAACCTGGGTTTTAGCTTGTTCTCGCCACAGAAATCGCACGTATTGGGCCACCGCCATTCCGGCCTGCTCCATCAATTGCAGATAAGAGCAACCCGCTTCTACCGCTTGGCGCTCTAATTCACGCATCTGCGCGCAATCTATCACTTTCATATAAACTCCCGCCTTCCATTTTTGCCGCCGCCCGGCCAACCCGGCAAATCATAGATTTATCAGGCAAACCGACACCGTATTTTTCAAAATTAATATACCGCTTGCCTGAAAAAAAGTAAAGCCAGCGCCGGCAGCTGCTGTGGTATGAAAATTGGATTGACAGCTAAAAAATTCCCATACCAGCCAAAGCATCGGCTGATATGGGAATTCGCTCTTTTCTCTAGCAACGGGCAGCGCCTGTATTACATGTTTATAGCGCGCCGTCGAAGTGCACAGGAGCACCTTGGCGAGAAGACTGATAAAACGCCTGCACAAGAGAAACCGCCGTTTTTGCCTGAGAGCCGTCTACCGCAAAGGGAGTGTGCTCGATAATCGAACGATAAAAATCACTGATCAGCAGTTTGTGGCCCAAGCCCCAGTAGTCCTTTTCGCCCACCGGCCTCTCATCCTCCACATGAACAACTTCCCCGTTCACCGGCAAAATGTCTAACCCATCCGCCAGACGCAGCACGCCCTTTTCGCATTGAATTTCTACCTCTACCGGCGAATTGGAAACATAGCACAGGGTAGCATAAAACAGGGCCCTAGCGCCGTTTTGAAACCAAATAACAGCATCGGCTGTGTCTTCCACTTCAATCACATCCTGCAACCGTTTGGTAGACACGCTGGCCGCCAGCTTGGTAACCGGGGCATCCATCAGCCACTGCAACAAATCTAGCGTATGGATGGACTGGTTGATGAGCACGCCGCCGCCCTCCTGCGCCCAGGTGCCGCGCCACGCGCCCGATTGAAAATAGTCTGCGCCTCTGTCCCAGGTCACTAACGCTTTGGCGCCGATAATTTTTCCCAGTGCTCCGCTGCGCAAAGCGTTGCGCATAGCAACCGAGGTGGCGTTATACCGGTTCTGAAAGCACACGCCTAAGTAGCGTCCTGTTTTTTGGGCCACAACTTCCATGCGCCGGGCATCCTCTTCGGTAATTGCCATAGGCTTTTCCGTTAGCACATGACGGCCGCTTTCCATAGCGGCCACCGCCATTGGGCAATGCAAATAATGGGGCGTGCAGATATGCAGCACCTCAAACGCTTCCTGCCGCAGCATTTCATCAAAATCCGTATATGCCCGGCAACCGTATCGTTGCGCCGCGCGCCGGGCCTTTTCCTCATCGATATCACACACAGCTACCAGCTGGGCGTTTTCATTTTCTTCCAGCACGGCTGCGTGGTTTTGATAAATAGAGCCGCAGCCCACAATCGCGGCGCGAAGCTTTTCCATAGCCTATCCCCCTAAATGCCATCAATGGGTGCCGGTAACGTCCAGCGTCACTTCGGACGACACCTTATGAAACTTTGATTCATCCGCTCGTTTTTTCAATAGCTGATAAAACAGCTCTTCATCTAAGCTGTCCAACTCCACCCAGCTATCGGTCCAAGCCGAAAGATGCATGGCATTGGAAATGGAAAGCCCCTTGATCCCTTCTTCGCCGGGGGCCAGCAAAGGCGTTTTATGCAGCAGAGCTGCGGTGTAATTTTCTAATATTCCCACATGCTGCTTGTTCTCCCCTGGCGTTGGGATCTCACACTTCCAGCACTCCGGCTCGCCAAAACCTTGCTGATAGTTAGCATTAAATTCCTGCTCCCCTACGCGGTTGCGCCAGAAGGTTATTTTATCATCCTCAACCACTAACTTGCCCTTATCTGCCGAAATCTCCAACCGGTTGGTGCCGGGAGTTTCGTGGGTGGAAGTAACAAACAGACCAGTGGCCCCGTTGGGGTACTCCACATAAGCGGTTACGTCGTTTTCCACCTCAATATCGCGGCCCTTTCCGTATTGCATAAAGGCACGCACCCGCTTGGGCATGCCGCACATCCACTGCCACAGATCCAACTGATGGGGATCCTGGTTAAGCAGCACACCGCCGCCTTCACCTGCCCAAGTTGCCCGCCAGCTGCTGGAATTATAATAGCTTTGGGTGCGATACCAACTGGTGATAATCCACACCACACGCTTGATTTCTCCCAGCTCGCCGCTTTCCACCAAATCCTTTACCTTTTGATACACAGGATTGGTACGTTGGTTATACATGATGCCGAACAACTTGCCGCTTTTGGCAGCTGCCTCATTCATCTCACGCACCTGCTTGGTATACACGCCGGCGGGCTTTTCGGTAATAACGTTTAGCCCTCTCCGGAACGCTTCAATAGCAAGCGGGGGATGCTGGTAATGCGGCACAGCGATGATAACAACGTCGATTTGGGCTTTCTCGAAAAATTCTTCATCATTATCAAACAAAGCCACTGATGGCGACAGGTTTTCTTTTGCCCATTGCAGCCGCTCCGGTTTAATGTCGCACACAGCAGTCAGGCAAGCGTCCTTCACCAGTCCGCCATCCAAGCTTTTGCAGTGGCCGGAACCCATATTCCCTATGCCGATAATGCCGTATCGAACTTTATCCATCTGCCTCATTCTCCTTTTTCTATTTTGTTCAGCAACGCCTGCAGGCGTTGGGTTGCATAAGTAAACAGCCGCGCGCCCTCGCTAGCTTGGGCCTTGGCCCTGGCATTGGGCTCCAACTGTGCAAAGCCGGAAAAGTCGCACAAATGGGGCTCAAGCGACAAAAATCCGCTGTAACCATCTTGCCAAAGAGCGCGCAATAGGGCCTCTACATTCCCGTCGCCCTCACCGGCCGCTGTTACCGAGCCATCGGCGAATTTTGCGTCTTTGATATGCACATATTCAATATACGGCCGCAAAAGTGCATAAGCCGCCGGGTATGGCTCTACGCCGCACTGCACAAAATTGGCCGGGTCAAAGGTAGCGCGCACATATGGGCAGTTTAACGTTTCTAGCAGATCCAAACAACGCTCGGCGGTATCGCCATAAATCTCTTTTTCATTCTCATGTAGCAAGGTAATCCCGCAGCCTTTCGCTGCCTCTATAAAAGCGCCCCACCGTTCCAACACCGCATCGCGGTATTTTGCGCAGTCTTCTCCTTTGGGAATAAAAAAGCTGAACATACGGATATAGGGCGTTTCAAACAGCTCCGCCAAATCTAAAGCGTGCCGGAACAGCTCTAAATGCGGGGCAAAGGGATCGTTGATGCCGATTTTACCAATGGGCGATCCGATTGCCGAAAGGGCGAATCCATGTTCTTTGAGCTGCGCTTTTATTTCTTTTGCCTCTTGCAAAGAATAATCGCACAAACTACGCCCGTTAACGCCGCGCATCTCTATGTAACGAATCCCCAGTTGCTGGAACACACGCATTTGCTCCTCCAGCTCGGGCGCAATCTCGTCGGCAAATCCACTAAATTGAAACCGTTCTTCCACCGAATCCACTCCTTTTCTTTTTGCCAAGCTTTCTATCGCCGTGTTCTTCAGGCTATTCCGCTTGGGCCGCAAGGCGCTTTAAATTTTCGTAGCTTACCCGCAAACAATCAAAAGGATCCCGCGGGCAAACATCTTGTTCAATGACAATATACGGAACCCCAGCCTCTTGGCACGCCCGATAGGCTTGGGCTAAGTCTAAATTCCCAACCCCTATTTCTGCAAACGCAGGCTGGCCCTTACAAATGGCATAATCCTTAAAATGGCACACCTTCATCCTACCCTTCAGCTTACGGATATAGGCCGAAGGATCGCAACCGCCCGCCTGCACCCAATAGGTGTCGAGAATAAATTGGAAGCAATCGGGGTTGGTGTGTTCGATCAACTGATCAAAAATCAGTTTGCCGTCGAACTTCTCAAACTCAAAGTTGTGATTATGATAAGCAAAGGTCATGCCGGCATTATGAATCTGTTGGGCTATGGGCGTAATCATAGAAAGAAAGGCCTCGAGCCCTTCTTTCGAGCTCCGGTATTCCTCCGGCATACCCCCTAACCCAATTTGATCGCAGTGCAACATACGATGTTCTTCAATTACCTGATCCAACTCGTTTTGCAGCCGATCCAGCGGCGTGTGGGTTACGCACACATCCAGCTCCAATTCATCAACCAAAGCAGCCAACCGCTGGGGATCGATTTTTCCAAAAGCGGAAATTTGAATGACGTCAAAACCCATTTTCTTTATTTTTCGCAAAGTTTCTTCTATGCCTTGCGGCGTTTGGGTAAACTCCCGCACGGTATACAACTGTGCGCCCAGCTTAATTCCCGGCATAACAGGCAACCCTTCTTTCTTCATCAAAGTGCTGAATTCCCTCCCATTATATGATATAATTAATGTGAGATCTTTGCGTATATTGGGCTAGATATTGCAAATATTCACTTTCTGGCCGGGAGTGTTGACAGATGGATTACTCTCTTTTGCTCAAAAACTTTTACTGCGCCCACAACCGTGACATCGACTACCCCGATATCGGCTTTCACCTACACAATGAATATGAAATCTATGTGTTTATCAGCGGCGATGTGGATTATATGGTGGAGCAAAAAAAATATCCCCTTGTGCACGGGGATGTGCTGCTGTTTAACAACAAAGAGATCCACAAACCCACCTTTTTAACCCGGATCCCTTATGAGCGGTATGTGATTCAGTTTAATCCTTTAGCCATCGCCCCTTTTCATTGCGCCAATCTGGATCTACTGGCCTGCTTTGAGCAACGGGGTAATGGTGAAAACAACCTGATTCGCTTGCCGCAAAAGCGCCGGGAACAGCTTTTAACCCTGCTAAATCCCATGGTGGATACTTGGGCCGGCCGCGAACCCGGATATGAGATTTTGTTGCTCTCGCAGCTATTGCAACTATTGTATTTTTTAAACCAGGAATATGTCAGCTGTATACAGGCTTCTTCTATAAGCGAGCCGTTGGCGCCGCCCCTCTCTTCTATCGTTGCCTTTATTGACAAAAACTTACATCAGGATTTAAGCCTGGATACGCTACAAAAGCTGTTTTACATCAATAAAAATTATTTATGCAAGCTGTTTAAGCAACAAACCGGCACCACCATACACAGCTATATTGTGCACAAACGGGTAGCTTTGGCAAAACAACTGCTATCTGCCGGGCATACGGTAACCGAAACCTGCCAAATGTGCGGATTTAACGATTACGCCAATTTTATTCGTACTTTTAAACAAATGACCGGCGTTTCACCAGCACGGTATAAAAATAAATAGCTGTCTAAATCTAAAAGTTTTATTTTACAAAACAATAACCGGAGGGCTGCCAGGCAAAAGGCAATCCTTCGGTTATTGTTTTTGCTATAAATGGCTTTTAATGCGCTCTAAAGAGCTTTTTTCCAACCGGCTAACTTGCGCTTGAGAAATGCCAATCTCTTGGGCCACCTCCATTTGGGTTTTGCCCTGAAAAAAACGCAGCGACAAGATTTTTTTCTCCCGATCGGAAAGGTTGTGTATAGCCTCTTTTAATGCAATCTCGTCCAGCCAATTGCGATCGTCGTTTTTATCCCCCACCTGATCCATCACATAGATGGTATCGCCTCCATCGGAAAACACCGGCTCATAAAGCGACACCGGATCGACAATGGATTCCAGCGCCAGCACCACGTCCTCCCGGGGCAAATCCAACTGGCGGGCAATCTCTTCAACCGTAGGTTCCCTATCGTGATCAGCGGTAAACTTTTCTTTAAATTGCATAGCCTTATAAGCCGTATCGCGCAAAGATCTGCTTACCCTTACAGCGTTATTATCCCGCAGATAACGCCTAATTTCACCGATTATCATAGGAACCGCATAGGTAGAAAACCGCACGTCCAATTCAATGTTAAAATTGTCTATTGCTTTTATCAGCCCGATGCAACCCACTTGAAAAAGATCATCCAGATTTTCTCCCCGGTTGGTAAAACGCTGGATAACGCTAAGCACCAACCGCAAGTTACCGTTTATGAGATCTTCCCTTGCTTTTTGTTTCTCTCGCTCATTGCCCTCTTTAATTACTTTTAACAGCTGTTGCTTTTCCGCTTCTGATAAAACCTTTAGTTTAGCGGTATTTACCCCACAGATTTCTACTTTGTTATACTGCTTATACTGCACGGCAACGCCCCCCTTGATGGTAACAACTTCATTATTGCCATCCATCAAGGGGAACATGCACCTTACAGCCAGGATATTTCTTTAAAGCGCTTTCTCAAAAAGCAAAAGTGTAAAAAGCTTTTTTGCCAGCTGAACCATAAAAAACTTTACTCATGCCCGCGTAGTCGTCTTTTTTCGCCGCCGCGGTGCTTTTCTATCGCGGCTACGAAACAAATCTTTTTGCTTATGAGCCTCTTCCACCGCTATCTGGCTGATCTCATCTTTGAAAGAGTCTAAACTGAAACCCAGCACGCAGGATATGTACACCGCCTTTTCCAAACGCGGCGCTGCTTTACCTATTTCTAAATCCTGATAATGTCTCAGTGAAACATCACATAGAGCGGCCATTTCCTTTTGCGTTAGCTCGTTATCATCACGGTAATGATACAACTTTCCCCCAAATTTGTTTGAAACCGACATAATAATACCTCCTTTTTAAGAAGCATTTTATGTGATTTCAAAACACAATAAAACGATGTAAACTTCCTATTGTGAAGAATAGCGTCATTTGCTTGACAAGTTTGATTTGCTTTTAGTGAAAATAGAGAAAATTTCACATCTTTTAACAGAATAACAAATTTTATTTGTCAATCAGAAAAAGTCCTAAATAAAACTTTAATAAAATGAATCGCGTAAAGCCGGGCACTTATAAAAGATTATCTAAAACCACGTCAACAAGATGGTGCGGCGCTAAGTTACCACTGGTACACATGCGTGCTAAACGCTCCACCCATATTCTATTACACGATATGTCATTTATCGTAAAGAGCAATCTTTCTTTTTGCGCATCATATTCCCAGCATTGTATGCCAAAGGTTCGGTATTCCCCGATTTCTTCCGCATACAAGCTTTGTTCAACAGAGATGTAGCGGTGCGGCATCCGCTTCCACCTCTCTTTTTAGCCCTTCCCGATAAAATCTAAACTGGCCCGTTATAAGCCCGGCTACGCCCAAAGAAAAAAATACGTTGCAACATTGTTTCTGCTTATGTGCTTGCCCGTCAGGCCGAAAAAATTCTTTCAAATCTTTTCTATGCATCGGCATTCATTACCCCTCCTAAAGAGGAATTGTATGAGAAACGAGTGTGAAAAGAAACGATGTGCACTTCCTTTTGTGAAAAACAGATATAATTGATAGACAAATACGAATCAATTTTTTAACAACTGAAGCTTACTCCATTTGGGCAACACAAGCAAATAAAAGGCTGCGCCAATGGTTTTACCAATGAACGCAGCCCAGATGTTTTATTCATTTTACTAACCAGGTAAATGCTGTTCGTTTCATTTCTCTTGTTGTTATGCAGCTGGCGGATACACTTTTTAACCACCGCTACAATCCAAACCAAAATACCGGTTTCTGTTTTCGATTTTATTCCCACGCTTTTGTCAACAAAGCCAACCGGCCCGGTTTACCGATCTATCTTCTGTTACCTGAATTGGGCAATTTTTTGATTATCTGTTTTTTACCATAGCAAAACCCCCGAGAATATTATTTTCTCGGGGGCTTTGTTTAATATTGGTGTGGTGAGCCATCGGGGATTCGAACCCCGGACACCTTGATTAAAAGTCAAGTGCTCTGCCAACTGAGCTAATGGCTCATGCAGTGAAAAGCTGCCTATATATAATAGCAACTACACCAGGATTTGTCAAGCAAAAAATACCTCTTTCTAGAAAAAATTTCTTTTACTGATTCTGTTCGCTCAAAACTGCCATTTGTACATAGTGTTGCCAAGCAGCCCTGCCAAAATTCCCATTGTACAAACCCTAATGGTAACTAGCATTGCTAAAGGATATGCATATAAAGCAATTGCGCTTTACGTGCATATCCTTTCTGCCGGTAGCTCAATACTCTCTACAGCCTACCGAAATTATTTGTTACGGGCATTCTTTTGCCGGCCCTTCCGGCGCTGCGTAGCCTCGCTATCTACACGAATCTCTCCCTCGTCAGAAATCATTATCACATCCCCTTCTTTGATAACCGGGGTTTCTACAGCCTCAACGGCGAATAGTTTGCGTTGCTCATCTTCACAAAGCAAAAAATTCCCTTCCAGTTTGGTTACCACTAACCTTCTCATTTTACATCCTCCTAAAGCGTCTAATCGTAAAAATTCTCTCTGGCCGCCACCTATCGCCCTGTATGCACAGTAAATCCATCGCCTTCGCTCCCCAATAGGATTGTGCCGTTGATATCCGTGCGGTAAATTTCCGCCCCCTGTTGCTTAATGCGGGTAATCACCTGTTTTTTCGGCAGCTGGTTGCTGTCGCTCCCCACCGATATGACTGCCATTGCGGGTTGCACCGCATCTAGCAATGCGGCAGTTGTGGAGGTATCGCTACCATGGTGGCCCACTTTCAGCACATCGGCCTGCAAATCATAGTCTGCGGCCAACAAATCCAGCTCCGCTTCCTTTTCTGCATCCCCCATCAGCAAAATGCTATCGCTTCCATAACTGGCCTTGAGCACAATAGAGTTGTTATTGCTCCCCTCGTATTGCTGCAAAGGCCCCAACACCTGCAACTGCATTCCGCCAATATCAAAACTATCGCCCGGCGTGGGATTGATTTGCAATATTCCTTTGTCCTCCAAAGCCATCAACAAGGCATCGTAAGCCGACGACGGCTCAAAATTTTGTGCAGGTACGCGCGGCATCATGAATCTGTCTACTTCAAACTCCAGCAGCACCGCCGCCATACCGCCGATGTGATCCCGATCGGGATGTGTGGCTACCACCAAATCCAGGTGGGTTATCCCTTGCTTTTTCAGCTTAGCGGCAACCTCCTCGGTTAATTGTATATCGCCCGCATCAACCAGCACATAATGGCCGTTGCATGAAAGTAGGATACTATCGGCCTTACCTACGTCAAACACCTGCACGGCAAAGGCGAAATCCCCGGCCTGTTCTTCTGTGCCGGCCAAGCCGAAAAAGCGGTAAATTTGCCCCCAACTGGGCAACCACGAGGGTTGCACATAAGTAATCAGCGCTGAAAACAATAAAACAACCGTTAGAAGCGACGCCAGTATTACCCCGGCTATTTTTTTCGTTTTTTGCTTATTTGCCTTTTGCCTTTGTTCCAAGTTTTTTGCCCTCCTTTGGGTTGCCGCTCAGCCTGAATCCCCATTGCCCGGTTGGCTAAGGGGCGCACCAAACAATTTGGCCCTGTTCCAATCAAATCGCGCCGCCCGGCAGCCTCCAACGCTTCAATGACCAAGGGTTGGTTTTTGGGCACGTAATATTGCAGCAACGCCCGTTGCAGCTTTTTCTCTTTGGGAGAGCGCGGCACGTAAACCGGCTTGAGGGTATAAGGATCCAATCCGGTATAAAACATACAGGTGGATATTGTGCCCGGCGTCGGGTAAAAATCCTGCACCTGATCCGGCCGGATATGCTCTTTTTTCAAAAACAGCGCCAGCTCCACCGCTTCTTTCATGGTGGAACCCGGATGAGACGACATTAAATAGGGCACCAAATATTGCTCTTTGCCGGCCTTTTGTGTTAATGCGTAAAACTTTTTAGAAAATTTTAAATAGGCCGCAATATAAGGCTTGCCCATTTTATCCAGCACCGCGGCTGAACAATGCTCCGGCGCCACACGCAGCTGGCCGCTAACATGGTGGCGCACCAGCTCTTCGAAAAAGGCATCGCTTTCGTCCTCATTTAAATAATCGAACCGGATACCGGAACGGATAAACACCTTTTTAATGCCCGGCAGCTGCCGCAATTTACGCAAAATGGTTAAATATTCTCTGTGATCCACCTGTAATTGCGGGCAAGGCTGCGGTGCCAAACATTTTTTGCCCTTACACAACCCTCTTTTTAGCTGACCTTGGCAAGAAGGCAACCTGAAGTTGGCTGTGGGGCCGCCCACATCACTGATATAGCCTTTAAAGCGGGGATTAGACAGAAATCCTTTCGCCTCTGCTAATATCGATTCCTCGCTGCGCGCAGTTACCGCCCGGCCCTGGTGAAAAGAAAGCGAACAAAAATTGCACGCGCCAAAACAGCCCCGGTTATGCGTAATGGAAAATTCCACTTCTTGGATGGCGGGGACGCCCCCCAAAGGCTCATAACTGGGGTGATACATTCTCTCATACGGTAGCGCATACACCCAATCCAGCTCCTGTTGGTTCAGCGGCTGCATGGGAGGATTCTGCACCAAAATCAGCTTACCATGGCGCTGAATAACCCGCTTACCGCGCACAGCGTCTTGCTCATCCTGCTGCTTGCGGCAAGCAATGGCATATTCTTTTTTTGCAGCCTCTGTAGCTGGAGCCATCTGCTCAAAAGAGGGGCATTCCACTGCCGGCCCCGGCCGATACTCACTGGTTTTCACCAGATAGCATATTCCGCGAATATCGGTCAACGCCTCTACCGGCTCACCCTGCAACATGCGGCGGGCTATCTCCCAGGTCTGCTTTTCCCCCATGCCGTAGCTAAGCAAATCGGCGCCCGACTCTAATAAAATAGACGGGCGCACCCTATCGTCCCAATAGTCATAGTGGGCAAACCGGCGTAAAGACGCCTCAAGCCCCCCGATGATAACAGGGCAATCAGGATAAATCCGTTTAATTGCCTGGGTGTATACGATGACCGCCCTATCGGGGCGCCGCCCACCCTGGCCACCGGGGGAATATGCATCGTCGCTGCGCTTGCGCTTAGCCACGGTGTAGTGAGCTACCATAGAATCGATATTCCCCGCCGTAACCATAAATCCAAGCCGCGGGCGGCCAAACCGGGTAAAGTCCTTATCGGAACGCCAATCCGGCTGGGGCAGCACCGCAACCCGGCACCCGGCAGCCTCCAAAACCCGGGCAATAATCGCAACGCCAAAAGTTGGGTGATCCACATAGGCGTCCCCTGTAACTAACACAAAATCGGGCTGCTCCCACCCCATAGCGCGCATTTCTTCTTTTGAAACCGGCAAAAAAGCCATAATCTTCTCCTTGTTTACACACGCACAGCTCAATTACCTGCGCCGTCGCCTTGCATATTCATCTCCAACCACTGCTGGTAAGTCATGAGCACCTGACGGGGCTTTGAACCTTCATGAGGTCCCACCACGCCCATCTGCTCCATCTCGTCTATCAACCGTCCGGCCCGGGCGTAGCCCAAACGCAGGCGCCGTTGCAGCAAAGAGGTGGAGGCTTGCCCCGCCTCTACCACGCATTTAATCGCATCCTTAAGCATCGGATCCGTTTCGCCCTCTTCACCGTCGCCCGAAGAGCCCTTCTCCTTTTCAGCCACTGCATTCTTTTCTATTTCTTCTATCACTTCTTGATCATAGCCGGGATCCTGAGCGCTCTTTACAAAATTGGCAATGGCTTCTATTTCCTGCTCCGATACCCAGCATCCCTGTACGCGAATAGGCTTAGAGGAACCGATGGGTGAAAACAGCATGTCGCCGCGCCCCAACAGTTTTTCCGCACCGCCCATATCCAAAATGGTGCGGGAATCCACCTGAGAAGAGACCGCAAAAGCAATGCGGCTTGGGATATTCGCTTTAATAATACCGGTAATAACGTCCACCGACGGGCGCTGTGTTGCTATTACCAGGTGCATTCCCGCGGCGCGGGCCATCTGCGCCAAGCGGCAAATGGAATCTTCTACCTCGTTGGGCGCCGCCATCATTAAGTCTGCTAACTCATCAATAATAATCACAATTTGCGGCATCGGTTCCTGTTGGGCGGCCTGATTTTCTTCCACCGGCGTGCCCAACTTTTCTGCCTTTTGGGCGGCGGCTTTTGCTTGAGATACCATATGGTTATAGGCTTGCAAATCGCGCACATTATACTCGGCAAAAATTTTATAACGTTTAAGCATCTCATTGACCGCCCAATTCAATGCGCCCGCAGCCTTGCGGGGATCGGTAACCACCGGCACCAGCAAATGAGGAATGCCGTTGTAAATGCCTAGCTCCACCACTTTGGGGTCCACCATCAAAAAGCGCACCTCATCCGGGGAAGATTTATAAAGCAAGCTGACGATTAAAGCGTTAATCAGCACTGACTTACCGGAACCGGTGGACCCGGCGATCAGCAAATGGGGCATTTTTGCCAAATCTGCCAAAGTGACGTTGCCCGCAATATCTCGCCCTAATGCCACCGTCAACTTACTTTTCGCCACACGGAAGCTGTTGGATTCCACTAATTCACGCATATGGACGGTATTAACCGATTTATTAGGCACCTCAATGCCTACGGCGGCCTTGCCGGGGATGGGCGCCTCAATACGCACCCCGGAGGCTGCCAAGTTTAAAGCGATATCATCGGCTAGGTTGGTTATTTTGCTGATTTTTACACCGGCCGCCGGCTGCAGCTCATAACGAGTAACGGCCGGCCCACGGCTGATATCCACGATTTTGGTTTGCACGCCAAAACTCTTTAAGGTATCCACCAGCATCTGGCCGTTTGCTTTAAGTTCCTCCGTAATATTCTCTTCGTCCACGTCGGGCGAGGGCTGCAACAAGCTAAGCGGCGGGAAGCGGTAGCTTCCCCCCTCTGCCTGGTCGCCCGCCGGGGCAACGGGCGGCTTGACGGGCACCGTTTGGGGATCGGGTTGTTTTTGGTTGGGATCGCTCTTTATCATATGCTCGCGGTGCCGGGCCGCAAAAACGGCGGCGGCTTGGGCCGCGCCCCCATCTTCCTCTTTGGCGTTGTTCGTCACAGACTCTTCTTTTTGCGTTTCGGGCTCGGCAACTTCTACATGTATTGGCTCTAGCTCCGGTTCCGGCGCGCTAAAGGCCTTTTCCAACCGCTCCAGCTTTTTGTTGTGCTCTAATGCATCTTGGGCGTTGGGCGACACCACCGGATGAGCCGGCAACTCCCTATCGTCTAGGGCGATATCAATATCTTGAATATTACGCTGCTCTTGCGCTATATCTGTTCTGCGTTGCTTATGGCTTAAAGAGCGCACCGCTTCCACCGGCCGTGTTACCGTGCGGAACAGTTGAATTAAACTGGTGCCTGTCAGCAGCATGACCGCCACGAATAGCAGCAAAATAATAACAATGCGGGAACCCACGCCACCCATAGCAGCCATAAACGGAATGCCCAGCAAGCCGCTAAACAACCCTGCGCCACGACGCTGAATGCCGTTTTCATACAAAATCTGCAATTGCTGCCAAAAGGATTCCCCCTGCCCGCCCGGTTCATTGCTAAACAAGTATACCGCGGCAGAAAACAAGGCAATAATCGCCACCATCAGCCAAATCTTGGTGGTGAGACGATGGGTGGGCTTTTCTAGGGCCGTCACAATCGATATGTAGGTTAACAAGGCGGGCCACAAAATAGCGCTGGTGCCAAACAACCCCAAAATCACCTGGTGCAGCCAATTCCAAGCGCTCTCGCCAGGAATCAGCACCACGCAGCACAAAAAAACAGCTACGGCAAACAGGATAATAGCAAAGGTTTGGTTGCGGCTCTTCAAAGCTGCCTCGTTGCTGTCTATCCTTTTACCTGCCGGTGACTGTCGTTTGCCCTTTTGCGGCGGCGCGCTACTTTTTGTGCCGCTGCTCTTTTGGGTGGCGCGGCTACTAACCGAACGGGTGCTTTTTGCCGCTGTTGGGCGTTGGCTCTTCCCTCCTGCCTTTTTACGCCCCGCAGCATGCTGTGGCTTTTTTGTCTTTGTTGCTGGCACGAACTTCATCCCCTGCAATCCCGTTGGGCAACGCCCAACTTACTTAATTTCTATAATTTGTATGAATAAGTAGAAAAACCCACCCAACCTTTTGAGCGGGCGGGTTTGTGCTAATCATTATTTTTTCGAGCTTTTGGCGCCTTTGCGCACCTGCTTTTTCTCGCTGGCTTTTTTGGCTTTGTCTATCATACCGTATAGGCAATCCAACGCATCCGAAAGGGAACCCAAAGAGTCGATAAGCCCTTCCTGCACGGCATCCTCCCCATCCAGCACGGTGCCAACATCCATTACCAACTCTTCTGTGTTCATTGCCAGCTCATAAAAGCGATCCGGCGCAATGTGAGAATGCTCCGACACAAACCGGGTAATCCGCTCTTGCATTCGTTGAAAATAATCCAAAGTTTGCGGAACCCCAAGCATTAGCCCGCTCATGCGTACCGGATGGATGGTCATAGTAGCCGACCGCACGATGAACGACTTTTTAGCCGCTACCGCCAAGGGAACGCCAATGGAATGCCCCCCACCCAGCACCATAGACACCGTGGGTTTTTGCATGCCGGCCACCAGCTCGGCAATCGCCAATCCGGCTTCTACATCCCCGCCCACCGTGTTGAGCAAGATAAGCAATCCATCGATGTGCGGATCCTCCTCAATAGCAACCAACTGAGGGATCACATGCTCGTATTTGGTAGACTTATTTTGTGAAGGCAGCAGATAATGCCCTTCAATCTGCCCGATGATGGTTAAACAGGTGATGGTATGCTTACCATCTCCTGTAATCACCGAACCCATATCGCCGATCTGCTCCCCCTGCCGTTCGCTGCCAACGCCAGCCTTCTCTGGCTTATCTTCCTTAGCGTGCTCTTCGTTATCAGGCATTTGTTGAAAAAAACTTTGATAAGGGGCTATTTGCTTTTTTCCCATATTCACTCCCGCTTTCCACTAAACTGCGGCAGGATCTTCCTGCCCCCGTTTAGTTTGCCGCGCGGGACGCCCCTCATACATTTTATTATAGCATTTCTGTCATAGCGCGGCAAGAGCGTTATCCCTTTGCTTTTTACCGCCCGTTTGCGTTAAAAGATTGACAAAGAGCTCTAATTATAAGATAATATAAATCTATAAGAGTCAATAAAAGGGTTTGAAAATTTGACAGCACCAGCCGTCTGTGCGGTGCAGAAAGGGGAGTTTTCAATGGGCAGCACAATCGCGCAAAAAATTATTAAAGCCCACCTGTTAAGCGGCGACATGACCGTGGGCAGTGAAATCGGTTTAAAAATCGATCAAACCTTAACCCAAGATGCTACGGGTACCATGGCTTATTTGGAATTTGAAGCCATGGGGGTTCCGCGCGTCAAAACCGAACGGTCGGTGGCCTATATTGACCATAACACCTTGCAAACCGGCTTTGAAAATGCCGACGATCACCGCTTTATCCAATCGGTTGCCAAAAAGCACGGTATTTATTACTCCCGCCCGGGCAACGGCATTTGCCACCAGGTTCACCTGGAGCGCTTTGGCATTCCCGGCAAAACGTTAATCGGATCCGACAGCCACACCCCTACGGGCGGCGGCATCGGCATGCTGGCTATCGGCGCCGGTGGGTTGGATGTAGCTGTA
>DVJE01000028.1 GCA_018716975.1 Candidatus Gallacutalibacter stercoravium | reverse complement strand
AGCCGACAGTGAAATTGAGGAGTTAATCCGCCAGCGTACCCAAGCGCGCAAAGAAAAGGATTGGGCTACGGCAGATAGAATTCGAGATGAACTGAAAGCGCGCAAGGTTGTGCTGGAGGATACGCCGCAAGGGGTTAAGTGGCATATTGAGAATTAATCGTTGCGCAACCGAACTCTATTCGATAGAGCAGCCCTTTTTTGAACAGCCCCCCTTGTTATTCAGTATATCGTACTGTCTAACAAGGGGGTACTGTTCATTTGGGCAGCTTTTTTTATCATGTGCAGGTGTTGCAACTTTTGTAAAAAAGTTGGCTCGTTTACGCAGTACGCTGACATGGCGCCGTTTTGTTTGTGAAAATAGTCTTCAATATGCAGCATCGGTTGACTTTTATTTTCCAAACTTGTAAAATAAATGGGAATAGAAGTTTATGTTTGCGTTGTATTGCGTTTAGAAAGGGGCGCTGGCAATGGGGTTGTTGCGTAAGAAAAAGGGTTTGTTGGCTGCGGTGCTGGCGTTTAGCATAGCTGTGTTGCCGGGTATCGGTTTGCCGGTAAATGCGGTTGAACAGGATTTAGGAGATTTAAACGCTTTAGAAAGCCAACAGTCCGACTTGCAGCAGCAGGAAGAGCAGTTAGATGAGCAGCTGCAAAGTATCCGCGACGATCAAAGTAAGCAGCAAGAATACAAAAATACTTTGGATGAAAAGATTTCTGTGGTGCAGCAGCAAATAGACACGTTGATGCAAGAGATCGAGAGTCTTGACACACAAATCACGCAAAAAAACGACGGAATAGCAGACACTCAACAGCAAATTGATGAAAATTTTGAATTGCTCAAGGAGCGGATCCGTGCTATCTATATGGCCGGCGAGACCAGTACGCTGGATATTATTTTAAATGCGCAGAATGTTACTGATTTGTTTGATAAGGCCGAGTTGTTAAAGCGGGTTAGCGAACACGATCAAAAGCTTATTGATAATTTGAATACCAGTTTGGCCAGCATTCAACAGGAAAAGGATGATATCGAGCAGAAACGAGATCAGGTGGCCCAAGCGAAAAAAGATTTGGATGCCAAACGCCAAGAACTGGAGACCTTGCAGGCGGAGAGCAACCAGTTGCTAGAGCAGTTAGGTCAACAAGCAGCGCAGACCCAACAGGAGCTGGATGAAATCCAACAGCAAAAAGACGCGCTTTCAGATGAAATTGCTCAGTGGCATAAAGAGTATGTGCGCCAGCAGCAGGAGCAAGCGCAACAACAGCAGCAACAGCAAGAGGAGCAAACCGCTTCTAGTCAAACGCCGTCTGAGCCGGAGACGCCTTCGTCTACGCCTGATGCAGGGCAGGAGGATCCCTCCTCTGAGGGGAATGGCGGAGGATCTTCCAGCACTGTGACGCCGCCTTCTTCCTCCACACGTTACATATGGCCGGTGCCTAGCTGCACTGTTATAACCAGTTATTATGGCGATAGGCCTATTTATGGCTACCATCGTGGCATTGACATCGGGGCCCAATATGGAGCCGAAATTGTCGCCGCGGCCGACGGTGTGGTGATTATGGCGAATAGCACCGATTCCTGGGGCTCTGGTTGGGGCTATTATGTAATGATCGATCACGGCGGTGGGTACGCTACGTTGTATGCCCATTGCAGCAGGTTGGCGGTTTCTGTGGGTCAAACAGTTCAAGCGGGCCAGGTTATCGGCTATGTGGGCAATACCGGCAATTCTTACGGCGCGCACCTGCATTTTGAAACTTATCTGAACGGTGAACGGTACGACCCAATGACCGAACTGCCGTCGGTATGATCGATAGCGTGATTTTATGCAAATAGAAAGGCTGTAAGCCGCAGCGCATCAATGGTGCGCGGGCTTGCAGCTTTTGTTTCTCTATTTTTTGCTTTTCAAGCTGTTTTAACATTTTGCAGATAAGCCGGCGTTTTCCTGTGGCGGATAATAAAGGTTGTCTAGAGCGAAAAAGGAGTGCATCAAATGGTTACCAAAGAAGAAGTGCAAAAAATAGCGGCGCTTTCTAAGCTGTATGTGGAGCCTAGCGATTTAGAGGGGCTGACCAAGGATATGGAGCAGTTGGTGGAGTTTGCCGGCATGATACAGGAGGCGCAGGCAAACAGTGCGGGCGGGCAAGATACCGGTTGTGCCCAACCTTTGTGCACCGCTTACCGGGAGGATATTGTGGAGCCTTCAATCGATCGATCGCTATTGCTGCAAAACGTGGGGGGCGGCCAAGAAGGCTTTTTCCGGGTAGAAAAAAGTAGACAGGAGGAAAAAATGTGCCAAGCGAAATAAAAAGGCTGCGTGCACTCTTAGCAAACCGAAAACTATCGTGCCAAGAATTGGTAATGGCCTATTTGCGTGCCATTGAGCGGGATAATCCTGTTTTGAACGCTTATGTGCATGTCACGCAGCACCAGGCGATGCAAGCCGCTCGCCGTGTGGACGAGATGCAAACCAGCTCCGGCACTTTTGAAGAGCCAGGGCCTTTGGCAGGTATTCCCTTTACATTAAAGGACAACATTTCAACCCTGGGGCTAGAAACCTCCTGTTGCTCCAAAATGTTGACAGGATACCGCCCGTCTTACGACGCCACTGTGTGGAAAATTCTGCAAGATAATGGCGCCGTGCTGCTGGGAAAAAGCAATATGGACGAATTTGCCATGGGTTCCTCTTGCGAAACTTCTTGCTTCGGTGGGGCGCGCAACCCCTGTAACCCAAACTATGTGGCGGGAGGGAGCTCGGGCGGAGCCGCCGCCGCAGTGGGTGGGCGGCTGGCCGTTTTCGGCATCGGATCCGATACGGGCGGTTCTATCCGGCAACCGGCCAGCTTTTGCGGCCTAGTGGGGTTAAAACCAACCTATGGCGCTGTTTCCCGCTATGGATTGATCGCTTACGCCTCCAGCTTTGATCAGCTTGGTCCTATTACCCGCAGTGTGGAGGATGCCGCCATTTTGTTCGACATTTTAGCCCAAAAGGATGAAAAAGACAGCACCAGTAGGGGAAAGAAAGAGCCGGTTGCGCCCGGTTTGCAAAATGAAATACGGGGGCTGCGCATCGGCGTTTTACGGGAACTGTTAAGCGGCGCCGACGATGCCGTTCAGTGTTGTTTGGAGCAGGCCATAAAAACTTTTGAATCTTTGGGAGCGCAGATAATAGAGCTATCGGTTCCAATGCTGGCCTATGCCGTGCCGGTTTACTATATTTTGGCCTGTGCGGAGGCCGCCTCTAATTTAGGTAGGTATGATGGAATACGCTACGGCTATGCGGTGGATTCCTACGGCGATTTGGATGAAAGAATTTGTAAAACCAGAAGCCAAGCCTTTGGCCGCGAGGTGCAGCGGCGCATTCTGTTGGGTAATTTTGTGTTAAGTTCTGGCTATCATCAGGCTTATTATCAAAGGGCCGCGCATTTGCGAGGGGAACTCATAAAAGCCGTTGCAAGTTGCTTTGCAAAGTGTGATTTACTTTTGGCGCCAACGGTGCCCTCTACTGCTTTTTTGCCGGGTTTTGCCCAGCGCAACAGCGTGCAAACCTATCAAACAGATCAGTGTACGGTTTTGGCCAACTTAGCAGGGCTGCCCGCTGTTTCTTTACCCTGTGGCTGTGGGCCCAATGGCCTGCCGGTGGGGATGCAGCTGATAGGCGGTTGCTTTGAAGAAGGAATTTTGCTTCGCGCGGCTTGGCATTTTGAACAGGATACGGCGGGGGCATTTCTTCCCAAATTAGAAATGGGGTGCGGTCTGTGAGCTACGAAATGGTGGTGGGGTTAGAAACGCACATTGAGCTTTCTACCCAAAGTAAAATCTTTTGCGGCTGCGCCGTAAATTTTGGCGGCGACCCAAACACAAACTGCTGCCCGGTGTGTGTAGGGTTGCCCGGAGCGTTGCCCAGACTAAACCGGCAGGTGGTAAGATATGGCGTGATGGCAGGGCTTGCCACAAACTGCACAGTGAACCCGGTTAGCTATTTGGACAGAAAAAATTACGTATACCCAGATTTACCCAAGGCATACCAAATCTCGCAGTACGACACCCCTCTGTGTGAGAATGGGTATTTAGAGCTATCCGGCGGAAAAAAGGTGCGCATTGCGCGCATCCACATCGAAGAGGACGCGGGCAAACTTGTATATGACGGCGATAAGCTTTATGTGGATTACAACCGGTCGGGGGTGCCCCTTATTGAAATTGTTACGCAGCCCGATTTCCGTTCGGCCGATCAAGTAAAAGAATATTTAGAAAAGTTGCAAATGCTGATGCGGTATATCGGTATTTCAGATTGTAAAATGCAGGAGGGTTCTTTACGCTGCGACGTCAATATTTCGGTGCGCAAAAGCGGAGAAACAGCCATGGGGATCCGTACCGAGATTAAAAATATGAATTCCTTCCGTTTTATTACCAGGGCATTGGCGTATGAAACCCAACGCCAAATTGCGTGCTTGTCAAACGGGCAAGCGGTGGTGCGCGAAACCCGGCGCTATAATGAACAAACCGGTGAAACACAAAGCATGCGCGGCAAAGAAGAAGCGCAGGATTACCGGTTTTTTCGCGAGCCGGATTTACCGGCTGTGCTGGTGTCGCCTGAAGAGGTGGAGCAGCTGAGGGACGCTATGCCTGAGCTGCCAGACGCCCGTGTGCAACGCTACTGCAAAGATTACGGGCTTGCCGTGGAGGACGCTTGTCTTTTGGCAAAATACCGCAAGCTTTCCGATTATTTTGAACAGGCGGCCCAAGGCTTAAAAGCGCCCAAAACCATAGCCAATTTTATTTTAGGACCAATTTTTCGCAGCCTTACCACAGAAGAGCAAAAAGAGGCCGGCGCCCCGAGCATATCGTCACAGGATCTACACGAACTGGCGGCCTGGGTGGAGGAAGGAAAATTGCAAATAGGCCTGGCTAAAACTACATTGGAGCAGATGCTGAAAACAGGCAAGAGTCTTTCAGTTCTTTTGCCAGCCGAGCAACTTGGCATGATGGATGAAAAGGAACTAGCGGCGTTGTGCCGCCGCGCGGTGGAAGAAAACCCCAAGGCGGCCACAGACGTAAAAAATGGGAAGGAAAAGGCCATGGGAACTTTGGTGGGAGCAGTAATGCGTTTTTCGCGCGGTAAAGCCGACGCACAACAGGTAAACCATATGTTGCACGATTTATTGTGCTGAGACGTTGTTTTGATTTATTTGATAAATACAGTTCCCACAGAATTGTGTATTCACAAAAAATACACTTATTAAAACAAAGTAACTACTATTTTAATAAGTAACTATGGAAATAATATTTGGAGAAAATGAAAACAGGCAGAGCGAAAAAGCCGGCGCCTATCATTCCGCAATAACGGATATCATCCGGCAACGCCCTGGCGGGCATATTAGATCAGAAAGGGAATGGCTATGAGAAGAAAAGATAGAGAAGTAACCGATCCGGCGGCGATCGATGAGATTATTCGCCGTTGTGACTGTTGCAGGCTGGGGCTGAGAGATGGAGATGAGGTTTATATCGTTCCACTTAATTTCGGCTTTTTTGTAGATGATAGCGTGAGAAAGCTGTATTTTCACAGCGCACCAGAGGGCCGCAAAATCGACCTGATAAAGCAGCGCCAGCAGGTGGGCTTTGAGATGGATACAGCCCATGCGCTTCTTCCAGGCGATGCTCCGTGTTCCTATACCTATCGGTACCAAAGTGTGATAGGCCAAGGACGTATTCGTATTTTATCCTCTGATGAGGAAAAGATTGCGGGTTTAAACCGGATGATGGATCATTACTGTTCGCAACAGCGCGAACAGCGCCGGTTTGTGGCGCAGGCGCTGGAGCGGGTAGAGGTGTTAGAGCTAGAGATCACCACTCTTTCGTGCAAAGAACATTTATAAAACAAACGCATTTGTTCCAATAGCATCGCGGTGCAAGGTTTTATAGGCCGCGGTGCTTCTTTTTAGCACTTGACAAACATATACCCCTATAAGTATAATCTACTCGTACCCCTATTGGCGTTATGCAAGAAGGAGGGAAACTATGAAAAAATTAGAGTCGTTTTTAGAATGGGGCGGCATCAAAAAGGATGTAATATGTTTGGTCGTTTCCGGCGTTGCTTTGCTTATTAGCATATTCCATCTAATACCGCTCCCTTTCGACGCGGCATGGGTGGCGATTATTCTTTGCGGCGTGCCCATTGTGCTAGAGGCTATTATCGGCCTGGTGACTGCTTTTGATATTAAAGCAGATGTTTTGGTGTCCATCGCGTTAATCGCTTCGATTATTATCCGGGAGGATTTTGCCGCCGGAGAGGTAGCTTTTATCATGCAGTTGGGCGCTTTGCTGGAGGATTTAACGGTAGCCAAGGCCAGGGCAGGCATTGAAAAACTGGTGCATCTTACGCCCCAAACCGCCCGAGTGTTGGCAAATGGCGCCGAAACCATTGTGCCGGCGCAGCAGGTTCAGGTAGGGGATGTTATCCGCGTTTTGCCGGGAGAAAGCGTGCCGGTAGACGGCGTTATCCTTTCTGGCCAAACTTCTATCAACCAAGCGGTGATGACGGGAGAATCATTGCCTGTTGACAAAACGGTGGGGGATGAGGTGTCCAGCGGGACGGTTAATCAATTCGGTTCTTTTGATATGCAGGCCACAAAGGTGGGGGAAGATAGTTCCATCCAGCGTATGATACGTTTGGTGCAGTCGGCGGACGCAGGTAAAGCAAAGATTGTGGGTATTGCCGATCGATGGGCTACCTGGATTGTTGTCATCGCCTTAACTGCGGCGGCACTTACCTGGATCATCTCAGGTGAAATTATTCGTGCCGTAACTATCCTGGTTGTATTTTGCCCCTGTGCATTGGTGCTTGCTACGCCAACTGCTATTATGGCGGCGATAGGCAACGCCACCAAACACGGCTTTTTGGTGCGGGAGGGGGACGCATTGGAGCGCCTGGCAAGCGTTGCTAAAATCGCCTTTGACAAAACCGGTACCTTAACTTATGGAATGCCGGAGGTTCAATCAGTCGAAAGCGTGCATCCTCAGTATACAAAAAAAGCCTTATACTCTTTGGCTGCAGCAGCAGAGTTGCGCTCCGAGCATCCATTGGGCAAAGCGGTAGTGCGCTGCTACCAGCAAACAACCTCCGACGCGCCGCAGCAACCGGAGCAATTTCAAATGATACCAGGGCGGGGTGTGCTGGCTCAGATAGCCGGCAAAGAAATATTGGCCGGTAATCGCGAACTGCTGCAAGAGCATCAAGTGACGTTTGACCAGCAGAAGCTGGCCCAAGCGGAAGCGTACCTGTCTCAGGGGTGCACCGTCATTTACTTGGCGGCGGATCAGGAGTGGATAGGCTACCTGGTGCTGGCCGATACCCTACGTGAGGAGAGCGCCGGTATGATCCGGCGGATAAAGGGTTTGGGTGTTCAACCGGTGCTGCTTACCGGGGATCACGAAAACGCCGCCAACACCATCGCACAGAGGCTGGGGGTACAAGAGGTGCACGCCGGTTGCCTGCCGGAGGACAAACTGGAGTGGATCGGCCGGTACCAGGAGGCCGGGCAACCGGTTTGTATGATAGGGGACGGAGTGAACGACGCCCCAGCCCTTAAAACAGCCAATGTGGGCATCGCTATGGGGGGCATCGGCAGTGATATTGCCGTGGACGCTGCCGATATCGCCTTGGTGGACGATGAGGTAAAAGAGCTACCCCATTTACTGGCCCTTTCCAAACGGATGATGACCACCATCAAATGCAATCTGGTCTTTTCAATGGCGTTGAATTTTTTGGCCATCATTTTGGCAATCACCGGCGTGTTAAATCCGGTGGTGGGCGCGCTGGTGCATAATGCAGGTTCGGTGCTGGTGATTATCAATTCTGCTTTTTTGCTAAAATGGAGGAAAAGAACATAATCCTTACATCGTAGCCCTAATTTTGGCTGCCCTTATTATTTGGTAAAAGAAAAGTAAGGTAAAGATTCCCGCAAAATATACGATATTCTCAGTGCGGTGGGCGCTGTGATTGTGAGCGTTTTGTGATTCAGTTGATATTGAACCTGATGTACTGGCAAATAAATTTCATAGTTTTACCGACACCCCGGTCTTCAAAACGAAGACCGGGGTTTTTGCGTCTTTGCGTTTTTTCTTCTATTGTTGGTGCGGTAGCTGGGTACCACAAGACCCAATATAGCAACTATAGCAGCAGACAAGCTACCATTTTGCATACAAATACAGGTTCTATTTTACTGGCCCGTCCCATACATATAAGCAGCAGGACAAACCACCTGCAAGACGTATTTGGAAAGGACGTGTTGACACATGCAGGGCTTATCAGGGGCAGGGCGTTTCGACCAGGCGGTGGGGGGATTGTGCGCTCCCCTGGCCAAATGGCTGTCGGCTGTTCCTGCTTCGATAAAGCGGGAGGCAACAGAAGTTCGTTTGCGTATGAACCGGCCGGTAGTGGTTATCACCTGCCGCGATATGTTGTTTATTACGCAGGATGGAACCCCCACCGGCGATTATGAAAAAGGCAGAACTGTTTCTCAAAAGGAGCTGGCCGATTCTTTTTTATCCTTGTGCCGTTATTCCGTGTTCAGCAAACAGAGCAGTATCAAAAATGGTTTTATCACGGTTGCAGGCGGCCATCGCGCGGGGCTGTGCGGAACGGCGATCGTACAAGAGGGCGGAGAGATAAGCGGCATACGGGATATTTCATCTATCAATTTAAGAATTGCGCGGGAGGTTACCGGATCGGCTCAGGCGTTGCTGCAAGCGTTTGCCGATCAACCGGGAGGTATGCTGCTGGTGGGCCCGCCGGCCAGCGGGAAAACCACATTGCTGCGTGATATGGCCCGCCAGCTCTCTTTAGGAGATGAAAAACTTAGGCTACAGGCCCGCAAGGTCGCCGTGGTAGATGAGAGGGGAGAATTGGCCGGCACCTTTGGCGGCGCCGCGCAAAACAATTTGGGACTGTGCGACATTTTAGACGGTTACCCCAAAGGGATAGGCATAGAGCAGGCAGTGCGCAGCCTATCGCCGGATGTGATTGTGTGCGATGAGGTGGGCAATATGCAAGAAATACAGGCCATCCGGCAAGGGCTCAACGCAGGAACCTTGTTTATTGCCAGCCTGCACGCAGGCGACAAAGCCGAGCTGCTGCGCCGCCGGCAGGCCAGAACTCTGCTTAGCACCCAGGCTTTTCAAAAAGTGGCGCTGCTCTCCGGCAGCGGTCATCCGGGTAATGTGGTAAGCATGTTAAAGGGGGCGGATCTGCTTGCTGAAATGGATCGGTTGTATCCTACTAATTGCGGCGGGGGCGGGGACAGGCTACTTACAATCGCATAAGCTAACCGCCCGTGTGCGCTTTTTAGAAGCTTT
Organism: Candidatus Gallacutalibacter stercoravium; assembly: GCA_018716975.1. GTDB lineage: Bacteria > Bacillota > Clostridia > Oscillospirales > Acutalibacteraceae > Gallacutalibacter_A > Gallacutalibacter_A stercoravium. Next base: position 27,402 of record DVJE01000028.1, on the reverse strand, counting down.
TTTGCAGTTTTTAACATGGTTAGAAACGCAAATTCGCTACTCCGCCTCAGAGCTGGAGGCCCTGCTGGCCGGCTATGAGGCCCCGCTTACTTTACAGCCGCTGCTAACAGAGTGCGCCGGCCGGATGGGGCAAGACGAACCCTTTTCGCAGGCATGGGATCAGGGAGTGGCGCTTTTGCCCAAAGAATCGGGCTTGTTGCCCGGCGATAGGCAACTGCTGTGTCAGTTTGCCGAAGGGCTGGGCAGCACCGATGTGCAAGGGCAAATAGCCCATTGCGCAATGCAGCGTGCTTTTTTTACCAACCGGCTGGAGGAGGCCCGAGACGAACGCCAAAAAAAAGGAAAGCTTTACACCATGCTGGGTTCCTTTGCGGGAGTTGGGGTGTCGTTGCTGTTTTTGTAAGCGTATGACGTCCGGCCCCGGCGAGGCGGCAGAAAGGCGGAAAAAGATGGATATTGATTTAATTTTTAAAATTGCGGCCGTCGGCATTATCGTGGCTGTGCTCAACCAGGTGCTAATCCGTTCCGGCCGGGAGGAACAGGCGATGATGACCACCCTCACAGGGCTGATTGTGGTGCTGATGATGGTGATTCAGCAAATAGATTCCTTGTTCAAATCGATTAAATCTATTTTTGGGCTATAAAAGATGGAAATGGTAATGATTTGCGGCATTGCTGTAACGGCTACCATTATTGCGGTGCTGCTGAAAAAATACAATCCTGAATATTCTGTAGTGATCAGCTTGTTGGCCGGGGTGCTCACCCTTTTTCTTATTTTGAGCAAGCTTTCGCCTGCAATTAGCGAAATTTCAAATTTGCTGGCAGCGGCGGGGATGGCCAACGAATACGGCGCGGTGTTGTTTAAGGCGCTGGGCGTTTGCTTTTTGGCGCAGTTTGCGGCGGATTCTTGCCGGGATGCGGGAGAAAGCGCATTGGCCTCTAAAGTAGAGCTGGCAGGCAAGGTGCTCATTTTGTTGCTGGCGCTTCCTTTGTTCCGCCAGGTAGCCCAAATCGCCACCGATCTGTTGCAAGGATAATGGAAAGGGAAGGAAAAGGCAGGATGAAAAAAATACGATACCGCCTTTTGCGCATCGGCATGTGCGCGCTGCTTTGCGCTTTCTTTGCCCTTTTCGCGTCCATTCATGCCAATGCGTCGGCACTGGATAGTAGCGGGCAAAACGGCGGGGATATTTACCAAGAGCAATTGGATCAAAGCGGGGCGGACGAACTGGTGGATGAGCTGCCGGGCGAAGCCCGCAGCCTTTTGGACGATTTGGGAGTGGATTCCCCTGATTGGCAGGCCATCTCGGATCTTTCGGCAGGGCAGATCTTTTCACAGCTGGGGCAAATAGCTCAGGAACAGTCCGGCGGGCCGCTCAAAGCTATGCTGCAGGTGGTGGCGGTGATGCTTTTCTGCGCCCTGCTAGAAGGAATGAAGCGCTCCTTAGGAGATCGCCCGTTAAGCGGTATGGTAGGCGTGGTGGGCGCTTTGTGCGTGTGCCTGATTATCGTGGCTCCGATTGTAGATTGTGTGCAATCTTCGGTGCAGATTATAGAAGGGGCCGCCGCCTTTATGCTGTGTTACATACCGGTGCTGGCAGGCCTAATGATAGCGGGTGGGCAAGGGATTTCGGCCGCTTCCTTTCATTTGCTGATGGTGGGAGCGGGCGAGGTGATTACGCTGGTTTCATCGGGTGTGTTGGCGCCGCTGCTCAATGCCTTTTTAGCGCTTTCTATCACTTCCTCTGTGTCGCCAAGGCTGCACTTGCAGCATATCTGCGATTTGTTGTATAAGGGGGTGAAGTGGCTGCTGGGCATTACCATGACCATTTTTATTGCTATTTTAACCACCCAGACAATTATCGGCACAGCGGCCGATAGTGCCGGAACCAAAGCGGTTAAATTTGCCATCAGCAATTTTGTGCCTTTGGTGGGCGGCGCGCTCAGCGATGCCTTAAATACGGTGCAGGGCAGCATACGCCTGATTAAAACCGGCGTCGGCGCTTTTGGTATTTTGGCGGCGGGGGTTATTTTTGTTCCTGTTTTGGTGCGGTGCCTATTGTGGATGGCAACCACCAGCTTGTGCGCTTGTGTGGGGGATTTGTTTGAGCTTGGCCAACTAGCCGGCTTGTTACGCGCGGCCGGCAAGGTGTTGGGGGCTCTGCTGGCCATTTTGTTAAGCTGCATGATGATCCTAATCATCTCTACCGCGATTGTTTTGATGATAGGAGGGGGCGCATGAACGGCGTAATGCAATGGGCCGCTGTGATCTGCCTGTCGGCTCTGGTGTGCGGCATGTTAGAACTGCTGGTTCCGGACGGCAATATGGAAAAGATGGTTCGCTTGGTGTTGGGAGCAGTATTGCTGCTGGCCGTTTTGTCGCCTTTGACCGGCACGTTGGGAAAGTTAGATCTTCACGCCATCGGTCAAAACATTGAAACCACAGATACAGCCAGCTTAACGGAAACGGTAAACCAGCAAATTGTGCAAACAGCCCAAGAAAATGTGCAGGCAGTGGCACAGGAAATCCTGGAAGAAAACGAAACTTTTCCTCAAAAGATCCAGGTGATGATGGATACATCCCAAGATGACAGCATATCCATTACTAAGCTTATCGTAACGCTGGACAAAGAGGACAATAACCGCAAAGATGAGGCGCAAGGGCTGCTGGAAGAGAAAATGGAGTTGCCGGTTGAGGTAACGGCAGACTAACACAAAGAAAGGGAGGAACACCGTGCAGGATGACAAGAAGCAAGAGAAAAAGCCGCTGTTCGCGGGCTCCAACGGCAACAAGATAAAAAATATCATTATCGTTTCGGGGCTTGTGGGCATCGCCTTAATCTTTCTTTCCAGCTTGTGGGATTCCGGCGCCGTGGAGCAGGAGGTGATTCCAACCACTACAGCCATTTCAGCCCAGGAATATACCGGCCAGCTGGAAGCACGTTTGTGCGAAATTATCTCTCGCATAGAGGGAGCGGGAGAAACGCAGGTGATGATAACACTAGAGAGCGGCGTTAAAACACAATACGCCACGGAAGAAAGGCATGTTAGCCAATCCACCAGCGAAACAGACAACGGGTTAACCCGAACAGAGACCAATGAGGAGTCTGAAAAGCAATACATCATCGTGCAGGACGGCAACGGCGCGCAGCGCGCGCTGGCTATTACAGAACAGCAGCCCGTTGTAAAAGGCGTGGCGGTGGTCTGCACGGGCGGGGGAGATCCGGCGGTTCAACAGCGCATTATAGATGCGGTTACCACAGTGTTGGATCTCTCATCTAGAAAGGTATGTGTTACCCAGTCCAACTAAGAGCGGCCTCTCCGGCTGCCACAGAATAAATTAGAAGAAAGAGCAGGAGGAATTGAATTATGGCCTTTGGCAAACGGCAATTGGTATTGGCTGCGCTGGTTGTGGCGCTGGGAGCGGCGGTATATCTCAACTGGCAATTCTCCGATCAAAACGATCTTTTGGCGGCGAACACAACAACATCCACCAAGGAATTAGGCGAGGCACAATATGTAAACACCAACAGCGTGGAGTCGGGCGCGTCGTCTCAGCTGGAAGGAGAAGAGAATGCCTCCGGCGCCGAGAGCGAGTCGTCTTTATCGTCAAACGCCTCCGACTACTTTGCGCAAACCAGGCTTTCCCGTCAACAAACGAGGGATGAAGCCTTGGATATCTTAGAAGAAACCATCGACAGCGCAGGCGACAATGAAGAAACCAAAAAGGATGCGGTGGCCCAAACCGTTCAGATTACCCAGGCAATGGAGCAGGAAACCAATATTGAAAATTTGGTAAAGGCAAAGGGCTTTGCCGAGTGCGTGGCCTTTTTACAAAATGGGGAATGCACCGTGGCGGTCAGCTCTGAAAACCTGCTGGATAGCGAAGCTATCACGATTAAGGATATTGTCGCCGGTCAAGCGGGTATTAGTTATGACAAAATAAAGATTGTGGCTGTGAAATAAAAGCCATCGGTTGCCTCCGGCTGGTTTTGCTGTTATAATGAAACAGAAAACCAGCAGCGGACGTTTGAAAACAAAAGTATGATTTTGTTTTAGCCCCTACAGGTTTGTAGGGGCTTTTTTATTGCCTTGGCAATGGGGGCGGGCTGAGGCTGGAAGAAAGGGTGAACGGAATGAATCGGCATGAGGCAAGGGAACAGGCCTTTATTTTGGTGTTTGAAAAGTCATTTAAGTCCGACTCTTTGGATGAAATTTTAGAGGCGGCCCAAACCGCGCGGGAAATTACCTTAAGCGATTTCGCCAGGCACGTGTTTATCGGCGTAGAGAATCACCTTGAGGTGCTTGACCGTTTGATCGACGAAAATAGCATCGGTTGGAAGCGCAGCCGCCTTTCGCGGGTGGCCGCCTCGCTGCTCCGCCTGGCGTTGTATGAAATGCTGTTTGAAGAAGATATCCCGGTAAGCGTATCCATCAACGAGGCGGTGGAGCTTGCCAAAAAGTACGGCACCGGGGAAGACGCCTCCTTTATCAACGGGCTGCTGGGCACAGTGGCGAAAAAGCTGGAACAAGAGGGCGGCGTGGAGAAAAAGGAGCGAAAGGAGCAAGCCGATGGGGCGGTTTCTGGGGATTGACACCAGCAACTACACCACCTCGGCGGCTTTGTACAACAGTGAAACCGGCCAGGTGTGGCACAGCAAACGTCTGCTTCCGGTAAAGGAAGGCCAGTTGGGGTTGCGTCAAAGCGAGGCGGTGTTTCATCATGTGCAGCAGCTGCCGCAGGTGGTAGAAAAGCTGCAGGATGAAATTGGCGGGCCGATAGGAACTATCACAGCGGTAGGGGTTTCGGCCCGGCCCAGGGACGTGGCCGGTTCCTATATGCCGTGTTTTACCGTTGGTGTGAGCGTTGCCCGCATTCTGGGCCAAACGCTTGCTGTGCCGGTACATGAATTTTCTCACCAGGCGGGGCACATTGTTGCCGCGCTGTATTCGGCCGGGCGGTTGGATCTGTTAAACGAGCCCTTTTTGGCTTTTCATGTATCCGGCGGCACCACCGAGACGGTGTTGGCACAGCCCAGCGGCGAGGGGCTGCCGCAGATAAAGATGGTTGCCCAAACGCTGGATCTCAACGCAGGCCAGGCGGTGGATCGCGTTGGCGGCATGCTGGGGTTGCCGTTCCCGGCGGGCCCACAGTTAGAAAAGCTGGCGGCGCAATATACCGGCCAAGTGCGCAGCCGCCCGGTGCTCAAGGGATGTAACTGTTGCCTATCGGGCATTGAGAACATCTGCAAAAGCATGCTGCAAAACGGTGAGCAGCCTGAAAAAGTGGCCTTTGCTTGCTTGGATTACATCGCCGGCACATTAGATATGATGTGCGAACGCTTGTTGCAGGCATATGGCAACCTGCCGGTGCTCTTTGCCGGCGGCGTGATGTCAAATACAATGATTCGCACCCGCCTGCAAAACAAATACCATGCCTTTTTTGCACAGCCGGTTTTTTCGTCCGATAACGCGGCAGGAATCGCTGTGTTGGCCGCAATAAACCACCAGGGCCGGCGCTGAAAAGGAGAACACCATGGAAATGAATGTGCTCACAGTAACACAGCTGAACTTTTATATTAAATCGCTATTGGATAGCGATAAAAATCTCACCGGGGTATATCTGTCCGGTGAGATTTCCAATTTCACAAACCACTATCGTTCGGGCCACTTTTATTTTTCTTTAAAAGACGATAAATGCGCCATAAAATGCGTTATGTTTTCTACAAATGCCCGACGGGTGCGCTTTTTGCCCGCCGACGGCATGCATGTGCTGGTGCGGGGCAGAGTTTCGGTTTATGAGGCCAGCGGGCAATACCAGCTTTATGTAGAAGACATGCAACCAGAGGGCTTGGGGGCGCTGCATTTGGCGCTGGAACAGCTAAAGGCTCGCCTGGAGGCGGAGGGACTGTTTGCCCAGGAGCGCAAGCGGCCGCTCCCAGCTTTTCCGCAACGGGTAGGGGTTATTACATCGCCCACCGGCGCTGCTATCCGCGATATTGAAAGTATCTTGGGCCGGCGCTATCCTTTGGCTCAGGTGGTGGTTTGCCCCGTGCTGGTGCAAGGGGAGGGTGCAGCCGCCCAGTTGGCGGAAGCGGTGCGCCGTTTTAACGCCCAACAGGCGGCGGATGTGCTGATTATCGGGCGCGGCGGCGGCTCCTTAGAGGATTTATGGGCTTTTAACGAAGAGCCGGTGGTACGGGCGGTGGCCGCCTCTCAGATTCCGGTGATTTCCGCCGTGGGGCATGAAACCGATTTTACCTTGTGTGATTTAGCCGCCGACCTGCGGGCTCCCACCCCTTCGGCCGCCGCCGAGTTGGCCGTGCCGGATAGTGCAGAGCTGTTGCTTGCATTGCGGGGGGCGCAAACGCGTATGGCGTCGGCGGTGCAGGCCAAGCTTTCTACCTCGCGTGCCCAACTGGAGCGATTGCAGAAAAGCCGTGTTCTCACCCAGCCGGATACTTGGTTGGGCGGTAAACGGCAGATGTTAGACGGGCTGGCGGAAAAGCTTTCTTCTAGTTATTCGCGTTTGGTCGGCGCGCAGCAGCAGCGCTTGAGCGCCTGTGCAGGTAAACTCGATGCCTTAAGCCCCTTGCGCGTGCTGGGCCGGGGCTATGCCATTGCGCAGGATCAAAACGGCAATGTGGTGCGCAGGGTGGCGCAAACGGTGCCCGGCGATCGTTTACACTTGCGGGTAAGCGACGGCGTTATTCAATGCAGGGTGGAACAAATAGAAGAAATGGAGCACGGAGGGGAGAAAGATGAGTAAAAAATTATCTTTTGAGGAATCGATACGGCAGTTGGAAGAAATTGTGGGCAAACTGGAAGAAGGTAACGTTTCCCTGGAAGAATCGATACAGCTGTTCGAGCAGGGAAGCAAGCTGGCTTCGCAATGCTATACCACTCTGACCCGTGCAGAGCAAAAAATTACCCAGTTGGCCGGGCAGGAGGAAAACGGGGGAATACAAAATGGAAAAGGCGAAACAAATTGACGATGCACAAGGTTATGTTGAAAAAATAGAGGCCGCTTTGCGGGAATATCTGCCCGCCGCAGCCGGCAGAGAAGAAAAGTTGATGCGGGCCATGGAATACAGCTTGCTGGCCGGGGGGAAACGGGTACGCCCGGTGCTTACCCTTGCGTTTTGCCGCCTGTGCGGCGGCGATGTAGAAGCTGCTTTGCCCTTTGCTTGCGCGGTGGAGATGATACACACCTATTCTTTGATTCACGACGATCTGCCCTGCATGGATGACGACGATATGCGTCGGGGCAGGCCCTCTAATCATGTGGCGTTTGACGAGGCTACGGCGCTGTTGGCGGGGGATGCGCTACTGACGCTGGCCTTTGAACGGATGCTGTGCGCGCAAAGCATCGCCTTGGTTGGCGCCGAGCGGGCGGCTCGCGCCGCCGGAATTTTGGCCACTCAGGCGGGGTGGTCCGGTATGGTGGCGGGTCAGGTGATTGATTTGATGAGCGAGGGCCGGCAGGTAACGTTAGAGCAGCTCAAAGAGATGGATGAGAAAAAAACGGGGGCTTTGATTTGGGCCGCCGTACAAATCGGCTGCGAAATAGCGGGGGCGCCCACCCAATACCGTGAGGCGGCGGGCCTTTATGCCCGGAATGTGGGTCTTGCCTTTCAGATTGTAGACGATATTTTGGATCAAACGGCCGACGCCGCCCAGCTGGGCAAGCCAATCGGCAGTGACGCGGCCAACGACAAGGCCACCTATGTGAGTCTTCTGGGTTTGGAGCGCTGCCAGGAACTGGCGCAGCAGCTTACCGCCGGCGCTGTTAAGGCTTTAGACGTTTTTGATGGAGACACCTCCTTTTTACGTTCTTTGGCGCAATCTTTGGCGCAGCGGAAAAAATAGTCAAGCAAGCTATGTGTAAAGGATGCGTATGCAAAAAGTTGCATAATTTTCAGTGCCGTGGTATGATAGCGGTGGAATCGAGGTTATGAAAATGGCACAGCAACCCCTTCTCAACCGAATACACACCCCGGCCGATTTGCAGGAAATGTCGGTTCAACAGTTACAGCAGTTGTGCGCGGAGATCCGCGAAAAGCTGATACAAACCGTGAGCAAAAACGGCGGGCATTTGGCTTCCAACCTAGGAGTTGTGGAGTTAACCGTGGCGCTGCACAAGGTTTTTCAAAGCAGCGGCGACACGATCATTTGGGATGTGGGGCATCAGTGTTACACCCATAAAATATTAACCGGCAGGCTGCAGCAGATGGATTCCATCCGGCAAGAGGGCGGCATTTCGGGATTTCCAAAACGAAAAGAAAGCCCTTATGATCCGTTGGATTCCGGCCACAGCAGCACGTCTATTTCATCGGCCTTCGGCATAGCCAACGCAAAAAGCCTGTTAAATCTGCCGGGCAGCGTGGTTGCGGTAATTGGCGACGGAGCCTTAACGGGCGGCTTGGCCTATGAGGGGTTAAACAACGCAGGGCGCTATAAAAAGAATTTTATTGTGGTGCTTAACGATAACCATATGTCCATCTCTACCAATGTGGGATCGATGGCCCGTTATTTGGCGGTTATCCGAACCAAACCATTTTACCTGCGCATGAAGGTGCATTTAGAAAAGTTTTTAACCCACGTGCCTATTATCGGCAAAGCCCTGCGCCGTTTTTTGATAAAGTCAAAATCCCTGCTGAAAACGATTTTGTATAACGATACGCTTTTTGACGACATGGGTTTTTTATATTACGGCCCCATTGACGGTCATGATATAGAAAAGCTTATCGATGTGTTGCGCCTGGCGCAGAAACTCAACCAGCCGGTGCTGGTTCATGTAATAACCAAAAAGGGCAAGGGCTATCCCTTTGCCGAAAAGGATCCCAAGGCGTTTCACGGTGTATCCTCTTTTGATGTGGAAACCGGCGAGGCCCTTACCTCAAGCGAAAGCTTTTCTGAGGCATTCGGCGTGCTGATGTGTTGTTTAGCAGAAGCGGACGAGCGTGTGTGCGCCATTACCGCGGCGATGAAGCCCGGCACCGGCCTTTCGGAATTTGCCAGAATTTATAAGGAACGTTTTTTTGATGTGGGCATTGCCGAAGAGCACGCCGTTACCTTTGCCGGGGGATTGGCCGCAGGCGGTATGCTACCGGTGTTTGCCGTATATTCTACCTTTTTGCAGCGCAGCTATGATCAAATTATTCATGACGCCGCTTTGCAAAACGTAAAGGTTACCTTGGCTATCGATCGGGCGGGTATTGTAGGGGAAGACGGCGAAACCCATCAGGGGATTTTTGACGTGGCGTTTCTCAATTCCATCCCCAATGTTACCGTGTATTCGCCTTGCTATTTTGACGAGCTGGGCCCCAGTTTTCGCAATGCTTTGTATGGATGCAGCGGGGTAGCGGCGGTGCGGTACCCCCGCGGTGGCGAGCTGTACCGTCCGGCAGGATTTCAATCCGGCGCGTCTACTTATACGCTTTGGGGCGACCCTTCGCCGAATTTATTGATCACTTACGGCAGGCTTTTTTCTTTTGCATGTATGGCGCAAGAGGAATTAGCGCATAAGGGGATACACATCCGCGTCGTTAAGCTTAACCAGATCAAGCCTCTAGATCCGGACGTGGTAGAGCTGGCGGCGGGCAGCCGGCAAGTGTTCTTTTATGAGGAAGGGATGCGAAGCGGCGGCGTAGGGGAGCGCCTGGGCGCGCTTTTGGCGCAAAGGGAGGATTTTAGCGGCGCTTACCATTTATCGGCTATTGAGGATTGTTTTGTGGCGCAGGCCAATATGCTGCGCACTTTACAGCTATTGCGGCTGGATAACGAAGCTATGGTGGAGGATATTACAAGGGAGCTTGTAAAAGATGACGGATAAAAAACGGTTGGATGCCTTAGTATTGGAAGCGGGGCTGGCCCCCAGCCGGGAAAAAGCGAAGGCTATGATTTTGTCGGGCGCTATCTATGTAGACGGATGCGTGCAAACCAAGCCGGGCGGCCTATTCCCGTTAGACGCTAAGGTGGAACAAAGCGGGGGTGGCTTGCCTTATGTCAGCCGGGGCGGCTTAAAGCTGGAGAAGGCGCTTTCTGCCTTTGCCATTGATTTGCGCGAAAAGGTTGCGGCGGATATCGGCGCTTCTACCGGCGGTTTTACCGATTGTATGTTGCAAAACGGTGCGGCGCGCGTATATGCTGTGGACGTGGGGCATGATCAGCTTTCGCCGCAACTGCGTGCGGATTCCCGCGTGGTGAATTTAGAAGGGGTAAACGCCCGTTACTTATCCAGCAAAGAGATTCCGCAACCCCTTGATTTCATCAGCGTTGACGTTTCTTTTATTTCTTTGGCGCTGGTTCTTCCGGTGGTTTACCGCCTGCTTGGGGCCGGCGGTACGGCGGTTTGCTTAGTGAAACCCCAGTTTGAAGCGGGTAAGGATAAGGTGGGAAAAAAGGGAGTAGTGCGGGACCCAAAAGTGCACAAAGAGGTGATCCAACGGGTGTGTGGTTACGCCATGCAGGAGGGATTTCGCCTGTGCGGGCTGGATTTTTCCCCGGTTAAGGGCCCGGAAGGCAATATTGAATTTTTACTGTATTTACAAAAGGCAGAGAAGCCGGCTGCATCGTGCGGTTTGCTTGGGCTGGATGTAGAAGCAGTGGTAAAAGCTTCCCATGAAAAGGCATAACCCCTTTCTTCGCAAGAGGTTATTTTCAGCATAAACGGGTTGCCTGGGTGCATGTTGGCATACCCTTTTGATATTGCATAGCGGCTGTTGCTCATATAGAGTAATGTAGATTTGTGAAGCAAAAAGGAGGCGCCTATTTTGAAAATAGCGATTTTGCCCAATCTCAACAAAGACAACGCACACGCTTATACGGTTAAGGTCATACGCAAGGTGCTTCAGCTGGGCGCCGAGGTGTTTCTTTACCAGGAATATGTAGACTTTTTCAATATAGCCGAGGTCGTTTTTTATCAAGACTTTTTCCAAATGCTGCAAGATTGTGATATTGTCATCACCATCGGTGGTGACGGCACTATTATTCATGCCGCCAAACATGCGGCTTTGGCAGAAAAGCCGCTGTTGGGGATTAATCTGGGCCGTGTTGGCTTTGTGGCGGGCATGGAGCCCGACGAGTTGAATTGCCTGGAACGGCTGAAAACCGGCGAATATCACATTGAAAAACGGATGATGCTGGCCGTTACCGTAGAAGGAGAGAAAGAAAGTAAAACCGTATACGCGTTAAACGACGCGGTGGTGTCCAGAGGATCCTTGTCTCGTATTATCGATTTAAAGGTGTCGCATAACGGGAAGGAAATAACGGAATACCGGGCAGACGGTGTGATCTTTTCTACCCCTACCGGTTCCACAGCCTATTCTTTATCTGCGGGCGGGCCTGTAATAGAGCCGTTGATGCGTTGCATTTTGTTAACGCCTATTTGTTCTCACTCGCTGTTTTCCCGTTCGGTGCTTTTCGGCGAGGATTCCCGCTTATCCGTACAAGCGGCGGTAACAGACGGTAGCGAGTTGTTTTTAACAATAGACGGCGAAATTTCCATCCAGCTAACGGAAAAGGATAAAGTACATATTGAGGCCGCGCAAATGGAGGCGGAATTGATTAAGTTGAAAGATAAAGATTTTTATGAGATACTCAACGAAAAGTTGTTAGAGAGGAGGATCTAAGCGTGAAAACCCGACGTCATTCAAAAATTTTGGAGCTTATCCAGGATCAAGCCATCGAAACCCAAGAAGAACTGCTACGGCAGCTGAAAGCGCAAGGCTTTGATGTAACGCAAGCCACTGTGTCGCGAGATATTAAGGAGCTGCGCCTTGTTAAAACACTGGGGGAGGGTGGAAGATACCACTACGCTACCGCCAAAAAAGGTGCTGGGGATATTTCAACACAATTCTTCTCCCTGTTTTCAGGATCTGTGCTCACTGTAGAGTATGCCGGTAATATGGTGGTCATCAAATGTATGACGGGTATGGCGCAGGCGGTGTGTGCCGCCATGGATTCTATGCATTGGGACGGCGTAGTGGGCACTTTGGCTGGCGATGACACGATCTTTGTGGTGGTGCGCAACGAAAGCAGGGCGGTAGACTTGGTTTCGGAGTTAAAAAAGCTGATAACAGAAGAAAAATAAGGCGCGAACCGTTGTAAAAGGAGGGGTGGTATGCTCTCTTCTCTCTATATTGAAAATATCGCGGTAATTGAAAAGTGTCAAATTGATTTTAGTCGCGGTTTTACAGTGCTAACCGGTGAAACAGGGGCCGGTAAGTCCATTGTTATCGATGCCATTAACGCCGTTTTAGGGCAGCGGATAGCCCGCGATATGATACGCACGGGGGCGGCGTCCGCCTATGTTAGCGCTGTTTTTAACGATATATCCCCGCAGGCGTGCCAGGTGATGGAACAATTGGGTTATCAATTGGAGGAGGACGGCACGCTTCTTTTGCAGCGGGAGATTAGCGCGTCATCTGGAAAAAGCGGGTGCAGGATAAACGGTAGACCGGCGCCCTTGTCTGCGGTGCGAGAGCTGGGCGCCTGCCTGCTTGCCATCCACGGTCAAAACGCCAGTTTAGATTTATTAGACGCACAGCGCCATATTTTGTATCTGGATAGCATGGGGGAGCTAGAGCCCCTTAGATCGGAATACCAAAGCGCGTACCGGCGCATGTGCCGGTTGCGCGAGGAATACCAGCGGCTCAATACCGACGAGGCAGCCAAGGCCCGGCGTATTGATTTGCTACAATACCAGATAGACGAGCTGGAAAGCGCGGCTTTAGAACCAGGCGAAACCGAGCGATTAACCGAACGAAAAAGTGTGCTTACCCATGCGGAAAAAATTATGTCGGCTCTACAAGAAGCAAGCCAGGCGCTCAACGGTGAAGAAGATTTTGGGGGTGCGCTGTCTTTGTTAGAGCAGGCCGCCGGCAATGTAGAGGCAGCTGCCCGGTACTACCCCACGATGTTGGATACAGCGCAGCGGCTGCATAACGCTTTATATGAAGTGGAGGATTGTGCCGCTGAGCTACGCAGTTTTGCCGATGAGGTAGCCTATGACCCGCAGGAGCTGGACGAAATTGAAGCCCGTTTGGACGTTCTTTACCGGCTGGGGCAGAAATACGGTGAAACCACAGAAGAAATGTTGGACTATTTGGCGAATGCCAAGCAAGAATTAGAAGATATTTCTCTTTCCGGAGAGAAAAAGCAGGTGCTAAAGCAACAGTGGGAAGAAGCGGCGCGGCAAGCGGAAAAACTGGCCGACACTCTTAGCTTGCGGCGCAAAAAAGTAGCGGGTGCTTTTTCACAGCAGGTGGGCCAAGAGCTGCAGTTTTTAAATATGCCCGGCGTCAGCTTTCAGGTAAGCCAGCAATCATGCCCATTGAACAGCTTGGGGAAGGACGAGGTGGTGTTTCTCATTTCGGCAAACCCGGGCGAACCGCCTAAGCCGCTTTCCAAAATCGCTTCGGGAGGCGAACTTTCCCGTATTATGCTGGCAATTAAAACGGTCTTGGCCGATAAAGATGAGATTGCCACGTTAATTTTTGACGAAGTGGATACAGGCGTTAGCGGAGGCGCCGCGCAAAAGATTGGTTTAAAGCTAAAAGAGGTATCCCATCACCGCCAGGTGATTTGCGTTACCCATTTGGCGCAGATTGCCGCTTTGGCAGATAGACACCTGCTAATTGAAAAGGCCGTGCATGACGGGCGAACCTTTACTCAGGTGCGCGCCTTGGATTTTGCCGGCAGGAGCGAGGAGTTGGCACGTATTATCGGCGGAGTTCAAATAACAGAGTTAACCCTAAATAATGCGGCTGAAATGTTGCGTTTGGCCGGAATAAAAGAGACGGACAACAAATGAAGGTATCATACGGATCGATTGATTTTATAAAATAAGTTACTGCAAAAATCCATTATTTTTTGCATATTTTTATTTATATCTCTTTCCAACGTAACAAAAAGCTGTTATAATAATTGTGCAACCAATAAGTACATATTTTATGTTTGGTTGCCTTAGTATTTCATTTTGAGGAGGTACTTTTTGTATGATTTGTCCCCATTGCGGCAATAATGTCGTAGACGGAACCAAATTTTGCCCTTATTGCGGCACATCGTTTGAGCCGGCGGCTCCCGGGCAGAACGCGGCTCCTCAGCAGCCCCAACAACCCCAGCAGCCTTATCAGGCACAGCCCCAAAACCAGGCGCCCTATACTCCCCAGCAGCCCCCCTTTACGCCGAATTTCAATGTTCCCGGCGTAAAGCCTAAAAAGCCCCGCTATTTAAATCCTGTGGCTTTAATTGCTGCTGCGGTGGCGATCATTGCTATGTTTATGCCGTTTGTTACGGCTTCGGCCATGGGCGTTTCACAATCGGCCAGCTTGTGGCAGGCGTTGACCCTCTCGAGCGATCCGCTTATCGTATTAATTCTTCTGTTGATGATTGCTGTTGTTGTCATGCAGTTGGTTAAAGCGCCGCAGTTGCCTTCTATTATTTGCGCGGCTCTTTCGCTCATCTTTATCTTTATAGAGATTGGCGTGGCTAACGACTCATATAACGAAATTGCCTCGATGGGGGTTTCGGTTTCGTATGATTTCGGTTGCTGGCTGATGATTTTGGCTTTGGTTGTCGTTATCGCAGCTTCTCCGATTTATAATGCCATCAACAAAAATAAGAAATAAGCTTTGCTTGTTTGGGCGGTTCCGAAAGGAGCCGCCTTTTTGTGTTTAGGTGCTTGACAGAGGGCTATGGCATTGCTTATAATATTGGCAACGGCGAAGAAAAGAAGAAGTAAGCCTTTCCAAAGGTAAAGAGAGCCTGTGGTTGGTGGAAACAGGCCCGGAAGAAGGCTGAAATACATCTTGGAGCCGCCCGCTGAACAAGGCCGTGTGCCAGTAGGTGGGGCCGGGGTTATGCACGTTACAGCATAAGGGTATAGGTTTGTACCCGTAAGGCCGCCGCCGTGAGGCTGCGGTAAATTGAGGTGGTACCGCGGTTGATTCCGCCCTCTGCAAAGGCAGGGGGCGTTTTTTATTCCCCTTGCAAACGAATATTTTTGTTATAGGAGGAAGCAAAATGGGTGTGTTTGACGAACTGCAAGCCAGGGGTATGATTGCCCAAATGACCGATGAAGAAAAAATCCGCGATTTGCTTAACAATCAAAAAACGGTGTTCTATATTGGGTTTGATCCCACGGCCGACAGCCTGCATGTAGGGCACTTTGTGCAAATTATGGTAATGGCCCATATGCAAAGGGCGGGCCATGTGCCCATCGCGCTTTTTGGCGGCGGCACAGGTATGATTGGCGATCCCTCCGGCAAAACGGACATGCGCAAAATGCTGACCAAAGAAGAGATTGATCATAACATCGCTTGTTTTCAAAAGCAGATGTCGGCGTTGATTGATTTTTCTGACGGTAAAGCGATTATGGCGAACAACGGCGATTGGCTGCTGAATCTCAATTATGTGGAATTTTTGCGTGAAGTAGGGGTTCATTTTTCGGTGAACCGTATGTTGGCCGCCGAATGCTACAAGCAGCGTTTGGAACGCGGACTGTCCTTTTTTGAGCTCAACTATATGCTGATGCAAAGCTACGACTTTTTGGAGCTGAACCACCGATATGGCTGCATGTTGGAGCTGGGTGGCGACGACCAGTGGAGCAACATTATCGGCGGCGTAGAGCTGATGCGCCGTAAAGAGGCAAAAGAGGTGTTCGGCATGACCTTTACCCTGCTGACCACCAGCGAAGGCAAAAAGATGGGCAAAACAGAAAAGGGCGCCGTTTGGTTGGATCCCGAAAAGACCAGCCCTTACGAGTTTTACCAATATTGGCGCAATGTAGAAGACGCCGACGTGATTCGCTGCTTAAAAATTCTTACTTTCTTGCCCTTGGATCAGATTAATGAGCTGCAAAAGCTAGAGGGCAGTGCTTTAAACCGCGCCAAAGAGATCTTGGCCTTTGAGGTTACAAAGCTGATCCACGGAGAGGCAGAGGCGCAAAAGGCGCAGGATACCGCACGAGCCTTGTTTGGCGGCGGCGATAACCTAGAAAATATGCCCTGCACCGAATTGCAAAAAGAAGATTTTGTGGACGGGGCGATCTCTGTACTGGATTTGTTGGTAAAAACCGGCCTGGCTTCCTCTAAAGGGGAGGCGCGCCGCTTGGTGAACCAGGGTGGCGTCAGTGTTGACGACGGCAAAATTTCGGATCCTATGCAGGCTATTTCTGTGGATGCCTTTGAGAAGGGTTATGTTGTTATTCGTAAGGGTAAAAAGGTGTTCCATAAGGCCCAGTTAAAGCAGGGAGAATAAACGGGCGTTTATACTTTAACCCATTGGTATCACAAATCGACCGCCGGTTTTTACAAATGTTATAGATTTATAATAAAAACAGACTTCTCAAATGCGGTGCGGTTGGCAAAAGAAAGCGGTGCAACAGGTAACGGCCTACTGCACCGCTGTGCGTCAAATTGATTGAGGAGGAAGTTAGCGTGAAGAAAAAGGTAACGGTTACCGCCGTTGTTTTAGCGGCGGTATTAGCCCTTGGCGGCTGCGGTGCAATGACCGCCATGCAACCAACAGAAAGCGGCGAAACCCAGCAAAGCCAGGTTTCGGCCGGCAACGATGTTAGCACAGCCAGCAGCCAAGATCCCAGTTCTGCGTCTATTTCGATTGCTGCATCGCAAGCCGAACCGGAGCAGCCCGAGGTTGCAAACGGTGTGTCGTCTGCGCCAGAGGAAGGAAGCTGGCCCACTCCGCAGGGCTTTGCAACGCCGGAGGAAGTGGTTCATGCCTTTGCCAAGGCGTACCTAGCCAAAGATTCCTATACCATCGTTTCCTTGTATGCCCAAGAGTCTATGGAGTATTTTGGCGGTTTATATGATCGCACGCCGGACGAATGGCGCGATCAAATGCTTGCCACTTGGGACGCTTCCTTTGCCGCTGTTGACACTGGGATTACCGAGTATGAAATACAAGAGAGCGAGGAGCTAACCGCTGAAAAAATGGAAGAGTATTTCGGCGACTATGAAGAAATGCCTCAAAATGCTTACCGCAACACGGTTTTCTTCTCGCCCAATGCAGATGGTTTTGTCTTCTATTTTTACAGCATCCAGTATGGCGGTTTATGGTATCTGGCCCCGATGGTTTAAGATATTAAAAAACTGAGTCATCATAAAAACGTTTTTGCCTGGTGGGTGCGGCGTGCAAAAACGTAATTGTTGGTGATAGAAAAATTTATGGCATAAAAACGCGGCATCATACATGCCCCCTGCACAAATGCAGGGGGCATGTTGCGTCTTTAAAGAATATCAGCGTGCTTGTTGTGCGTGTTAATTCTCTTCTATTACTACCTCAAGCCCCGCAGGAATGGAAAGGGCCGGCGCTTTTCCTTTTTCCATGTGGCAACGTAGCATGCCATAGGGCGTAGGCAGTTCGACTGTGGCGTAGTTTAGCCCCAGTAGGGAGGGGGAAAGGCGTATTTTTTGAAAGCCTGGTTTTAGCATCTCAAATCCCAGCAGAGCCTTAGGTAACGAATAGGCGGGCGTGCCGCCCCAGGCGTGGCTGTGATCAAACCGATAACCCGGTTCCGGTTGGATCCAGCCTTCGGCCAAGCCCTTATCGCAGGCTTCAACCGAGGCGTACCATCGGCGAATAAGGGGGAGAGTGTACCGATCCCGCAGGCCGTTTTTAAAAAGCGCCTCCAGCAAAAAGTGGGCAAAATAAGGCTGATAGTCCCCCAAAGTATCGTCCTCCATCACACGCTCTAACAGCTTTTTGGCCAGCGGCGGATCACATAAGCCAAAATTGGCCGCTAAGATGTTGGCGTGCTTGCGGTAATAGCGGGTGTTTACATTTTGCGGCATATAATGCATCAGCAGTTTTTCCGGCGTGGGCGTGTTAAGCCCTTCAAAGTAAAGCTCCTTTTCTTTGTCAAACAGAAGCTCGTTAACATGCTGCCGTAGGCAATTGGCCGCCTGAGCGCAATGCTGGGCGGCGGCAGAATCGTTTAACCAACCATAAATTTTTTCCGCTGCCTTAAGGGCGCCGTAATAATAGGCGTTTAGGCAGGTTTGCCCTAACGCTTTAGGCGGATGGTGCAGAGAGATGCCGTCGATATAAATCCAGTCTACAAACATGAAATCAGGCGGCGTTTCCAAAATGCCGTTTTCCCCCAGATAGCCTTCAAAGCGTTTTAGCAGCAGTGCTAGGGCATCTGCGCAATCCGATAGCAAAGCGGCGTCGCCGGTATATTGGTAAACGTCGCGCAGCATGAGCACCCAGATAAGGCTATAGGTGGTGTGGAAAATCCGCCCGTCATTATACAGCAATAGTTCTGCTGTGCGGCGCACATCAAAAGCGGCCAGGCGCATATCCCCGTAGGTAAAGGCAGTCATCAAGCTTTCTATGTAATAGTCGCCGGTGCAGGCCAACGGCTCGCTGTGCCTGGGGCTGTCTAAATGGATCATTTGGCGGCAAATTTTCAGGGTGTGGGCGCACACCTCTAAAATTTTATCTACAGCCGGATCAGAAGTGGTGGTTTTGGCGCATACAGCCGCCGGATAATGAGTAGAAATGAACTGAGGAATCACCTGCGCAGGGTTGTCGGAACGATTTTCAGCAATGATACGGTACCCGCCGACGCTGTGCAGCTGTAATCCCCGGTAGGTCAGCTGTTGCGCGGCGCCGTCCAAAATACAGGTTTCTTCGCTGCCCGGCTGATCCTCCAGCTCAAAGCATTGCACTTGCAGGGCCAGCTCCCCTTGCGCTTGGCCTGTTAATGAAACAAAACCGGCATATATTTTATCAAACAAAAACACGGCTTCGGCTTTGCCGTGGGGAGGAACCGTCATGCTTTGCCGGTTGTAGGGCACAAGGACCTCTTCGCAGCGCGGTGGAATGGGGGCGGTAACACAATGCCAAATATTTTGGATTTCTTCCGGCGTTTCGTAAGGGTCGGGCTTTATCCGGCCGTCATAAATAAAGGGGGCTTTATACGCCCGGTTTAACCGGCAGTTCCAGGTTTTGTCGGTATGGATGACGATAGTGGAGCCGTCCGCCAAGCGCAAACGGCCGGTTAACATAAACCCGCCGTGCCCCTGCGAGTATTCGTTGATGCCCACCGGCATAAGCTTAACGCGGGCAAAAAAGTTCCATTGGCGTTGCTCGCCATCGGGATGCACCGTCAACTCGGTTGCATAATGGGTGGGACGGGCTTTTTCGTTACCCAAAAAGTCGCCGCCAACCGATACCGGCCCGGTGGCCAGTAAACGCTCGTTTAACCACAGCTGAAATTCCGTATCCGCGCTGAAACGAAGTTGGGCCGATACAATGGGGGAGGAAAACGTGTAGCTGCGCTGAAATTCAACAACGCAATAATTGCCGTCCTTTTTGTCCAGCAGGCCGCTGAAAATTGTGTGTTGTTTGTCGGGGTGTTTTTCTGCATCCAGCCAGATCCATTTTTCTAATGGTGTCATGATGTGTTCTACCATCCTTTCTGTGATAAGTAAGAAAAAAGGGCAAACAGGCGAAATTAGAAGAAAACCTCCGCAGACAAGGGAGCTGCGGAGGTTTGCATTTGTACCGGCGAAAGAAAAGTTAGCTGTGCTGCGCCCCTTTTGCAGCTTGCAGAATAGAGGCGTAGGCGCTGTCAAAGGTGGCGGCTGTTACCAGCAAAGAAATCTGTATTTCAGAGGTGGTGATAATGCGAATATCTGCGCCGCCTTTGCTGGCAGCTTCAAACACCCGCGCCGCTACGCCAGGCTGGTTTTCCATATGAGGATCACGAATAGAGATTTTGTAGTTGCCGCTGCTGACGATGGGGCGCAGCTGTTCAGGTTCGTGCTGCATCGTGGCGGAAAGCTTCAGCACCTTTTCCAGCTCGTCGTCGCTTAGGGTAAACGAAAGACTGGTGCGCGTCCCTTGGGGCGGCGTAACTGAAATCATATCTACGTTAACGCCATAAGACGCTATTTTATCGAAGATAGAGCTAACAAACGAAATGTCTGCAGGGACGTCCTGCAAGGTAACTAGAGTGACATTTTCCGTTACATGAATCACAGGATTGGTCAGTTCTGCCATGATTGCCGACTTCCTTTCTTTCTATTGGCCATTATTCCGCTTGGGCCAGCACGTCAGACATATCATACAGCCCAGGCTGACGGTTTTTCATAAACAAAGCGGCGTTTACAGCGCCTACCGCAAAAATTTCTTTCGATTGGGCGGTGTGGCGCAGGGTAAAAAGCTCGTCGTGACCGGCAAAAATTACCTCGTGTTCGCCGACAATATTCCCGCCGCGTATGGAATGAATACCGATTTCGTTTGTGCTGCGCGCTTTACGGTAAGAGTGCCTGTCGTATACATACTGTGGCTTTTGCTCCATGACGGAAGCAATGCCGTCGGCTATCATTAAAGCGGTGCCGCTGGGGGCATCCAGCTTTTGATTGTGGTGCTTTTCTATAATTTCAATGTCAAAACCGCGCCCAAATATCATAGCGGCCTTTTTAGCAAACTCGATAAGCACGTTGATGCCCAACGACATGTTACCGGAGTAAAATACCGCTGTTTGCGCGGCCGCTTCGTGGATTTGCTGCACTTGCTGTGTCGAATAGCCGGTTGTGCACAGCACAAGGGGGAGTTTTTTGCCCACGGCATATTCCAGCAGCCCCGTTAAAGCGGAGGGATGAGAAAAATCTACAATAACGTCGCAATCTACAGAAAGTTGCGAAGGATCCGAAACAACCGGGAAGGCCGCGTCAGGCGCGGGGGCCAAATCAATACCGGCTACGATGGAGCAGTCATCCCGCTCTAAAACACAGTTGGCAATAACCCGCCCCATTTTACCATTGCAGCCGCTGAGCAAAATTCTGGTGATATCAGACATTTTAACTTCCTTTTCTCCACCGGACAATAGAAAGAATCCCTTCTTTTCCGGCGGGTAAAAGAAAGGGATCCCCCTTACAAAACTATACGCGCAGCAAACCGTGCTTTTGCATAACGGCAGTTAGCTTTTTGCGGTTTTCATCGCTTAAAGCAACCAGCGGCAAACGGCACGCGCCGCATTCATAACCCATGAGGTTAAGCGCCTCTTTCACAGGAATGGGATTGACGTCCATAAACATCGCGTCCATCAAATCCAACAAATCCAACTGGAGCTTTTGAGCGCCCTGTAAGTCGCCGGCGAAGAATTTATCCGTCAGATCATGCATCTGCTTGGGGCAAATATTGGCCAAAACCGAGATAACCCCTTTGCCGCCCAAAGCCATCATGGCCAGGGTTTGATCGTCGTTGCCGGAATATACGGCTAACTGATCGCCGCACAAAGAAAGCGTTTTGGCCACAGAAGAAATGTCGCCGTTTGCCTCTTTGATGCCAACAATATTGGGGTGCCCGGCCAGCTGCACGTAGGTTTCAGGTTTAAAGGCGCATCCGGTGCGGGAGGGCACGTTATAAACGATGATAGGAATGTTGACCTGATCCGCAATAGCGGTATAATGGCTTACCAGCCCGGCCTGAGAAGTTTTATTGTAATAAGGGGTAACCACCAACAGGCCGTCAACTCCCATTTTTTCCGCTTCTTGCGACAAAGCAATGGCATAAGAGGTATCGTTGCTACCGCTGCCGGCAATCACCGGGATGCGGTGGTCCACCGTTTCTACCGTGTGGCGGATCACAGCACAATGCTCTTCGTGGGTAAGGGTGGCGGATTCCCCCGTGGTGCCGCATATAATAATGGCGTCGGTTCCGCCGGCTATTTGAAATTCCAGCAGTTGATCCAACATGGCGTAATTTACCGAACCATCTGCATTCATGGGTGTAACAATAGCCACGCCGCAGCCAGTAAATAGGCACTTTTTCATCATTTTGCCTCCTTCATCAATCATCCAGGTAACCTTTGGCAGCCAACAGCTCCGCCATCAAAACAGCGCCGCCGGCGGCGCCGCGCAGGGTGTTGTGCGATAAGCAAACAAACTTAATGTCATACTGCTTATCGGGGCGCAAACGGCCGATGGAAACAGCCATGCCGTTTTCAAGGTTGCGATCCAACTTGGTTTGCGGGCGGTTTTCTTCTTTAAAATAATGCAAAAATTGCTTGGGCGCACTGGGCAGAGCCAGTTCCTGCGCCGGCCCTTGAAAGCTTTCCCATCTTTGAATAATTTCATCCAAAGGCAGCTTTTTCTCAAATGAAACAAACACAGCCGCCATATGCCCATCTGAAACGGGCACGCGCAGGCATTGCGAGGTAATATTGGGGCCGGCGGCGTTTACAATCTGCCCATCCTGAACGGTGCCCCAAATTTTAAGCGGCTCTTGCTCCGATTTTTCTTCTTCGCCGCCGATAAAGGGAATGACGTTATCTACAATATCGGGGAAGGTTTGAAAGGTTTTGCCCGCGCCCGAAATAGCCTGATAGGTGCAAGCCAACACATTGGTTACGTTTAAATCCAACAGCGGGTGGATAGCGGGCACGTAGCTTTGCAGCGAGCAGTTGGATTTTACGGCGATAAAGCCTTTTTTGGTGCCAAGGCGCTTTCTCTGATAGGGGATAACCGCCGCATGATCGGCGTTGATTTCCGGCACAATCATGGGCACATCCGGCAAGCCGCGGTTGGCGCTGTTGTTCGAAATAACAGGGCATTCCGCTTTGGCATAAGCTTCTTCCAGCGCGCGGATCTCATCTTTTTTCATATCTACCGCGCAAAACACAAAGTCCACCAAAGACACCACTTTATCTTTATCCGCTACGGCGTCATATAAAACCATATCGGCCATACCGGCGGGCACGGCGGTAGCCATAGCCCAACGATCCCCCAACGCCTCGCGGTAGGTTTTTCCCGCAGAGCGGGCGCTGGCCGCCAGGGCGGTTACCTCAAACCAGGGGTGGTTTTCCAGCAGCGTTGCAAAGCGCTGGCCAACCATGCCGGTGGCGCCGATGATTCCAACCCTATATTTTTTCATCATGTATCCTCCTGCCTTCTATACGTAATGCGCGTAATAACAAAAAAACCGGTTGTAAACCGGCCATCAATCAAATATAATAGAGCTTGGCGCAAATCCAAAAGGACAAACGCAGATAGTGCTCCATCATAATTTTATGATGACAGTTGAACGGTTCTTCACCCATACAACCAGGCGGCGTTTGCCAAACCCCAACCTTCGGCGTTGAATGCCTTTAACCGGTTCTCAATGGCTGCGGCCAGCCTACCACCGGCGAATCATCAATCAACGCGCCTCTATCTTTTGTCTTTTATCGCTGGCTTTATATTACCATTCCAGCCGGGCCCTGTCAATTTATTTGCAGCAGATTCTTAAAAAATTGACGGATGCGCCGCAAACGGCATGCAGGCAATAGGCCGCGCCCCAAAGCGGGCGGGCCTTGTTTTTCGGTAAGCCTGCTGTGAGAATAAAAGGAGAGCTCTCATGAAAACCAAAGATTTTTATTATGATTTACCGGAGGAATTGATAGCGCAAACCCCAATAGAACCGCGAGATCACTCGCGCTTAATGGTGATGGATCGCCAGACGGGGGAATTGACCCACGCGCACTTTTATGATATTGTGCATTTTTTACGGCCGGGCGACTGCCTGATTGTAAATGATTCCCGCGTGCTGCCGGCGCGGCTGTATGGCGAAAAAGAGGGAACCGGCGCCCAGGTGGAATTTTTGTTGCTGACGCAAAAGGAGAATATGGTGTGGGAGGTGCTGGCCGGCCCCGGCAAAAAAGCCCGCCCGGGCACTCGGTTTGTATTTGGCGGGGGATTATTGCGCGCCGAAGTGTTGGAAGTTACGCCGGACGGTAACCGTATTGTGCGTTTTGCGTGCGATGGGAATTTTTATCAGGTGTTGGATCAAATTGGGCAAATGCCGCTTCCACACTATATTCACCAGAAGCTTGAGGATAAAGAACGCTATCAAACGGTGTACGCCCGCGAGCTGGGCTCCGCTGCCGCGCCTACCGCCGGGCTGCACTTTACACCCGCTTTGTTAGAACAACTTAAGGCTATGGGTGTGAACATCGGCTTTGTTACGCTGCACGTAGGGCTGGGCACCTTTCGGCCGGTTAAGGTGGAGGATGTAACGCAACATAAGATGCACTCAGAGCATTATGAACTAAATCAGCAAACAGCCGACCTAATTAACCAAACGAAGCGCAACGGCGGGCGCGTAATCGCAGTGGGCACAACCAGCTGCCGCACGCTGGAGTCTGTTGCCCAAAAAGAGGGCTGCATCAAGGCCAGCGAGGGGTGGACCGATATTTTTATTTATCCGGGCTATACCTTTCAGGTGCTGGATGGGCTGATAACCAACTTCCATTTGCCAGAAAGCACGCTTATCATGCTGGTTTCGGCTTTCGCAGGTTATTCTCATACTATGCAGGCCTATCAAACGGCGGTACAGGAGAGGTACCGTTTTTATAGCTTTGGCGATGCGATGCTTGTGGTGTGAGTATAAATTATGATGAGAAGAGAGCCCGCAAAGGTGCAGTGATACTGAGCCTTTGCGGGCTTTTAGCACCTGATTTCAAAAACAGCGTTGTGGGGCCAAAGCCTGGGTGAAGGGCCATTCTATCATAAACTTTTGTAAAAGTTTCCTGTAAAAAATCTTGAATAAATATTCCGTTATTGTTGTTTGGTTCCCCAATGCAGAATGAAAACATAAGGAATGTAGGGCTATCAAACGAAGGAATAATGATAAGAACGAATCACTGTTTTCTAAAACAGAACTCTATGGTCGATAAAGCTGCTTATACAGTCATAATGTAATGGTATGGATTGGCAGATTGTTGTGCGTTTTTTATGGATCTGATATACTACAGTTATTCTAGTATGAAGGTGGTTAGCGCATGGAACTTCGCACACTTCGCTACTTTCTGGCAGCGGCACAAGAAGAAAATATCACCAGAGCTGCGGATATACTGCATGTGACACAGCCGACTTTAAGCCGCCAGATGATGGACTTAGAGAAGGAATTGGGAACTACCTTGATGCTCCGTGGAAAAAATGGATTGACGTTAACCGATGACGGAGTTTTTTTCAAGCAACGCGCCGAGGAAATTGTTGAGTTGGCAGACCGTCTAGGGCAGGCTTTCATAGAACGGAGTGCAGATGTTAGCGGGGTCATTTCTCTTGGCGCTACCGAGGCCATTGGCAGCCGGCTTTTTGCAAAGCTTATTAAGAAATTTTCAGAGAAATATCCGTTGGTGCAGTTTAATTTATACAATGAAATGGCAGATGATATTAAGGACCGCATGGATAAAGGTCTGATTGACGTAGGCCTGTTATTAGAGCCGATTGATACCTCAAAATATGATTTCATCCGTCTTTCTCAAAAAGAGACCTGGGGCGTGCTCATGAGGGATGATCATCCCTTAGCCGGGCGAGAGTCGATTGCACCGGATGAAATTGTAGAATACCCGTTAATCCTCCCTTTGCGCGAGCGGGTTCGTGCGGAAATTCTGAACTGGCTGAAGAGGGAAGAGAAGGATTTGAATATACCGCTCAGCTATACGCTGCTTTCCAATGCGGTGCTGCTTGTAGAAGAGGGGTTAGGCTGCGCCTTTTGCCTAGACGGTGCTTTGGCGATCCACAGCAGTCCTCGCCTGCGCTTTATTCCCATACAGCCGGAGCACACCACTCGCAGCGTATTGGTATGGAAGAAAAATCGTCTGTTTTCACCCGCAACTTCCCTGTTTATTCAAGAGATCAACATGCTTCGGGCGAGACTGGAATAAACGTTGCCCATAACATAAGGACCTTCAAGATAGCTGACTTGGAGGTTCTTCTTTTTTTGCTCAGCTATACAAAAAACGCATGGAAAAGGATAAAGAATAGGTATTAGACATTAAATAGGAGGTGCTTTATAATAAAAACAGAAATCCGAACCGCTGAAAATGAGTTTCATGCGATGGAGACAGGAGGCAAAACAAGTGAAAAAAACAATCTCACTCTTTTTAGCACTTACCATGCTTTTTTCTCTTGCGGCATGTAGCGCAACAGAAGAACGGGTAAATAGTTCTTCTGAATCCCCGGAAAGCAGTTCTACGGTATCTCAGGTTCCACCAGACAGCAGCTCTTTGGAAACGGAAGAGTCCAACCCCGAATCGTCGGAAACCTGTGAAGAACAGGGAAGCAATATTCTTGTAGCGTACTTTTCCTGGGCTGACAATGCCATACTGGCCGATGATGTGGATGCAGTCGCATCTCCCAGTGTAATTCCACCCGGAAACGTGCAGCAGTTGGCAGGCTGGGTGCAGGAAGAAACCGGAGGCGATTTGTTCTCTATTCGTGTAACGGAACCGTACCCCAGCGATTGGGATGAATGTCTAGATCGCGCCAATCAGGAGAGAAGCGATAACGCCCGGCCGGAGCTAGTGGAAAACGTAGAAAACCTTGACCAGTATGACACGGTATTTTTAGGCTATCCCAACTGGTGGTATGGCGCCCCCATGGCGTTGCTCACTTTCCTGGAACAAAACGACCTTTCCGGCAAGCAGGTCTACCTATTCTGCTCCCACGGTACCGGCGGCCTTGCAAACAGTGTAGAAATCATTACGGAAGCAGCTCCCGAAGCAATAATTTCTGATAATATTTTCGATTGCTATGAGGAGGATGCTCCTTCTTCACAGGAGGATATCCAGAACTGGGTAGCCGGATTAGGCTATTAAGGGGGTATAAAAATGAAAAAAGTCTTTGGCGTAATTTTCCTTTGCCTGGCAGTATTTTCTCTTTCTGCTTGTGGAACTGGCAATTCGGAGTCATTGGCGACATCGACGACATCAACAGAGGAATCTTCTTCTGAAGCGGAACAATCTTCTTCCGCAGAACAGCCGGAATCATCCTCCAATGTAGAAATTTCTTCCACGGCAGAGGATGAAGAAGTGCCTGAAAGCACAGCCAGGCTAATTTCCGTACAGTTTGGAGAAAACACGGTTGTTTATGAATTAAACAACGGAACCGCAGCAGATTCCCTCTATGAGCAGCTTCCCCTTACCCTTGAGGTAGAGGATTACAGCACCAATGAAAAGATCTTTTACCCACCGCAGGAGCTGGATACCAGCGACTCACCGCTGGCACAAGAGGGAGCGGGGACACTGGCCTATTATGAACCATGGGGAGATGTGGTGTTCTTTTATGGCGATTATAATGAGAATGCGTCTCTCTTTGAATTGGGACAGGTCGTTTCCGGAGGAGAAGTAGTAAGCGAGATGTCAGGGACAATTACCATTGAGGCCCTGGAATAATTGGATTTATCAAAGATATATAAGACCGGCTATAAAGGGATGTCAAGAGAAGATTTCTAAATAGCTGGGGAATAGGGGGTATTGTCACGAAGGACAGCGAAGATGATATTCACCATTTTGCGGGAAACATGTCCCAGAGCTGTGAGATGGGATTTCCCTTCAGAGCGTTTGCGCTGGTAGTAGACAGAGATGGAAGGGTCTTTGAAGGCAGC
>DVJE01000027.1 GCA_018716975.1 Candidatus Gallacutalibacter stercoravium | reverse complement strand
CAGCGTGCGCGCCCAGCAAGCCCAACTGCAAATCAGCATACCCAAAGCGGGTGTACAGGCGGCTGTGCCGGTCACGCTGCAGCCGGGGCGCAACCTGGTAGAATACGCTTGCCATCTGAGCGATATCCATTATTGGAATACAGCCGACCTGGGCACGCCTACTCTTTATGATTTAACCGCCCAGGTGGTTGCCGACGGCCAGGTGTGCGATGAATGGACAGGCAAATCGGGCTTTAAGCATTTGGAAATCCGCCCCAACGAAAGGGCGGCGGAAGACGCCTTGCCCTACACCTTTGTATTAAACGGCCGCCCTCTTTATATAAAAGGCGTTAACATGACTCCATTGGATGAGCTCTCTCACGCGGTAGATAGGCAATGGTACGCGGATTTTCTGGCGCTATTGCGCAACGCCCACGTCAACCTGATTCGCGTATGGGGCGGCGGGTTGATAGAAAGCGAGGATTTTTACGAGCTGTGTGACGAATACGGCATTATGGTATGGCAGGAGTTTCCTCAATCCAGCTCGGGCATTGACAACATTCCCTCTCAGGATCCCGGCTTTTTACGTCAATTGCGCCGCGCGGCAGTGGCTGCTGTTTTGCGCATACGCAACCATGTGTCGCTGGCAGCTTACAGCGGCGGCAACGAGCTAACCGATGCCGACTATGTTCCATCCACCATGGAGGATCCCAATATCGCCATGCTGCGAGAGGTGGTGGAAACCTTGGATCCCGGCCGCTATATGTATCCAACCTCCGGCTCCGGGCCACATTTGTTCCTAACAGTGGGAGATACGGGTCGTAACCATGATGTGCACGGCGAATGGAAATATGTGGGAACCCAGGAGCACTACCGGCGCTTTAACGAATCCGACAGTTTGCTGCACAGCGAATTCGGTGTAGATGGGGTAAACAACCTGCCCGCATTAAAAACCATACTAGCGCCGGAAAATCAAGGACCCTTCTCCCCGGTGGAAAATTTAACCTGGCGGCATCACGGTGAAACCTGGGATACGCTGGGCAGAGATGAGGCTATCTTTGGCAAATTTGCCAGCTTACGGGATTTTGTTATAGCCAGCCAATTTGTTCAGGGCGAAGGCCTTCGTTACGCGGTAGAAGCCAATCGCCGCCGCGCTTATCAAAACAGCGGCAGCATTATTTGGCAGTCCAACGAACCGTGGGTAAACACCTCTTGCACCAACCTTATTGATTATTACCGCAACCCCAAGTTGGCCTATTATATGGTGGCGCAAGCTTATGCGCCGGTTCACGCCAGCTTGCGTTACGATAAGTTGGTATGGCAACCAGGCGAGACCATCCAGCTGGGCTTGTATGTTTCGTCGGATTTGCCCCAAGGCCCCGTACAAGTAGAGCTTCGGCTGCTGTCAGACAACGGGGAATGCGTTCTTAACCGCCGGTATGAAACGCAGGCTGGCGATGGTTACGCCGTAAAGCTTGATGACATACAAGCTGCTATGGGCCGCCAATCTATAACAATAGAGCTCACGGCCAGCGCTGCCGGCAACTGCTACACCACCAGCGTGCTTTTGCTGGCGGAACACGACGGCATATGCAGCCTACAGGCGGTTAAAGACTACTTGCGCACCTATTACCCCCAAGCCGCGCACTGCTTTGCTGAGTCATAAGCAAGCTCCATTCCTTACGTTCACTGACTATTTTTGTATCAGACAATTTACAGCAGAGCTAGAATAAAATAGGCCGGATGCAAAACGCAGCATCCGGCCTATTTTATTCTTGTAAATCCAAAGAGAAAAATGCGCACAATGAGAAAGCGCCGAACCTTGCGGTTCGGCGCTTTCTCATTAGCTTGAGGGGTACATTGAGGAGGGTAGAACATTGTACTCTGATGGTGCGGCTCCATCTTTGGAGTACATGTTTATTATAGCCTGCCTTGCCGGTTTAGTTGTTACAGCGCTGTTAATAAATTATAAATTATTCATAGAGAAATTCCAGCAAATTTTTTCAAACAAATGTTTGATTTTTTCTCTCTGTTATGTTATACTAACAAGGGAAACGGGAGGATCTCGTTCTCCTTCCGTTGGTGGGGGAATAGCCTCCGGCTGATCAACGACGCGCACTCTTTTCTATGGTAATCTCACACAGTTTATCTCATACCGGTAACACAACATAGCCAACAACAAAAATGCCATCGCCTGCAAGGCGCAACCTTTTTTGGGAAAGGAAGGTCATGACATTGAAAAAGCTGAATAAAAGCCAAGAACGCATTTTAGCCTATCTAAAAGAACGTGCGCAAGACGGCTTGCCGCCCTCCGTGCGCGAAATATGCAACGCCACTGGCCTTAAATCTACCTCTACCGTACATGCCCACCTAAAAACCTTGGAAGAAAACGGCTATATTACCCGCGACGCCGGGTTAAACCGCGCCATCCATATTGCAGGCGGAGAGCGCAGTGTTCAAGTTCCCATTCTGGGCCAGGTTACCGCTGGGCTGCCCATCCTCGCAGTGGAAGACGTTGAGGGCTATGTGCCGCTGAACGAATCCCAAAGCCGTGGGCGCGATTTATTCGCCCTGCGGGTGAAAGGCTACAGCATGAAAAACGCCGGGATATTAGACGGCGATATTGTGATCTGTCAGAAAACCCCCACCGCCGACAATGGTGATATTGTGGTAGCCCTGTTGGAAGATGAGGCCACTGTTAAGCGCTTTTTCCGAGAGGATGGCTTTATCCGCCTACAGCCTGAAAACCCCGACTTTACGCCTATCATATCTGAGCAGGTGGTCATTTTGGGGCGTGTAACCGCAGTGATTCGTTACTATTAAATAAACTTCTTCGGTGCACCCGGCTTTTCCCTTTGTTTTGTTAAGCTTTCATACAAGGGCCAGCATTTTATTTCAAAACAAGTACCGCAGCTACCCATTGTGCTTGACGCCTGTATGTCTTGCCTGTATGTATGAAGCAAACTCCTTTTTAACGGTATCAGCCGCAGAACGGTTGACGCTCTTTCTAACACAAATCAATACGCCCACTGTTGCGGCAATTGCAGCAGTGGGCGTATCTTTTTACAATTTTACTAGGCAACAAGCGAACGGGCGAACAGGCGAGCTTTGTCATGCCGGCAAATGGGCGAACCTTCGCCGGTAAGGCCGCGCCTAAACAACCACTTCACTTACCCGATCGCTTTAGCGCTGGAGTCTATATCTTTACTTGCGGTAACGGCGCCCCCCTCGGCGATTGGTTCGCATCACCGGTTCGCTGCCATACCGTTGGGCTGGATTGCTGTCTTCTTCCCGCACAACATGACGCAAGCCATGAGAACCCGACGATATATCCACATAGCCATCGTCTTCATCATTATCTTCTACAGCATAGCCGGTATAAACGGCAGAATACCCACTTGATGCGGCGTTTTGCGGTGTTCCTTGGCTTTCGCCGGCAGCATTGGTTTGCCCTGCATCCTCTCTATTGTTTGTAGCGGCTGTGGTGGTATCCTCTTGGCCGCTCCATTCATCATTCGAGGTTTCCGCTGCATCCGCTTGCCCCGCGCCGCCCATCTCGTTGGGATATCCAGCCGGGCCGTCCTCCGGATCGTCCGGTGGATTCGGCCAAGCGTTTTCCGGTCCGTTGGGGCCGCCGTCCGGTGGCTCCACCTCTTCATAACGAGACTTAAAGAACGCGTATGCAATCCCCAAACCGCCGCCAACGCCCACCAATACTGCGGCCACAATGCAGATAACCAACACCCATGTGGGCGTACCGCCCACTGCCATGCCGGCTGCCTCCACTGGAATCGCGCCGTCAATCACCGACGTGGTCACCACGCTGTCGTAGCACACCTCGCTTAAATAGCGCACAAGTCCGCCGGCACCCACAACAACCCCCTCGGCTACCAAAAGGATTTGCCCATTCTCTGGGTTGTAGGCATAAATATTCACCAGCGTGTTCTCTTCATAATCTGTTTGCACTTGCAACTGCGCTTTGCCGGGCAGCACCGCTCCGCCAAAGCTGTAAGCCTTTGCCCGGTTGTCCTGCCCGCATGAAGCCAGCAACTGGGCGGCGTTGGCCGGGTTTTCAGAGTACCCCACAGCGTAGCCCGCCGTATCAACGGCTTTGTTCACATCGCGCCCAACCAGCCGAAGCTGGGCGCCCTCGTAATCCAGCTGCAACACCACACCCGGGTTTGCCGCCAGTGCGTTAAGCACCTGCGCGCTTAGCTGTTCCACCTGGGCCAGCACCACGCCCTCGCCGTATTTTTCACCCATAGAGGTAATCTGCGCCGCCAGCTCGCCGTCATCAGTGAAAACTTTGTCTGCCTGCAGCAGGGGATCCCCCTCGGGATTGATACCCCTTTTGGCGTGTACTTCGGTAACCGATTTGTCGCCGTTTTCCGCCGTACAAATAACACGAAAAACATTGTCGGCATTTTCCTTTAGCTCCGCCACGCCTTCTATGGTTATCACCGCGCGGGCCGACTCCGCCTGTGCTTCCACTTGCAAAGTCGTCGTTTCATAAGGCAGCCAGACCACATAGGTCTTTTTCTCCGGGTCAAAGGCGGGCGACAAAACACCCGCGCTTACCGTAAGGGAGGAAAGGCGGTTGTTGGCATCCAACGCCACCCCGTTGGGATCGTTGGCCCTGGTGGCGTTAATGGTATAGGTTTTGGTGGTGCCGTCTTCGGCGGTTACTACAATGCGCACCGCTGTGGTTTCGCCGGGCGTTAGTTGATTATTTTGAATCGACACCGAGGCGCGGCTATCCTCCGTCACGGCTTCAATCAGCAAAGTTTCTTCCACCGACGGCACAACGGTGGAATATTCGGTTATGCTGCTGTCAAAGGCGGGTGTAAATTCCGCATTTGTAATGTGCAGCGACGCTAAATTTGCATTGGAAGAACGCTCTTCCTGAGCCGAGGAGGGGGATTCTTGAGAGGAAACTTCCGCAGTGGAAGTGGAAGAGGGTGAGGATGTCTCCTGGGATTGCGCTGGGGCTTCCGAAATCGCTGGAGGTTCAGGTGTTACTTGAACCGGATCGGTTACGGTGACGGAAACAGAAGAGTCTCCCGGGTAAGACGCCACCATATCTTCCCCCTCGGTCACCTCTACGCCGGTCACCGATATGGTGCAGCTCCCCGCCGCCATCGTTTGAAAGGTTGCCGATATTACCGTAGTAGATCCGTCTATCGGCGTGCCATAGGCGCCAAAGGTCGCGCCTGCTTCGCCCGACCAGCCGTTCACGATTGAGGCACTCACCAACTGCGCCACCGCTGGGTTACTGGAACTGATGGAGCCAGCGGCCCCCGCCAGCTGGCTGCCGGAAATCGTATAACTTACCGTAAAAGTTTCTCCAACGGTTACTGTTCCCCCGCCGGACAAAAAGGCGCTGGCCGCCTGAGAGCGCACCGGCAGCCATACAGAAACCACCAGCAAAACCGCCAGCAGCAAAGACGCTGTCCTTTTTAGGTTCCTCATGAATGTTACTCCACCCTTTCCGCCCCAATTGGTCGCCGGGGCTTGCTTGTATTGTTCCGCAAGGCCCAACGGCCTTTTACACCGCAATAGGATCCAGGGTTTTGCGGCCCACCACATGGGCGTTTACGCGCACCACATCGGTGATGGTAACCCTTCCGTCACCGTTGGTTTCTGCCGCCAGGGCATACACGCCGTTGAGGGCCCTGCGGCCCACCACGTGGGCGTTTATGCGCACCACATCGGTAATGGTGATTCTGCCGTCGCCGTTGGTATCCCCCGTTACCACCACCGTTAAAGACTGTTTTACCTGCCCGTTTTCCAGCAGCTTTACCACCGCGCCCGTGCCCACCGTATCGGTGGCGGCCAGCTCGCCGCCGCCGGCATCATAAGCCTTTACGGTGCCGCCGCGTATGCCGGAAAGCAGCGACGCAACATTGGTGCCCGCCGCTATTTTGCTGATGGTGCCTTCATTTTCATCGATGGCATAGCTGGAGCTACTCATCCGGCCCCCTTCTACCGTCACCGTGATGGAGGGCAAAATTTCATCCGCCAGCCGGTACTCGGAATAAACCACCATGCCGTTGAGCGACACAACCGGGCGGAATATATAGGTGCCCGCCGCATCGGGATAAAAGGTGGTTTCGCATTCCCAGCTTTCCACCCGCACCTGTACCGTTCCACCGGCGGCGGTGGTGCCTATCAAGGTTTCACAGGGCAACTGATCCAGTTCATCCGCCCCTAAGTTGCCGCTTAAATCCTTATTCAGCCGGATAACCGCGGTTTTAGGCTCTAGCAAGCTGCGGTTTGCCGCATAAGAGGTGAATGGGGTGACTGCGGCATAGCCGCACAATCCCACCGACTGCACCCTGCCGTCGCTTAGTAAAAGGTAGGTGGAGTTCACCCCATGGGTGGCGGGAAAGACCTTGCTCACTTCTCCGGCCTGCTCAACCTTTGTGGGGGCAGAAAGCAAAGTATCCCCGCTTTGCGCATTGGCCTCGCCCCACACCAGCAAAGTGCCGTCCTTTTGGATGGAATAGGTTTGCCCGCTGGAACCCGCAATGCCCGCAGAGCCCTGCAACAACTGCACAGCGGCAGTTTGATTTTGCGACGTATCGCTATTGCCCAGCTTACCACGCAGATTTACGCCCCACACCCACACATTGCCGGCGCTATCCAGCGCGGCCTGGCTGGTAATATCCACAATACCCGACAGCCCTTCTATTTGGGTTAAGGCGCTTTGCGTGCCCTTCCACTTCCAAACCGTGCCGTCGCTTTTAAGCAACACGCCGCCGTCTTCGCTGTCGGATATCTTTTGGGCGCCGGTTACCGAAAACAAGGTCAGCGGCGTTGCGCCTTCGGTGTTGCTATCCAAGTATTTTACTTCAAAGGCGTCCCCCTGCGTTTTGGTTAGGTAATAGTGGCTGGTGGCGTCCACCACATTGCTAATTCCTTGCACCGGCAGCGCCTGGTAGGTTTTCTTTCCGCCCTGGCCGTCGGCTCCCCACGTTAACACTTGCCCGTCATTGGTGAGAGCGCTGGTAGCATCGATCAATTTTTTTACGTTAGATACCCCCGCAACCCGACTGTCTACTCGTTTATCTGCGCCGCCGTTCTCATCGTACTGATAAAGATATATCGATCCGTCGTTAAACAACACGGTAACGCCGTTGTCGCGAAACGGCGCGATATCTACCGCAACAATTTTGCTTTGCGTAAAGCTGGCTGCCTGTACAGCTCCGGCATTATTCTGCGCATATATCTGGCAAAACGGCGCAATGATCACCAAAAGAGCTAACATTGCCGATAAACAGGCAAAACGTCTTCTTCTATGCGGAAAAAACACGGCTTTTTTTCTATTATATTGCCGTCGGTAGACCCGTTTCACTATTTTATTCACCCATTTCCCCCAGTCAAGCGGTGCATTCGTTTTTCCCATTCCTTATAGCAAAACACACCTAGGCACAAAATTTACAGACACTTTTATTATAAACGGCGGCTAGGCCTAATGCAACAAAAAGGGAAACCTCCCTTGTTTTTTCCACCGAATTTTACAATTTCTCTACTGCGCTTTTGTATCAATTAAAAATACAATTTGTAATAATACGGTCTAACTATACTAGATTAAGATCGTTAGGGCATATTTCTTTCCTTTATTTATCACGCTGCTGGGCTAGCCGTAGCAAGCGCTGCAATCCAGCGGCAAGAGCGCTGGCTGTTTGTAGAAGCAAATCCCTTTGGTGCATTATATTTTACATATTACAAACTGTTTATTTACCGCCAAACCACCTCTACACGCGTCGTTTGTCCTTGCGCAACAGCAGCAACCCCACCACCAGCAGTATGGGAAAAATCATGCCCACCAAAAGCCCGCATTTTAGACCCACTTGCTCAGGGCTAAGTAACATTGCCGCCCCCCAGCCTACCAATTCTTGAGAGCGCTGGGCCCAATCGGAAACAATGCCCGCCATCCACGGGCCAATCGCTCCACCCATATCTCCAAACACCGCCAGCGCGCCAAATAGGGCAGTCCCGCCGCGGGGAAAGCGCCCTGCGCTAAGGCTCACCGTGCCCGGCCACATCAGGCTGACCGAAAAACCGCACACAGCGCAACCCAACAAAGAGAGCACCGGCGATGCGCAAAACACCGTAACACCATAGCATAGCACACACAGCAGCCCACACAACAGCAAAGCATTTTTTAAATGAATACGATGGCCCAGCACTCCATATAGAGTGCGCCCAATGCCCATAAGCGCCGCAAACAAGCAGGGGCCCGCCAGATCGCCCACCACCTTTGGCACATGCAGCCCTTCTTCGGCAAACAGCGACGACCACTGCGACATTGTAAGCTCACAAGCCCCGGCGCACATCATCAGCATCAGCGCCACCCAAAAGAATTTTGAGCGCATAAGATGCCGCACAGAGAGACCCTGTTCCCCTTCGGGGATTATAGGAGCCAAAGGCACCTTTAAAAAACGGAACAGGTTAAAAACCGGCACCAAGGCCCACAATAGGGGCAGTAACCGCCAGTAATCGCCACCGATCCATTCCAGCAGCAAGGTGGTGCCCAACACCACCAACACTTGGCCCCAGCAGTAAAAGGCATGCAGTAGGCTCATGGAGGAAGCTTTTGCATCGCCGGGGATCGCCTCTACAATGGGGCTCACCAGCACCTCCAGCATACCGCCGCCCACAGCGTATACCATTACGGCAATAACCAAGCCCAGGTAGGGCGCTGGCAACACCGACGGCAACACAGGCAACAGCACCAAACCCAGCGCACAGCAAATATGCGCCAACACAGCGGCCCGGCGGTAGCCCATCTTATCCACAAATTTGATACAAAAAAGGTCGGTCAGCAGCTGGGTTCCAAAATTAATAAAAGAAAGCCTACCGATCTCTTCAAAACTCACCTGGAACTGCTGCTGAAAAATAACAAACAGCAGCGGCGCTAAATTATTGACGATAGCTTGGGTAATATACCCCACATAGCAAGCGTGCAGCGTCTTTTTATACGGCTTGTTTTGAACGCTGCTCCCTAAATTCCCCATTTTTGTGTCCTCCTGTTCGCTCCCTCTTTCATCGCAAGGCCCTTGCCAAACAGCAAGCGCCACAGCACACAGCAAACAGGCATTATTATAGCAACCGGCTCCCAAATCCGCAATGCAAAAGATAATAAAAAAATTGCCTTTTGCGCACCGGCGGCAGATGGGCAAATTGCACTGTAAAAAGGGCGAAAGCGTAGAACGCTTTCGCCCAATATTCGCCATATAAATCTTGGCTTGATGCCCATCCCACGCTACAGGCCACTGTTATACACTTACGTTTACCCAGGCCGAAATTTTCGCAACACTTTTCTCAGCAACAAAAAGCAACTGCATTTTTTGCCGCAAAAGGCAAATGCTACATCTAGCGTTTTTTCTTGGCGGCTCAATCCCGGTGCGCGGCACTAGCAAAGGGCACTATTATTTCATCCTCCCGGTTAACTGCCGGCTTCTGTCTACGCAGCCAGCCCATACCGTAT
This sequence comes from Candidatus Gallacutalibacter stercoravium, assembly GCA_018716975.1. Classification (GTDB taxonomy): domain Bacteria; phylum Bacillota; class Clostridia; order Oscillospirales; family Acutalibacteraceae; genus Gallacutalibacter_A; species Gallacutalibacter_A stercoravium. The sequence continues at coordinate 52,338 of DVJE01000027.1, read as the reverse complement.
ACCATAATATTTTCTGCCATGGTTGCCAGCTCTTCGGCCCCGGTAACCATTCCCTCTTCCATCCAGCGGCGCAGCAAGCCAATACACCCTTCGCTCACAAAGGTATAAAAAAAATCGATCTGCTTTGCCGTCGCGTTGGGAAAAAGCTGCGCATAAGCTTGGGCGCACCGTTCCCGCCCCATCTGAATCAGCTTTGCGGTAAAAGATTTATCGCCGTAATCTCCCAATATTGCGGTGCAAAAATCGGCGTTTTGCCCCAAACACAAAAAGATACGGTTGGTAATTTGGGCCAAGGTGGGGTTGCCCGCCTCTGGACGCAATAAGGGCTCCAGCGCCACTCTAAGCTCCGCCAGCATTTCTTCCTCAATTTGATTGAGCAAATCATAAACATCACTGTAGTGGGCGTAAAAGGTGCTGCGGTTAATGCCCGCCTTGCTGCACAGCTCCCGCACTGAAATGCTCTGCAAAGGCTTTTGCCGCAGCAAATCGGTAAAAGCGCGCCGGATCAACATTTTGGTTACACGCACACGGTGATCCCGCCTATTGTCTTCTGATTTTTCTTTCATGGCCATTCCCCCGTAAACTTTTTATGAAGCCGGGTTATTATCCAACATGAAGTGTTGTTTTTGTTGAAAAAGAGGCATTATCCTTCCGCTCTGCCGGTTGAATGCCTCCCTTTTCTTAAATATAATACAATTAGGAAAGAAAAACAACAGTTTGTCGAGGTTTTCCAAAGAGGTGTTTTCCATGCAAAAACTATTCCTAGTTACCGGCGCCGCCGGCCATTTAGGCGGTACCATTGTTCGCCAATTAGAAAAAGATGGGGTACTGACACGCGGCCTTGTGCTACCCGGCGAAGCGGCTCCTCAAGGGGATCATGTTACTTGCGTGGAGGGTGATGTTAGAAAGAAAGATAGCCTGCGCCCTTTGTTTGAGGGGATTCAGGGGTATGAAACCTATGTGATCCATACTGCCGGCATTGTGGATATTTCTGAGCACGTATCTCCCACAATGTATGATGTTAACGTTAACGGCACCAAAAACATTATCGATTTGTGCCGGGAATACCAGGTAAAACGGTTGGTGTATGTAAGCTCGGTGCATGCTATCCCTGAAAAGAAATCCTTGGAAGTGATGCGGGAGGTAACCCGCTTTTCCCCCGATTGGGTAGTAGGGGGTTATGCCAAAACCAAAGCCGAAGCCACCCAGGCGGTGCTGGACGCGGTTGCGCAAGGGTTGGACGCCGTTGTGGTGCATCCTTCGGGCATTCTTGGCCCCTACGACAACGCCGGTAACCACTTGGTACAGATGGTGCGCGATTACGTCAACGGCAAATTGCCTGCCTGTGTGAAAGGCGGCTATGATTTTGTGGATGTGCGCGACGTAGCTCTGGGTTGCCTAACGGCTGCCGAAAAGGGCAAAACCGGTGAGTGTTACATTCTATCGAACCGGCATTACGATGTAAAAGACGTATTGCGCATTGCAAAAAGCGTTTCTGGCGGGCGCAAACTGCCTGTGTTACCCATTTGGATGGCCAAGGGGGCGGCACCCTTGCTGGGCTTCATCGCTAAAGTGCGCAAACAGCGCCCCCTTTATACCAAATATTCCTTATACACCTTATCCAGCAACGACCGTTTTAGTCACGACAAGGCCACCTCGGATTTGGGCTACCGGCCCCGGGATCTGTATCAAACCATTCGCGATACCGTGAGCTGGATTCGTAAGAGAAAAGTAACCACACCAACATAAAAAGCCTAAGTAAGCCCTAGAAGGGCATGATACTAGCCAAGACCACCCTAAGATAGGTGATTTGACACGCGGCCTAGAAGGCCGAAAGACAAGCCGGCGCCCAAATGACGCTGGCTTGAACTTTGTGTAAGCCTTGGCGGCTTGATTTACTGCCTTTCAAATGATTTTCGTATTTCTCTCGGCTCGAACTACTCGAACTATCTTCTATCTGATCTTTTTTCTTTTTCGTAGATATATTTTTGCGCGGTTGCAGTATTTTTCTATTTTGATAAATCCACGGGCTTTTGTTTAGATTACAATAGACGCTTATTACGTCTTTGTTCTCTTCGAACCGGGAAAGAAAGAGAGAAAAAGCTCCTGACGAAGAACAGGGAAAGCCTTCCGCCAGACAAAAAAGCCTTTACTCTGCCAATAACCTGTAGTATACTGAAAAAGGTTTTGGGCCTATACTGGGCCTATACATTTAATTGTATAGGCCTTATTTATATGGCATTTTGTAAAAAGGTGGGAGTTATGATGAAACGAACAATTAAAATGTTGCTTACCGCTGCGCTGGCGGGCTGCGTGTTGTTGGCTGCTGGTTGCAGTCAAACGGCGCAAACTGCTTCTTCGGGCAGCACCACTTCTTCTGCGGCGTCTGCTGCTTCTGAACAAGCGGCGCAAAGCGACGCTCAGGACGAAGAAAGCAGCGCCTCGTCTGCCGGTTCTTGGGCAGGCGTATGGGAGGTTACCGGCCTGATTCAAGACGGCGAAGAGCTAACCGGCAGCGAGCTGGAAACCGAGCTGGCCAATAACGGCTTTGTTATGACCCTGAATGAAGACGGCAGCATGATGATGACCTATAACGACCAAACCGCCAACGGCACCTGGGTGCAGGTTGACGATTCTCAGCTGGAAATCACCAATACCGGCAACGGCACGGTGGAAACGCTGCAAGTTGACGGCGACGCTTTGGTGGCCAATTTAACAGATACCCTACAAGGCATATTCACCCGTCAAGGCAGCGCAGCCGGGCAGACCGACACAACAAGCACAGATGGCAACCAGGATGCTGCCGGCTTGGCAGGCACCTGGGAAGTAAGCGGCGGCATTGATGCCGACGGCACCAAATACAGCAAGGATGAAATGATAGAAGAGATGGGCTTTTCTATGGAAATCACCATCGAAGAAGACGGCACTTTCACCGCTACTTCCTTTACGGACGGCGAAGCAGAGGAATCCGTGAACGGCACCTGGGTGCTAAACGGCGAGAATATTTCGATGACCGCCAATGACATTGAAGAGGTAGGAACCTATGTGGACGGTCAGCTGACTTTGGAAAACGAGGCAACCATCACCTTTGAAAAGAAATAAGGTGCCCAGTCAACCGACCGAATCGGCTGGTCAAAAGCCGGTCAAAAAGGATTAAAACGGCTTAAAGTTCTCAAACGCAGTGCTGTTTCGTAAGCACTGCGTTTGTTTTATAGAATTTGTTTCAGAGTACAAAAGTGTTGTTGTAAGATTGGTTTTCTCAAGCAAAAAAGGCTGGCTGGTAATTTCCATACAAAGACGGCGGCCCGCAGAACGGATGGACTAGGTTGGTATGCGGGGCGCAACATCCGGCACGTGCAAAAAGGATATGGTTTCCATATCAAATCTGGCCGCTTGGCAAACTAAGTGCAACTAAGCAAGCCCACGAAATCAAAAGAAAAGCAAACCGTCTTCTATGCCTTCTGTAGACACTCGCTCCCCTCTGCCTGAGAGCGCTTACTCAATAAAAAGCGGCGGACGCCGGTAAATGGCGCAAATACAACAGCACCCCCTGGTGCAAAGGCCAATGGCCTTTGCACCAGGGGGTGCGTTTTGTTTCTAGCTGTGTTTATCTGCAGCTTATCCAAAGGGGTCAAAGGATTGTTGCGAGGAAACCGGCTGCTGGGTTTCTCCTCTATCCTCCAACAAAGTAACCTCTATGTCAAACTGCTGGGCGTTGCTGCCTTGGGTCGCCATGCGGTAAATGGTTAGGGTTACTGTATCGCCGGGTTGATAGTTGCCTAGCTCTGTCCACAAAGTATTAAAGGAATCTACTTCTATGCCGTTTATCTGGGTAACAATATCGCCCACCTGGGCTTTGCCGTTTAGGTCGCTATCGTCCGACAGTTCACGAATCAAGATGCCCTTGGGCACACCCAATGCCTGCGACTGATACTCCGATACCACGCTGCCCGTCATACCCAAGCGCACGCGGCCGGACACATAGCCGTTTTGAATCAGATCGTTGACCACCGGCTGCACTGTGTTGATGGGGATAGCAAAGCACATGCCCTCTATAGAGGTATCGTTCAGCTTAGCTGCGTTGATGCCAACCACCTGGCCGTTCATATTAATCAGCGCACCGCCCGAGCTGCCGGGGTTGATGGCCGCATCGGTCTGAATATACTTCATGCTGTTTTGGTTAACGGTAACGGTGCGATCCAACGCGGAAATGCTGCCCTGGGTTAAGGTGCTGGCAAACTCCAGGCCGCCGGGGTTCCCTAGCGACAGCACCCATTCGCCCACCTGAAGCTCGCTGCTGTCGCCAAAGGTTGCGGGTTTAAGCGTTAATCCCTCGGGATCCACCTTGAGCACGGCGATATCGGTGCGCGTATCATAGCCCACCACTGTGGCTACCGCCTGCTCGCCGTCGTTAAATACCACCTGCACGCCGTGATTGCTAGAATCGTTAATAACATGGGAATTGGTGATAATGTAACCATCCTCGCTCATCACCACACCGGAACCCTCCGATACCGGCTCTTCGCCTGCCACTGCGTCGGTTTCGTAGGTCAGCACCCCTACGACGGAGTCTTTTACATTTTCATAAATCTCTGTGGCATTGGAAGCTTCGTTTTCAGACCTACCGTGAATTTCCAAAGTGGGGCCGTTGGGATCCACCCCGTTATTGGAACTGGTGGCCGGCTCTTGAGAAGAAGATTCCGGCGTTTGGCTGCTGGATTGAGATTGAGAGGTAGAGGGGGCTGTAGGCACGCCGCCATTGGCTGCGCTGTAAACGCCGTAGGCGCTAAAGCCCAGCACGCAACCGCCTACCAGAATCCCCACAATCCACAAGAATATTTTCGTTCTTTTATTCATGGGCTTTTTCGGAGGTTTGCCGCCGGGAGCTTGCGCCGCTCCAGTTCCGCCACCTGCCGGCGGCTGACCGCCGCCCTGACGGTATTCAGGCCACTGGCTTTGTGTGGGCTGCGTATCCTGATGCAACTGCGAGCCGGCATAATGATAATAGCCCTGGCCCGTGGGCTGCCCGGCCCCTTGCCCAGTGGGAGTGCTATATGGGTACCCGGAAGGCCGCCCTGTTTGCTGCCCCGTCGACTGTCCTGCCTGCTGTCCAACTTGCTGTCCAACCTGCTGGTAGGTTCCTCCGGCATAGGGATAGCCTTGCGGCGCCCGGTTCCCGGTTTGCCCACCATAAGGATAGGCCCACCCCGTTTGCGCCGGGCGAGACTGTTGCCCCCATTGGTTAGCATTGCTGCCGGTACTATTCCCCGGCGAAAACGGAGTCTGCCCTGTTGGTGCGGTTTGCCCTTGCTGCCCGCCTGATCCGGTTGCCGGCGGCGTCTGCTCTACGGCCGCCTCGTCTTTCACAGCCCCGGTGTCTGCTTGGGCAACTGTTTGCACCGTTGTTTGATCTTCTAATGACTCCGCCGGTTGGCTTGTTGTTGGGCTAGAAGATTCTTCCCCTTGCCCTTCTTGCGGGGCGGCCGGTTCTGCCGGTTGCGCAATCTGTTCCTGCTGCTCTTGGGCAATATTTTGCGCTGCTGCATCCTGGCCGTGCTCTTCTTGCTCTGGGCGCTGTGTGTCGGCTTTCATCTCATTATCTTGGCCTTCTTGCTTCTTGGATTCCTCAAGCGGCTGGCCGCGGTATTCTTCACTCATGTTCCACACATCCTATTCCTGCTTATTTTCTATGTTATAGGGTTCTTGCCTTTTAAACGCCATAAAACCGGGCACAAAGTCAAGCCGACTGTCTCTGGCCGCCCCTGTAACTATGTTTTAGTATACCTGCTTTATATTAACGGGTATTAACTCATTATTGAAGAAAAATCTGCAATTTTCTGAATAAACTGTAACATTGCCCTTTGCTGTGCTTACTGCAATTTGGGTTGTTCCTTCACCTGGCTGATTTTGGGTAACCAAAAGTCAAACTGACAAAACTCCCCTTCGGTACTTTTTACCGTAATATCGCCGCCGTGGCGCTTGATAATGGTGCGCACAATATACAGTCCCAAGCCCATACCGTTTTTATCCTGGCTGCGAGATTTATCGGTTTTATAAAACTTATCAAAAATAAGCCCAATCTCGTCGGCCGATATTCCTGCACCCGTATTGCGAATGGAAAAATTCACTCGGTTGCTGGCTTCGGTAACATGCAGTTCGATGACACCGCCCTCATTTACAAACTTTACGGCGTTTTCAATCAGATTGTATACCACCTGGTGCAGCATGTCGGGATCCCCATCCACAAAAACGCTGTGGCTTTCTTCCAACCCGGTAACTTGAATGTTGCGCTTTTCAATAAGGTTTTCAAAGGTCATTAGGGTGTTGACCACCGTATCGGTCAAATCAAACCGCTGTTTGGTAATTTTTAACTCCCCGCTGTCGATCCGCGAAAGATCCAACATCGTGCGCACCAGGCGCGACAGACGCTTTACCTCGTCAGACACAATCTTTAAATAATGCCGCTCCTTGTCGGGCGGAATAGTGCCGTCTAGAATTCCATCAATAAATCCAGCAATGGTGGTCATAGGCGTTTTTAGCTCGTGCGAGACGTTGGCGATAAAGCTGCGGCGCATCCCTTCTGAAGAAGATAGAGAACTTGCCATATTGTTAAAAGCCAGAGCCAGCTGGCCGATTTCATCCTGGCTGGTTACCGGCACCCGGCGTGAAAAATCCCCTGCGCCGAAGCTGCGGGCAGCCATGGCCATCTCTCGCAAAGGGCGCACCATCCGGTAAGAAAACATGCCCACCGCAATAAAGGAAGCCGCAAATACCACAGCAGCCGCCAGCACGAAAATTTTCAGCACATCAACGCGAAATTGGTCCAAATATTGGGCGTCGGAGGCGGCAAACACCGCTCCGATGATCTCTGTGCCCAATGTGTTGGTCACCGGCACACCCACTACATTATAAGAATTTTGAAAAATTCCTCCCAGGGTGGTGCTGCCTACATAACCCGACTGCATAGCCTCTTGCACCACCGCCAAAGGAACCGTGCGGGTGGAATCGGCAAAGGTTGTGGCGCTTTGAGAATATAACACCGGCGTACCATTGCCATCGGTCAAAAATATCTGCGCGTCAATATTTTGCGCAAACAGATCGATCATAGTCCCTACGCGGGAATCAATGCGGTAGGAATTATCTCCCAACGGAATTAGGTTTTGCGACGCTACGACCGAGATCCCCTCTGCGTTCTTTTTGAGCAGGGCGGTTTTTTCGCTTCGCCAATAACTGGTCATAAAGATCAGCAGCACCACGCCGATAAGCAAAAAGCTCACCAACACAATGGCCAAATTGACCCGCAGATATTTTTGAAATAGCGACCGTTGTTTCGCCATCATCCGTATGCCCTCATTCACCTGGCGCTTCTTATAAAATCCAGCCCTTTTTATTGTCATAGCCATAGCCCCGCTTTAACTTTGTCAAAAGGGCTGCCGCCCATCTGCCAGCGCAGACAGAATACGGCAGCCCGTCTTTTACGATAGAGAGTGCGCTTTGCAAAGCCCTCCCGGCCGCAAGCCTTACTCTTTTACTTCAAATTTATAGCCTACGCCCCAAACGGTTTTCAGCGCCCATTTGTCTGAAACGCCCTCCAGCTTTTCACGCAAGCGCTTTACATGCACGTCCACCGTGCGGGAATCGCCGTAATAATCAAACCCCCACACCTCGTCCAACAGTTGATCGCGGGTAAACACCCGGTTGGGGTTGCTGGCCAAATGATAGATAAGTTCCATTTCTTTGGGGGGCGTATCCACCTGCACGCCGTTGACCTTTAGCTCATAGTTGGTCAGGTTGATGGAGAGCTTATCGTATTTCACTTCTTTCACCGCATCGCCTTGCGGTTGGTTGGTACGGCGCAGCACCGCCTTGATGCGGGCCACCACCTCTTTGGCCTCAAAGGGCTTCACCACATAATCGTCGGCCCCCAGCTCTAAGCCCAGCACCTTATCAAAAACTTCTCCCTTTGCGGTGAGCATGATAATGGGGCACTGAGATTTTTTGCGTATTTCCCGGCACACCTGCCAGCCATCTAAGCCGGGCAGCATAATATCCAACATGACAAGATCCGGCGATTCCGACTCAAACATATCCAATGCCTGTTGCCCGTCGTTGGCTATCGCCGTCTTATAGCCTTCTTTTTCAATATAAAGGCGCAAAAGCTCACATATATTTTGGTCGTCGTCCACGATTAATATTTTACCGTTTTCCATTGTGTTTCTCTCCTTTGCCCCATGGTTTTCGCCCCGACCAGCGCCGGTAAACACAAACAACCTTTTCTCATTATAAATCGAGCATACCACAAAAGGATGAACGTTTTATAAAGTTTGCGGCCGGCTACTGCCCGATTTACTGCCCGGTTTCTTCCTGTAAAGGCCGTAGCATCCGGGTGATGGCCCCTTCATTACACAAAAGGGGATCTGTGCCGCTGTCTGCCAGTCCTAAATACAAAGTGTCGATCTGGCCGCAGTTGCGTAGCAGCGGGAATGTCTCATCGGGAGAAAGGCGATTTTCCTGTGTCACATTATTCACCGAAAGCCTCTGCACATGGGCTTCTTCCCCAACGCCGATGGTTTCCACCGCTACGCTGCTTTCCTTGCGGTAAACATTGCTCACCTGTAGGTTCTTAACCATTAAACCGCTTTCCACCCAAATAAACGGAAACACATACATGCCGTCTTTTTGATACACCGAATAGCGCGGCGCTTTAGCTGCATAGATTCGATCCAGCACAATACCGTCGAAATAACCTTTTGCCTCTCCCTCATAAAACTTGGTAAGGCCCACGCAATATTGATAAAAACTGCCGTGCACATTGCTGATGCTCACATCCTCCACCGGGTAGGCGCAAGAGAGCAGCCGCACTGCGCTGTGGCAATCCACACTGTACAAGCCGTCTATTTGGATGTGGGAAATGGGCCCGCCTACCCCTTCGTCGGCATTCAGGGCCACCATATCATCATAGCAGCTGCCCTTTAAGTTTCGGATAACGCCATAGTGGCAGTCGCCGTCTAAGTGCACGCCGTCCATATTTACCGCCCAAGGGTTGCCGTAGTTAAAGTCAAAGGTGAGATCCTCCACCGTAAAGTAAGAGGCAGCATCCAGCGTAACAGCAAAGGTTATCGGATCCTTCAACGTCATATGGGCTAAACGTATATTTTTCACGTGCCGGAAGTACATACAAAGCCCGTCATAATCCGGGTGCTGCTCGTGGGGAAAATGAAAGGGATTCTTGCCCTGCCCTAAGTTGTTCATATCCCAAATGCCGCCGGTTACTTCAAAATTGCCGTTGCCGTTTTGCAAATCAGCGTTTTCCAGCATATGGCAATCCGATCCATCTGCCAGCCGTACCGTGCAATAACGCGGCAAAACCAGCTGCTGCCCCGAATGGATGCGCAGCGGCCGGGTAATTAAATAGCACACCTGGGCCTCGGGTAGTTCCACACGGGCACGGCCGCTGTCTAACATGGCCTGAATAGCCGGCGCGTCGTCGTGCACGCCGTCACCTAACAAAACAAAATCCTTTTGCATAAAAAATCCCCCTCCTTTGTTGCGATTTTACTCCCTTATACGCAGGGGCGCAAGCGTTTTTTGCGCCATGCTCTTCTTTTTTTAAATAAATTAAATAAATAAGAAAAGGCGGGGCTCAGACTGAGCCCCGCCAGCCGGTTGCTGGTTTATGTAAAACAAAAAACAGCCTTAAACAGTCTTTCCATTTTAGAAGCAATCCCGCGAGCACTACGCCTTTTTCGAATCGGACTGCGTCTGCTTTTCTTCTTCGCTTTCTTCCTCGCTGCCCTCTTCATTTTCTTCTGCTTGGGATTCTGATTGCGTCTCTTCGTCTTCTTGCTCGTTATCGTTTTGCATCTCTGCAGCGTCTTCTTCCTCTAAGGAATCTTCCTCTTCTTCCAGCGCGTCCCCTTCTTCCATTTCTTGATCCACAACAATGGTTTTGGTGGGTTCTATCTCTTTCGGCTCGGGCAACATCTCAAAGCCGCTGACAAAGGTATAGGGGATGCCGTAGCCCAACATGATAAGCCCTAAAATAGAAAGGGCGGTGGAATTGGTAATCTCGCTGCTCAAAGGCAGGCCGGAAGCAAAGAAACTTAATGCAATGTACAGGCCCGGCACTACCATCAGCAACAAAACGCTTAAGCTAAAACGCTTTACCTGTTTGCCCTCGCCCACACGGGTGGCGTAAAACAACAACGCGCCGAAAGCAACGTATAAGATAACGTTAAGCAGTGTTTGCAGCGTGCCTGCCTCCATGCTTTGGATCATCCCATTGACAAAATACATGCATACCACATAGGCAATGACCAAAAAGACCGACAGAAACATGTTAAACCCGGATTGCCGTTTGTTTTGCTTCATCAGAATCCCTCCGAAAAAATGTGTTTTTCCTCTTTTTTCTTTGCCCATCTGCCGCAACTGGCCAGAACAGCGGCCAAGGCAAATGCTTTTAACATTATACCATTTTAATTTACTAAAAAAAGAAAAAATTGAAGAAGTTTTGAATAATTTCCAAATTTTTAACTATTTGCTTCCCGGCTATCTTGTCTAAAAATTTTGCCTCTGCCGCACCTGCCGTGCTTTTGTGCTATTTAGGGCTGAGCCGCTAAAGCCACCCACCCTTTCTCTTGCTGTTGTTGCACAATGGTAAAGCCCGCTTGCTCCAAGGCCTGAAAAACATCATCTGCCCGGGTGTCGATAATGCCGCTCATCAGATATATCGCCCCCGGCTTTAGGTATTTCTTTACATCTTTGGTCAGCGTTATGACCACATCGGCCACAATATTGGCCACCACCAGGTCATACTGACCCTGCGGCGGAATCTGATCGGTCAAATTGCCGCATATGGCATGAAAGCGATCGGCCACTTTATTGCGTTCGGCATTCTCTCTGGCGGTTTTTACCGCCAATGCGTCGATATCCACTCCCACAGCCTGCTGCGCCCCCAAAAGCAGGGCCGCTACCGACAAAATACCGCTGCCGCATCCCACATCCAGCACCTGTGCCCCGGGGCGCACATACTGCTCTAGCAACTGTAGGCACAACCGCGTGGTTTCATGGGTACCGGTTCCAAAGGCCAGGCCCGGCTCCAGATCCAGCACCACCCTGCCCTGGGAATCGGGGGCTTCCTCCCAAACCGGGCGTATCAACAGCTTTTCCCCTACGGGGATGGGGTGAAAATATTTTTTCCAGTTGTTGATCCAATCGGCTTCGGCGCAGTCCTCTGTATGTAGCGTAAAATCTATTCCCGCCGCATCATAGCGCTCACGTAAAAAAGAAACGGCTTCTGCCGGGTTCTCTTGCGGGCTGATATAAATATGAATCAAACCCTTCGTGCGGTCTTTTTGCAAAAGCTGTTCGTCTATCAGATCAATATGGGCAATTTCAAACGCCTCTTGCTCCAGGTTGGAATAATCCTCAATATAAATACCGTAGGGCACTACCATCTGGGCAATGTCTCCGGCCCTGTCCACATCCTTGGCGTCTACTGTAACGATAATTTCCGTCCAATCCATGCTGCTCATCCTTTCACAGCGGCTGCTGTTTCCCGTCAATTTTATATTTCAGTTTCTTTGAGCAAGGCTAACGCACGCGGGTACAAGGGATCCAATTGGCAGCCGCCGCATTCTTGTTGCGTCTGCTCCACCGCTTTTATGAATCGGTCTTTGCTGCACAATCCGGTTAGCCAAGCGTTAGAGGGCTCTGCAATAAGCGCCCAGTCCGATGCCTGGATGTCCGGTGAAGCGAACTTTTCTAAAATTTCCTCTCGTTCCCGTTGACGCGGCCTGCACTACGCGCACATCCCAATCCCCACGTGTGTATTGTTCCTAATTAGCCTAACGGTATCATAATATGCCCGGTGCAGCTCTGTCAAGCAACAGACCAACCTTCTAAACCCTGCAAAAAATGCCTCATAGGGTTCTGAACGATTGAACCCCACGTATTATTTCTTAAAACACGCCCTGTGCTGGCTGTGCTTGTGCGGGGCTCATAGGAGGCAAATGATATGAACGATTATCTCACCTGGGGCAGTTTAGCTACTTTTGCCGGCGCAGCGGCGGCAACCGGGCTGTTGACCCAATTTTTAAAAAAGGCTGGTCCGCTTGCCAAGTTGCCCACCCAATGGCTATCTTTCCTCATTGCCCTGGTGATAATGGTGGCCGCAACCGCGGCGTCGGGCGGCTGGGCTCAAACCTGGGAGGTGTGGGCCCTCGTTCCGCTTAATGCCGTAATGGTGTCCCTTACCGCTAACGGCGCCTATGCGGTTGCGGCCCGCACTACCACCCGCACCGAGCCACAACAGGCCGCAGGCAAAGCACCGGCTACAAAAGCAGAAGACGTAGAAGGCGCAGAAGATTCAGACGGTACAAATAAAAAACAGGATTAGAATCGCCAACCGTTGCAAAAGCCAAGGGCCAGCAAATTGATCCGGCCAAACCAAACGCTTTTTTACCAAAAGGCCCATGGGCGCTAAACAAGCTATCCGCTTTTTCCTCTATTGCGCAGCCGGCGAGCCGACCGTCATCGTTTTATATAAACGGAATTGCAAGTCTATTACAGGGCCTTCTTCCCCGCTTCGCCAACCCATTTCGCCAAAGTTCTGCCGGTAACGTGAAAGACCAAACAGCGGTAGGCGTTTTGCCTACCGCTGTTTGGCTGTTGGTTCATTATCAACGCGACCGCTCTCTGTGCGCGCCAGGCCCCACAAAATTCAGCCGGCTGCTGCTCTTGTGTCAATCCTTTTTGCGCCAAGGCGGATCCTCTTCGGAGCCTAAGTCGCGATCTTTGTCCCACCCGTAGCCATAGGGCGCTTCCGGCATACCGGCCAGGGTAAGGCCGCCGTCGGTTTTCAGCACGGTACCGGTGGAGTAACCCGCTTTTTCCCCCAGGTATAGGATGGCGTCGCCCAGTTCCTGCATGGTTTCGCGCCGCTGCAAAGGCAAACGAAAAGCAAAATCGGGTTCTTCTTGCGGCACAGGGGTAACCCCTTCTAATTCACCATGGGCTACGCAATTGATGCGCACCCGGTAAGGGGCCAGCTGCATGGCCAACGACTCGCAAGCCCGGTGCAGCGCCGCCTGCAAGGAGCCGTAAAGAAAGTCGTCTTTATAAGCGCGCAGGCCATGGTTAGAGGTTACAAAAACAATACTGCCGGGCTTTTGCGCCTCAATCATCAAATTGGCCGCTGCTTTTGCCTGCAATAAAAAGCTGCGGTAATTGAGGTTGTGGGCGTTATCCATCTCTTCCAGTGTGGTGTTTAGCAGCCCGCCGGCGGGGAATACCCCGGCGGTGCACACCAACAGGTCAACCCCGCCCAGAGCTTCGGCCGCATCCTTAACGGCCTGTTCGGGCGTCAACGGCTGCGCAAGATCGGCCTGCCGGTACCAATAGGCGCCGCCCAACTCTGCGGCGGCTTGCGCTTCATCCGCCAGGCCAATCACAGCTACGCGGTAACCAGCCTGGGCCAATTGCCCGGCGATGCCGCCCACCAAGGCGAGGCAGCCGCCGCTGACAACGGCTTTTTTCTGTGTTTGTTCTGTTTGCTCGCACATAAAACTGTGCCTCCTCTATCTTTGCAAAAACTCGTGAAACAGCAACCTTTGGCCAGCGCCGGCTTACGGATTGTTGTAGGTGCCGTCCGGCAGGCGGGTCTGGGTCCAGCGGGTGACAGAATCATCGCAGGGATATTTGGCCGCCAGCTTTTCATCAATATCGATGCCCAAGCCCGGCTTGTCGTTAGCATACACATAGCCGTTGCGCAGCTCGGGGCTACCGGGGAACACCTCCATTGATTGCTCGGTAAAGCCAGACCACTCCTGAATGCCGAAGTTATGGGCGTTGAGATCCAGATGAATGTTGGCCGCGTGGCCCACAGGGGAAACGTCGCCCGGGCCATGCCAAGCGGTACGCACGCCGAACTGCTCGGCAAAAATAGCCAGTTTGCGGGCAGGCGTAATGCCGCCGATATCGCTGATGTGCACCCGGATAAAATCGATGAGCCGCTGGGAAATCAAGGTATCCCACTCTCTGGGATTGTTAAACAGCTCGCCAATGGCGATGGGGGTGGTGCACTGCTGGCGCACCATTCTAAACCATTCCTCTTGCTCGGGGGAAAGAATATCCTCTAAGAAGAACAGATGGTATTTTTCTAAATCTTTCGCCAGCCGCACAGCATTGATGGGCGACATACGCTCGTGGGAATCGTGCAGCAGCTCAATGCCGTAGCCCAGCTTAGAGCGCACATAATCGATGATTTTAACGGTGTTTTCCATATATTGATCCGGGCAATAATACACGCCCTCGGGGGAATTGGGCGGGGTGTTCAGCCCGCTGGCTTTGCCGCCGTAACCGCCAAACTGCACCCGGATGTGCCGCACGCCTTGCTCCATGAACTTCTGCACATTTTCCACAACCTCGTCGTAGGTGCGCCCGTCTGCGTGCCGGTACACCGCCACGCCTTCGCGGGATTTGCCGCCCAGCAGGTCGTAAAGAGGCATATTGGCCATTTTGCCTTTGATATCCCACAGCGCCATATCCACGCCGGAAACCGCATTGTTGGCGATGGAACCGTTGCGCCAGTAGGCGTTGGCATTCATCATGTTCCAAAGATCCTCAATGTTGGCCACGTCGCGCCCCACCAGCAGGGGCTTGAGGTAATCCAGCACCACCGAGGTTACCGCCTTGTAGCGGTAAGTGAAGGTGGCGCAGCCCAAGCCGTATAAGCCCGGCTCGGTGGTTTCCACCTTCACCACCGTCAGGTTGGCGCCTGCCGGATTGGTGTTGATAACACGGATATCGCGGATTTTAACAGTAGACATTCGGTTTCCTCCCTTTATTTTATGGTTTTCAAATTTTTTACAGCTTAACAAATTACCCTAGACTCATGGAACCGCGGCTCATTTTCAGCCAGACCGTGCGGGCTGGGATTTTACAGCGCACGCGCAGATGACGGTGGGCCAGACGGCTCGACAGCTAAACGGACAACCGGGACAGCAGCTGTGCAAAGCTGCTCACCATCTCGCCGTTATAGACTATCTTTCTGCTGTTGAAACTGTTGAACAAGATGGCCGTCATCCCCAACTTTTGGGCGGTATCTAAATTTCCTTCCCGGTCATCGATGTAAAAACAGTCTTCCGGCCGCACCCCCAATTTTTCAACGGTAAGCGCAAAGATGCGCGCATCCGGTTTTTGCACTTTCAGATCCCCACTGATGCTGATTGCATCAAAATATTGGTTTAACTGGAACTTCTCGCGCAAATACCGGCTCCACCGGCTGGAATCGTTGGATATAATCGCTAGTTTGTACTGCTGTTTTATGGCTTTTATAAATTCTAAAAAGCCGTCGTTTAATTGTATGGTATCCAGATATTGTTTTTCTATTTTTTCCAAATCGCCCTGAAATCCCAATGCTGCCCAAACTTCCAGCGATGTCATCTCCCCGATATCGGCTTTCAACCACGGCGTATAAATCTCTTTTTCGGTTAAATGGGGGAAGGTCTTTTGTATGTAGGGAACGAAATCATCTCCGGTTTGTTTTACAATCACACCATACATATCCAGCAAAACCGCTTTCTTACCAGGCTGCATAACGCTTTTGCCTCCTTACTGTTACAAGGATACGGTCGGTAAGCCGATGAAAAGCATAACGCCTAACACCGGTGCGGAAGTTTATTCCGGCGGCGCACAAACATAGCATTCACGGCGCCGCTTGCGCGGGTTCATTCCGCCCCGGCCGTAGGGGGAATACCCGCCCTTACAACCCTATACAAGCGCGGTGGGTTGGGCGCTTGCCACAGCTTACTGGCGCAGCTGCTCAATCTTACCTTGGGCGGCATCTATAACGCGGCGCTCTAACTGGAGGTTCACCAGGTTGAGCAAGCCCACATTGCAGCCAGCCTGTGTGCAAAGCAAGGGGGCGCGTTCCTCAGCCTGGGTGGCGGGCCCAAGACATTCGTCCACGTTGCGGATAGTAAGCACATCGATTGCGCAATCCAGACGCACCAAAGGCCGAACACCTTGGTGGCCGTACAGATGGAGGCCGTCAATCAGCAAAGATCCCACATGGGTGCGGGCCAAGCGGCACTCTTGATCGTAAAAAGGGGGGCCCAGCTCAAACAAGGTGCGGTCATGGCTGGGGGAATGGCTGGTGATATTGCGCAAAGTTAGCGACTCAATGGCGCCGCCTACTTGGAACAAGAAGGGATCCCGGTAGGTGTAGTTGGGTTCCATAGGGCGCAAATCCACATTTTCAATTACAATACTGCCGTAGTTGCCCGCCGTATGGCCAGGGAACCAGGGGCAGATAAAAAAGCCAAAGCTTTTATAAGTGCCGGTTACATTGCGGATAGTCACCCTATCCAACCGCCCCTCGGCGCGAGAAAGCAGCCGGATGCCCTGATCCGCCTCTTCCAACATCACGCCGTCTATCAAAACATCGGTAATGGAGGAAACCAAATCCCGTTCATCGGGCGCCAAAGCGATAAAATCATCGCCGCTGCAGCCGCGAATGTTGCGCATGGTAAGAAAACGGCCCGGCCCCCAAAAATGGATGCCGTCTTGATTTTCCGCATCCTTACGATGGGGAAGATCAATATAAATATTTTCCATCGTCACATGCCGCCAGTTGGCAATCAGCATGGCAAAGGTGCGCTGATCGCGCAGCACAATATCCCGCACGGTAAGCCCCTCTACCCCATAAAAAGAAAATCCCACCACCCAGCGGCCGCCTGTATCGTTGTCGGTGGCAACGCCGTTGGCTCCCGAGGCGCCGTTTACCTCTTGGGGCGGCACATGGTGGCGCTGCCCCCGGCAGTTGTGGTTGTAGGTGCCGCCTATCACGGCGATATTGCTATCATGAATTTTCTCATAATCCGGGTGAGCGTTGCTCAGCAAAGCGGCGTCGGCGCCGTCGGCCAAATAAAACCCACATCCCGCGTTGGGGCAAAGGATGGTGGTGTTGGAGTATAGCCGCAACCCCGTAACAAGGGCCGCCCCATCCATAATCAGCACGATTCCCCCGCAGGCCGGAGCCTGATCCAACACTGCCTGCAATATTGCCGTATCGTCGTCCCCGCCGCCGGTTATTACGTTGCTATTTAAATGCGCGCCGGTTTGGCTGGCGAAGATGGTGCGTGTCACATCGGCTCCCGGCATGCATTCTTCCCGCTGTAACATCGGCATAAGCTACCCCCCATTTTTATTTTCCGCTTTTGGGTAAGTCAAGAATAGAGGATTGCGCCGGGCAAGTCAATAAAAAATCAGGCTGATTATTTGGCTTTTTTATGCGCAATTTTATATGCTGCTTGGGTTAAGAAACGCTTTTTTCACCCGTTGCCGCCCGCAGGCCAGCTTTAAGATGTTGCGAAATTAAAAAAACAGCAAGGACTATTTCTTTTCGGCCTTTTCCTTTCTATGATAAAGAACAAAGAGTTTCGCAATGAGGGCGCGCTTGCAGCCGCCCCACAGAAAGGAAGACGCAGCATGCAGAATTTTGTGGTTTCAGGCTACGGCGGTGAAAAGGCCATAGCTTGTTATCGGTTGGAAAACGGCGCCCCGGTGCGCGTATGGGCAGCCAGCGGGGTAGAATCCCCTTCTTTCTTGTGCGCTGATGGGGAATGGATTTTTGCCGCTTCGGAGCAATCCGGCAAGGGGGCTATCGTGAGCTTTCGCCGGCAGGCGGATGGGCTCAATAAGGTTGATGAACTCCCCATTCAGGGCGGCCTTTTATGCCATTTAAGCTATTTGCCCCAATACAACGCCCTATACGGCGCCTGTTATGAAACCGGCCATGTGGTGGCCGTGCAGGTAGAAAACGGCCGTTTCGGCCGGGTGCTCAACGACTTTGTGCTGGATCCCCAGGACGGAGAGGTAACCCGTGCCCATTGCTGTATGCCGGATCCCGCCGGACAGCGCATGTTGGTGGCCAATATTGCTTTAGACCGCGTGTATTGCTATAACATTGCCGCCGACGGGCAGCTGACGCCCAACGCAGCCTGCCCCTACTTGCAGCTGCCCAAGGGGAAGGGCCCCCGTCATATCCGGTTTCACCCCACCCTGCCAGTGGCTTATGTGATGACCGAATATTCCAGCGAAATTCTGGTGCTGTCTTACCAATCGCACAACGGCGTGTTAAAGCTGGAGGCATGCGTCAGCACTCTGCCCAAGGAATTTGGCGGGCGCAGCGACGGTTCGGCGCTGGTGCTGTCGGCCGACGGCAGCCGCCTTTATGCCGCCAACCGCGGGGCCGACACCATTGCTGTTTTTGAAGTAGACGCCTCTGGCAGCCTCAAAAAAGTGCAAGACGCTCCTTGCGGCGGCCATTGGCCCAGGCATATCGAACTATCAAAGGACGGCGCCGCCCTGCTGATAGCCAACCAAGGTTCCAATCAGGTGGTTTTGCTGGCGGTATGCCCGCAAACCGGCAAACTGCTGGAACAAACAGCCAAGCTGCCCTTCCCTTCGCCCAGCTATGCGCAGGATTTGGACGAATAATGCGCAAGCGTCCGGCAAAATTACAATAACGCAACGGCACTGCAACAGAAAAACAGACCAAGCCGCGCCCGGCGCGGAAGAGGGGGTTAACCGGAAATGAACAGAAAAACAGCCTTTGTCACCGGCGGCAGCCGGGGGATTGGCCGGGGAATTGTGCAAACCCTGGCAGAAAACGGGTACGATGTAGCGTTCACTTATCACAGCAAAGCGGATGAGGCCGCCGCGCTGAAAGCAGAGGTGGAAAAGCTGGGCGTGCGCTGCTATTACTACCAAGCCACCCTGCAAGAGGCCGATGTGCCCGCCCGCGTAACCCAGCAAGCCATTGCCGATTTGGGCAGAGTAGACGTTATGGTGTGCAACGCTGGGCTTACCGTGCACAACAAGCTGCTTACCCTTACGCCTGAAGAGATTGATTTTGCCTATGATTTGGATTACCGCGGCTACTTGCTGTGCGCCCAGGTTGCGGCAAAGCAAATGATCGAGAAAGAGATACACGGCCGAATCATTATGATATCCTCCACCCGCGGGATCCGGGCCTATCCTGAAGATCCGCTATACGGCGGCATGAAGGCGGCGCTGCACCGGGCGGTGGAATCTCTGGCACTAGAACTGTCTCAATATCATATCACCGTCAACTGTGTGGCGCCGGGCGCCACAGCGGTGCGGGGCAACTATACTCCCGAAGAGCTGACCGCCTACCGCTTTCTGCGTAAAATTCCCGCAGGGCGCCAGGGCACGCCCCGTGAGGTGGCCGGCGTGGTAAATTACCTGGCGGGCGATATGGCCGATTACATCACCGGTTCGGTCATCCGGGTAGACGGCGGCCTTATCCTGTCGGCCATGCCGCTGGATGGCTCCCCCGAGGCCGGCCCCGCCTGGTCGGATTTACCCCGCCATATGCAAGAAAAATAGCTTCCGGTCCAAGTTGCAAAAACGTAGAAAGCGGCGCCCATTGATTTGCACATTGCACAATGGGCGCCGCTTTATTCTTTAGTACGATATACCAAATACCATTAATCCTCTAATGTGGGCAGGCGTTTGATGTTGGGGTCGGTAAAAATGTCGTATTCATCGTAGCTTTTGGTGCTAAATTCTGAAATGACCGCGCCCGGGCCGCCCGCCTGGAACCAATGGCGGGTGTTAGGATACATGGTGTACTGCTCCCCTTCATGCAGTACAATTTCATGCCAGGCTGTGTACCATTCTTCGCTACCCTTAGGGGGGCGGCAGGCGGGATTGGGGGTAGCCTCCCCTTCTACATACAGGTAAACCGTGCCGTAACGGCAGCGGAAGGTCTCTTCCTTGCCGGGGTATCCGATTTCCGCCACAGGAGCATGACGGTGTTCCGGGCAGGTTTGGCCGCAAAACAGCGCCATTTCTTTGGCGCAGCAGCGCTCGGTATTTACATAAGTTACCAGCTGCAATCCGGTGTGTTCCACATCCCCCAGCCCAAAATCGGCCACCTCCAGATTCTCTTTTTCCCCGTCGGTCAGCACAATATGGGCGTTCTCATACAGTTGCAGGGCTTTTGCCTTGGCTTTTTCATAGTCTGCGCGTTTCATTTGTTATACACTCCTTTGTTTCCAATAGGCCTAATGTTTTTTCTTGGCGTGCATGCCGCTAAGGCGCATCGCTTATTCCAGCGGCGTGCGGGCCATAAAGTCCAATATTTCCGCCATGGGCTTAATGCCGGTGGAGGCGCCTACCTCCATAATGCAGTGAGTTCCCACCGCGTTGGCAAAGGCCCCGCTGCGCCGGTAATCCCATCCCTGGGCCAGGCCGCACAAAAAGCCCGCGCAGAAGGAATCCCCCGCGCCGGTGGTATCCACCGGCTTGATGGCGCGATAGGTGGGCAGGGTGTACCGGTCACCGCCCGGCTCACAAAAATAGGCGCCGTCTTTTCCTAACTTAATAATAACGCTCTTTGCGCCCATTTGAAAAAACACATCCGCTATGCGGGCGGGAGCCTTTTCACCGCTTAACCGGGCCGCTTCTTCATAGCTGGGCATGAACAGATCCAAATACGGCAAGGATGGGGCGATTTTCTCCATCCAGCGATCCTCAAAATCCCAAGCGGTATCCATTACGGTAAACTTGCCCATTTGTTGCGCTTTGCGCAGCAAACCGGCGCAAGGCTCGCCGTCAAAGGAAGAAAGCAGCATTGCACCCGCCACAAAAAGGATACCGCAGGCCTGCAAATCCTCGTCGCGCACATCCTGCGCCGAAAAAGAGGAAGTAGAGCCCGGATTATATAAAAAGCTGCGCTCCCCGTCGGAATGCACCAGCACCACCGAGCTGGTGGTGCTCACCTTGGGATCCCGCACAATGCCCGAGGCATCCACCCCGGCTTGCGACACAGTGGCCGCCACAAAGTCGCCAAAGCTGTCTTGCCCCACACGGCAGCTCAACGAAGCCGGAGCTCCCAGCTTAGCCAGATCAATGGCCGCGTTAGAGGCGCACCCCCCCACGTGGGTGGTGGTGCCGCGCACCGCCTGCAGCACACCGGGAGGCGGCAACGTGTCTACAGGGGTGACAATCACATCTGTGGTAACGCTGCCCACACATAAAACCCGTTCCATGTATCAAACCAGCCTTTCTTGCGCCGCCTTGTTCCCCCGCATGGCGAACAAATTACGGCGCATAATTTGTAAAATGAATTTATTAATAATATTTTCATCAGTATAGCAAAAAGGGCGCGTCTTGTAAATACAGGGATTGCCTAAAAATATATCCTTATCAAAACGCCGGCTAACCGGCCAAAGGGTAAAAGCAAGCCCCATGAAATATGCCGCCAAGCTATAACATGATCAGCAAAAAGTTTCTTTTTTGCAAATAAGGGGTAGACATTCGGATTGGTTTATGTTATGCTAATCCCAATAAATGTTATAACATTATGATGTAAAATAACCCTATTGATCGCCGCCATTGTGCGCAATTCAATGGTGACGTAGATCATACGGGGTAAAAGTAGGCAAGTTGTGCATGAACAAAAAATTGGATTAGAAAAGAGGGAACCAGCATGAACCTTCAGAAAAAGTGGACGGTTTACCTGATCCACCACTCCCACACCGACATTGGCTACACCGAGCGGCAGGATAAAATTATCCGTTATCATTGCTATTTTATCAAGCAAGCTGTGGACATTTTAAACGACATCCATGCCGGCCGCAGGGAGGGCTGCCAGGGCTTTGTATGGCAGTGCGAAAACTATTGGCAGGTTAAGAATTTTTATGACCACGCCTCCCCCGCTTACATAGCGGATTTTGAAAAATATGTCAAAAGTGGGGAGATCGGCCTTTCGGGCAATTACCTGAACATGACCGAACTGGTTAGTTATGATGTGCTTTCTTCGCGCATTGCCCAAGCCAAGGCTTACGGCAACCAGCTGGGGGTAGCGGTAAAAAGCGGCATGAGCGCCGACATCAACGGCTACGCCTGGGGTTATGGCGACGCCTTGTGCGAAAACGGGGTAGAAAACCTGTATTCCTGCATCCACGCCCACCACGGCCTGTTCCCCCTGCGCAAAAAGCAAACCCCCTTCTGGTGGGAAACCCCCAAAGGTAACCGTGTGCTGGTGTGGAACGGCGAATATTACCACTTTGGCAATGAGCTGTGCTTTGCCCCCCACGGCGCTTCCACTTATATGATCCAGGATGAAATTTCCCGCCGCTTCGCTTCCTCCAGCATTTACCGCGAAAGCGCCGAAGATACCGATAGCACCGAGCTGGCCAGCCTGCACAGCCGGTTGGAGCGCTACCTGCAAAATCTTGAAAGCGAAGGCTACCCCGCAGACTTTATTCCCATAATGGTGTCGGGCGCCATTACCGACAACGCCTTCCCCAGCGCAGAAATCGCCCGGCGGGTAAACCTGCTCAACGAAAAATATGAGGGCCAAGTGGAATTTCATATGACTACCCTAGACGCCTTCTTTGACCGTGTGCGGGCCACGTTTACCGATATTCCCACCTATCGGGGCGACTGGAACGACTGGTGGGCCGACGGCGTTGGCTCCACCCCTGCGGCGGTTAAGCACTTCCGCGGCGCCCAGCGCAAATACGACCTGTGCCGCAAGCTGGATCCCAACACCGCCTTGGGCGACAAAGAGCTGATGGAACAAGCGGCAGAAAATATGATGCTTTATGCCGAGCACACTTGGGGGTATTCCTCTTCGGTCAGCGAACCGTGGGAAACCCTGGTAAATGATCTGGATTTGAAAAAGACCGCCTATGCTGTCAACGCCAACACAGAGGTTTCTTTAAACCTGGATCAAATTCTGGCCGCCAAGGGCGAAACCACCATCAAACAAGGCAGGCCCCAACGCTATAAGGTAATAAACCCCCACCCCTTCCCTGTGCGGATGGGCGCGCTGCTGTATGTGGAATTTTGGGAGTACATCGACGGCGTTATGTTCGATCTCAATACCCCCTTCGAGGTGGTAGACGAGGCAACGGGCCAGGTGCTGCCCAGCCAGAGCAAGCGCATTGCCCGTGCTTATCAAATCGAAGCCCTGGTGGAGTTGCAAGCCGGTGAGGAACGGGAACTGATGCTGCGCTACACCGGCAAAAAGGCCAACGCCACGGTGCAGAACCACGCCTATGTGGGCGCTGAGGGCGTGCGAGATATCGTCGTGCCCGGCCAGCGCCAGCAAAACACCTCTTATATCGAAACCGACTGCCTGGTGGTGCGTTTTGATCAAGAAACCGGCCTTTGCTCGGTGATAGATAAGCGCACAGGCGACGAGCTGCTGCGCGATGGGCATAAACACGCCCCCTTCACCGGCATTTACGAGGTAACCGACGCCGACCCCAGCATGTGCGCCGTGCGCACCAAAATGGGGCGTAACCGCAAATCGCCTGCCACCAAGCGATATGAAAGCCGCCTGACCGGCATTGAAATAGTAGAAAACGGCGACGTATATGTGGCGGTGCGCATGGATTACGCCTTAGAAGGCACCAAATTCTACAGCGTGTTTTTGAAAATATACCAGGCTCTGCCCCGCATGGAAGCCATGGTGCGCATTCATAAAACCAGCGTGTGGGAACCGGAAAACCTGTATATCGCCCTGCCCTTTACCGCAGGACAAGGCGACAGCCAGACAATCGACAAAACCGGCTGTGCGGTGCGCCCCGGTATCGACCAGCTGCCCGGCACCAACCAGGAATTTTACCTGCTGCAAAACGGCTTGGTGTGTCAGGGAGAAAACAAAACCGTGCGCGTGGCGGTAAAGGATACCCCTTTGATGGTGTTCGGTTCCTTAAAAGCCCATCCGATTGAGCTGTGCGACGGCGACAACACCGCGCTAAACCAGAGCTGCGCCTATTCTTGGGTGATGAATAATTTCTGGGAAACCAACTTTAAGGTGGATTTGGGCGGCTTTTACGAGTTTGCCTATACCGTAAGCGTGGAGCCCCGGCAGGCGGATGAAGAAGCCCTGGCCCGCTGCCAGGCGGATAATGAAGGGGTTATCTCCTTTTACCGTTAAGGCTTAAGGCTTCGCCAAAGCAACAACAGGCGCGAACCAAAAGGCCGGCCCTTGTGGCGCCGACAGTAAACAATCGGTGTGGTTAGGAGGCGGCGGTTCATGAAATATTACCCTATTTTGGATGTGGGGGGCACCGGGATCAAGGGCGGCGTGTTAACCGAAAGCGGCGCCCTGCTGGGTGATATTGTTTCTTTATCCTCCCGCGCGCGGGAGGATAAAGAAACAATCCTGCAAAACCTGTGCGGCGTTATCTGTACCCTTTACCAACAGGTGCAAGATTGCAATAAAACCCTGGGCGGCGTGGGCTTTTCTTTTCCCGGGCCCTTTGACTATCAGCGGGGAATCAGCTTAATGAAGGGCCTAAATAAATACGATAGCATTTACGGCGTGGATCTGAAAGCCGAGCTACGCGCCCGGCTGGGCAAAGCTTTGGGCACGCCGTGCAGCCTCCCCTTGCTTTTTTTGCATGATGTAGAAGCCTTTGCCCTAGGGGAAATGCGCATGGGGCTTGCCAAGGGCTTTGACAAAGTGTTATATTTATGTATCGGCACCGGCGCAGGATCGGCCTTTTCTAGGGGCGGCGAAATTCTAAAGACGCCTGAACCGGGCGTGCCGCAAAACGGTTGGATTTACGCCACGCCTTTTGGCGAAAGCATAATTGATGACTACATATCGGCCCGGGGCTTGCAAGCGCTGGCCCTAAAGCACACCGGCCAGCGCTTAGACGGCCTGGCCCTGGCCAAACTGGCCCAGCAAGGCGACACGGGGGCGCAAGAGGCTTTCGCCCAGTTCGGCAATCATTTGGCCCAGGCAATGGAGTCGTTCCTTGCCCAATTTTGCCCCAACGCCCTGGTGCTGGGTGGACAGATTTGTAAAAGCTTTGATCTTTTCGGCGGCCCTCTGACAGCGATTTGCCGCCAAAGGGGTGTTACCGTGTTGCAGGCCCATAACACCTCTGAAAGCGTGCTCAAAGGCATTTTTTCCCTACTGCGCGAATAAAGAGCAGGTTTTGCAACCAAAGACGCAGGTGTTGAATTGTGAAAAGGAGGCGTGTCAGTCTGAAAATCGAATTAAACCGAGAACCGGGCGCCGCTCCGCTGTATTACCAAATTGAAACCATCCTTCGCCAGCAGATCGAAGACGGCGAACCTGCCAAAGGGGAGCTGTTTTATACCGAAAAGCAGCTGCAAGAAATGTTTGACGTCAGCCGTATTACCGTGCGGCAAGCCATCGGTTCCCTGGTAAACAACGGCTATTTAAAGCGTTCCCGCGGGGTGGGCACCACCGTAGTTTTTGATAAAATAGATGAAACCCTGAAAAGGGTGATCAGTTTTTCAGAAGAGATGAAGCTGCACGGCATCACCATGGTTACGCGCCATTGCAAGGTGGCGTTAACCGAGCCGCCCCGAGCGGTGGCCCGTGAGCTGCGCCTGGCTCCCCACGAGCAGGCCTGTTGGCTGGAACGGGTGCGCTGTGCCGGCGAGCACGGCGGGCCGGTGGTGTATTCGGTCACCTATTTAAGAAACGATCGCAGCCTTTCGCTGGACGCGCAAGATTACCAACAGTCGCTATACCGCCTGCTGGAAGAACGCTATGGCATTACCATTGTGCGCGGGCGGGACGTGTTGGAGGCAGTGGCGGCTACGCGCGCCGTGGCGGACTTTTTGGGCGTTTCTGAGGGCGCACCGGTTTTCAAGCGCACCCGGCGCACCTTTGACCGGGCCGGCGATCCGGTGGAATATTCCGTTTGCTATTACCCGGGGGATAAATACAAATATTCCGTGGAGCTGTGATCCTGCGAACAACAGGTCTGGCAGGATACCGGCGGCATATCACAAATTTTTTTAGAGGAAAGGAGCGCGGTGGCAATGAAGGAATACCCCCAATACCACAATTATGATTTGGCCCCCAGCAAGCCGGTAACCGGCTGCGACGGCGAGGCCTTTGCGGGCTATGATGCCATTTTAACCGAGGTACGCCGCTGTTTGGACGAACGCGCGCCCGGCTATGCCCAAGGAACAGGACGCGCCGTGGTGGTGTGTGATTTATACCCAGGCGTTAACAAGCAGGAGGTGCTGGCGGCTTTTTCGTCCCTGTCGCCCCAGCTGGTGATTGACAGCGATGCTTGCGCCTTGAGCGAAGAGGAATTAAACCAACTGTTTGCCTACGACCTGACCGACGATCGCGTATTTGGCGTGATGACCGGCAAAAAGCTGGAACACTGCTTTGACGCCGGCCGTATGGAGCAGGCCAAAGGGCAGGTGCAATCCGCCCAGGGCTTGGTGCTGGTTATCGGCGTAGGCGCTTCTTTCATTGCGCAAGGAGACGTGCTGCTGTATTTTGACTTAGAGCGCTGGGAGATCCAGCTGCGTTACCGGGCCGGCATGCCCAACTGGAACTGCACCAACTACGATGCGCCCATCCTTACCAAATATAAACGGGGCTTTTTTGTGGAGTGGCGCTTGGCCGACCGGCATAAAAAGGATCTGTTTCACCGGTTTGACTATATTGTAGACACCAATGCCCCCAACGCGCCCGCTATGATCACCCGCCGGACCTTCTGGCAGGCCATGGAGCAAATGAGTTGCCAGCCCTTCCGCGCTGTGCCCTATTTTGATCCCGGCGTGTGGGGCGGCCAATGGATGAAGCAGGTTTTCGGGCTGGATCCCCAGGCCAAAAACTACGCCTGGAGCTTTGACGGCGTGCCGGAAGAAAACGCGCTGCACCTGCGCTTTGGCGACGTGCTCATGCGCCTGCCCTGCATCGATTTGGTATTTTGCAGGCCCCACCAGCTGTTGGGCGAGCACGTGCACGCCCGTTTTGGCGCCGAGTTCCCTATCCGATTTGATTTGCTGGACACCATGGAAGGGGAAAACCTCTCTTTGCAAGTGCACCCTCTTACCGAATATATTCAAGAGAACTTTCACATGCATTACACGCAGGACGAAAGCTATTATATCTTGGATGCCGCTGAAGAGGACACTTATGTATACCTGGGCTTAAAGGAGGGCGTAGATCCGCAAGAGATGATAGCCGCCCTCAAGCGGGCCGAAACGGGCGCAGAGCCCTTTGATGCAGAGCGCTTTGTAAACAAGGTGCCGGTAAAAAAGCACGATCATGTTTTAATCCCCGCCGGTACGGTGCATTGCTCAGGCAAAAACACCATGGTGCTGGAGATTAGCGCCACTCCCTATATTTTCACCTTTAAACTGTGGGATTGGGGCCGCCTTGGGTTGGACGGCTTGCCCCGGCCTATCCACATTGAGCATGGCCGGCATAACATCCAGTGGGATAGAGACACCGCCTGGGTTTACAGCAATCTGGTTGGCCAGCAAGAAATCGTCGCTGAAGAACCCGGCGTTTTGGTGGAACGCACTGGGCTGCATCAGCGGGAGTTTATCGACACCCACCGCTATACCTTCTCACAGCCGGTGACCATTCACACCGGCGACAGCGTCAATGTGCTTAACCTTATCGAAGGATCCGAGGCCACCGTCAGCAGCCCCACCGGCGCTTTCGCGCCCTACACGGTGCATTACGCTGAAACCTTTATTGTACCCGCCGCTGTGGGAACTTACCAAATCACCCCCGGCTTGCCCGACGGCAGCGGCGCCAAAGAGGCCGCTGTTATTTGCGCCAGGGTTCGGGACTAAGCAGAAACTGTAAAAATCAGTAGACCTAAGGAGGCACCGGGTATGGAACCATTTTCGGTAGATGAAAGCCGCCGTGTATGGGAGGCCAACGCCGCCTTTTGGGACGACAGCATGGGCGATGAATCCAACCGCTTTCATCGGGAGGTGGTGCGCCCAGGTGTCAACCAATTGTTAAACGTACGCCCGGGGGAATATATTCTGGATGCCGCCTGCGGCAACGGCAATTACTCCGCCTACATGGCCCAGCTGGGTGCCCGCGTGGTAGCCTTTGATTACAGCGCCAACATGATAGCGTTGGCCCAAAAGCGGCAGAGCCGGTATTTGGATCATATTCGCTTTTGTGTGGCCGACGCCACCGACGAGGAGCAGCTGATGGCCCTTCGAGGGGAAAAGCCCTTCGACAAGGCGGTATCCAACATGGCGGTGATGGATATCACCGATGCAGCCCCCTTGTTCCGGTGCGTCAGCTGTTTGCTTGCCGATGGCGGGATATTTGTGTTCGCCACGCAGCACCCCTGTTTTGTAACCTTGACCGATCGGTATTTAACCCCACACAGTTACTATGATATTGCCATTGAGGGGCAACCTCAAAAGCAGTGTTATTACCACCGATCCCTGCAAGATATTTTCGCCCTGTGTTTTGACAACGGCTTTGTGATCGACGGCTTTTTAGAAGAAAGCTTCGGCGGCAAAGAAAAACCAGACGTTATCATTGTGCGGGCCAAAAAGATTGCGCGTGGTTAACCGGCTAGGCGACTGGTAAAACTGGTAAACCGGTAAACTGATAAAACCGATAAAAAGGGGTTACACAATCTATTTTGATAAAAGCCCGGCCCTGAAATTAATGTTTTCAGGGCCGGGCTTTTTTATGTTGCTCATAAAACTCAGTAGGTTTGCTTTGCAGAAGAGCTCGCTGTTTTCACAAAAGGGGCTCGCAGGTTTTTAAGGCATTGCCAACGGCGCCACCGCGCATCTCATTGGCGCCCTACATGAAAGACGTTGCGCCAGCCAGTCCAGCCGGTGAAACGGTGAACCGGTGAAAAGCAAAAACGCAAGCCGCTATTCCAAATCCATCTTTAGATAAACCATGTCTACCAACTGTTTTCCCCCTTCAAAAATGGGATGGTCGTAGTGTTCGATAAAAAAATTTTTTACCCGGTGGGTAATCTGAAAGCCGCATTTTTTATAAAAAGGCAGCGTAAGAGGGCTATCGCCGGTGCCTACCGTCAATACGCGGCCCATCCCGCGGTAACGATGCGCTAAAAAATCTATCACACGTCTGCCGTAACCCTGCCGCTGATAAGGCGGGCAAACCGACAGATTTTTCAGTTCATATACGCCGTTGCCCTCGTCGGTAACCACGCACACCGCCCGCAGGCCAGCCCGGCGCACCGTTGGATGCTCGCAGGCAAGGCCGCAATTATCGCAATCACAGCTGCCGCAGGCTCCGGGCTCTTCTGCCCGATCATATATCGCGTACAGCGCGCCGCGATCGAGATAGCGCGCTATCATATCCTCTTGCTCATCCCCCAACAACAAAAGGGGTAAATAACGCCGTTTACCGGCAGTTATCAAGTGTACTTCCATCAGCGTACCTCCTTGCTTTTGCAAACAATAGCCACTTATTTTTGCACCACGCAAAACGGGTTGCCGTCGGGATCCCGCAGCACCACATAATCCGCATTGGGTGGATAGCGCCACGGCGCCCGGGTGGCCCCCAGAGCCAGCAGCCGCTCCACCTCCTGTTGCTGGTTGGCCGTAAACAAATCCATATGGTGGCGTTTGGCCTTATCTGAGGTCACCTTACTTAACGACAGCTGCACCCCGTCCCCTTTCTCGGGCACCAGCACCGCCCAATCGTCCGATGCCGGGTATTTCAGCCGGTAATGCAGCGCCTGGGTCCAAAACGCCACCGCCCGTTTTATATCTTTTACCCCCCAAACAATAGCGCCGATCTGCATTTGTATCGCTCCCCTTTGTTCATCCATCTTTTCGTTTAACCCTTGGCAAAACCGGTGTAACCCCTTCATTTCTTTAGAGAAACCGCTGCTCATAATGCCCACAAGCGATTCATCGCGCAAAAATCCAAACCGTTTTTCGGCCACCCATTCTGCCCCGGCTTGCTTTACCTATTTTTATATGTTCGGTCTTATTGGTTTATCGTTTATCCGCATACCCGCGCATATCCGCAAAAACAAAACGCCTCCCTTAACGGCCGGTAACGCCGCGCCAAGGGAGACGTTGGCTTTTTATCTTTTCTCTTTTTTCACCGCTTGCCTCTTACAGCCCGCAGCTGCCGGCAAACCCGTTTATTCGATACCCAACAATGCGGTCATCTCTTTGCCCAGGCGGGCAGTTTCCGCCGTGGCGGCCTCTTCGCTGGCGCCCACGCTGGTAACATAGACTTTAATTTTAGGCTCGGTGCCGCTGGGGCGCACAATCGCGGCGGCGCCACCCTCCAGCGCGTAACCCAGCACATTAGACTTGGGCAGCTTAATGGTCTCGCGCGTTCCGGTATCCACATCCAGCGCCTCAGATTTTAGATAATCAGAGATCTTAACCACCTTTTTATCTGCAATCGTCTTGGGCGGCTGGGCGCGCAAGGTATCCATCACCTGCTTCATTTTTTCCATGCCGGCTTCCCCTTCAAAAGCGAAGTTCAGGGTTGTGTTTTGGTAATAACCGAACTCACTGTACAAATCCTCTATTACCTGGCTGAGCAGCTTGCCTTGGCGGCGGTAATAGGCGGCCATTTCACAAATGAGCATAGAGGCCACCACCGCGTCTTTGTCGCGCACATAAGTGCCCGCCAGATAGCCATAGCTTTCTTCAAAGCCGAACACATAGCGCTCAGCCTCGCCTGCCTGCTCCAGCCCTAATATCTGCTCGCCGATGTATTTAAAGCCGGTAAGCACATTGCGCAGCTCGCAGCCGTATTTTTCGGCAATGCGGGCCACCATCTCGCTGGTGACGATGGTTTTAACCGCCACAGGCTTTTGGGGCAATGTGCCGTTTTGCTTACGGCAAGACAAAATATAATTGATCAGCATAATACCGGTTTCGTTGCCCGTCATCAGCCGGTAACCGTCGCCTTGACGCACGGCGATGCCCACCCGGTCGCTGTCGGGATCGGTGGCCAGCACTAAATCAGGCTGCTCCTTTTGGGCCAATTTGAGCGCCAGCTCCAACGCTTCGCGAAACTCTGGGTTGGGGTAAGGGCAGGTGGGAAAGTTGCCGTCTGGCTTCTCTTGCTCAGGCACAACGATGACGTCTTCCACACCAATGCGCTTTAAGATGCGGCGCACCAACTTGTTGCCCGCGCCGTTTAGCGGGGTGTATACCACCTTGAGCCCCGCGCCCTGGCAAACACCGGGGTTAACAGCCTGCTGCTGCACATTATCAAGATATTCGTCGTAAACGCTATCCTCTACCGTGCAGATAAGCCCTTGCTTTTGGGCTGCTGCATAGTCTGCCAGCTTGACCCCATCGAACATATCCACCTTTTGAATGGCATCGTAAACACAGCCCGCGTCATGATCGGTCATCTGGCAGCCGTCGGGACCGTAGCACTTATAGCCGTTGTATTTGGCCGGGTTATGGCTGGCGGTAATCATGATGCCCGCTTTGCAGGACAGCCGCCGCACCAAGAAAGAAAGCACCGGCGTGGGCTGCAACTCTGCGGTGATATGGGCGGTAATACCGTTGGCGGCCAGCACCCTGGCGCACTCCTGCGCGAACAAATCGGCCTTAATGCGGGAATCGCAGGCGATGGCAACGCTGATTTTCTCCCCCGGATACTTTTGCAGCAAATAATCAGCCAAACCCTGGGTGGTTTGCCGCACCGTATAAATGTTCATACGGTTGGTGCCCGCGCCTATTACGCCCCGCAGCCCTGCGGTGCCAAACTCCAAATCCCGGTAAAACCGGTCGCTAATCTCTTCCTCCTGCCCGGCGATCTCCTTTAATTCTGAGATCAAGTCGGGATCCTCCACGGCCTTTTGCAGCCACAGCTGATACAGTTGCTCTACAGACATGAACCCTCATCCTTTCCCGTTATTTTATATAAATGCGTAGTAAACCAAAATTTTTGCGTCTGAACGCATGGAGCGCGCAGCGGCTGGCAATGCTGCCCGGATGTTTCCATCTTTATGGCCCATCGCCAAAGCACCCCGGCTTGCGCCGATATTCTTCCTTTAAAATCGAATAGCGAATTTCGTCAAATATCCCATTGTTGCACCATAGGGCCTGCCGCAATGTTCCTTCATACACCATAGAGCATTTTTGCATCACCCTGCCGGAAGCGGGGTTCCCACTGGCGTGGCGGGCATATACGCGGTTGAAGCCAACCGCGCCAAAAAAGAAGGCAATCACCTTTTTCGTCGCTTCGGTCATATATCCCCGGTTCCACCAGGCTTACCCCAATTCATAGGCCAATTCGATTTGGTTCAGCCTATCGTCGGGGTGCATTCCAAAATATCTTCCAATCACCTGGCCCGTATCCTTTAGTTGAATTGCCCAGCTGTACCGGTCGGCTCTGCTATACGCCCCCAGCCAGCTTTCTGTAAACATACCGGCCGCATCTTTCACGTCTTCCACACACCTCATCGGCCGATAGCACGTCCACTTCCAAACTTCTGGGTCACTCCAGCAGTTCTGGTAAATTTGTTCCAAATCCTCTTTTGTAAACCGCCTTAATAGAAGCCTTTCTGTCTCCAAAGGGATAGTGCCTTGGTGGTTCATAGCCTTCCCTCCGTTTGGCATCTACCTATATAAAGATTGCGGTAACTGGCAAATCTAAAAAACAGCCCCAGCTGCTGGAAGAACCGCAGCATCTATTGCAAATTTTACCACAAAACGCAGCGTCTTTCAATGAAATTTTGATGAAATATGTCGTTTTATTCGTTGGCTTTCCCCAACAAAATCGCCATACACGCAAAAACCCCGGCCCGCTATCTGGATTATGATTCCAAAATACGGAGCCGGGGTTTTTATGAAAGCGGGGCCTTCGTTTTCGCCCCTTTGCGGCAGTCTTAAGGCTGTTAAGGCCGTTTAGATAATTTCTAACCCGTTGCGATCAGGCAGCACCGGGAAGGGAGCGGTGGGCAGGGTTTGGTACCAATAGGCCACCGTGGCGATGTCGTCCTGCCGGGGCAGATAGCGGCCGCCGTCGCGCCATCCTAAATCTTGTATGGTCACCCTTAAATCGCTTTCAAAGCGGATGGGATCCATGATGTGCCAACGGTACATGGAAAAACGCTGCTGGGAACCATACAACCCATCGGGCTGCACCACCTGGTGCATGCCGGCAAAGGGGCCGGAATAGGTGGTATATTTGCCGTTAACATCCCAGTTATAGGCGCCCAAGAAGTAATCCTCGGTGCCGGTGCCGCAAATAGTGGGGAACTGGCTGTCGCCATCCATAAAGAACTTAATTTCTCCTTCGCCCCACCAGTTGTTGGCGCCGTTCAACCCAGCGCACAAAGCGGTGCCCACATATTGGCCGGCCCCAGTAACCCCGTCTAGAATCACATGATCCTGCATGTAGGGCAGGGGATTGCTGCGGCGGAACTGAGCGTGGAAGTATGCGGCGTCCTCTGGCACATCGGTCAAGGTATAGTTTACCTGATAGAACAAAGAGCGCTCTTCCGGCCCGATGTTTTCCATCGTGATGCGGCAGCTTTTGCGAAACGGCATTTCCCAAAAGCAGCTCATGCCCCGGTTGGGGGCCACCATCACAGGGACGGAGGTCATTACCGGGAATTTTCCGGTGGTCCCGTCGATATTTTTGTTCCAGCCAAAGGCGAAGAAATCGGTAACAGGGCACTCCACCGAAGGTTGGGCCTGATTATCCCAGTAAATGCGCAGGATAAAATCCCGCGAAAGGCCGCCGGTGAGCCAAATGCTTTGAATGGCGCCCGGCCCCTCAATTTGCGCCATGGTGTGGGTGTCACCCGGTTTAATGCCCACGCAGGGGGCCACCTTCCAGGTTTGGCCCAGCTCGCGGGCTGCGCCCACCCCTTCGGCCGGTATTGCCATACCGCCCTTGCCCTTTTCACCGTTTACATTCTCTGGGCTAATGGAACGGGTTTTCGCATGCGACAGGCGCGACAGATTGCCCAGGTTCATGCCCAGGCCGTTAAAATTGCCAAACATGTCTGTTATCTCCTTTACTGTTGCATCATTTGTTATTTTTGTGCGCGGGGTAGCTGTCTGCCGATATTGATGGACGCGCATAAGCTGCGCTGCCATACCGGAGTTGCAGCCTTCTGTTCCATCATAAAAAAATCTTTGCACAAAAGCCATAGGCAATCCTGCCCGATTGCACAACCGCAAAAAAGCGCCACCCTACCGGCAATTTGCCGCCTAGGTTCCGATTTGTTGGCAAGAAACGCCGGTCTTTGGCGGCAACACACCCAAGACAGCCGCCGCGCTGTATAGCAAAATTCAAGTAGCATCCCTTGCAATATCATAGAAATCTTGCTTTTTACTCATGCAGTATATTTAGTTCTGTTCTGCCGGAGCCTTATGTATCCGCCGCTATTTGCGGCGCGGTGTCGGGCGGCACCCACAGCCAAGCAAATTTTTCGCCCAATCAAAACCACTAGTAAACTAGTGGTTTGCACAAGCCCTAAAAGGGCATATTACAGGCAAGCCTCTCAAGAGGCACTGAATAATCCGCCCCTTGCATCGCTTGCACGGCAGCCCGTAAACGGGCGTTGCTTTTTCAGGATCAACTTTTTGACAATTGTAAAGTTGCTGTTCTTTTCTCGCTTCGCTCGATACTTGAAGCTAAAGCTTTTTTACTCTCCCCAGCTGAGCTGGGGGTTCTTATATCGCTAAAGCATATAAACGAAAAACGCGCCCCGCTGGAAGCGCGTTTTTCAAAAGCGCAAATGCGCCAATAAATTTGTTTTTGACAGCCGCCCTGCTGGCTTACTGTTCTTCCTCTTGCACCTGCTTTTTTTCGCCAATGCTTAAAAGAAGGTTGAGCAAAATGCCGAAAATTGCCGCACCGGCAATGCAAGGCACGCTTAATCCAAAGAAGTTGATATTGCCGCCGAAAGCATACTGCCCTCCGATGCCGATAACCATAATGCTGGCAATAACAGCGATGTTTTTGGAGCTGAACATGTCTACCTTTTTCTCAATCATAATAGCGATGCCTTGGGCTGCGATAGCGCCAAAAAGGTAAATCTCCAATCCTCCGATAACCGCCAGCGGAATGCCGTAAATCGCTTGAATCAAAGGCGTAAAGAAAGACAGCACCATAGCGAAAATAGCCGCAACCGCCAACACCGGCACAGAGAACACACGGGTGATAGCCATCGTGCTGATATTTTCACCGTAGTTTGTGCCGGCCGGGCCGCCTACAAAACCAGAAATCATGTCGCACACACCATCGCCAATCAGGTTCAGGTGCAGCTTGCTGGCCAAATCGTATTTCTTGCCCACTTTCTTTTTCTTGGCAATATCATTTACATAAATATCCAGCTGGTAGATATGGGCCGTAGATTCGGGAATGGTGGCGATGGCGATGGGCATAATGGCCAGCACCGCCTCCCAAGAAACCTTGGGCAAGGTAAACGCCGGCACGGCAAAGGGGCCGGCAGACCACAGCGACGCCGACAGCGCCTCTGTGGGAATGGTGCGAAACAGGTTCATCGAATCGCCGCCAATGGCATAAAGCAGCCCCGCCACAGCACACCCCACAGCGGCGCCCAGCAGCAACGGCAGCTGACCCAAAAAGCCCTTGAGATAACGGGAAAACAGAATGGTGGAAAGCAGCGTGGCAAGCGAAACCACCCACACCCAGTTAGAGTTGGCAGCCGTCGCAGTAGCGCCTTCCGCCAGCGCCGCGGGGGCGGCGTCACTCAAAGCGTTGCCGGCCAGGGTTAAACCGATAATCATGGCAATGGGACCGGTTATGGTGGCGGGCAACACCTTTTCTACCGCACCTTTACCGGCCAAACGCACCAGCAAGCCGGCAGCAATAGACACAAAGCCCGACATAATAATGCCGAATTGGGCGTAAGAAATGGCCTCGCCGGGCATAACGGCGGTTGTTTTGTTCAACCACCCGGCAAGCTGTTGCTGCGCCTCGGGGCTAAGCTTTTCTACAATGGTTTGGCTGGTCATCAGGCTGATAACCGCCGTCAGATACGAAAAGCTTGACCCATAATACAACGGGATTTTCTGGCGGGTAATCAGGATAAAGCAAATTGTTGCCAAGCCGCTGGCAAAAATGGTGGTTGACACCTGAAACCCGGTGATCAGTGCAACCGTTACGGTTGCGGGGAACATGACGATAACTTGCTGCAATGCATAGAGCAGCAGCTTACCGATCGGCGGCCGTTCGTCTGGCAAATAGCCGGCGACCGCCTTGGTGGCCGTTTGGTTATCTCCTCTCATAAAACCCTACTCTCCTCACGTTAAAGTATTGAAAAACGAGAAAAAATCTTTTATAATGAATCTTAGCATATTCCTAACAAAATCACAAGCGGACAGATATCGACAAATGCAAATTCTTTCGTCTGGATCCATGCGCCCCCTTGCCGCCATATCGGGCACATATTCAGGCGGCTTTTGCGTTTATGCGGCAAAAATTAAAAAAGATATTTGCCCGCCAAGAAAGGGGAAAGTTGTTTTGGGTGGACTGTTTAAACTCAAGGAAAACAACACAAAGGTTTCTACCGAAATCATCGCCGGCCTAACCACGTTTTGCACCATGGCGTACATCATCGTGGTGAACCCTAACCTTTTGAAGGAAGCCGGCATGGAGTGGGGTGCTGTTTTCCTCGCAACCATTATCGCTTCTATCATCGGTACTTTGATCATGGGCCTTGTGGCCAACGTGCCTTACGCTCAAGCTCCCGGCATGGGGCTTAACGCCTTCTTTGTTTACACTGTGTGCTTCGGTCTTAAATTTACCTGGCAGCAGGCATTGTCGATGGTGTTCATCTGCGGCTTAATTAACATTCTTATTACGGTAACCAAGCTGCGCAAGTACATCATCAAGGCCATCCCCAGAAGCCTACAAAACGCCATCGGCGGCGGCATTGGCGTGTTTGTGGCTTATGTTGGCCTACTGAATGTAGGAGTTATCACTTTTGATTCGGGTGTGCCCGCCTTGGCCAAGCTCAACCAGCCTAACTTCTGGCTGTTCTTCATCGGTTTGGTGCTCACCATTGTGTTGCTGGTGTGCAAAGTGAAGGGCGCTATTCTAATCGGCATTATCGTTACCACCTTAATTGGTATTCCTATGGGCGTTACCACTTCTGAAACCTCCGTCAGCTTTACCGAGGCTTGTGCCGCCCTGCCTTCTACCTTTGGGGTTATCTTTACCCAAGCCGGCCTGCCCTCTTTGTTCACTGACGCGGCTAAGATTCCGCTGGTGCTTATCACTATCTTCGCCTTCAGCGTGTCGGATACCTTTGACACCATCGGCACCTTTATCGGCACAGGCCGCCGCACCGGCATCTTCAGCGAAGAGGACGAAAAGGCTATGGATGCCAGCTCCGGCTTTAAGTCTAAGATGGACAAAGCCCTGTTTGCCGACGCTACCGCCACCTCTATCGGCGCTATCTTCGGTACTTCTAACACCACCACCTATGTTGAAAGCGCTTCCGGTATCGGCGCCGGTGGACGCACCGGTCTTACCAGCGTTGTGGTGGCTATCTGCTTTGCCATCAGTGCCTTTTTGGCCACCTTTGTCAGTGCTATTCCTTTTGAAGCTACCGCACCGGCGTTGGTGCTTGTGGGCGTCATGATGGCTTCGTCCTTTAAGGATATTGAATGGACGGAATTTTCGGACGCCGTTCCCGCTTTCTTCGCCGGCATCTTTATGGCGCTGTGCTACAGCATTTCTTACGGTATTGCCTTCGGCTTTATCTCCTACTGCATTGTCAAGGTTTGCAAAAAGCAAGCCAAAGAGATCCATCCTATTATCTGGGTGGTATCGCTGCTGTTTATTCTAAACTTCGTTTTGCTGGCTATTATTTAACCGGCATATTGTTGCAAACCAAGCGGGCGCCCCGGCCAAATACCGGGGCGCCTTTTTACTACCTACTTTGCTTCGTCCCAGATGGAGCCCTGCTGTTTTGGTTTTAGCGGATTTGGATTGACAAGCGGCTTTTGTGCGCATATAATAAAGAACAGCGGTTTACTGCTCTTCCATTCGTCTGCAGCGGATACAAACCGCAATGATACAAAATAACGAGGTGTAGCGCAGCTGGTAGCGCGCCTGCTTTGGGAGCAGGATGCCGCAGGTTCGAGTCCTGTCACCTCGACCACGTCGGAGCAAAGTACGCTTTGCTCCGATTTTCTTTTTCGAAGAAAATCGTCCGCCCGCTCCCTTGCTCCTCCTTTTCCGCAAAAAGTCACGTTCGCATCGGCTAACGGCTTGTAAACACGCCGTTTTCACGCCGATTGGCTCTCTACCAACTTTTTGCGGGTGCGCCTGCGGTAAGCAAATTGCGCACCGCAGGTAGATAGTATAACTAGCAGCAATATCATAAGTAAACAAATCTTCGAAATTATAAAAATGGAAACTGCCGCGTGTTTACGGTTACCGGATTGCCGGTTTATCGGAAAAGACGTGCCCAGGGCATAAGAACCATTTCGCATAGAGAAAAGAGGCAAAAGGAATATGGAATATAAAGTATTAGAACCAGGCGACTTGCACCTGATGAAAGAAATCATGGAAGAGGATAATAAAATTTTTGATGATGCACAGTTGCAAAAATTTGTTGCCGAAAAGAACACGCTAGGCTTTATTGCTAAAACAAATCATAAAATTATCGGTTTTGGTTATGGATATATCTTATTACACCCAGATGGGCGAACGGCA
This sequence comes from Candidatus Gallacutalibacter stercoravium, assembly GCA_018716975.1. Classification (GTDB taxonomy): domain Bacteria; phylum Bacillota; class Clostridia; order Oscillospirales; family Acutalibacteraceae; genus Gallacutalibacter_A; species Gallacutalibacter_A stercoravium. The sequence goes on along the minus strand of DVJE01000027.1, from coordinate 13,856 downwards.
TTTTTCTTATATTCAATTGGAATACGCGCCAAATATCAAAATAAAGGATATGGTACACAGTTATTATCCTTCATCAAAGAGCATGTGAAGCGTATTGGATGTTTTGAGCTGTTCGTTATAACAGATAAAGGCAACCCTAGAGCATGCCATGTTTATGAAAAACTTGGGGGTAAAAATGATTATGAAGATGAAATTTGTTACGTCTTTAACTTAGAATCCAATTAAACTGCCGTTAAGCAAAAAAGTGCGCGAAAATATAATTGGTAAAGATAAAAATGGGCCGTCACAGCGCAAGCAGCACGGCCATCCCTGCCCAGAAAAAGTCGGACGCTTTGGGTTTCTCGTTTGTAAAATAATGATTGGGAGGCGAAGCAAGGTGGATATGTTAAATCAGCTGAACGCAGCGGTTGCCTATGTGGAAGCGCATCTGTGCGATGAACCGGATTTGGATGCTGTGGCCCACATAGCCTGCGTGACCAAAGACAGCTTTCTGCGCTTTTTCAGCTACATCACCGGCATGACACTGAAGGAATACATACGCCGCAGAAAACTAACGCTTGCTGCCTACGACCTGCAAAACAGCAATCGAAAGGTACTCGACGTGGCGGTAAAATACGGATGGAACAACGCCGACGCATTTACTAAGGCGTTTGCCCATCAGCATGGCATTACCCCCACACAGGCGCGCAGTGCCGGCCACCCGTTGAAAGTATATTCGCCTGTTTCCTTCCACATTGCGATAAAAGGAGCGCAAAAAATGGATTTTCGATTGATAGAATGCAAAGAAACCATTGTATTCGGCATCTCTCAGCCATTTGACGGGCAGGGCTACCAAACAAGGGAAGAATTGCGGCACCTAATGTGGTCGGAGGAATGTGAAGATGTTCCGGGTAAATTGTGCGCAGGGCGGTGGAACCAGCCGCAAAACCATTCTTACGACGGGATATGGTATGGCATTTGGCAGGATGGCCGCTACACCATTGCCCGGGCCAAAGATAATGTAAAAAACGGCACGCTAGAAACGCACCAGATACCCGCCGGAACCTATGCCGCTTTTCAAACAGAACGGGGAGCGGTTGCATGGGAGGAGTTCCCAAGGCTATTTCATCTCATCTTTGATTCGTGGTTGCCCAGCGCGCCCTATCAACTGGCGAGCGATACGATAATAGAAATTTATCACCTTTGGACAGATCACGAATTGCGCAAAAAAAACCGGTTTTACGAGGTGTGGATTCCCGTAAAACAAAAAGATTAATCCTTGCCCGAATATACCTTTACTCTTTTTCTTTTTTCGATTGCAACAGGAGGAATATGAGTGGACTATTTTTCAATAACTGAACAATATTATTCCTGTTGGATAGGCTGCGGCCAGCTCACATGCAAACCGGCCGCCGGGACGCACTTAAACTTTGTTTACTCCCCTCAGCGCAACCAAGTGCCACCGGGATATAACAAGCCCTTTGATTGGTATATCTTGTATCAGCCGGGACACATCTTGGTATCATATGGGGATAAGCTGCATCCTCACCTAAAAGCCTTGCAGTCGGCCCTGCGTCCCTATTTGACGCCCGATGTGTTATCTGATTTTCCTTCTTCGGAAAACTGCCCAACAGCTGCTTTAACAGCCGCCGCGTTAGAGCAGGCCGTTTGCCGCGCGCTGGATGGAGCAGCTTACCTTGCGCGCAATATCAAATATGTTTTTACCGGCTTACCTCAGTTTGCACCCGCGCGGCGCGCCCGGGCGCTTTGCGCGCAAGAATTCCCCCTATATCACGATTTCTTTCTGCGCTGTCACCCCTTGTGCAAAGACACCGATTGGTTAGAAACGTATTTTTTGCAGGCGGTAAATCAAAAGCTGTGCTGGGGTATTTTTGACGAAGGGCAGTTGGTGTGTTGCTCTGATGTACCCACTATGCCCTATTTGGCGGATAAAGTACAAGAAATCGGTATTCAAACATTGGAGGGATATCAAAGGCGCGGTTACGCTTTAGACGTTTGCTTGGCTTGCGCTGAACAGATCTTGCGCTTAGAAAAATGCCCCATGTGGTCTACCTCTGCGGATAATATCGCCTCTCAGCGCCTGGCAAAGCGGGTGGGGTTTGCGCCATATGCCCAGGTTATCACGGTAACTGCCGCATCAGCTTAGTCTCGCTGCTTTCTCGGCAAACTCGGCAAAAGCTCTATTGCCAAAACCGCCATCGGCATAAAACGGGCAACCGGTAGCCCATTAAGCACAAAATATTGTTCCGTTGTCCGCCGCCTGTAAATAGGCAATCGCCCCACCGCCAAACTTTTGTATGACGCAAAATTCTAATTGTTTCCTTTATGCTTTAATCGGCTTCTTTTTTGTTTCTTGGTGTAGCTGGGAATGTTTTTTCTAAAGCAGTGCAAAAAAGCGTGCTCCTATCCTTTAAAAAGGATAGGAGCACTGCCATTTTTAAGCTAGGGAACATCCGGCGGCTATTCTTAGCGCGTGGGCGCCGCCTTTGATCTCCTTGATAGCCTCTTGAAATTAAAATTGTTATCTGGTTTTTTCCAGCTTCTTTCTTCCTAGAACAATTGCCGCTGTTGCTGCGCCAGAGAGCAGTGTAAGCACCACAATCCAGGTCAGGCTGGAATTTTCACCGGTATTGGTGGGATCCCCCGCTTGGTTGTTGCTGCCGCCGGGTTGGTTGTTATCGCCCTGGCTGTTTTGGCCATTTTGATCCGCCGGATTTTCCGGTTGGCTTGTGCTGCTTCCCGGCTGCTCTTCGCTGGATGCTGTCTTTTCTTGCAAAGCGTTAATCGCATCGGTAATTGCTTGGGCGGCGGCATCCATTTCCGCCTGGGTGGCGGTAAGGGGCAGAGCCTTAGCCGCAGCCAGCGCGTCGGTAACAGCTTTGGCGGTTTCGTCGGTGTATTTGCTCAAATCCAGCTTTTCTGCCTCGGCGATGGCTTCGTCCAGCGCAGTGCGATCGGTGAGCAGCTTCCATTCGTAGGAGATGGCAGTATCATTATCCTGCGCGTAGTTGCTGTCTGTTCCCATGGATTGCACCAGGTTTAGCAGCCAACCGTTGAGCTGGGCTTTGATTTCATCATCAATCAGGCCGGGATTTTCAGGAGTACCGATCAAGAGATCATTCAACAGGCCTACAATATCTATGTTTAAATTCTGGCTCAAGCTACCCAGCTTATCTAAAAACTCTTTTGCGCTGTAGCCGATTTCCGGATTGCTACCTGCCGGAATTTCTAGAATACCGTCGTCATTTCCATCAGTCCATCCAAGTATAACAAGTGCCGCCGCGAATATTGTCTTTCCACTTTCTGTTGGCTGGATTAAAGGAGTACGTCCATCGATAGCCACAAGTTCATCCAGATCATTATTCCATCCGCTGGCGCCCAGTAATTCTTCCAGCGACACGTTTTCTAAAATCTGATCCACCACGCCGGCAATATTCTGGGTTACTGTAGTAAGCACAGTGCCCAACAATTCTCCATTTTGAATCTTCGCAGTTGCCTCTTGCACCCATGCCGGTTGTTCTTGGCTATCTTCGCCTCCTAAATGGCTCTGATAAATATAGTTTGCATAGTCTAGCAGAGTTTTAACATTCTCGCCGTCTTCAGATACCTGGATCTGTGTTAGTGAAGCGAGCAGGTTTTCAATAACAGAATCCATTACCTCCGGCTTTGCAAGTACCTCGTTATCCAATTTTGTAAGGAGCGCATCCAGCGAATCCTTAATTCCTTCATTTGGGATCAGAAGGCTTAATGTGAAGATAGATACTTTCATATTTACTGCAATGCCACCTGCAGCCGAATCATAATAAATCTCTTCACCACTGTCTGCACCCGGTAACAAAATCGGTAGCGCTACGTCGATCAACTGTTCCAAAGTCATATTTTCAACAGGAAGACTGTCACCCAGAAGGCTATTGATTAGAGCTTCGAGCGCCTTTTTAGAACCGCCATCCGTTAGGATTTGTTCATAATAAGAATGCAAAAATCCGTTAACGGTGGTGGACAGCATATCGTTGCTAAAGCCGTGCTGCCTGCCGTATTCGCTGATGTCTTCAATGGTTTCGGTTTCCTGGGTAACCGGGTTCACATAGGTGACCGGGCCCACATGGGTGTAGGTCTTCACATTCATATCTTCCGAAACCGTCCCGTTGGCAATGGTGCGGGTAAGAGTTACCGACCGTGCCGGAGAGGGATAGGTAACAACCGATCCGGTTTCGATATCATACAAGGTGTTGCCTGCCTCGGTGGTGACGGTGGCAATATCGTTGGCGTGCATATGGCCGGTGAAGATATACGACATGCCCGCGTCGGCATACACGTTGGCCAAGCGCTCATAGTCGTTTACCAGATACATGGGCAGCAAGTCCGGCTCCATGCTGAAATGGGGCACCATCCCATGGTGCTGCAAGCCGATTACGGTGTCGCCGCGCTGCTTGGCTGCCTGCGTTTGTTCTACAATCCACGCTTCCATCTCAGGGCTCACGTTGCCGCTGGTTTCATGCTCATCCGTACCGGATTCGGTATTATCAGCGCTGTAGCGGGCAGAGTCGATCGAAATAATGGTAAAACCGTCTTTGGGCCGGGCCACATAAGAAAGGCCGCCGCCCTGCTTGCCTTCGGCTGGTGTAAAGGTGGCAATCACGCTTTCATCGTTGTAAACCAAATCGGCGTAAATTTGCTTATAGTCCTCTTGGCTGGTGCGCCCAGCGGGCACCGCTTCGCCGTTTGCTGTGTTAAAGTTCATAGCGTTGGAGTTGTTTAGGTCATGGTTGCCAGGGGTAATATATACCTGAACCCCTGTTTCTTGCTCCAACTGTTCCAGCTTTTCGGCCAACTCCTCGTGGCCTTCCTTCTCTCCATCCTTGGTCAGGTCGCCCGAGATCAACAACACATCCGGGTCATCCTGCTTCACGGTATCCAGCAGGGCGGTTAAGAAGGCGTCGCTTTGAGCAAACATCTTGCGATCGCTGTTGAGGTGTTCTTCAAAATCCGCTGTGTCCGCAATCATGTCTGGCGACAGGTAATGTGTGTCAGACAAGACGGCGATCTTTAGTGTTTGCTCCAGTTGCGCCGTATCGGCCGCACTGGCAGGCATAGCCGCGGCTGCTTGTCCCATCAACAGCGCAGCGCTCAGCGTTGCCGCCAAGCCCTTTTGGAACCATTTTTTTGAAAACTTCATGCGCTTTCCTCCTTCTGTGATTCAGTTATATTCTCCTTCGGTTATTTTAAAGAGACATTACGCCGCATTCAAAAATAAAAGAGCGCACAGAGTCCGCAGCAAAAAACGACAGAAGGAATTGCATCAGAACAAGAGCCATCATCTAAAATTTGCCTGCAAATTGCGCATAAAAGCTATAAAAAGCCCATCGCGGCCTTTGTTAACGGTTCTTGTTTGCATAGAGAATATAACCATTTGGTAGAAAGATGTCATATCGTCCCTATGCAGGAAACTCCGGCCAATCTGTCGGTTTAGCTTGCTTTCGTCTGGCGGTTTCGGTACAATAAAGGCACAGCCGGTGTGGAAATTAACCGCTGCAGCATGCAATACCGGCGCATTAAAGCGTTGGCGCATTGGAGGAACAGCGATGTCGTTTGTATTGGAAACAGAGCGGTTGCTCATGCGGCAGCTGGAACAGCGGGATTTTGCCGACTTGGCTGAAATATTGCAGGATCCCCAAGTGATGTATGCTTATGAGCACCATTTTACCGATGCGGACGTGCAGGCTTGGCTAAGGCGCCAACAGGCGCGGTACGCTGCCTATGGTTTTGGCCTGTGGGCGCTAATAGATAAGCGCACCGGCCAGATGGTGGGGCAGGCTGGTCTAACCTGGCAGCCTTGCGAAGGCGAGCAGGTATTGGAAATAGGCTATCTTTTAAAGCGAAGATTTTGGCATATGGGTTATGCGCAAAAGGCGGCTGCGGCCTGCGTACGCCACGCCTTTACCCAGTTGGGCGCGCAAAAGGTATGTTCCATCATTAAAACGGACAATATCCCTTCTATCCGGGTGGCACAGGCCATTGGTATGACGAAAGAGAAAGAATTTACAGCGCGGTATTACAACGGGGACGTGCGGCATTTTTTGTTTTCTTTATCCCGAAAAGATAATAAAGGAGGGATTCCATAACGGAATGGAAGAGAAAAAGCATGAGGATACTATCGCCGGTATCACCGCTGGTATAACGCCGGAAGCGTTTTGCCGGTATATTTGGCAGCAATATTTGGTTGAACGGCGTTACGATATTTTTCAGCAGGTGGTGGATAGCGACATCAGCGTCATCGGCACCGGCGGGCATGAAATCAGCCGTAACTTAGAGCAGCTGGCCGACGCAATGCGCCGTGAAAGCACTGAGTGGAACGGCCGGTTTCTCATTAAAGATCAATGGTGCCAAACCACGCGTTTATCCGACGATTTGGCGTTTGTTTTTGGAGAAATGACGGTGCGAGAGGACTCGGAGAGCGGTATATTATATGATATGCGTTCTCGGTTTACTATGGTTGTGCGCAAAAGAACAGATGGGTGGAAAATTGTGCACGTTCATCAGTCCGTGCCGGATCCCAACCAGGCGCAGGATGAATTCTTCCCCCATCGTATGTTGGAGCAAAGCGGCCAACAAATCATCTATCACCTGCGCCACGACTCTATGACCGGGCTGCTCAACCGCCTGTATCTCAGAGAGACTATCAACCGGTATATGCGCACGCAACCGCAGGGGTTGCTTTTGATGCTGGATATCGACGATTTTAAAAGCATCAATGACAACTACGGCCATCCCTTTGGGGATAAGGTGTTGATCTTGTTTTCTCAGTGTTTAAAAACTTCCTTTCCACAGGATACTGTGGGGCGGGTAGGGGGCGATGAGTTTGTCGTTTATCTGTCCGGTGCGCAGCAGGGAGCACAAGCCCGTAAGCGATTGAATGCCTTTCTGGCCGATTGGCAAGAGCAGCAAAAGCCCCTGTCGTTTCCCTCCCCCATCACGGTCAGCATCGGCGCTGCCCAGTGTCCCCAAGATGGGGATTGCTACGATACGGTTTGGAACAAGGCGGATGAAGCGTTGTACCTGGCCAAAAAGCAAGGCAAAAACAACATATCCTTATATGAAATATAAAACGTATTGTCAGCAGAGCCCCGCAAGATGTTATATCTTGCGGGGCTCTGTGCAAAGTTTATATCCGCATACGATGTACAAAACCAAGAAAGCCGAAAAGCCGGTAAACCGTTATCGTTACTCCCCACGGCCAAACACTCGTTGAATAGCCTGCAAATAGCCGTAACCGTATAAATCATCAGGCTGCAGATAACTGGTTTCAGTCCATTCGTTCCAACTGTTGATGGTGATGAGCCGGCGGTTGTGGCTATCCGCGTAGTCCTTAGCGCTGCGCAGTGCCGCCTCAAAAGCTTCGGGGGTATTGCCCCGCACAACGCCGGGGCGAAAATCTACAAAACGAGGGTTGTTATCCCATCCCACCGACACATGGGGGAAAAAGGGTATGGAATAGGCACTATCAATGCGCGCCCACTCTTTTTGCACATCCTGCATCATTTCAGCATACTCCCTATCGATATTGACAAAATGGGCAAATTGATAGTGGCTCATGCTGTCGTACCCCAGTTCGTTTATCACTTGGGCGGTGGAGCCGTAGCGCTTTTCGCCGCCGTCCACGCCGCTTAAATTGTAGCTGCGCTCCCCCCACAAAGTCATCTGCAAATGTAGCCCCGGCAGCCCGCTTTTTACGCACTGCTCACGGAACCAATCTAGGGCACGGCGGGCATTTTCCACGCCGCCCAATCCGTTTATCAGGTTATCGGTATCATAAATCATAAAGACCGGCTTACCGTCTATGGTGTAGTAGGAGGGATGATGAAAATACTGCCGGATGAGCCGCAGGCAAATCTTTTCAAACTCTGCCCTATCCACCGCCCCGCCCCAAATGAGGTTATCCTGATCGTGCGACAGGCGAATATCCCAGGTGTTGTTAACGTCGTGATTGGCCCACATCAAATAGAATTTGACGCGATGGTTGTTTTTAGCTTTTAAATAACCGTTGTTCAGGCATTGTTCCAAAAAAGGACGGCGGTCAAACCAGTACCAGTCGTAAATAAACACATTCACCCCATGATCGGCTGCGGCGTTTATCTCCATCTCCATCACATAGGGATCCGCCTCGTTGACATAACCCCACAACGGCTTGCGGGGCCAGCTGTGCCCCGGGAACTTGGCCACCGAATTTTTTACCGACTGCCATTCCCCCATACCCTCGGGCCAAAACATCCGGGTGCGCGGCTCGTCGCCGGTGTAGGCGGGCCAGATGTAGGCCGCCACGTCGTATTGTTTCATGGTGATAGCCTCCCTACTTGTTGTCATTGATTGTTATTGATTTTAAAAAGTTGCCCCAGTGTGCGGGCGATACCACAACCGTCACATTGTTTCTCGCAGCGTCACCGGGCCCAACAGGCCAACGGGAGCAAGCGGCAAAAAGCGCGAAAACATGTCCCGCTCCAAATAGCCGCGGTTGTTGGTTACCTGCACAGTCAAACGGTTTTCACCAACTTGTACTGCCCGGCTAATGTCAAAGCAGTATGGCGCCTGAATCCGCACACCGCAATCCACGCCGTTTAAAAACACCTGAGCGGTTTCCCCCACGCAGCCTAAATCCAACAGTAGCCGACGTCCCGCCGGGATCTGCTCTGGAAGTTGCCAGGTCATTTCATAGCGGATATCGCCGCAAAAACGGGGATCTCCTTGAGGTGAAGCCAGGTTAAACAGGGCGGCCTCCTCTTGATAGGGGGCAAAATCCGCCGCGCCAGCCGGGCGCAACGAAATAACATAGCGGGCGTCGCTTAGCACGCCAACAACGTCATCCGGCGCGGCGGGGGTCATCCATGCCGGCAATGGATGCAGCAGCTCGGCTGGAACTTCATCTGAAAAGACAGCCACACAGGCGTTGCCCGGCGCCAAGCCGAGGGTCAGCCGCCCTTGTGGCGCGCTGGCGGCGGAAAGCGTGTTATCAAATGCGTCGTACCAAACAAAATCACCGCTGTTGGGCAATTTCAACTGCGTGTGAACGGCGCGGGCATTACTTTGGTTATAAAAGAAATAAAGATCGCTTTCTCCCCGATGGACATGATAAAACCGCAGATCCGGGCAGGGCGTTTGCGCTTCTATTTCAAATATCCCCTCCCGGCGCAGGCAACCAACCAGTTCGTCCAGAGGAACCACCTGAAAAGCGCTGTTGAACGCATCAATACTTTGCCCCTCGCTGGCCCGATCGCATAAGCCCTCCACAAACCAAACCCGCGCCCCCTGCTGCGCTAAGTGGGCAAGACGCTTTAGCACACCGTAAGGCAAATATTGGCTGTAGGGCACAATTATGGCGCCGAAACGTTCTTCTCCCACCTGCAACCAGCCGCCATGCACCGCTATGTCTTCGCGTTCCAGCAGATCCTCGTGCACGATATCAAAATCGATAAGGCCGCGGCTGAGCTCTTTGCACGGCTTTTGAAACAGCATGTATTCGCCCCCGGCCCATTCCGCCTGGGCGTTATACAGCACCGCTACGCTGGCCCTATGTATCCCGCCGCTCATCACATGGCTCACCCGCTGCATGTAAAGCATCAGCCTGCCGAACAAGGGATATTGCGGGTTTAGCCCCCGGTGGTAAAAGTACGGCGGGCAGTCCTCGTCGGGCACGCGGGGGTTAAAGGCATGGGGCACAAAATGGTTGATGCCGCTGGCCAGCATATGGTCAGCCATACGTTTCATCATGGGCAGCCCCTCCGCCCAACCAAAAGCGCCGAATATTTCGCACATGGCCCGGCCCTTTTTCAGCGGCTGCAAGTGGCTGTGAGAGGCCGCCATTTTTGCCAAGGTATAGGTAAAAAACGCAGGATCCGCCTTGCCGCCGGCGATGCAGGCAGTGTGGGGCGCTGCGTCCATACCGGGCACCAACTGGTTGAGCACCACATCCATACCGGCCATGTCTTGCCCATCCAAGGCGCGAAAATAATGCCCCGCCCCGTAGCCTGTGCGCATATGGGCGTTCATATCTTCAATCACATGCCCAATGTATTGCACCCCGTGATCCCGGCACCAATTCCCCAGCATCCAGCCAAAGTTTTCGCTGTAAAGCTTTGTAATGGTATCCATATAGCACTGACGCAAATAAGAGGTTTGCCCGCCGCAATCGAACCACAGCGCAGGCAACAGGGTTTGCAATTGCCCTGCGCTGATTCCCATCTGCCCGGCCAACCGAGGCATGAGCTCCCCCCGCCAAGGAAAGGTAAGCCCCGGCGTGCCTACCTTGGCATAGTAATGGCCCTCGTGGTTGGCAAAACAGGGCTCGTCAGAGAAAAAGCCTTGAAAGGTATTGCCGAAATATGCTGAAAAATGATCGTAATGGGGCTGGTATACCGCTTTTATCATCAGCGCACAGGAATCGGGATTGAGCATATCGATATAATTTTCCCACACCTGGGGTACCACGCCGGTGTCTATGATAAAAAAGATCCGCCACATCCCCTCGGGAATATCCCAGTAGAGCAACCCGTCGTGCACGCAGCCGGTGAGATCCACGCCTTCGCCCTCTAGGCCGTCATCCCCTTGGGCGCTGCGGCGGTAGGCGCACACGCTAAGCAACTGCTCCTTCTCCGGGCGGTAACGGCCCGAAACGATAACCGCCGCCTGGCGCATGGGGCCCGCCACATCCACATGCTCCTCTCGGATGCCCCTCCGGCGCAAAGCGGGGTACTGGGCCGTCAGGCCGTTGGCGTAACCGGTGGGAAAGCGCTTGTCATCCAGCAACCATACTTTCATATCCCGCTTTTGAGCCTCGCGCAGCAAAAAACCGAAATCTTCCCACCAGGCGTCTTGGCAAAAGCGCTCGTGCACCCGGCTTTCTACGCAAAACTCTCGCACATTGCTTTTGGCGATGGCCTCCAACTCTTGCAGCAGCACCTCGTGTTCTTCTCCGTGCTGCCAAAAAAACGGCAAGATATAGCTGCCCTGGCGGCCTTGCAGGCATTCCATAACCCTTTGATCCATTTTACATAACCCCTTCCTATTTCAAACGTTCGTGTCAAGCGCCGCCCGCTGTGCAGACAGCTGCAAAGCGCTTTCATTCTATCATGCAGGCTTGTGGATGTAAACAAGACAAGCGGCCTTTGCAAGCAATTTTTTAGCGTTTTATTTCAAAAAGGCCCAGCTATAGGAATTTCTTTATCAGACCTCCCTGCCGCCTTGCGTAAATAGGGTGTGCTGTGGTAAACTGGAACCAAGGCGCGGCGGTTTTTAACCCATAACCGCGTAAAGCGCAAAAAGGAGCGCATTTATGCAAAAAATAAAAAAGCTCATCAAAAAGCTGCTCACCAAAGAGATGATCCTTTATCTGGTCTTTGGCGTATTAACCACGGCCATCAACCTGGTTACTTTTTCTTTATGTTACCGGTTCTTGCCCGTCGCCACGCCCCAATGGCTGACGGTGTGCGCCAGCTGCATTGCCTGGCTGGTGGCCGTTGTATTCGCCTTTGTAACCAATAAGCTGTTTGTATTTGAGAGCAAAAGCACCGATAAGCGGGTGATGACCCATGAAATTCTCACCTTTTTCGGCGCGCGCGTGTTCTCACAGCTGGTGGATATGGGGGGCATGCTGCTGCTGGTCAATCTGCTTATGTGGAACGCCGATCTCTCCAAACTGCTGATGAACGTGCTGGTGGTTATCATCAACTATGTGCTCAGCAAGCTGGTTATCTTTACAAAAAAAGAAAGCGCGCAGCCTCCGCACGAACAGCATTGACAAGCGCAGCCGGGTGCTTTACTATAGATCGCATATGAGATTGGGAGGAACATACCATGATGGAAAACAAAGACAAAACCATGGAACAAATTGTTGCCCTGTGCAAAAACCGCGGATACGTTTACGCCGGCTCTGAAATATACGGGGGGCTTTCCAACACTTGGGACTACGGCCCCTTGGGCGTGGAGTTTAAAAACAACGTAAAAAAGGCGTGGCTCAAAAAGTTTGTGCAAGAGAGCAAGTACAACGTAGGGCTGGATAGCGCCATTTTGATGAACCCCGAGGTTTGGGTAGCCTCCGGCCATGTGGGCGGCTTTTCTGATCCGCTGATGGATTGCCGCGACTGCAAAGCCCGCCACCGCGCCGACAAGCTGATTGAGGACTTTACCGGCGAGCCTGCCGACGGTTGGAGCGACGAAAAGATGATGTCTTTCATCGAGGAAAACGGCATCACCTGCCCGGTGTGCGGCAGCAAAAACTTTACCCCCATCCGCAAATTTAACCTGATGTTTAAAACCTTTCAAGGCGTTACCGAAGACGCGAAAAACGAGCTTTACCTGCGCCCCGAAACCGCACAGGGCATTTTTGTTAACTTTGCCAACGTGCAGCGCACCACCCGGCGCAAGCTGCCCTTCGGCGTGGCGCAGATAGGCAAATCCTTCCGCAATGAGATCACCCCCGGTAACTTTACCTTCCGCACCAGGGAATTTGAACAGATGGAGCTGGAGTTTTTCTGCAAGCCCGACACCGATTTGGAATGGTTCCATTATTGGAAAGACTTTTGCGAAAACTGGCTGCTGAGCCTGGGCATGCGCAAAGAAAATATCCGCTTGCGGGATCATAGCCCAGAGGAACTTTCTTTCTACTCCAAAGCCACCACCGATATCGAATTCCTCTTCCCCTTTGGCTGGGGCGAGCTGTGGGGCATTGCCGACCGCACCGATTACGACCTGGGCCGGCATCAAGAGCACTCGGGCAAGAGCCTGGAATACTTTGATCAGGCGGAAAACCGCCGCTACATCCCCTATGTGGTGGAGCCCTCGTTGGGCGCCGACCGCGTGGCCCTGGCCTTTTTGTGCGACGCCTACGACGAAGAAACCGTGGGTGAGAACGACACCCGTGTGGTGCTGCACCTGCATCCGGCCCTGGCGCCCTATAAGGCCGCGGTGTTGCCCCTTTCTAAAAAATTGGGCGATAAGGCCGAAGAGATCTTTACCCAGCTGGCCAAGCACTTTATGGTGGAATACGACGATACCGGCTCTATCGGTAAGCGTTACCGCCGGCAAGATGAAATCGGCACGCCATTTTGCATCACCTACGACTTTGACAGCGAAAACGACGGCTGCGTAACCGTGCGGGATCGCGACACCATGCAGCAAGAGCGCGTTGCTATCGATCAATTGGTTGCCTACATTGAGCAGCGTTTGGCGTTTTAAAAACGGCCTTACTACAGAAAAAATATTCCCCCATCCCATGGGGGGGCTATCAAAGCAAAAGGAGCTGTTTGGGCAGCTCCTTTTGCTTTTGTGTTTTTGCGGGTAATATTCTATCAGCTCATGATAGATGGGTTACAAAAATAAATTAAAATGATTGTGCAATATTTTTATGAAAAATGCCTGTGTTTTTTGTGAATACTATTTACAACATGACACAATTTTGATATACTTGTGGTAACATCAAGCGAAAGAAGGTGAACCCAGTGGTTTAAACCGTTTTCTGGATGGTTAAGCATCATCCAGAAAAGCCAAGCTTTTTAAGAAAACACCTATCTTTCCCCCGTTAGCAATACGTATTATACCAGCGGCAATATGTATACGGCGTCCTCAGGGTATGTGTTCGCGTGCGAAGCGCTGGCTCCTATCCAATACATTGCAACGGGATATAATATTAATTACCGCGATTCTAACGGGATTACCAGTCACCATGGAACAGCATTTCCATTCGTTCGAAAATAGAACTGTGTAATATCAGGGGGGTGCGTTCTATGATAAGGAGGTTCAAACGCTTCATTAGCCTGCTTACCTGCGTTTGCCTGGTGGCAGGGTGCGCCGCCTTCTCCGGCTGCGGC